>JBBRYI010000003.1:0-304680 GCA_038237805.1 Chthoniobacterales bacterium | reverse complement strand
TGCTGGGCAAGATTCGCGGCGCAGCAGAGGTGCAAGTGCAATCCGCGCCGGGCACTCCGCAGCTCGAGATCCGGTTGCGCCCGGCGGATCTGGCGCTGTGGGGCTTCGAACCACTGGACGTGCTGGAGACCATCCGTGCCGCATCTCAAGGTGCAGAAGCGGGGCAAATCTATGAGGGCAATCGTGTATTCAGCATCGTCGCGATTCTCAATCCGGCGGACCGTAATGACATTGGCGCGGTTAGCGCGCTCCCGCTTCGCAACGGCGCCGGACCTAATGTTCCACTCAGTAAAGTCGCCGATATCTATCAATCGGCCGGACGCTACGTCGTTCTTCACGACGGCGCGCGCCGCGTCCAGACCGTCACCTGCAACGTCGCGGGCGGCGATGTGAACTCGTTCGTTGCCGAAGCACGCAAGCAGATCGCGCAGTCAGTCACACTGCCGCAAGGCAGCTACGTGGAATTCGGCGGGGCCGCCGCAGCGCAAGCACAATCGCGCCACGACCTCCTCATCCATTCGCTCCTCGCCGGCGTTGGAATCATCCTGCTCCTGACGCTGGTCATGCGCGGCTGGCGCAATCTGGTTCTGGTGCTCGTTAATCTGCCATTCGCTTTGATCGGTGGAGTGCTCGCGGTGTTCGCGGCTGGCGGTTGGGTTTCAATCGGAGCGCTGGTCGGATTTGTCACGCTCTTTGGAATCACACTGCGCAATTCTTTGATGATGATTTCGCACTACGAGCATCTCATTCGCGAAGAAGGAATGACGTGGGGCCTGGAGACCGCCATTCGTGGAGCGTCCGAGCGGCTCATCCCGATTCTTATGACGGCGTTTGTGACGGCATTTGGACTACTTCCACTCGCAATTGGCGCGGGTGATCCGGGTCGCGAAATTGAAGGCCCGATGGCCATCGTGATTCTGGGCGGCCTTCTCACTTCGACAGCGCTAAACCTCCTCGTATTACCGACGTTGGCGCTGCGCGTCGGAATTCGCGCCGCGACTCCCGAAGCGAGTTGAGAATCGCGGCCTAACGAATCATGCCTGTCGCGACACCTTCCCGCCCCAAAGCGAACACGCGATGGCTTAACCGAACCGTTCTCGGCATTGGTCTCGCGTCATTGTTTAGCGATTGGTCGCACGAGATCGCGACAGCGGCGATGCCAGCGTTTCTCGCGACGCTTGGTGTCGCGGCGGCATGGCTCGGGGTGATTGAAGGCGTGTCGGATGGACTGTCGAGTTTCGCGAAGATGGCTTCCGGCTATTACACCGATCGATTGGAACGCCGGAAACCGATCGCCATCGCAGGGTACCTCGTGACGGCGCTAGGGACGGCAGCGTTGGGATTGGCGACGAGCGCCTGGCATGTCTTGTTCGCGCGCGCCGGTGCATGGTTCGGACGTGGAGTGCGCACGCCGGTTCGCAAGGCGTTGCTCGCGGGCTCAGTTGATCGCGCAGCCTACGGGCGCGCGTTCGGGTTGGAACGCATGATGGATACCCTCGGCGCCATTATCGGACCGGCGAGCGCGTTGCTAATTCTGCAAGTCTCGAATCACAATTACCGACTCCTCTTCGCGTGCACTTTGGTGCCCGGTCTGCTGGCGGCTGGCGTTATCGCTTTTCTTGTGAAGGAAAGGCAACGGACGCCCGTTGCTCACATTTCTTTCGGAGAACGCCTCCGTCTGCTGCCGCGCGCTTACCGGAAATTTCTCGTCGCAGTCGGATTGTTCGGCGCAGGGGATTTCGCGCACACGCTGCTCATTTTGCTCGCAACGCAGAAACTGGCGCCGTCGTTCGGCATCGCGAAAGCCGCGAGCGTCGCCGTGTCTCTTTACATCTTGCACAATGTTTTCTACGCGAGCTTTTCCTTCATCGCGGGTTGGTTTGCCGATCGTTTCGCGAAGAATCTGATTCTGGCCAGCGGTTATGGCCTGGCTGGAGCCATGGCGCTCGCAATCATATTCCTGCCGGTGAGCGTGTGGACGCTTGCGCTCATCTTTGTTTCCGGCGGCATCTACGTGGCGGTCGAAGAGACACTCGAAGATTCACTCTGCGCGGAGCTGGTGGAGGAAAATCATCACGGCATGGCGTTCGGTGTCCTCGCGACGGTTAACGGTGTTGGCGATTTTATCTCCAGCATCGTCGTCGGCGCGTTGTGGACCGCAAAGGGAACGACAGTCGCGTTCGCTTATAGCGCCGCGCTTTTTTTCCTGGGGTCGATTCTGGTCGCGCGGCTGCCGGTTCACAGCCCACGGCGTAATTAACCGGCGCAGTGTTGCGTGTGCCCACACGCCTTCTCGGCCAAGCAACGTTGTTGACTCAATAAAATTAAATCATATCGTCGTTTCCCGATATAACGATTTAATAAATGCACTTGTTTCTCAGGCAAAGGCACTGACGGAACCGGCCCGCATCCGTGGTTGCAACGATGAATCCCCACCGGTCCGGTGGGTTGATCTGGTATGAATTCGCGAATACTGAACCCGAGTGGCAAAATGGGTCCGGAGGGGGTTCGTCCCTCGAGAAATCAGCTATTTCCGCGGGATTTTTTAGTGCATTTCAGCCGAAAATGACAAAAGGGGAGTGAACCCGCTAGGCTCCAGATCGTTTTAAGCGAGTTTTTCAGGCGCTAAGAAAGATTGATTGCGCGCATTTGTTTTTGTACAACAGCCGCATATCGACTCCTGAGCATGAAAAGAAAAAATCAATTGCAACCCACTCCAACTCCTCGCAACGCGCAGTTATCCAGTGCTGCGACAATATTTTTCGCACTCGTCCTCGCGATCGGCACCGGTTGTCAGGCGAACAAGAACTTGCAACCGAGCCAGGCAACAGCGACCACTGGCGCCGGCGGTTTTGACGAGGCCGATGCGAATCACGATGGGAAACTTTCGCGCAGGGAAGCTAACGATTTTCTCGTAAACGAAATCTTTGCTTCGCGCGATGCGAACCACGATGGCCGGATGACGAAAGAGGAATGGGCCGCCGGCGATCCTGCGCGTAAGGCTGATTTCAATAAACGTGATACGAATAACGATGGGATCGTGACGAAGGAAGAAGCGATCAAATATGGTCGCACGCATGGCGTGGCCAATAAAATTGTGCGCGAGGCAGATAAGAACGATGATGGCGCGCTCGATCGCGCTGAAGTGCAGGCCTATTACGCCAGTCGAGAAGGCCGGCCCCGCTAACTCATCGACCTCGCGGAAGTAGACTTTTCGCGGCCGGCAACGGGATACAGAGCAATCAGAATGCGATATTTATTTGCTTCCTCTTTGGCGCCGCGTCGCGTTTTCTTTTTTCGAAAATTAGTGCCGCACAACCGTCGAAGCTTTTTTAACAAAGCGGCCGCCTGAACCGGAGTTGCCCGGATTTGGGTTTGCAGTAAAGCAGCTTTTTTCTGCGAAGGTTCAAAAGCGGTGCCCTTGCTGCCGACGTTTTGTTGAATCTCGCTGAGAGCCGCCGCGAACGCGCCATCAAACAAAGCGTCGGGAAACGGCCCACGATTTTTCGTACCCCGTGGAAGATGACGGAAAATGTGCCGATCGACGGAAAACTGTTTTGCCGCCGCTCGATAATATCGCTCCGTCGTCCCGCGTTTCTGTCGTTTTTCGACAAGGCTCAGTAGACCGGCGTCAGCTAAAATCTGGACATGGTGATAAAGCTTGGTCGGGTTTTCGTCGAGGCAGTCCGCGACTTGCTTGGTTGTTTGCGGGGTTGTGGCGAAGGCACTGAGCAAACGCTGTCGCAACGGATCCGCCAAAGCCTTGACCTGCGCGAGGTCACGCAGCACGAGCGATTCTAAAGGAGCATCGTTGCGAGTCACAGGGGACACTATCGCGCGAATAACATTCGTTTCATTGGATAATCGATCGTGACGCGGAATTGCCGCATGACGTTGTAACCGATAATGCCATCGAGTTTTCCACCGGCCGGTCCGCGTAAAGCAGGGAACACATCTGCAGCGACGGCCGTAGTCTCGCCTAACGAAACGTTTCCGAAATTGAAAGATGATAGATTAGTCAGAAAACCTCTGGCCGCACCGCCGGCCCCTTGCATCGGAACAGCGGGGCCTTGCGCAAGAACAAGTTCCTTCGCTAACTCGCGCGAAACAATCGTAGCTCCCGCGCCGGTATCCAGCCCAAAGCGATAGGGGCCGCGGCCGTTCACCATCGACCAAACGAGAATAAGGGGCTTCGGCGTTCCGAGATCGAAAGGGATCGGATTCGAATTCTTCGCGGTCTGTTCCTTCAGCGAGGAAGGAGCAAGCTTTAAGGTCGTCCGCGGATAATCGATCGTGATTCGCAGATTTTTTAGAAATGGAAACCCGATGTTTCCGTCAATCTCCTGTCCGATTGCCCGCGATAATTGGTCCATTGCTTTGCTGACCCCGACGCGAAGCTTCTCTTCACGGAAAGGGCCGACCGCAACGGATTCTGCTGTCGCCGCAAGAAGTTCGGCCGGTTGATTACCGACTGCGCTGGGCGGGGGCAAACTCATCGCCCGGCTGCGCCTGGATCCCCAGTAACTCGGTGACTCTTCGCGAAAGAACGAACGAAGCGGTCGCGTTCCCGGTATCGAGAATGAAATCGAACGGTCCTTCGCCATTAACAAAAGTCGGGATAACGATGAGTGGAATGCCATCGCGAATAAATCGAAGTGGAATTTGCCAGGTCATCATTTCGTTGTTCATAATGCATTCATTATTCAATAATATATGAATAATCAAGCAAATTTAATCGCGACTTGAGTTTACAGGTCTGCCAAGAGTCGATTTCGAGAAGAGGCGGGGGCGGGAATCGAACCCGCGAATAGAGGTTTTGCAGACCCCGACCTTACCACTTGGCTACCCCGCCGCGTAAGAAATCCACTATCAGGCGCACGGACTTTGTGTCAACGCCGCGGATTAAACGTGAAATCAAATGGTCGCTTCTGCGTTCGACGTTCGACGTTCGTTGTTGGATGTTCCTTCCGGTTTTCTCATGACGTCGCGTTCAGCTCAACTTTTTGCCCAAGCACAAAAACGGATACCTGGCGGCGTAAATTCTCCCGTGCGCGCGTTTCGCGCAGTCGGACGCGATCCATTTTTCGCAGAACGTGCGGAAGGGGCGCACATCTGGGACGTCGATGGCCGCGAGTATATTGATTACGTCGGCACTTGGGGACCGGCGATTCTCGGGCATGCGCCGCGCGTTGTCGTGGACGCCGTGCGCGAAGCAGCGGGCCGCGGCGTAAGTTTCGGCGTCCCCAATCCGCTCGAAGTGGAAATGGCGGAATTGATCTGCCAATGGGTTCCTTCGATCGAAAAAGTGCGGATGGTCAACAGCGGCACGGAAGCGACGATGTCGTGCGTCCGTCTCGCGCGTGGATTTACCGGGCGCGATAAGATCATCAAGTTCGAAGGTTGCTATCACGGCCACGTCGATTCCCTGCTCGTGAAGGCTGGCAGCGGTGCGCTCACACACGGTTTTCCAGACAGTGCTGGCATCCCGGAGAAATTTGCCGGACTAACTATTGCGCTCCCCTTCAATAACATTGAAGCGGTGCGACGAGCTTTTCGCGAAAACGCTCAGGAGATTGCCGCCGTAATTCTGGAACCGATTCCCGCAAACGCTGGCCTTTATCTTCCGCGTGAGAACTTCCTCCAGGAACTTCGTGACGAATGCACGAAGCACGGCACGCTTCTGATCTTCGACGAAGTGATGACCGGTTTCCGTGTCGCGCGCGGCGGTGCGCAGGAGATTTACGGTGTTAATCCCGATCTCACTGCTCTTGGAAAAGTTATCGGCGGCGGTTTGCCGGTCGGCGCTTTTGGAGGACGCGCAGAAATCATGGAAAAGCTTTCCCCGCTCGGCCCGGTTTACCAGGCGGGGACGTTATCTGGAAATCCTCTCGCCATGGCCGCCGGCCTTGCACAGTTGCGTGAACTGGAACGAATCGATGGCTGGTCGCACCTCGAGAAACTTGGCGCGGACATGGAAGAGGCGATCCGCGCCAGTCTCCGTGAAACGAAACTCGCCGCCACGTTCCACCGGATCGGTTCGATGTTCTGTTTGTTCTTGACAGCCGGTCCTGTTTTTGATCTGGCAACGGCGAAACAAAGCGATACGAAAAAGTTCGCGCGATTCTTCAATACTTGTCTCGACCACGGAGTTTTTTTCGCACCGTCTCAGTTCGAGACTGGATTTCTTTCCACCGCGCATGTGGATGCAGACGTCGGAAAAACGATTGCAGTTGTGGAGGAAGCTTTCGCCGAAATCCGGAAAGGTAGGGGCGATTGACCTCAATCGCCCGCGGGCGGTTCGGTGAACCGCCCCTACCCAAAACTTTTGCGTGTGCGCGACGGTTGGACTAGAAGGGCCGCTGTGAGTTCCCCAGTTTTGGGCCGGATCCGCGCGGTCGGAAAGTTCTTCTTCGAAGGCGACCGCAAGTTCTTTTTGAAGGGCGTCACTTACGGTCCCTTCAAACCGGACGCTGAAGGTCATTATCTTGGCCCGCCCGAACAGGTAAAACGCGATCTCGCGCAAATGCGCGAAATCGGCATCAACGTTGCGCGAGTTTATCATGCGCCGCCGCGTTGGTTTCTTGATCAATGTGCGGCCGCCCGTGTCCGGGTTCTGATCACGTTGCCGTGGGCCAAACACGTTGAGTTTCTCTCAAAAAAATCAGCGCGCGATGAAATCACGCGCGCGGTCGAGGCAGCCGTGCGTGCGAATGCCGGTCATCCCGCAATCTTTGGTTACCTGGTAGGAAATGAAATTTCACCCACGATGGTGCGCTGGCTCGGTGTGCGCCGTGTTACCGAATTCGTCGAGCACCTCGTTCGTCTTGGACGTGCGCTCGATCCGCAGGTCCTGTTTTCCTACGCCAGTTTTCCACCGACGGAATATCTACTCCCGCAGAACGTCGACTTCTTTTGTTTCAATGTTTACCTGCATGATCAGCGCGACTTCGAGCGTTACCTTTTGCGTTTGCAGAATCTGGCCGAAGAACGGCCGCTCATGCTCGGCGAATTCGGCATGGATACGATTCGTCACGCTGAGGACGAACAGGCTGAAATGCTCAGCTGGCATGTTGACAGTGTGGTGCGATGCGGCTTGGCCGGCACGGTTTTCTTTGCCTGGACCGATGAATGGTTCACGGGCGAACAGGAAATTACCGATTGGGCTTTTGGAATCGTCACCCGCGCGCGCGAACCGAAAGCATCATTCCTGGCCTTGCGCGAAAAACTTGGCCAGGACGACTCGACTATTCCACATCGTCGTCTTGCGCAGACGCCATTCGTTTCTGTCATTGTTTGCTCCTATAACGGCGCGAAAACATTGGCAGCGTGTCTCGACTCGTTAGGCAAACTTAACTATCCGGTCTACGAAGTCATTCTGGTGGACGACGGTTCCACGGATAACACCGCGGAAATCGCGGCCCAGTTTCCAAACGTTCAGTATGTCCACCAAACCAATCACGGATTGAGTCACGCGCGCAATACCGGTGCGACCGCAGCGAAGGGAGAAATTTTTGCTTACACCGATTCCGACTGCATGGCCGATCCCGATTGGCTTTATTACTTAATCGGAACGTTGCTGAGCGGCGATCACGCGGGAGTGGGTGGTCCCAATGTTTCGCCGCCGGCGCGCAATTGGATACAAGCCTGCGTTGCGGCGGCGCCGGGCGGACCGAGTCACGTTTTGCTTACCGACACAATCGCCGAACATGTCCCGGGCTGTAATATGGCCTGGTATCGCTGGGTGTTCGAAAACGTGGGCGGTTTCGATCCGGAATATCATAAGGCCGGCGACGATGTGGATTTTTGCTGGCGCGTGCAGCAGGACGGTCACACCGTCGCGTTCAGCCCCACCGCGATTGTCTGGCATCATCGCCGTTTCACGCTCAATGCCTTTCGCAAACAGCAGGAAGGCTACGGCGAAGCGGAATCGATGCTGCGCTTCAAGCATCTGATTTTTTTCGGCCCGACCGGCAGCGCAAAATGGCGCGGGCAAATTTACGGAACCCCGCGCTTTAGCTGGTTCATCTCGCGACCAATTATTTACCACGGAGTTTTTGGCGAAGGATTTTTCCAATCGATTTATCCGACGCCGCAATCGGAAGTCGCAGCGTACTTGAGCAGTGTCGAATGGTTCGCCCTCACGATTTTTCTTTTTGGTCTCGGAATTTTTCTGCCCGCTCTGCGCATCGTTCCGTACTTAATGTTTGGCGGCATGTTGTGCGTGGCGATTTCCTACATGTTGCGCGCGCGCATCGAACCGAAGTTCGATACCATTCCGGCGCGTTTGCTCGTCATGTTTCTGGCGTTCGCGCAGCCGCTCGTGCGTGGATGGTCTCGCTACTTTACCTGGCTGCATTTCAAACGGACCCCGCGCGGTGTGATCAGGATGCATGAGCAATTGCCGGTCGCGAGCAGTGCGCGTGAAAATTTGCGGCGCCTGGCTTTTTGGAGCGAGGAAGGCAAAGACCGACATCAACTCCTTACCTCTGTCCTCGCTGTTCTGGAAGAAGAAGGATGGCGGTACTCGACCGACACCGGCTGGAACGAATGGGATATTCAAATCTACGGAAATTTCTGGTGGAGCATCGTGCTTCAGACAGTCACGGAATATCACGGGGGAATGAAAGCGCTGACACGCGCAGCTATCCGTTATCGTTTCGTTGCCACGACAGTCATCATCAATCTGGTGGCTCTAAGCCTTCTCATTTACCGGCAATTGAATCGTTCCCATATCGATCTCTGGAGCATCATTCCGTACGCTTGTTTCCTGGTCTTTCTCGCTCTGCGGGCGCGACGTTTGAAATTACGCGTGGCGGAATTGGTGGATGTTGCTGCTTATCGCATCAGCCTGCAGCGCATCTTTCGGGGGCGCGCGAAATCGGCGACCGCGTCGAGCGCACCGGTCAATATTCCTGTCGACGTTAACTAATTGATTTGTAGCGGCGGTCTCTGACCGTCGCACTCTTGTTCTCGTAACGCCGCCGCGAAGAAGTGCGACGGTCAGAGACCGCCGCTACAAAAGAAAATCTGCGGGAACGGGCGCCTCGAAGGTCTTCCGTTTTCCATCGCGCGGATGAGCGAAACCCAGCTTCCACGCATGCAGCATCTGTCGCGGAAATTCGGACCCGCGTCGTGTCCCGTAAACTTTATCGCCAAGAATCGGATGACCGAGATGATGCAGATGCACGCGAATCTGATGCGTGCGTCCGCTGTGGAGCACGCATTCGACCAAACTAATTCCGCTACGTGATTGCACGACGCGGTAATCGGTGCGCGCGCTGCGACCGCGTTCCTTGTTTACTGCCATGCGTTGCCGATGCTTTGGGTGGCGTCCAATGCCCGCGTCGATGATACCGCGCGCTTTTCGCATCGTGCCCGCGACGAGCGCGAGATAAATTTTCTCCACTGTGCGTTCTGCGAATTGTCGCGACAGGCTCCGATGAGTTTCATCATTTTTCGCAACCACGAGGCAGCCGCTCGTCTCCTTGTCGAGCCGATGAACAATTCCAGGACGTTCCTTTCCGCCGATGCCAGAAAGTGTGCGGCAATGCGCGAGCAGTGCGTTGACCAACGTGTGCGTCCTGTTTCCCGCGCCGGGGTGCACCACCATTCCAGCGGATTTATTGATGACGAGCAGATCCTCATCTTCGAACAGAATATCGAGGGGGATATTTTCCGGCTCGGTCGCGATTTTTTCCGGCGGCGGTTCGGCCAGGCGAATCACGTCTCCTTCGCGCAATAGCTCACGAGGTCGCGCCTCGTTTTCGTTCAATGTCACGTGACCTTCGCGAATCAGCACCTGAAGTCGCGATCGCGAGAAATGCGGCAGCTGATCGGCGAGAAAGCGGTCGAGTCGCAGCCCGCGGCCTCTATTCGACACTTGCAGTTCGATGCTCTCGCTCATCGATTGAGCGACGTTGCTCCGCTGCGCGCGGATGTTAATATCGACTGATGTCCGAGAGCGAAGCCGCCGCGCAAGTGCAGACTTGCCCGGCCTGTGGCGTTCAAGTCGACACCAGTGCCGCGGAACCGCTGGCACGAATTGCCTGCCCTCAGTGCGGCGAAAAGTTTCGCGTCGAACGCGCGTTCGATAATTTTGTTCTCGTCGAAACGCTCGGCGTCGGCGGCATGGGTTCGGTCTACAAAGCACGCGACACCGGTTTGGATCGCTTCGTTGCGCTGAAGCTTTTGCGCCGGGACGCCGAGGCAGGCTACACCGCGCAATTGCAGCAGGAAGCGCGCGTCACAGCTTCGGTCAATCATCCGCACGTCGTAAAGGTTTTCTCGTTCGGAAGCGACCACGGGCAGTTTTATCTTGTCATGGAATTGGTCGACCAGGGGAGTCTCGACGATTCCATCGAACAGCGGAAGCAACTTCCCGAAGCGGAAGTTTTGCAAACTGCAATCCAAGTGGCGAAAGGTTTGCAGGCCGCGCACGCGAAAGGTCTGATCCATCGCGACGTCAAGCCGGCGAACATTCTCTTCGCCGATCCGGGCACGGCGAAGATCGTAGACTTTGGTTTGGCTGGAGCAGCTGAGCCGAAAACCGAGGGCGCGATTTGGGGCACGCCCTACTATGTCGCGCCGGAACGATTAAACAACGAAGCGGAAGATTTTCGCAGCGATATTTACAGTCTGGGCGCGACATTGTTTCATGCTCTCGCGGGGCGGCCGCCGATCGAAGAGGAAACGAATTCCGCGCGCAAGTTGCGCGAACTGAAAAATCAGCCGGTCAAGTTGCGCGCGGTTGCGCCGAAAGTTTCGCGCGAAACGAGTCGTATCATCGATCGGATGCTAGCGCCGGATCCCAAAGCGCGTTTCTCGTCCTACCAGGAACTGGTCGAACAATTGGAAGTTGCTGCGCAAAAACTTGCGCAAGCTGGGAAAATAAAACGGCGCCGCATCATCATCATTTGCGCAGTCGTTTTGCTCGCAGCCCTGACCGTGCTCGGAGTTTTGTTTCTGCCCGATAAGTTGAGTAAACAGAAGGCCGCGCTGGCAAGTGCAAGTGCGATCGACGCTGCTTTACAGCAGCGTTACGAAGAGGCGCGGCATCAGCTTATCGCAGGCAAATACGATGAAGCTTTGAGGACCTTTGATAAATTAGCCGCGGAAGTCACCGTGCCTCGGCCGATGCTGGATTGGATTCGCCTCCATGCCGGTCTCGCGGCATTACTGAACCAACAAGCTGGGCGCGCACGAGAATATTTCCAAGTCGAAGAAAAAAACGCAGCGGCTTCTTTCGCGCACGAGGATCATTCGCTCACGAACTTTTTTGTCCAGACTTCCAAATTGCTTGGCACGGCAGAATCCATTCCCGCCGACGGCGCCGATGGGAAAACAGATTCGATGCGGCCGTTCGCCGATTTGCTCTTTGCGTTTAAGGATTTTGATCGCGGCGATTTTGCCGACGCCGGCACCTTCCTCAAGTCGTTCCTCGCTGCGCAACCGCAACCACCATATGCCTGGATCGCCGATTACAAACCGCTCGCACAAAAATATCTGGACGATCTTGATTCCTACAACGCCTGGAAGAGCGGGGCGAAGACGGAGGGCAATGGTGGCGAAGTTAAAACTACCCTCTCTGATCTTCGAAGCATCGAAAAGCGATTGAAGACGCGCGGGCCGCTCGCTGAAAGAGTGAAATCCGAATCGTCACAATTGGCGTCCCTACTGTCGGCAAAGGAGAAATCTGAAAACGAAGCGCGGGAAGGGGAGCGAAAGAAGCTCTTGGAAAAGGAAAAACCAGTCTGGACATTAACCTTGAGCGCTTATCGAAATCAGATCGCCCACTACGATTTTGCGAATGCGCGCGCTACCATCACTCGCGCTCCGGTTTCGGAAGCGTCGCTGGTAACAGAAAAAGAAAATACGGCGAAGAAAGCGCAATGGTTAATGGAGTGGAGGAAACGCTTGATCGACGACATCAATCGCAGCCGCTATCACGGTCGCGTCGTCGATCGTACTGGCACCGAATACGTAGCGATTACGAGCGCTTCGGACAAGAGTCTCGCCGTCGAAACCTCTTACGGCCCGAGCAAGTTGGATTGGCTGAAATTCGATCCACAAATGTTGCTGACTGTTTCGAAATCCTTCGTTAGGCCAGGCGCACCGGACATGGCAGACCGCCAATGGCTTTGTGCGATTTTTGCAAACGAATTTGGTTTACCCGAAGAGGGTCGCAAACTTGGAGAAGGGGCAGCGGCTGCAAAAGCGGATTACCGCGCTCTGTTGCCGTTGCTCACACCGGCACGCGTGCCTCCTCGTTAGGCGTTATTCTCAATCCGACATTCGGCGGACAGTGGCGCGTCTCCTGCTGGAGGGAATGGGATGCGGATGCTTTTTCGCATCTTCCTGGTTGCGCTGTTTATCACCCTCATCCACGCGAGGCAGCTTCCACTTACCGCCAAAGATATATGTCTGATGTTGCGCACGGGCTATTCCAGTCAGGAACTGATGCGAGAACTAGCGGCGCGACATTTCGCCGACAGTTGTGACGACGCGACGAAAAAGTTGCTCACACAATCGGGAGCGAGTTCCGCGCTGATCAACGCGCTTGCGGCCGGAACATATGCTGTTCCGCCGCAGGAAATCGCGCGCGCTCAGCAAGATCTCGCCGCGGAGAACCAGCGACGCGCCGCCGCGGCGGAGGAATCGCAGAAATTTGATACGCTGTACCAGTACCAGCTCACGCAAAAACGAAAAGCCGCGCCCTCCCCGCAAGGCGTGAGTTCGAATGCGCTCTATCCGTCGCTCAAAGGCGATCTCGTTTGCTGGCGCAACGAAACCATCAGTCGTTTCGATGACGCAGCGCTCGAAAAGAAGAAGTTGATCGCACTTTATTTTTCGGCGCATTGGTGCGGGCCATGCCGGAAATTTACGCCGCAGTTAGTGGATTATTACAATCGCGTCGCGCCGCAGCATCCGGAATTCGAAATCATTCTTGTCAGCAACGATCGTTCGGCGTTCGGATTTGAAACTTATCTCAAAGACGCGCGGATGCCGTGGCCTGCGATCGATTTTCAAAAAGTAGGTAGCAAGAGCGCGATCGCTAAATATGCCGGCGAGGGCATCCCCGATCTCGTTCTCGTCGACGCGAGCGGGAAAGTCCTATCTGACAGCTACGCTGGAAAACAATATCTCGGGCCGCAAAAGGTCCTGACGGATTTGGATGGAATCTTTGCCGCAGGTGCGCAGCATGTCGCACAAGGTCAATAAGGCTCTCGCGGCGAGTCTCCGCGCGATTTTTTTCGAACGAATACGTATATCGCGCCGTCTCTACTTCTTTGCGTTGATCATCTCTCCGCCTGATATTGACCGCGGCCCAATCATGGAACAAAACCCGTCATTCCCATCTCCCGAAGAACTGAAGACCAAGCTCACGGAGTTCATGAAATCGAACTTCGGCGACAAGGTTTCTTTTGCGACTTTTACCCAACCGGATGCGGCTGAAGCCGGCGCCGAAGAGACGCCGCAAAAAACTTCGGACGATGAATTCGTCTTCAATTTTCTGCCGCGCGATATCAAGGCACATCTCGACCGTTTTGTCATCCAACAGGATGAGGCCAAGAAGGTCCTCTCGATTGCGGTTTGCGATCATTACAATCACGTGAACTATCTGCGCCGCCTCGAGAAAGAGGATGCCGCGCGCGCCCAGGAAACGGAATACGCAAAACAAAACGTCATTCTTGTCGGACCGACTGGGGTCGGAAAAACTTATCTCATTAAGCACATCGCCGAACTGATCAAAGTTCCGTTCGTCAAGGCCGACGCGACGAAGTTTAGCGAGACCGGTTACGTCGGGGGCGACGTGGAAGATCTCGTCCGCGAGCTCGTGCAGAAAGCGGATGACGACGTGGATCGCGCGCAGTTCGGAATCATCTACATCGACGAGATCGATAAGATTGCCGCGGCCGGAAATTTGATTGGACGCGACGTGAGCGGGCGCGGAGTGCAAACAACATTGCTAAAGCTGATGGAAGAAACAGAAGTTCCGTTGCGCAGCGCGAACGATCTGCAATCGCAATTACAGGCGGCGTTCGAATTCCAACGTCGCGGTGGCAAGGCGAAGCGCGAGACAATCAGCACTCGGAATATTCTTTTTGTCGTCAGCGGTGCGTTCGATCGTTTGAAAGAGCAGGTCTCGCGGCGCCTAACGAAAGGTCAGATTGGGTTCAGCGCCGCGCCGATTCAGGTGATGGATAACGAATTATTTCAGCTCGTGACGACGCAGGATTTTGTCGAGTACGGCTTCGAGCCCGAGTTTATCGGGCGATTGCCGGTGCGCGTAGTGTGCGAAGAACTGGCTGCCGAAGATCTCTACAAGATCATGAAGTTTTCCGAGGGCAGCATTCTGCGTCAATACGAACGGGCTTTCCGCGCTTACGGCATTGAAGTCAGTTTTGAAGACGAAGCATTGCTTTTGATCGCGGAGGCAGCGGCAAAGGAGAAAACCGGCGCGCGCGGTTTGCTCACCGTATTTGAAAAATTATTCCGCGATTACAAATATCATCTTGCCGGCACCGGCTTGAGTCAGTTGCGGGTTTCCGCGGAACTGGTGCGCGAGCCGAAACGCGTCCTCGAACGGCTCATGGCCGAAGGTCACGAGCAGGAAGAAACAGCGATGAAGCTGGACGCAAAACGGTTTGCCGATCAATTCGGCCGCGAACATGGCATCGAGCTCGTCTTCGACGAATCAGCCGCGCAACGCCTGGTCGAACGGGCCCGGGCCGAGCGCATGACGATGCAGGAATTGTGCGCGCATCTGTTTAAGGATTTTCATTTTGGTCTCACCTTGATCGAAAAAAATACGGCGGAGAAGACTTTCGTTTTGGATCGCGCGGCAATTGATGCGCCCGACAAATTTTTAAGTGAGCTCGTTGTCCATTCTTATTATCCGTCCAGCGCCCCCGAGAAGAAGCCGGCCTGATATGCCGCGCACATGAAACGATCGATCATCGTTACCGTCATTATCGGCCTCGTTGTCGCGGGCGTTTTTTGCGCGCTCCAGGCCTATGGCATTTTATTTCGCACTGAATTTGCCGTTACCGATTTGGTCTTGCGTCACAGCAACATTTCCAAACTGGTGGGAAATCATTGGCAGTATTTTTTCATCACCGGTCTGGCGTTCGGCGTTGCCTGGATAACGGTCGAAGGGACGCGGCGCGGCTGGGCTTGGTGGGTGATGGCAATACTTCTGGTTGAGTTGATTGCGGTCACATTGGTTTGCGCATTGTATGAGGTTTTCTTTCAACCTTTGCCGGCGATCTTCGCTGCCACCGGAAGTTTTGTTCTGGCCGGTTGTTATCATCTCCTTACTCGCGGCACCCGAGCGCGCCTGGCCACCGATCTGTTTTCCGCTCATGTCTCACCACAGCAGCTCGAGCGCGTCATCGGCAGCAAATTCCCACTTGAATCGCGGGCGACCAGTCATGAGGCGACGGTCGTGGTTTGCGATATCGCAAACAAACACGATCTCGCGGAGGATTCGCCGCCGGAAACCATGGCTGCGATGCTCGACGGCTTCGTCCGCTTCGCGACCGAAGTATTTTTGAAAGAAGGTGCTTATATTCAATCAGCCGATGGGGAGGGGGTGGTCACGATTTTTGGATTTCCGGTTGACGATGAAAACCACGCGGAAATTGCGGCTGGCGCGGCGCTGCAACTGCAACAGGCCTTCGGTGAATTACGGAAATCGGCGCAAGACGTGTTTGGAAAATGCGAGCTGCATCTCGGTTTGAGTTCCGGAACGATTGTTGCCGCGCGTTTGCAGAACGATCATCAAAGCGAATTCGTGCCGATGGGAGAACCGCTCGAGTTGGCGCGACGTTTTTGCATCGCCAATCGCATCTACGGTTCGCGAATTCTCCTCGGTCCGCGCACGTTTGAACTGTCGGAAAAAGCGACCGTGGCGCGTCCCATTGATTTTCTCGGAGGCGCCACCTCACGCGATCGATTCGAAATTTACGAACTGCTCTCTCTCGCCAAAAGCGCGAAGTCGGAAGATGTGCAACGTCGCGACAACTTTTGGAGCGGCGTCGTTTACTATCGAGAGAGACGGTGGGAGGAAGCATATGCCGCCTTTCAAAAGTCGTGGGGAGCGAACGGGCATGAAGACGCCCCGCTGCAACTGTATCTTCGCCGGCTGGAGCCATTGGTTCTGCACTTGACGGAGTCGCCGGCGCCGAGTGAGCTGCCCACTTGAGGAGAACTGAATATCCGGGCGCGATCCGCGATCTCATCGCGCAATTACGCCAAATGCCGGGAGTCGGTCCACGGTCGGCAGAGCGGATTGCACTGTGGATCGTGCAGGCCCGCGGCGATCAGCCGAGAGAAATCGCCCGCGCCATTGCAGAAACGCGAGCGACGGTGCGGCCTTGCAAACGCTGCGGATTTTTTACGACCAATGAAGTTTGCGAGATTTGCGCTGACGATTCTCGCACGGTCGATTTGCTCTGCGTCGTAGAGCAAGCGACTGACATTCTTCCATTGGAAAAAACAAGCGCTTTTCGTGGACGCTATCACTCGTTAGGTGGACGCATTTCGCCGCTCGATCATGTGGGACCCGACGATTTGCGAATCAAAGAATTGTTGGAACGCGTCGAGACCGAATCTTTCACTGAAATCATCTTTGCTCTCGCGGCGGATGTGGAAGGGGAGGCGACAACAAATTATTTGGTCGAACTACTTAAAGGAAAATCGATCACTCTGACGCGAATCGCGCATGGATTGCCCGCGGGTGGCGGCTTGGAATCGGCCGACGAGCTCACGCTTTATCAGGCTCTGTCGGGTCGGACAAAGTTGTAGCTGCCGCCGTCTCTGGCGGCAGGTCTGCCGCTGGGGACAGCGGCAGCTACAACCTCACGGCGCGAAGTTTGCTTTTCGAATGCGCGATGACTAATCTTCGTTCGATGTCCTGCGCGAAGATTGATCCTTCACTGCACCAGGCGGTCAAACCGCCCTGGATCAAAGTACGCCTGCCATCGAATCCGGTTTTCTTTTCCACTAAAGCACTCATCTCCGATCTGCGTCTGCACACAGTGTGTGAAAGCGCCCAGTGCCCCAATCGCTGGGAATGCTGGAGCCAGGGCACCGCGACGATGATGATCGCGGGCGATCGTTGCACGCGCGCTTGCGGCTTTTGCGCAGTCACAACGGCCAAGCCGTTCGCGCTCGAAGAGGATGAACCCCAGCGCGTGGCCGAAGCCGTGCGGCGGATGAAATTGAAGCACGTCGTCATTACCGCCGTAGCACGCGACGATCTAAAGGATGGCGGTGCCAATCATTTTGCTCGCACGATCAGGGCGGTCCGCGACATGGATCCATCGATAATTATTGAAGTTCTCGTCCCGGATTTTCACGCTCAGGATTCGTGCATTCAAATCGTACTTGACGCGGCGCCGGATATCTTCAATCACAACATGGAAACGGTGGAGCGATTGACACCAGTCGTTAGGTCACGCGCAAAGTATCGGACATCACTCCAGGTTTTGTATCGCGCGAAAGAGCTTTCACCAAAAGTTGTGACGAAGAGCGGTCTCATGCTCGGCCTCGGCGAAACCGAGCCGGAACTTTTCCAAGCGATGGACGATCTGCGAGGGATCGGTTGTCAGGTCCTTACCCTTGGGCAGTATCTGCGGCCGACACCGAAACATTTACCGGTGGTAGAGTTCGTTAGCCCGGAACGATTCGATTCCTATGGCGAAATCGCGCGCGCGAAAGGTTTCGCGCACGTCGCTTCCGGGCCGCTCGTGCGCAGCTCCTATCACGCGGCCGACTTTCATCCGGTCGTCCGCTGAGGATGGAGAACGCCGGCGACCGCGATTATCGATCATCAGTCGCAGCCGTTATTCCCGCGTATAACGAGGAGAAACACATCGGCGACGTCGTGCGCCGAACGCGATCGCAACTCGATCATGTCCTTGTTGTCGATGATGGCTCCGGCGATGAAACCAAAGACCGCGCAGGAGAAGCCGGCGCGGAAGTGGCCATTCATTCGGAAAATCGCGGCAAAGGTGAAGCGATCAAAACAGGTCTTCGCTACTGGTTAGATCGGCACCTGGAATTTGTCATCATCCTCGATGCCGACGGTCAACATCGCCCCGAGGAGATCGATCGTTTCGTAACTGCCGCCGCCTCGACGGCAGGACCCAAACTCATCATTGGGAATCGCATGAACGATGTCAGTCGCATGCCGCTCGTACGTCGCATGGTTAATCGTTACATGAGTAACAACATCAGCTGTGTTTGCAGGCAAAAAATTCCGGACACGCAATGCGGCTTTCGCATGTTACATCGCGATTTAATTCCCGATCTGCTCGGCGGCGCGAACCGTTTCGATTACGAAACCGAAATGCTGATCGTCGCCAGCCGCAAAGGGTGCCGCATTGATTCAGTGCCCATCACGACTGTTTATTCCGATGAAGTAAGCAGCATCCATCCCGTGCGCGACACACTGCGTTTCTTTAAATTGATGTGGCGCTATCAAAAACTGTAGCCGTGCAGATTCTGGGGAGCGCACGCGCCTCGCGTGCAGTTTTCGGCGCCCCGCCGAAAACAACCGTCTCATGACGGAAAAAGTTCGCGATTGCGAGGCGCGTGCGCTCCCCGGATTAAATCAATCCGCGTTTATGCATATCTCCGATATTCCCGCCGGAAGAACGCTCGATCATGTCGATCGTGAATTTCAGCAGGCAGACTTCCCACGCGTCCTCGACACCTTGAATGACCGCACTTGTCGGCTCGGCCGAATGTTCGACCTGTGACTTCGTGCGCGCGATCACAGCATCGATGGAATCGCGCGTGGTCTTTTCGGTAACCTCGGTCTTGCGAAATTGAAATCCGTAGCGCAAAACCGCGATCTTGCGCGCGTGTTCGCGCAATTGATCGACGTATCGCTCCGCCTTTTCGCCAAAGCCTTCGAGCAGTAAGCGACAGTAATGCTCGGGTGTCAGAATCTGCGGCCGTTCGGCGTGGATCTTTCCGTTGCGCACGCGGACCTGATCGACGCGATCCATCAATTCGGAGATGAGATAGAAGCTGAAACTCGTGCTGCCGAAAGTCGCAATTTGCTGCTCGGGCGCGAGAATCACCCGAGTGTTCTCGATCGCATAATGAAAATCGTCTTCTCGCACGTGACGGATAAGCTAGGGGATCGCCCGGTCTGCGCAAATAAGGTTAGACAGGGCGTGCTAACGGCGTCGTCGGCTCACTCTCATGCATTGAGCGCCATCGCCAAATCGCGTCGATCGTGAAAATGACCAACGCCATCCAAATAATGGTAAAGGTGATAAGGTGAGCGCGGGTGAAGGGCTCGTGATAAAGAAATACGCCCAGGAAAAACGTGCAGGTCGGGGCAAGATATTGCAAAAAGCCAACAGTCGTTAGGCGAAGATTACGGGCGGCGTGACCGAACCAGACAAGGGGCAGGCCAGTGACCACGCCGGAGATGAGCAACAAAAATGAGAGCGACAAATTTTGCGATCCAAATGCGAGCACACCATTCCGATGAAGAATGATCAGATAGGCGCCCGCGATGGGCGCGAGTGCGATGGTTTCAAAAAATAATCCAGGGATCGCGCGCGTCCCGGATTTCTTTCGCAGAAGACCGTAAAGACCAAAACTGAAACAGAGGCTGAGCGCAATCCAGGGAAAGCGGCCGTAGCCAAAGGTAAGGTTTAGAACACCGGCGGTCGCGAGCAAAACGGAAGCGAACTGCCAGCGCGTGAGACGTTCGCGCAGAAAAATTGCGCCAAAGAGAACATTGACGAGCGGAGTCATGAAATAACCGAGGCTGGTTTCAATGATGTGTCCGGTATTGACCGCCCAGATAAACAGATACCAATTGACTGCGATGGACGTTCCACTCGTTAGGCAGTAAAGCATCGCGCGTCGCGACCGCGCTGCTTCGAAGACCTCGCGCCAGCGCCGCTGCCAGCTCAGGAGCAGAAGGAGAAACAGCGTTGTCCAAACGAAACGATGCGCGAGAATTTCCGTGGGCGGAACGGCTTTGAGCAGCTTCCAATAAACCGGAACCAGTCCCCAGGTGATGAACGCGGCAAAGCCGGCGATGAGAGCCGAACGTTCTTCGCGCCGATCGGAAGCTGACTGATCCATGATTGGCGTTTCCTATTTCACGTTTCAACGAAGCGAGCAAATGTAGGTAGGGGCGATTGACCCAATCGCCCGCGAGGCGGTTCGGTGAACCGCCCCTACCTGATATTTGCGACGTTCGCAGACCGCCGCTACAAATCGGTTGGCGAGTTTCGAAATGCGTAATTTTTTCAGCGAACTTAAACGACGCAAGGTCTATCGCGTGGCGGTGGCTTATGCGGTCGTGGCGTGGCTGGTCATTCAGATTGCGACGCAGACCTTTCCGTTTCTTGGGGTCCCGAACTGGGCGATTCGCCTCGTGATCATCCTAATCGCGCTCGGCTTTCCAGTTGCGCTCGTGCTCGCGTGGGCCTTTGACCTTACTCCGCAAGGCATCAAACGGACGGATGAGATTGCGCCAGAAGCAAAGGCTGCAACAAAGGTCCCGGAGAAAAGCATAGCCGTGCTTCCGTTTGAAAATCTCAGCGACGATCAAGAGAACGCTTACTTCGCCGATGGCGTGCAAGACGATATTTTGTCGAACCTGGCCAAGGTCGCTGATCTCAAAGTCATCAGCCGCACTTCCGTTCGGCAATATCGATCGGGCTCGCGCAATTTGCGCGAGATCGGCACGGCGCTCGGTGTTGCACACATTCTCGAGGGGACAGTGCGGCGCTCGGGTAACAGCGTGCGTATCAACACGCAGCTGATCAATGCCCGCACCGATGCGCATGTCTGGGCGGAAACTTTCGAGCGCGAGACGACAGATGTTTTTGCTTTGCAAAGTGAGCTGGCGGAAAAAATCGCGACGGCTTTGCGGGCGAATCTTTCGCCCTCGGAAAAAGCAAGCATGCAGATGCATCCCACGGAGCATCTGGACGCGTACGATCTCTATCTTCGCGCGCGCGATCTTTTTCGTTGGAGCGGGTCGGGCGATCCGCGCGAGAATGCGGAAAAAGCGCTTCGTCTGCTCGATCAAGCGATCGGGCGCGATCCTCAATTTGCGCTCGCGCATAGTCTCGCATCGCGATTTCACGACGAGCTTTATTGGTTCGGTTTCGATAAAACACACGCACGCTTGGCGAAGGCGAAAGCCGCAGTCGATACCGCATTGCGACTGCATCCCGAGCTGGGTGATGCCCACCTGGCGCTGGCCTATCATTACTATTATGGATATCGGGACTACGAGCGCGCGCGCGCGGAACTCGCAATCGCTTTGCGCGCCACACCGAATGACGCGGAAGTGTGGGATGGAATGGCGGCAGTCGATCGGCGGCAGGGGCGATGGGATGAAGCCGTTTCCAATTTCGAGAGGGCGCGTCAGCTCGATCCGCACAATGGCGCTGTCATCTGGAATCTGGCCGAAACATATTTTTGTCTCTGTCGCTTCGAAGAGGCGGAACGAACATTCGCTACTGGCCTAACGAGTAATCCGCACGCGCACTTGTTTTCGATCGCGAGCGCCGCAATCGACTTCAAAAAGAGCGGCAACACAACCGCGCTTCACGCTGCCTTGAAAAATCTTCCGCGCGATTTTGATCCGGGTGGAGCGGTCACCACGATCGCGGTGCGCTTAAGCCTGATGAATCGCAATTATGATGAGGCGGCGCGATGGCTTGGAAATGCAAAACGGGAAACATTAAATGATGCTGGTCTTGGCGGGCTCGCTGCGTCGATCGACGGCTACAGTTTTCCGCGATCGTGGTATGAAGGTTTGATCGCGCGCGGCCGCGGCGATGAGAGCGCGGCACAACGAGCTTTCACAAAGGCGCGCGCGATTGTTTACGCCGACCTGCGGCAATGGCCCGACGATGCTAAGACAAATATCATGCTCGCGCTGGTGGATGCTGCTTTGGGGCGGAGAGACGACGCAATCAAGGAAGCTCGGCGCGCGGTTGAGCTTCTGCCGATTTCCACGGACGCATTCGATGGCCCTGCCATCGCGACGAATCTCGCAGTCGTATATACGCAAGTGGGCCAGCACGATCTTGCGTTTCAGGAATTGGCGCCCGTGCGAGAAATGCCGAATGGTCCGACCCGCGGAATGCTTCGCGTCGAGCCGGAGTGGGATCCGTTACGAGCCGATCCGCGGTTCGAGAAGTTAGCAGGTAGGGGCGATTGACCTCAATCGCTCGGGCGGTTCGGGTGAACCGGCCCTACCTCATTAATTTCCGACACGCGGATGCAGGCGGCGAAATGTTTTTCACCCCAATCAATCAACGGCGGCACCTGCGCTTTGCATGCTGCAATGACATACGGGCAACGCGGATGAAATGGACAACCGGTCGGTGGATTCATCGGTGAGGGCGGATCGCCCGGTAGCACGATTCGTTTACGTTGCTTCTCACGGCCGGGATCGGGCACCGGCACGGCGCTAACGAGCGCTTTCGTGTACGGATGCAATGGCCGACCCAGAACTTGATCCGGTGAACCGAGCTCGACGATTTTACCGAGATACATCACCGCGATTCGATCGGAAACGTGTTTTACAACGGAGAGATCGTGCGAAATAAAAAGAAGCGTGAGATTCATCTCGCGACGGATCTTCGCGAGAAGATTGATGATTTGCGCCTGGATGGAAACGTCGAGGGCTGAGACGGGCTCGTCCGCAACAATCAATTTCGGTTCGACCGCCAATGCACGCGCGATCGCGATGCGCTGACGTTGCCCGCCGGAAAATTCGTGTGGATATTTTTTCATCGCGCGCGGCAGCAAACCAACCTTTGTCATGAGCGCAGAAACGCGTGAACGCACTTCAGCGCGCGCGATTTTTTTGTGACTTCGAATTGCTTCCGCGAGCGCATTGAAAACCGTCATCCGCGGATTGAGCGACGCGTATGGGTCCTGGAAGATCATTTGAAAATCCGCGCGCGCGCGCCGCAATTCCCGCGCCTTAAGCTGATTCAGATTTCGTCCTTCGAGAATGACATTGCCTTCAGTCGCCGGAATTAATTGAAGAATGGTCCGGCCGAGCGTGGATTTCCCGCATCCGGATTCTCCGACCAGCCCGAGCACCTCGCCCTTCTTTAGAGTGAAGGTAACGCCATCAACTGCCTTGATTTCGCCGCTGCGCCGTTTGAAAACGAACCCTGTCTCGACTGGAAAATGCGTGCGGAGGTTTTCGACTTCGAGAAAGTTATCGAGCCCGGCTTTCAGAGACGCTTACTTTTTCTTCTCGTCCGGCTTCGGGAAAGCCGCAAGAAATTCGCCGTAACCTTCTTCTTCTATTTTCTCGAGAGGAATAAAGTGCAGCGCGGCTGAATTGACCAGATAACGGCGACCTGTCGGTGAATTGGGATCGGGGAAAATATGGCCAAGATGCGAATTACTTCGGCTCGCGCGAATTTCCGTGCGCTGCATGTCGTGCGAGGCATCGCTTTTTTCGACTACATGTTCTTGAGCGATCGGTTTGCTAAAAGCCGGCAGACCCATGCCGCTGTCGTACTTGTCGAGCGAACTGAAGAGCGGTTCGCCCGTAATGAGATCGACATAGATACCTGGACGATTATTGTCCCAATAGAGATTGTGAAACAAAGTCTCAGTGCCGTTTTCGCGCGTGATCCGGTATTGCTCTTCGGTTAGTTGCGAGCGCAATTGCGCGTCGCTCGGGACCGGCCTCATCCAGTTGAATTTCTCGCTCTTTTTTTTCTCTTGCTGCGCGTGACTGAAGTAAAACGAACCGAGGGCAACAAGGAGCGCGGCAAGCAATCCCAACCAAAGGCTCAGATGAGCC
Source organism: Chthoniobacterales bacterium (assembly GCA_038237805.1). GTDB lineage: Bacteria > Verrucomicrobiota > Verrucomicrobiia > Chthoniobacterales > UBA10450 > JBBQFI01. Next base: position 280,856 of record JBBRYI010000003.1, on the reverse strand, counting down.
GAGTGCTTAGATGGAGCATCGATCTTGGGCACAAGCTTTTTCTCGCGGGCGAACCTACTTCTCCTTCTTCTCGAAAGGTGCGAGGTATTCGCCGTAGCCTTCTTCCTTCATTTTTTCAAGAGGGACAAAACGCAGCGCGCCGGAATTGATGCAGTAACGTTGATGGCTTGGCCCGGGGCCATCATCAAAAAGATGGCCAAGATGTGAATCGCCCTGGTGGGAACGGACCTCGGTTCGTTCCATCCCCAAAGTGACATCGGATTTTTCGGTCACGTGTATTTTTTCGATCGGCTTGGTAAAACTGGGCCAGCCGGTCCCGCTATCGAACTTGTCGAGCGAACTGAAGAGCGGCTCGCCCGTAACGATGTCGACATAAATTCCTGCCCGATGCTCATTCCAATACGCATTGTGAAAAGCAGGCTCGGTGCCGCACATTTGCGTGATGCGATATTGCTCCGGCGTCAATTTTTTGCGCAATTCCTCATCGGAATGTTTTGCCGGCTGTTGCGGATTCGATGAAGTAGTAGTCATAGGTGTGAGTGCAGAAGCTACCGGTTCGTTTGGTTTTTGTCCGCGGGCGCGATTAAGAAACATTGCGATTCCCGACAGAGCGATGAAAACGATCGCACAGAAAATCAGCATTCCGCGCGACGAACGTTGCGGACATTTAGGAAATTCGATCACCTTAGAAAATTACGCCAGTTCATGCGCCGCGACAGTGGAATTTGCTGCCGTCAGCTCAATCTCGCCTAGCTGCACGCGCAGGCAGGCGGATTGGTGATGGGGCGCGACTTCTTTCAGCAAAATCTCGGAAGTGACACATTTTTCCTGCGCATATTCGCAACGCGGCGCAAAGGGACAACCCGCGATTGGCTTCCAGAGATCAGGTGGCGCACCGGGAATTGTGTAAAGTTCTTCCCCTTTTTCGTGCAGCGCCGGAATCGCTCTTTGCAATGCCTGATTATAAGGATGCTTTGGTTGATAAAAGATTTGTGCGGTCGACGCGCTTTCCACAATCCGTCCGGCGTACATGATCAGAACTCGATCGCAAAATCCGGAAACGATCCCGATATCGTGCGTGATGAAAATCACCGCGGTCCCAAGCTCGTGCTGCATTTTGCGGATGAGCTCGAGAATTTGCGCCTGCACCGTCACATCGAGAGCGGTGGTTGGTTCGTCGGCAATGAGCAGTTTCGGTTTTGTGATTAGCGCCGTCGCGATCATGACCCGTTGACGCATCCCGCCGGAAAATTCATGCGGATACGCGCGTGTCCGATTTTCGGCGTCCTGAATTCCAACTTCGCGTAATGCATCAATCCCGCGTTGCCACGCCTCCGCGCGTGAAATCTTTCGGTGAATGACAAGCGGCTCGATGACTTGATCGCCAATTCGCATATACGGATTGAGCGAGCTCATCGGGTCCTGAAAAATCATTGCGACGCGATCGCCGCGTACTTCCTGTAATTGCCGATCGTCACAATGCAGTAAGTCCGCCCCATCGAAATAAGCGCCCCCGCTTTCGATGCGGGCGGGAGGCGAGGGGATCAGGCGAAGCAAGGAAAGACACGTGACCGATTTGCCGGAGCCGGACTCGCCGACGATGCCGAGTGTTTCGCCTTCATCGATGGAAAAAGAAACGCCATCGACTGCGCGTACGATCCCGGCGCGTGTATGAAAATGCGTGCGAAGATTTTCGACTCGTAACAGCATGATTTAATCTTTCGCAGCCCGTACATCGAGCGCATCACGCAAACCGTCACCGAGAAAATTGAGCGAAAAGAGGGTAAGAGCGAGGGCGAATCCGGGAAAAATCAGGAGCCACGGAAATTCCTCCATGCTATCGGCGCCTTCTTTAATCAGGACGCCCCAGGAACTCATCGGCGGCTGCACGCCAAGTCCAAGAAAGCTAAGAAACGCTTCCAGCAACATCACCGCCGGCACCGTCAGCGTGGCGTAAACGATAATCGGACCGATCGCGTTCGGAATCATGTGCCGGAAAATGATTCGCAATTTCGTCAGGCCAAGTGCCTCCGCCGCTTCAATGAACTCCTGTCGCCGTAACGTTTGCACCTGACCACGAACAATGCGCGCCATCGTCAGCCATTGCACCGCACCGATGGCGACGAAGAGAAGGACAAATTTCCGACCAAAAAAGACCATGAGCAAAATCACGAAAACCGTGAACGGCAGTGCGTAGATGATGTCGACGATTCGCATCATGAGAGCGTCGACCTTGCCGCCGAGAAATCCGGCGAGGGTTCCGTAAAAAACGCCGATCGTTAGGGCAACGGCGGTCGCGCAAAGTCCGACCAACATTGATACCTGACCGCCATATAAGATCCGAACGAAAAGATCGCGACCGAGCGTGTCGGTCCCGAGCCAATGGCCTGCGTTAGGCGGAACAGCGCCCAACTGCAAATCCTGTCCGTAATAGGATTGCGAAAGGAAAAATGGGCCGACAAACGAAACGATCGCAACGACCGCCAAAATTATTCCGCACGCCACCGCCATTTTGTTTTTCGCGAGCCGATGCCATGCATCGCGCCAAAGCGAACCGGGACGCTCTTCTTCGTCGGCACCTGCTTCGGCGAGCAGCGTCATTCCCATTTGAGTCGCGGATTCATCCAGACGAGTACGATATCGACGAGAAGATTGAAGACGACGATCAAGGCTGCGTAAAAAAGCACCGCGCCCAGGATCATGGTGTAATCGCGATTGAAAGCGGCGTTAACAAAGTAGCGACCCAATCCCGGAATCTGAAAAATTGTTTCGACGACAAAGGAGCCGGTCAGCAACGCCGCAACCGTCGGACCAAGATAACTGACCACCGGTATCAAACCGCCCCGTAGCGTGTGGCGCAAAATGATGCGCGTGTTCGATGCACCTTTCGCGCGCGCGGTGCGAATGAAGTCCTGCGACAATATTTCCAGCGTTCCGCCGCGTGTTAACCTCGCGACGTAGGCCGCGTAGGCCGCGCCGAGCGTGAGTGCGGGTAAAATCCGATCACTCGGTTCGTCCCAACCGGAGACGCGTAACCAGTGCAGCTTGATTGCAAAAACCAAAACCAGAAGCGGACCGAGAACAAAATTCGGGACCGAAATTCCAATCATGGCGAGGGAACTCGGGACGTAATCCAGCGCGGTATTCGGACGAAGTGACGCGATGATTCCCGCGCTCAGGCCAAAAATCAACGCGACGATCAGAGCCCAAAAAGCAAGCTCGGCCGAGATCGGAAATGATTCTGCAATCAATTCGTTAACGGTGCGATTTGCGTAACGAAATGACGGACCGAGATCGCCGCGCAATGCGTTGCCCATCCAACGCAGAAATTGCCGGTGCAGGGGCAGATTGAATCCGTAAAAGGCATCGAGATTTTTCTGAATCTCAGGTGGAACACTTTTCTCTGCCGCGAACGGTCCACCGGGCGCGAGCCGAATCATAAAAAACGTAAGCGTCGCGACGATGAATAGGACGGGGATCGCTTGCAGGAGACGGCGCGCAATGAACCGAAGCATTGGGAATGTGGAAGAGCTATGAATTAATACTCGAAGTCGTACGACCCTTCACGGTCATTGTACGCGATATCAGAGTTGTTCCTTCTCCCACTGGGAGAAGGTTAGGATGAGGGCAGGCGCTGCGAGAAGGTTTTTCTCTCGTTGCATGTGCAAACAATTTCTCTCACCTAAATCCTCTCCCAGTGGGAGAGGAAGCTGCTGCCGATCGCGTGACAACTTAAACGTCACAAAAGTTTCTCGACAAATGCGCGTCCATCAAACGGCGCGAAGTCATCGAGCTTCTCCCCCGTGCCGACAAAACGCGTCGGAAGGCCAAGCTCATCTTGAATGGAAATCACGATGCCGCCCTTACCACTGCCATCGAGCTTCGTCACGATAAGGCCCGTCAAACCGATGGCCTGGTGAAACTCGCGTGCTTGCGAGAGGGCGTTGCTGCCGGTGGTCGCATCTACGACGAGAAAGGTTTCCTGCGGCGCGGTTGCGTCGTGCTTTGCGATGCTGCGTTTCACTTTGTTCAATTCCGCCATCAAATTCGTTTTCGTGTGCAGGCGGCCGGCCGTGTCGCAGAGCAGGAATTCAATGTTACGGCTGTCTGCGGAATGGTATGCTTCATAGCAAAGCGCCGCCGGATCGGCGTTGTATTGTCCGCGAATCATTTCCACGCCGAGTCGCTCCGCCCAAATGCCGAGCTGTTCGATCGCGGCAGCGCGAAATGTGTCGGCGGCCGCGAGTAACACGCTGTGCCGATTTTTTTTAAAATAATGCGCGAGTTTGGCCGTCGATGTCGTCTTTCCCGTCCCGTTGACACCAACAATCAAAATCGCTTTCGGTTTCGAGGGCAGGGGCCGGATCGGCGCCGGTGCGATGGGAAGAATGCGCAGGATTTCTTCGCGCGCGACTTCCACGATGTCGTTCGCAGTGATGGAAGAAGTGGCGGCGCGGGCTTGGAGCGCATTCACGATCCGCAAGGTCATCGGCACACCGATATCTGAGCGAATGAGGTTTTCCTCCAGCTCATCCCAATCCACCGGTCGGCCGGTAAATTTCTGGATGATGTTTTGAAAAAACTTCATTCGTTAGGCAGATCGTTCGTTTGAACGGCGGGGCGAAAACTTTCCTGTCATTCCGATAGAAGTCGAGGAATCTCTTATTGTAGCTGCCGCCGTCGCTGGCGGCAGATTGGTGGCCGTGAAGATTACTGCTTCCGCTGAGGACAGCGGCAGCTACAAGGAAGACTTCAAGGATTAGGCTCGCCTTCCTTTGCCGAAACCGCTTCACGCAGTGGCCGCGACAAATCGTCTTTCACGCGATCCAGAATTCCATTCACGAATCGTCCCGAGTCGCCGCCGCCGAACATCTTCGCCAGCTCGATCGCTTCATTGATCGAAACCACGGGTGGAATGTCGTCGCGGTAAAGCATTTCGTAGATCGCGAGTCGCAATACGCTTCGATCGACGGCGGAAATCCGTCGCAGATCGTAATTCTCGCAATAGCGTCGGATGCGTTCGTCGATCTCGGGCAAATGCGCGATCATCCCGTCGATCAACGGCTGTGCAAACTCGCGCACGCGCGGCGTGGCGGGACAGAAATCCCAGAATTCATCCATTCCTTCCGGTGCGTCGCCGTGCTGAAGGTCGCGCCAAAAATGATATTGCACGGCGGCCTGCCGGCCTGCTCGACGTTTACCCATGAGGTTGTTTTTCCCGCAATTCCGCCATCAGGCTTGTGATCTCGATCGCCGCTTTGGCCGCTTCTGTTCCCCGGTTGATTTTGTCCTCCAGGCAACGTTCGCGCGCTTGTGATTCATTTTCCATACTCAAGACTGCATTGATCACCGGCACGCCCGACTCGACCGCGATGCGTTGCAGTGCATCCGTGACAGAACGAGCCAGATTCTCAGCATGCTCGGTGTGGCCTTTAATAATGACACCCACGGCGATAATTCCGTCGGCGTTTTTTTGCGAAGCGAGCTCACGCACGACGATTGGAATCTCAAACGCTCCCGGCACTTGATAGAGCGTAATGACCGCGCCGGGCATCTGCTCGCGCAACTGCTCTGACGCGTGATTGACCAACCCTTGCACGTAAATGGCGTTGAACCGGCTTGCAACAATGACAAAACCGCGCTTGCCCGATACAACGCGCGGCTTGGTTGGCACAATGTTCGACATGAATGCAGCGCACGAATTGCTCGTTAGGGGATCGAGTCGTTAGAGCAAATGTCCCATCTTCACCTTCTTCGTCTCAAGGTATTTCGCGTTATGCGGATTTGCTTCGCTGCGAATCGGCACTTGCTCGATCATTTGGATACCGTAACCCTCGAGGCCGACGACTTTCTTCGGATTGTTCGTTAGGAAACGGAATTGGCGCACGCCGAGATCGAAGAGGATTTGCGCGCCCAAACCATAGTCGCGCAGATCGGTCGGGAATCCGAGTTTGGCGTTCGCCTCGACGGTATCGAGCCCGTCCTCCTGCAATTTGTACGCGTGAATCTTCGCAGCCAGGCCAATACCGCGGCCTTCCTGCCGCATGTAAACGAGAACACCACGACCTTCCTCGGAGATTTGGCGCAAAGCGGCGTGTAGTTGATTTCCGCAATCACAGCGGCGAGAGCCGAACACATCGCCCGTCAGACACTCGCTATGCACGCGGACGAGCGTGGGTTCGTCTTTGGAGATCTTCCCCTTCACGAGTGCGAGATGATGCGCGCCATCCACTTTGGAACGGTAAAGATGAAGATCGAACGTCCCATAATCTGTCGGCAACGAAACCACTTGTTCGCGTTCAACCAATTTCTCCCGCACGCGACGATACGCGATCAAGCTCTGGATCGTGCAAATGCGCAGCCGATGTTTTTTCTTGAACTCCATCAGCTCCGGCAGTCGAGCCATCGTACCATCGTCGTGCAAAATTTCGCAGAGCACGCCGGCGGGATTCAACCCCGCGAGCCGCGCGAGATCCACGGCTGCTTCGGTGTGACCGGCTCGGCGCAAAACGCCGCCGTCCTTTGCGCGCAACGGGAAAACGTGACCCGGTTGCACCAGATCGATCGGCGTCGATTTCGGGTTGGCGATCGCTTGAATTGTCGCCGCGCGATCGTGCGCGCTGATGCCGGTGGTTACACCGTGTGCCGCGTCCACCGAGACCGTGAAATCGGTTCGGTGCATTTCGCGATTTTGCGCGACCATTTGCTGAAGTCCGAGTTGTTCCGCGCGCTCCGTCGTAATTGGCACGCAGATCAATCCGCGCCCATGCATAGTCATGAAATTGACGGCCTGCGGCGTCGCCTTCTCAGCCGCCATGATGAGATCGCCTTCATTCTCGCGATCGGCATCGTCGGTCACGATCACAATCCGGCCGGCGGCGATATCGCGCAGGACATCGTCGATCGCATCGAACTGCATGACTTCGGGAGCCTCGGCAATCACAGCCTTAACATCACTTCACGCGTTCTTTTCAGCAACTCCTCTGTAGCGGCGGTCTATGACCGTCGGTGAATTCCCGAAAAAATGCGACGCTCAGCGAGCGCCGCTACAAGTCCAACCGCAGGCTGATCGGACTTCGGAGCTTCATTTTGCGCTTGTGGCCACGATCGCTTCCGGTCGGTAAAGATCGCGATTACTACCCTGAAATTCTGCTTTCAACTTCACTTTGAAATGCGCGAGGTCCACCAAATCCCAGCGCGTGAAATTCCAATGATCGCCGCTTCGCTTCTCGTGTTCGAAACCGACGATAAAGTGCACCGCATCATCGAGCACTTTGTTTGTCGCAATCTTCGGTTCGAAGTAAAACGTGCGAAAGCTGCTCTCCCGACTTCCGACCGCGTAGAGTTTTGGGTCGAGATAAAAAACGCGCTTCGACTCCGTATCGACTAGGCGCAGATCCGGATAACCGGAGCGTTGCACATGATTCGCCTCGGTGTGTGGGATGTCACAGCTCAATCCCTGGGTAGCATTCAAGAGTTCGCGCATCATATCTTCGAAATGGCTGCTCACTTCATTTATGCGCGGGATTCCCTGGATTGGGCTATCGGGCGCATTCATTCGCCTAACGACTTCATCGAGCACACCACTGATTTGTTCGATCACGCGCCGGTCCGTTTCGTTGGTCTTGTCAGCCGCAAGTACCTTTTTGCCCGTCGCATCGAAGATCACTTCACTAAAAGCAATCCCGCGCAGATCGTGATCTTCCTGAAGTAACCAGGGAATCAATGTATTGACGGGAGATTTGGATGCGGGGGATGGTGCGGCGGTATCTTTCGCCTCGACGATCGCAACATGCGCGACAACAAAAGCGATTGCGGCAACGCGGCGCATCCGCGAATTCAAGATGCGGATCTCATCTCAGGCAAGATCAAAGACCCAACGCCGATTGTGCTATATCACCCGATTTCGACCGCTTTCTCCAACAACGGCAGAATGGAAGCGAGTGCCTGATCGGTGCGGGCGTGAACATGCATGAGCGGTTCGCGCGCTTCAACGCGTTCCCCGATTTTTTTGAAGCCCGAAAAACCGACCGCGAAATCGATCGTGTCGTCCGATCTTTGCCGACCGCCACCGAGAAGAACGGAAGCGCGACCGATCGTTTCGGCATCCATTTTTTTCACAATCCCGGTAGTGGGCGCGAGAAGAGGAGAAATAATGGGGGCGCGATGAATTTCAGTGATTTGCTCGAGAGCGGAGGCATCACCGTCCTGCGCGTAGACTAACGCAACAAATTTCCGCCAGGCCGTTCCGTCGTGCAGCCAGCTCGCTAATTGTTTGCGCGACGCGGTAGAGACAAGTTCCGCCAAATCGAGCGTGAGATCGATCAAATCAGTCGGACCGCCGCCTTGTAACACTTCGACGCATTCGGCAACTTCGAGTGCGTTGCCGACTGTACGACCGAGTGGTTCGTCCATCGGCGTGAGAAGGTGTTTTATTTTCACGCCCATTCGCTTTCCGACCTTCGTCATCGCCTCGGCCAGTTTTTTCGCCTCGGCCTGCGTTTTCATAAAGGCGCCGCGGCCGAATTTCACATCGAGCACGAGTCGATCGAGACTTTCCGCGAGCTTTTTGCTCATGATGCTCGCGACGATCAATGGCTGCGATGAGACCGTCCCGCTCACGTCGCGCAGCGCATAAAATTTCTTGTCCGCCGGACAAATGTCGGCGGATTGGCCCATCATGAAAACGCCGATGCTCTTGAGTTGAAGCAACGCGCGGTGCTCGTCCAGATTGACATTGAAACGAGGGATGCTCTCGAGTTTGTCGAGCGTCCCGCCCGTGATGCCGAGGCCGCGTCCGGAAATCATCGGCACCCAGAGATGATCGCAGGCAAGCAGGGGCGCGAGAATGAGCGAGACCTTGTCGCCCACGCCCCCAGTGGAATGCTTGTCGACTTTTGGCGGTGAATCCTTTGGATATTCAAAAATCGTTCCGCTTTCCATCATCGAAGTGGTGAGAGCCTGGGTCTCGGCCGGCGTCATCCCGCGAAAGAAGGTGGCCATCAGCCATGCACTGATTTGGTAATCGGGAATCTCCCCGTGCGTGAACCCGGAGACCAGAAATTCAATTTCCTCTCCCGTCAGCTCATGACCGTCCCGCTTTTTTTCGATCAGCCCTGGAATGTGCATGTCAGTCTGATCGTTTAGAGGAAAGATGAGCCGGTCGGCCAGCCATCAGGCAAATGAAAGAATGTTGCCAGCGTTGCAGCGACGTCAGCAAAAGTCGTGCGCATCCCGAGTTCGCCGGTTTCGCTTCCGTGAAGGACGAAGAGCGGCACCTGTTCGCGGGTATGGTCGGTTCCGCGATAGGTCGGGTCGTTGCCGTGATCGGCCGTGATAATGACGAGATCGTCCGGCAAAACGGATGGCAAAAAATCAGCCAGCCAGCAGTCGAATTCTTCCAAAGCGCAGCCATATCCCGAGACATCACGTCTATGTCCGTAGAGCATATCGAAGTCCACAAGGTTGGTGAAAATGAGGCCATCTTGCTTCGAAGCCCAAAGTTGGGTCATTTGCTGCATACCTTCCCGGTTCGACGCGGTCGGATGCGACCTGTCAATTCCTTCTCCAGCGAAAATATCGCTGATTTTTCCAACACCGGTGACGGGTAGATCGCGTTCTCGTATGGCGTCCAGGATCGTGCGCGGTGGGCGCATGGAAAAATCGTGACGACGCGCAGTGCGAACGAAATTCCCGGGCGGACCAGCGAATGGCCGGGCGATGACCCGGCCGATTTGGAATCGGTCTGCGTGACGTCGCGCAATTCGGCAAATTTCATAGAGGCACTCGATCGAAACGACATCTTCGTGTGCGGCAATTTGTAAAACCGAATCAGCGGACGTGTAGAGAATTGGGTGGCCGGTGCGACAATGTTCACTGCTTAGCTCTTCAAGAATTGTCGTCCCGCTGCGCGCGTAGTTACCGATGAAGTGAATGTTTGAATCGCTCTCAACCGCGCGCACCAACTCATCTGGAAAGCGTTCATAAACTGCGAACGGTTGCTCCAAATTTACACCGGCAATTTCCCAGTGACCTGTCGTCGTGTCCTTGCCGGCGGAGCGTTCCTGCATTTTGCCGAACCTTGCGATGTAGTTATCGCGTCGAGGTAGTCCGATGAGTTCCGGCAACCCGAGCGAGCAAAGTGCGGGCAACTTCAACTCCGGCAGTTGTTCGAGAATATGCCCTAGTGTATTCGCGCCTTCATCGCCGTAATTCGTGGCATCTGCGGCCTGACCGATCCCGACGCTGTCGAGGACAAGGAGCAGCGCACGCACAAATTATTGTAGCGGCGGTCTCCGACCGTCGCATCATTTGCTTCTTTTTGGAGCAGGTGCGCGCGGGGAGAAGATAATGCGACGGTCATAGACCGCCGCTACAAATCATAAACCGATTGGATGCCAGGCCGTCTTCATTTCGACGGTATCAAGAATCCAATAGGGATTTTCGGCTTCCGCCGTTTGCCACGCCGCCGGCGACAGATCGCGCCGGACATATCGCTTCACATTAAAACCTCCGCCGCGCTGCAATTCCTTCTCGATCTTCGCATCGCTCGTCGCATCCACGATTGCATTCACATCCATGTGACTTGCAAAATGCGGCGCCAGTTCGGCGCGGTCACCCGTGATGATATTGACCACGCCGGCGGGCAGATCGCTCGTCGCAATGATTTCCGAGAACGTGAGAGCGGGCAGCGGTTTCGTCGGCGAAGCAAGAACCACTGCGGTGTTGCCCGCGAGAACGACTGGTGCGACGAGAGAAACGAGCGCGAGGAGCGACGGCTCGTCCGGGCAAACAACGACGACAACTCCGGTCGGTTCCGGTGAAGTGAAATTGAAGTGCGAACTCGCGACAGGATTCACCGTGCCGAAAATCTGACTGAACTTGTCGGTCCAACCCGCGTAATGCACGAGTCGATCGACTGCGAGCAGGGTTTCCTCACGTGCGTTTTTTTCGCGCTGACCGTTCGCGCGGGCCAGTTCCTCCTGAAGTTCGCTCTGGCGCATCTCCAGCATTTCGGCCGCGCGATACAAAATCTGACCACGCAGATACGCACTTTGCTTCGACCATTCACCCACTGCCGCGCGCGCTGCTTTGACTGCGTCACGAAAATCCTTGCGCGAAGCGCGACAATAATTCGCTAAAATTCGGCCGTTCGACCCGTGCGCCGCCAGGACACGCCCGTTCTCGCCGCGCACAAATTTACCGCCAATAAACAGCTTGTAGGTTTTCTGCACCGCAAGGCGTGATTCCTTCTTTCGCACAACTCACGATTGCGTAATGCCGCAAAAAAGAAAATGCTAAACCTTCAATGCAGGAACTAAGCACCTCGGAGAGGATTTTCGTAGCCGGCCATCGCGGTATGGTGGGAAGCGCTTTGGTGCGGCGATTTGAAGCGGATGGTTTCACCAACCTGCTCAAACGCGATCGCAAGCAGCTTGACCTAACGAAGGAAGACGCAGTGGAAGACTTTTTCGCGAAAGAGAAACCTAGTGTGGTCGTCTTTGCCGCGGCAAAAGTCGGCGGGATCAAGGCGAACAATGATCTGCCAGTGGAATTTCTGCTCAGTAATTTGCAGATCCAAAACAATGTCATCCGTGCCGCGCACGATCAGGGCGCGCGTAAGGTTTTGTTTCTCGGCAGTTCCTGCATTTATCCCAAGCATGCGCCGCAGCCGATACCCGAAGAAGCGCTCCTCACTGGGCCGCTCGAGCCAACGAACGAAGCGTATGCGATCGCAAAAATTGCCGGGATAAAACTTTGCCAGGCTTACGCGCGCGAGTACGGCGGTAATTTTATCTCCGCAATGCCAACGAATCTTTACGGGCCTAACGACAATTTCGATTTGCTCTCTTCCCATGTGCTCGCGGCGCTCTTACGCAAGGCGCACGAAGCGAAAGCCACCGGCGCAAAGGAACTGGTCGTGTGGGGATCTGGCAAACCGCGCCGTGAGTTGCTGCACGTGGACGACCTCGCGTCGGCCTGTCTTTTTCTTCTGCAAAACTATGACTCGCCCGAGATCATTAACGTCGGTTGGGGCGAAGATATTTCCATTCGTGAACTGGCGGAGTTGATCTGCGAGATTGTCGGCTTCAAGGGCCAGTTAAGCTGGGACACCAGCAAGCCCGACGGAACGCCGCGAAAACTTCTCGATGTTTCAAAATTGCGCAATCTCGGCTGGAGACCATCGATTACCCTACGAGATGGAATTGCCAGCACCTACAAGTGGTTTCTGCAAAATTGCGCCTAACGAATGAGGAAAACGCGCGTTGGAGCTGCCGCCGGCATTGTTGCTGCCGCCGTCACCGGCGGCAGGCTGGGCGATATTGCACTCGGAGGACCTGCCGCCAGTGACGGCGGCAGCTACAAAAATGAATAAGATTCGAGTCGGAGTTGTTGGAGTCGGGCATATCGGGAAAAATCACGCCCGACTTTACTCTCAACTTCCATTCGTTGAACTCACCGCGGTTTACGACATCGACCACGCGCGTGCGGAAGAAATTGCCAAACAATTCGGTGGTCGCGCTGCTGCCTCGCTTCAGGATTTTGCCGAACAAGTCGATGCCGCCTCGGTCGCAACGACAACGAACGCGCACTTCGAGGTCGGCCGCGACTTGTTAGGCAAGGGCAAACATTTGCTCATCGAGAAACCGATTGCGGAAAATCCTCTGCACGCAACTGAACTTGCTGAGCTCGCCGCGCGACACAATCTCGTCCTTCAGGTCGGACACGTGGAGCGTTTCAATCCCGTATTGAGTGCGTTGGAAGCGCGCCTGACTCATCCGCGTTTCATCGAAGCGCATCGCCTTTCGAGTTACCCGCATCGCAGCACGGAGATCGGCGTCGTTCTCGATCTAATGATTCACGATCTGGAAATCATTTTGCATCTCGTTCGTTCGCCCGTGGAGACCATCGATGCAGTGGGTGTGCCCGTTTTGAGTCGCGGCGAGGATATCGCGAACGCACGCCTGCGTTTCCAGAACGGTTGTGTGGCGAATATCACCTCCAGCCGCATTAGTCCGGAAAGCATGCGCAAGATTCGCGTCTTTCAGGAGGACGCTTACCTCTCGCTCGATTACCAAAATCAAACCGGCGAAATTTATCGGCGCAAAGACGGGAAGATCGTGCGCAGCGATGTGGAGATTGAACGAGAAGAGCCATTGAAACAACAGCTCGCGGAGTTCATCGAGTGTGCACGCACCGGACGCGCCCCAAAGGTTTCCGGTTTTCAGGCGACCGCTGCCCTCGAGCTTGCAATCGAGATCACAAAGCGAATTGAAGCAAGCCGCACTGCATAATGTCGGCGGGAAAAACAGCGGTCATCCCGAGCGGAGCGAGGGATCTCACGAATTTGTTCAATCGCCCTGCCTTGCCACCATCGCTCGTAGTTTGTGAGGTCCTTCGCTAACGCTCAGATGACGGAATTTTAAAGCGCACCGTGACGTCTAAAACTCTTTATATTGTCGCGGGCGAAGCGAGCGGGGATGAGCATGGCGCAGCGCTGATGAGCGCCCTTCGCGAAACGCGACCCGATCTGCGATTTGCCGGACGCGGTGGCCCGCAGATGAAAGCGATCGCCGGAGAAAAATTCGTCGATTGGATTGCCGATGCCGCTGTCGTCGGTCTGTGGGAGGTAATGAAAAGCTACGGATATTTCCGCGCGCAGTTTCAAACCACACTCGACGAAATTGCCGCGGCCCAGCCGAACGCGATCGTGTTGATTGATTATCCTGGTTTCAATCTGCGCCTGGCGCGGGCGCTGCGAAAACGAATGCGCGCGCAAAAAATTATCTACTACATCAGCCCGCAGGTCTGGGCGTGGAACCGCGGCCGCATTCGCGCAATGGCGCGCACGCTTGATCTCATGCTTTGCATCTTTCCCTTTGAGGCCGAGCTCTACAATCAATCGGGCTTGCGCACGATCTTTGTCGGCCACCCGATGATCAAGAACCTTGGCCGGCGCCAGATCGATTCCACCCGAAATCCAAACCTGATTGGACTTTTCCCTGGGAGCCGCTTGCGCGAAGTGCGGAAAATTTTCCCGAGCATGATTGCCGCAGCGCGAGAAATTTCTGAACGGCGTCCGAACTCTCGGTTCGAAGTAGCAGCGGCGTCGGAAGCGCTTGCCGTCGAGATTCAGCAGTCACTCATCCAGTCTTCTTTTTCGCGAGAGAAAGTGCGTGTGGGCGTCGGCGAAACTTCGGCCATCATGCAGCGTGCTTCGGCTGGGATCGTCGCCTCGGGGACGGCGACGCTGGAGGCGGCGTATTTTCGGTTGCCCTTCGTCCTCGTTTACAAGGTTTCGTGGCTTACTTACTGGGCGGCGCGATTAGTCGTTAGGGTAAAGTTTCTCGGAATGCCAAATGTGCTGGCCGACCGAAAAATTGTACCGGAATTCATTCAGCGCCGAGCTAAACCGCGTGCAATTGCGCAGGCCGTTTTGACCCTGATGAACGATTCCGAGTCGCGCACGCGCATGATCTCGGATTTTGATGAAATTGTAACCAAGCTGGGCCAGGGGAACGCGACTCGCGAAGCAGCTGAGGCAATACTCGATGAAATCAACGGCTCGTTAGGGAAAGCAGATGTTTGACGCTGCGCACGGACGCAAATAGGCTGAATTATCGCTACACAAACTGCTAAACAGCCAAAGTCAGAGACAAGTGCCGCCCCTGCAGTGCGAGCACCGGTTAATCTGAACAATTGGATTGAAGAGAATCAACACCTCTTCAAGCCCCCGGTGAGCAACCGCTATCTTTACGAAGGGCGCGATTTTTTTGTCATGGTCATCAAGGGTCCGAACGCACGAAACGATTTTCATCTCGTCGATTCGGAAGAATATTTTTACCAACTAAAAGGCGACATCAAAGTGCGCATCCGCGAAGGCGATCGCATCGTCGATCATCTCGTTAGGGAAAGGGAGACATTCTTCATTCCACCGAACGTTCCGCATGCTCCGGTGCGTCCACCGGACACGATCGGAGTGGTCGTCGAGCGTCGCCGCCCGCCCGGAGAACACGAGCACGTCATCTTCTACTGCGAAAATTGCGGAGCGCTGGTGGAAGACATCGACTTCGATTGCGGTGATATCGTCGAGCACTTCAGTCAGGCTATGCTCGATTTCTGGAATGACGACACGCGGCGGACGTGCAAGAACTGTGGAACGAAAGTTCCGCAGCCTGAGCCGGTCAAGCCCTTTTAGGCGAACTGGCGAGCGCACCGAATGACTTCGCTGACGATGTTTTCGCGACTCGAACTTCTTCGCGTGGTGGCCGTCTCAATTGCCGCAACGATGTGCGAGCCAACAACCACCGCGTCCGCGTAACGACAGACACGATGCGCTTGAGCGCGACTGTCGATGCCGAATCCGACAGCGATTGGCAAATTGCTTACAGCTTGAATTCGCCTAACGAGTCGTTTCGATTCATCGGCGAGTCCGCGCGTTCTGCCGGTTACGCCTGTGCGGGCGACGGCGTAAATGAATCCGCTCGCGCGTTGTGCAATGTGTCGCAGCCGCTGGTCGTTCGTCGTCGGCGCAATTAAGAATATGAGATCGATTTCATACCGGCGCAGCGCGATCCGCAAATGCTCCGCCGCCTCCGCTGGAAGATCGACGACTAAGACCCCGCTCAAGTCGGAGGTGTTCGCCGATTGAGCGAATCTCTCAATGCCGAATTGGAGAATCGGGTTGTAATATCCGAACAAAACAATGGGCGCGCGATTTCGGCTGCGGTTTTTCTTCAACATCGTGAGAATGCCGGAAAGATTCACATTGTTCTGCAACGCACGTTGGCTGCTCCGCTGAATGACTGCGCCATCTGCCGTCGGATCGCTAAACGGAACGCCGACTTCGATTGCAATCGGATTTAATTCACTCAGCGCCGAAATGAGTTTCGCACTTGTTTGTAAATCGGGATCGCCTGCGACGATGAATGGAATGAAACCGCACTGCGGGTGCGCGCAGAAACGTTCAAGCAGCTTCATCGCCTAACGAGTGGTAAATGCTGGCGAGATCTTTGTCACCGCGGCCGGAAAGATTGACGAGGATCGAATGCTTTCTCGTCAGTTTCTTCGCGATGTCTATGGCATAGGCGACGGCGTGTGCGGATTCGAGTGCCGGAATGATTCCTTCCAATTCGGCCAAGAGTGCAAAGGCTTTCAACGCCTTCGCGTCTTTTATCGAGACGTATTCGACGCGTTGACGGTCGCGCAAAAACGCATGTTCGGGTCCGATCGCCGGATAATCGAGACCGGCCGAAATCGAATGTGTTTCGGAAATCTGACCCGCCCGATTTTGTAAAACATAACTGAGCGTGCCGTGCAGCACTCCGGGCCTTCCGCCGCCATCTCGCAGAAAGCGTGCGGCATGTTGCCCGAGTTGTTTTCCATTCCCGGCCGCTTCGACACCAATCAGCCGCACTTTTGTGTCCGACAAAAACGCGTGAAAAAAACCAATCGCATTCGATCCGCCGCCGACGCAAGCGATGAGCGTGTCAGGCATTTTTTGTTCGCGCGCGAGGAATTGCTGGCGCGCTTCTTCACCGATCACTTTCTGAAATTCGCGGACCATGAGCGGGTAGGGATGCGGTCCAAGCGCGCTGCCAAGCAGATAGTAAGTGTTGCGGGCGTTCGCCACCCAATCGCGCAATGCTTCGTTGATCGCGTCTTTCAACGTGCACGAGCCGCTGTCGACGATGCGCACTTCGGCGCCAAGCAATCGCATTCGCAAAACATTCGGCTGCTGTCGTCGCGAGTCCTTTGCTCCCATGTAAACGATGCATTCCAATCCGAGCAGCGCGCACACCGTCGCAGCGGCGACGCCGTGCTGACCCGCACCGGTTTCCGCGATGATGCGCTTCTTCCCCATTCGCTTCGCCAGCAATCCCTGGCCGAGCGCGTTGTTGATCTTGTGCGCGCCGGTATGAAGCAGGTCTTCCCGCTTCAGAAAAATGCGCGCGCCTTTCGCGCGCTCGGTTAACCGTTCAGCGAGGGTTATTGGTGTAGGTCGACCGGAATAATTACGACGAAGCGCGGTGAGCTCGCCGTGAAACTTTCGATCGCGATTCGCCGACTGAAACGCGGCGGTGAGTTCGTCCAAAGGCGCGATTAAGGTTTCGGCGACAAAACGACCACCGTACTCACCCCAAAAACCTTGCTCGTTAGGCTCTGAATTAAATCTGCTCATGCATGGATCTCATCAGCCGCGCGCACCGCTTCAACAAAACGCCGGAGCTTTGCGTGGTTCTTCCGCCCGGGTGCGATCTCGACACCACTGCAAACGTCGACTGCGAACGGTCGAACGGCTTTAAGAGCTTCGGTGACGTTCTCCGGCGTTAAACCGCCGGCAAGGAAAATGCGCCTAACGAGAGGGCGTACAGCAGAAGCGACAGACCACGCGAATGTTTTGCCGGTTCCACCGAACGCATTCGCACTCCAGCTATCCAGCAGAATGGCATCGCAGCTGTAACCAGTCGCATTTGACGCCTCGAATTGTTCGTCCACCCGCAAAGCTTTGATGACGAATGATGCTTTTAAGTTGGACGCATATTGCGGGGACTCGTCGCCATGCAGTTGCACGCCATCGAGCGCGAGGTCGCGGGCCAGCGATGCAACGAACTCGCGTTCCTGATTCACAAACAGGCCGATGAATTTGACTGTTTCGCCCGATGAAGCGCGCACCGCGGCCATTATATCAGCCGCGTTTTTTGGCGAAATATAACGCGAGCTAGGCGGTGAAAAATTCAAACCAATCATTTCCACACCCGCTGCCGCGCACGCCATTGCGTCACCGATGTTTGTGATGCCGCAAACTTTCACCTTTGTTTCGTGAGCGGATTCAAACATGACTCGCCATTTCCGTTCCAACTCCGCGTAACGAACGGATCAACGCGACGGGATCGTCAGCGCGCATCAGCGATTCGCCGATCAGGAAAGCGTCGAAACCATCTTGTTGAAGCCGCTTAATTTCTTCGATGGATGAAATTCCGCTTTCGCTCACCAATGTCACACCTGCGGGTGCGAGTTTTGCTAATTGCGTGGAGGTTTCGAGCGAAGTTTCAAGAGTGCGCAGATCGCGATTGTTCACGCCGACCAAAGTCGCTCCACAATCTACGGCACGGAGCATCTCTTCCGCGGTGTGGACTTCGACGAGCGCGTCCAATCCCAACTGGTCCTCCGCGATTTCGCGGAACGCCAAGAGCTCCTCATCTTTCAGCGCCGCGACAATCAAAAGAGTCGCGTCGGCGCCCGCTTCCGCTGCTTCGTAAATCTGAAGTTCGTCGACGATAAAATCTTTCCGAAGAATGGGAAGCCCCGTGGTCGCCCGCGCGTCACGTAAATCGTCGAGCGAACCGCGAAAATAATGCGGCTCGGTAAGAATAGAGACTGCGCACGCGCCAGCTTTCTCGTAGAGCGCAACTGTCGTTGCCGGTTGTCCATTCTCCTGAATAACGCCGCGCGACGGGGACGCACGCTTGAATTCGCCGATAATTTTGATGACGCGAGCTTTTGTTAGGGCATTTCGTAAACGATGTGGTGTTTTCGAGAATGATGGCCGCATCGTTGAGATCGTGCGCTGAGTCGCGATCTCCCGCCGGCGTCGTCGCACAACCTCGTCGAGAAAATTCTTCATGACTTCGAGTCCGTCGCTTTCGTTCGCGCACATAACGCTTTCAGTTTCTCGAGCGCGGCACCCGATCGGATGCTTTCGGCGGCGCGTTCAGAGGCGCAACGCAAGTCGCTCTCTATCCCACCGACGAAAATGGCGGCGGCTGCGTTGGCGATGATCAGATCTCGCGCGGTCTCGACGCGCGATCCGTTTTCTGCGCGAAAGACCGCCAGAATCAATTCCGCGTTGGTGCGTGCATTTCCACCGCGCAACTGCGCGAGGTCGTCACTTGTCGTTAGGCTGAAATCAGAGGGTGAAATGGTAAACGTTCGCACGCCTTTCGCACTCGCTTCCGCCACCATTGTTTCCTCGCTCGTCGTAACTTCATCGAGGCCATCTTTGCCATGCACGATCCAGGCGTGTTCTGTCCCGAGCGCGAGAAGAGTGTGCGCGAGCGGTTCCAACAATGATGGATGCCAGACTCCGATGATTTGTCGCGGCGCTCCTGCAGGATTCGTTAGGGGACCGAGCAAATTAAACGTCGTGTGGACGCCGAGCTGCCGGCGAATCTTTGCCACGCGAGCCGTTGCCCGATGATAAAGTGGCGCGAACAAAAAACAGATGTTTTCTTCGTTCAAACACTGTTCAGAAATTGCGGCATCGACTTGCACATTCACACCCAGTTCAGCGAGAACATCCGCGCTTCCGGAAAGACTGGTCGCGGCGCGACTTCCATGTTTTGCCACAGGCAGGCCGGCGCCCGCGACGACGAATGCCGCTGCGGTCGAGACATTAAACGTTTTCGCGAAGCTCGAACCTGTTCCTGCCGTATCGACGAAACGATCGTGTTTGCATTGAATGTGCAAAGCGCGCGCGCGCATCGCTTCCGCCATTCCGCTTAGTTCTTCCACCGTCTCGCCTTTGATGGCGAGCGCAACAAGCGCGGCGCCGATTTGCGCGTCAGTCGCGTACTCATCCATCGCCGCACCGATAAGCAACGCCGCATCTGTGCGCGTCAGATCCTCGCCACGCATCAAACGAATAAGAAGTGTGCGGACCGGTGTTTCGTTTTTGACTTCATCGCGACGCGTCGGCGTTGGAAGTAACCACGAAGGCCGACGCCGGCTGGAAGCGAACGCGGAAATGCAATTTGCAGCGCGCATCAGGTCACCAGTGCAGACACTTCTTCGAATTGCTCGAAGGCTCTTGTCGTTGCGATTTCCTTTAAAATCTGAATCGCTTCCCAACATTCGGTAAACGTGTTGTAGAGCGGAGATGGTGCAAAGCGGATGACATCCGGTTTACGGAAATCTGGGATCACGCTTTGCGCGCGAAGGGCGAGCGACATCGCCTGCGCATCCCGATGTTGAATCGAAACGTGACCACCGCGGCGTCGTGATTCGCGCGGAGTGCCGATTTGAAATCCAGAATCTGCGAGTTCATGATCTACTGCTTTGATAATGAATTCAGTCAGCGCGATCGATTTCGCTCGAATCCGTTCGAGTCCCGCTTCCTCGATCGGAATGAGGGCACCGTCGATCGGGGCCATGCTTAAGACTGCGGGGGTGCCGATTTGCAGAGCAGAAGCGCCGAGGCCGGGAAAGAATTCGTCCGACATTTCGAACATGCTTTCTTTGTGCACGCTCCACCATCCGGCTAGACCGGCGTCCACCATTCCGTTCGGTGCGAAGTGCCGTCGATTAAGATACAGACCAGCGACTGCGCCCGGTCCGGCATTGAGAAATTTATAATGCCCCCAACCGGCGAAATCGGCGCCCCACGCATCGAGCGCGTGCGGCATCACCCCAACTGAATGCGACATATCGAGACCGATGATGACGCCGTTGTCGTGTGCCGCCCGACACAGGCGGTCCAAGTCCAGGAGTTGTCCCGTTGTATAAACAACCGATGGAAAAAGCGCCATCTGCAGTTCCGGATTGCGTAACGCTTCCTCGATTTTTGCTTCATCGAGAAACCGCGATTTGTCCGCGGGAACAATCACAATATTTTTCTCGGGATCGAGGCCGCGCAGACAAAGATGACTGCGCAAGGCATAGCGATCGGTCGGAAAACTCTGCGCATCGATCAAAACTTTCGTTCGTTGCGCCTTCGGTTTGTAAACGGTCGCGAGCAACTGGTGGAGGTTGATCGTCATCGAATTGGCGATGGCAATTTCATCCGCGGCCGCGCCAACAAGTCTGGCCACACGCACCGCGAGATCCTCCGCCATCGTGAACCAGGGCGAATCCCCATCCAGCCAGCCGGCGATGCCGCCGGTTTTCCATTTTTCCAGAACTGCGGAGAGGGTTTGCTCGGCATCCCGCGAGAGCAAACCGAGCGAGTTTCCGTCGAGATAAATCTGTCCCGTTGGACAGTAGAAGCGAGAGCGAAATTTGCTTAACGGATCGGATTCATCCAATTGTTGGGCGAGTTTCAATGATGGTTGGGCATGCATGTTTAAAAGTCTTAGCGTTGTGCGGTTGAAGTGAATCATGCGCAGCTCGACTCACAGGCCGAGCGAACGCGTGGTTAACGAGACGACGTTCCGCTCCCTCGAAATCTACCGAAGCGTTACCGCGTCAATTCTTAGCGACGCCAATATTTGCGAGAGATATGAAGTGACCGCACGGGCGCGAAGAAATGCGCTGCCTGCTCACAAGTTTTACGGTTCACGATTTCGCTATAGTCTGAAGAAGAGCGATAGGCAAATATTGTTCTCCACCAAATCTGAATCGCTTCTTCTTCCTCTCGTCGCGAGAGAAGACTAAGTTAGACCGCTTTTCCACGACAGACGCATGAAGATCGACCTGCACACGCACATCCTGCCGCGCGAGTGGCCAGACCTCGACGCTAAATATGGCTACAGCGGATTCGTTAGGCTGGATCACTACAAACCCTGTTGCGCGCGCATGATGATCGGCGACCGCGTCTTTCGTGAGATCACGGATAACGTCTGGGATCCAAAGCGGCGCATCGAAGAATGCGACGATGCCGGTGTTTCCATGCAGGTGCTCTCGACCGTGCCGGTCATGTTCAGCTATTGGGCGAAACCAGCGGACGCGCTCGATCTCTCGCGCCGATTAAACGATAACATCGCAGAAGTCGTACGCGCTTATCCCAAGCGATTCGCGGGCCTTGCAACAATTCCGTTACAAGATCCGGATCTCGCCGCGAACGAATTGGAACGTTGCGTTCGCGAACTCGGATTGCGTGGCGTGCAGATTGGGACTCACGTCGACGCAAACGCGCATGCTGGTCGCCTCGACATCTTGAACCTCGACAATGCTTTGCTTCAGCCGGTCTGGAGCGCAGCCGAAAAATTCGGGGCGGCGATTTTCGTCCATCCATGGGACATGGTGGGTAAAGAACGCATGCAAAAATATTGGCTCCCCTGGCTCGTCGGAATGCCGGCCGAAACATCGCTCGCCATCTGCTCGATGATTTTTGGCGGCGTGTTCGAGCGTTTCCCGAAACTCCGTGTCGCTTTCGCGCATGGCGGCGGCGCGTTCCCTTTCACCATTGGTCGGATCGAACACGGCTTTCATGTGCGACCGGATTTGTGCGCCACAAACAACAAAGCAAATCCGAGAAGTTATCTTGCGAATGGCGACAGTCCCGCGCGCTTTTACGTTGATTCGTTAGTCCACGATCCCGACGCGCTGAAGTTTCTGATTAAGCTCTTCGGCGCGCGACGCGTCGCGCTCGGCTCCGATTATCCATTCCCCTTAGGCGAGGCAGAGCCCGGCAAGCTCGTCGCGTCGATGAAGCTTTCCGCAAAAGACGAAGCTCAGTTGCTCTCCGGCACTGCGCGGGAATTCCTCGGTCTTTAGGTGGATCGGCCGCTCCGCGCGCGATGTTAATCACATCGGCCCGCGTCCAACACTTTTAGCAACGCGCAAGGGACTGCGCGTTCCACCCGGTTAGCCGACGTAGCGCAGATATTCTCGATCCCATGCCGCCGGAATACTTTCGCGCGTCGAATAGGGACCCGGTTCGTACGCGCGCGAGGCAATACCTTGCTGGCTCAATTCACATACGTGCCAATCCTGCTTGTTCGTCACGTCCCAAAATTCGATCGCGTCGTTAGGCCGAAAGTCAGCGCGATTGAAGGCGTTCGGATGAAAAAACCAATCGCACAGGATGAGCGTGCGCTGCGGCGACTGCGGCCAGAGTTGATGCACCATCACATAATCCGGATGCATGCTTAAGAGCATGTTCGGGAAAATTGAATAGTAGAAAACGCGATGATGATCTTCGCTCTTAATATCTCCCACCGGCAACGCGCAAGCATTCCCGGACATCGTTAGGCTCGCGCCTTTCGCGATCGACATGAACCCGCCGAGAAACGGCCCCTCGCACAGATCGTTCTGCGCCGAATCGTAAGGCGATACTTTCGAAAGCATCGGATGGACCCCGGGACAGTGATAGCACTCCGAATAATTTTCGAAGATCAACTTCCAATTCGCCTGGACGTCGTAATCAATCCGCTTTGCGGAACGCAGCTGCCGCAGGTTCGAGTGCGAAAATTTTCCGCTCAACGGCGCGAAGGCTTCTTCCAGTGGAGGAGGTGAGTGCGCCAGATTCACGAAGATGAATCCTTCCCAAACAGCCAGGTTTACGGCGTGCAGAGAATAATTAGCTTTCTCAAAACCCGGCACGTCATCCATGTGCGGCGCGCCAATCAATCTTCCGTCGAGCGCGTAGGTCCACGCGTGATAGGGACATTGAATGGCGGATAGGTGGCCGTCCTTGTCCTCGCACAACCGCGTCCCTCTGTGACGACAGACATTATAGAATCCGCGAACTTCGCCGCTTTTATCGCGCGCAATAATCAGACTTTCGCCGGCAACCTCTTGAACAAGATAATCGCCAGCCTTGCCGATCTGACTCTGGTGCCCCACCAAGATCCATTGTGCAGAAAAAATCTTCTCTCGTTCATCCGCGAAGATTTCTGATGAAACGAAATACCGCTGCGGCAGCGTCTTGGTTCCCGCCTTGAAAGTATCAACGGTCTTGCGAAAGGCAGGTCTTGCTGTCGTTTGCATCAAACAGCCACAAACTAAGGCGAATCCGGAAGCCAGGAAACCAGGAAATCTCCCCATCACCTGCTCATCCGCCCGCTCAATGATTTACTTCAGGACCGCCTGGTGAAATTCGTACCAGTCGTCGAGATTGTTCAGGTTCACAGCGTCCTTTGCGGCAGAAGCGTCGTCGGCGATGCCACACGATTGCAGGATGCCTTTGCGCGTATCGTCATCATGATTATACCCGCGCACCGCCGCGTTATGCTTCTCAATGGCTTCGCGGTCGAGCGACTGCGCGTTCTTCTTCACCCACGCTTCGAATTGCGGATAGGTCGGTTTGTTCTGTTTGATGTAATCCTTTACCGCCTCTTCATCGAGTCCGAGCGCGGCACAAGTCATCGCATCGAACCCTCGGCCGATGCCGGGATAACCGGAAGCAAGTTTACCCGCCGCTTCGAGAGAGACTTTCTGCCAGAGCCGCGGAAGATGCAGCACGCCGAGCGGCCCGGCCGTGCCCGAGCTAATCATTGGAACGTAAGTATCGTTCATAAAGATGCCTTTCTGATTTGTTGGACGCTAGGAACGAAACTAGAGAACCGAAACCGCGAAAACAATTCAATTCGAAACGGCACTGGCGTCCGCCAATGTCCGGGCTATCGCACAGCGACGAGGCGTCGCTAATCCTTTCGGGGGCGCCGAGCACAGCGTGACTGTTCGTGCAGTACGCATGGGTGAATTGCATTGACTCGCATTGGCGTCACCGCACACTCAGCGCGAGCGGCTTAATTACGAGCCAATCAACCAATAGAAAGATAATGCTGAATGAAAAAGTACCTCATCCTGGCGGTTAGCGCCGCCTTGTTTAGCACATGGGCAGGCCTCGGTGTTGCGCAAAGTGATGCTCCCTACACGGAAGGGCCGGTCTGGCAGCTTACCATGGTCAAAACCAAGCCCGGCATGGGCGATGATTACCTCAAAGGTCTCGCCAAGAGCTTCAAAGGCACACTGGAGGAAGCAAAGAAACAAAACCTCATCCTCGATTACAAAATCCTTATCGGCGACGCCGCCAACCCACAGGATTTCGACATCCTGCTGATGGTGGAATCAAAAGACATGGCTTCGTTCGATAACGCGCGAGAAAAATTCGATCCGATCGCCAAAAAGATCACCGGCACTCTCGATCAGCAGCGCGCCACCGCAGTTAAACGCATGGATATTCGCGAGATCGTGGGTGACAAACTCATGCGCGAAGTCACGCTCAAATAATCCAACGTTATTTACCTGGCGCGCTGCGAACCATCTTCGCGGCGCGACCAACTCGAGGAACGAGCAATGTGCGTCGTTACTGTATCCCGCCACCGTATCCTCGGCCCGCGGTAATTCCGCTTCCTCTTAATCTGAATCTCGGCTTCGACGAGTTTCGCCAGAAGAATAAGCGATGCTTTGGCGAATCGAGTAAGGTGGATCGGCCGCTCGGCGACCGATGTTAAAACCTAGTAGGCCTCGCCGACATTATCAGCTTCGTGGTCAACCGCGTGGCCTCGCCTGCTCGATCCACCTAACGTTAGAATCCGACGAAGAGGGACGCCATGCGCTGCCGCATTTTGGCATCGGGCAGCCGGCCAATTCCTGCCCCCATATTGTCTTCGAGGTGTTGCGGATTATTTGTGGCAGGGATCACACAAGTAACTGCCGGGTGCGACATAATCCACTTCAACAAAAATTGAGCCCAGGAGTGACAATCGAATTCAGTCGCCCATGCTGGCAGCGGTTTTGCAGAAAGCACTTTAAACACGCCGCCACTGCCAAAAGGACGATTGACGATAACGCCCATCCGAAGTTCCTGCGCCAACGGCAAAATACGCTGAGCCGCAGCTCGATCCACCAGCGAATAATTGATCTGGACGAAATCGGGCTTCTGCACCTTCATGATTCGTTCTACTTCGCCGTGGCCGCGATCCTCGGAATGGGTAATTCCGGTGTAACGAATATTTCCCTTCGATTTCCATTCGCGCAGCGAACCCATCTGGGTTTCGACATCAACCAGATTATGCACCTGCATCAGATCGATCTTCTTCGTTTGAAAACGCTCCAATGAGCGCTGCATCTGGGCGGCCCCTTCCTCCTTGCGCCGCGTCCACACCTTGGTCGCGATGAAAAGCGAATTGCGCAGATGCGCTTTGCCAGCGAGGTCACCGATAACGCTTTCGGCATTGCCGTACATCGGCGAGGAATCGATTACCTTCCCGCCGTGCTTCACAAAAAGCGTCAGCACTTCTGCGAGCGGTTTGAGTTGAGCCGAGCCGGGCCGAACGTCGAACTTTACTGCGCTACCGAGTCCAATAACTGGAAGTCTCTCGCCCGTCGACGGAATAGCGCGCATCAACTGGGATTCCTCGGCCGCGAAGATGCGCGATGTGCCGATCGGCAGGAATGCGCCGGCCGCAGTCGCGCCAATTAACTTCGCTGCTCGCCGTCGTGAAATCTTATCGTGCATCGTCATGCGGACTCGCGCCGTAAGATTGTTTCATTAGGCGCTGTGGTCAACACTTAACGACGGAGAAGCAGAACTATTCCTAATCGATTTCGATTCGGGCGATGTTCTTGTCATGTCGCGCGAGTTGATACATCTCTTACTAATAGAGACTGGTCGCTCACTCTCAGTCGGTTATCGCCCCTTTCATTGTAATCTGCTTACGATAGATCATAGCATTGTCGCAAACGATTGCCGCTCCCGCCTTAAGTTCATCTCGAGAAGTGATCCACAACCAATGCTCACAAATTGAGTGAACGAACTGCATTGTATCGAAATCCCCTCGAGTAGGCTGACTAAATGAAAAACAAACGCATGGCTCTTTCTTGCATCTTAATCTTCTGCCTTGGCGTAGCCGCGGGCGTATTTGCGCGTGGCAAAGGTCTTGATCCGGCGACCTACAGAACTAAGCCGAAACAAGCCGCCGGAATGGAGTTACTTAATCTTGCGCGTTCGCAGGCAGGAAAAGGAAGTTGGGAGAATATTGCTGTCGGCCGTGTTTACTACCTTGCTGGGTCAAGGAACCAGGGTCAGACAATCTTTGACGCCGCTAACTCAAGGAAGGCTGACTCAGGAAACTGGATGCGCATAGGTCGCGTTTATTGGGAAGCTAAAGAGTGGGTCAAAGCGCAAGACGCCTTTGCGAAAGCACTCGCGATGGAGCCTAAGGATGCGCCGTGGCTAGCAGAAATCGGCGCTTATTACAATCTAAGAGGCGATCGTGGAAAAGCCGAGGAACTCTTCGATCGCTCATTTGCGATCAACTCTAATGAAGTGTGGCAGACGGCGAATATAGCTGGGTCATATCTTGGCGTGGAGCCGCTGTACTAACCGAATTCTGACGCAAGGTCTTTGCCGCTACCAACCGCTTTGCGCGAGGCGACTTGTTTGCTTTCTACTTTTTTCTCTTTCGATCGCCGTTTTCACAGAGCCGAAATCTCGAAAGTTTAGATCCGCCCCAATTTCTTAATGCCAAACTACGCGGACTCCAACCGGCTTGCCTGATTTGGCTTGCTAAGCCAAAAACCGCCGGATAAAAAATGTTAGGCAGCATGAGCTTGCCACGAAGAGAAGAGACGACCATGAAACAACAAATTAATACGAACAAACGATGCCTTGGGATAGCTGTATCAGTGATGGCACTTTTTGCCTGGCCAGCCTTGGCCCACGGACAGGTGCTTAATCCTGACAACGGTCATTACTACGATTTCGTTTCGGACGGTCTAACTTGGGGGCAGGCGAACACCGCCGCGATGGGCCAACAGTTCATGGGCCAAAATGGTACCCTCGTGTCCATTACAAGCGCCTCGGAGCAGTCCTTCGTCCTGGCTCAGTTCGGAGCGCAGTTTCCTGGCGCTTTCGCGACCACGCCAGTTTGGCTTGGAGGTTTTCAACCAAACGGCAGCGTGGAGCCCGCTGGCGGTTTTCAGTGGGTCACTGGCGAGCCGTTTGTTTATACCAACTGGGACCCCAACGAACCCAATAATAATGGCAACGAAAACGTGATCGAAATCCGAAACGATGGATTCTGGAACGACACATCAGAAAACTTAACAGGCAGCGGATATGTAGTTGAGTTTGTTCCGGAACCATCCACGTACGTATTGTCCGTACTTGGTGGGCTGGCTTTTCTGCTGGCGCGAAGCAAAAGACGGGATAAACGCGTCGCTTAAGCAGGCTGGAGAGTCGATAGCTGCACGCATCTCGTTTATTGCAAAGTAACCGCGCAAGAAGAAACGTTGTAGAGGCGCTTGTGCCACGCGCCTGTTTAATTGAGTTCGGCGTTTGACACAAACGTCTACGACTGCCCCGCTTTTCTACTTTATCCTTTTACTTCCTACTTCTCTTTCGGCGGCCCTTTTCAGAAAGCGAAAAATCAAAAGTTTAGATGCGACCCCAATCTCCCACTAGTTTTTTGTCACGGCGCTCGCGTGCTGTGAAAGAAATGAATGCGCCACATGCCCTTTTCTTTCTGGAGAAATGCTGATTCCAACCAGGTCACGTTTTTTGTTCCGGATGCATCCTTTATGGAGCCGTGATTGACATAGGTAATCCAGGCGATGTCCCCGTAGATGTGAACTTCAGGTTCGTTTACCGTCCAGACATAGACTTTGCCGGCGGCATGCGCCTTTTTGATAAGATCCATCAAGGCGTCGCTGGTGAACCGTCCGCCGGCATCGAAGGCGTAGAAGTCGGGAGTGATAACGGCGCGAAACTTTGGGAGATCATCGGCCGTTGCTGCGGCGAACATCGAGCGGATGGCCTCAGTTACCTGAGTCTGATCGGCAGCAGACGGGCCTGACTGATCCGCGGCGGCCGCACCGATTGTCCAGGTCAACAGCGAGGTAGTCGCGATAAATAAAGTGCGATACTTGGTCATAATATTAGGTTCAACAGAATAGGATCAGCCATTGCATGTCGAGGCGAGCGTCTTTTGTTCATAATTCTTAATTCATCCTTCAGCCTTGCCGCAAAGCGGCCACCGGTTCGCTGCATCGCATTGTCAGCCCATGCCCCTGCGGTAATCCGCCAACCCTTTGCGCCCTTGTGCAGGATTAGGGTCATCAGGACGCCGCTACAACTGCCCCGTCTTCTACTTTAGCCTTTTTACTTCTTAATTTCGTCCGCGGTTGGCTGCATCGCCTGGTTAGGGGCCAGCTATCGTTTCACAACATCATTGCGCTTTGAGTCCATCCCGAAAGGCAATCGCTTCCTGCTCCACCCGGACAGCGTCCATGACGGGAACCACGGGGCGCACCTCGAATACAAAAGCAGGCAGCATCGAGCAGAACTTGTGAACCGCCAACGGATCGTCGCAATCCAACATCATATATCCGCCCCAATCACCCACTCGTATTACGAACAACTCGATCTTGAAATTGGCGGGTGCCTTCCATTGCGTGAAAACCTCGAGAATCCGCTTCTGGGCATTCTCGTATTCTATCGGTGAACCTTGCGGGCGTTCGGACCAGGTGAGCATGTATTTCATAAATATTTAATGTTGTTGATTCACTATAAACGGAAATGGAGTTGTTAAAAGTGCCTAACGAGACCCAAGATCAGCGACCGCTGGCGAGAGCGCGCGCCGCTGCCGGTATAGTGAGGAAGTCATCGAAAGCTAGAACGCGGCGCGGCCAGCGGTTCGCTGCATCGCATGGTTAGGCCTTGTTAGTCTCATTATCAGGTTCAAGCCCTAGAAACTCTATCACGGCATGATACTCGAGACTATTCATGTCGACGTCCATCACCAGAAATGCGGCTCGCTGTAGATTGATGCGGCGAGGCTGCATGCCGTAGCGATCAAACACGGTGCAGTGCACATCCCAACACTCATTGTCCATCGACCACCAGAAATCCACCAGCTTCCAAAGCTTCTCGGACGTAAGCGGGGAAGTATCCTCAATCTCGAAGACGTGAACTACGCGATCCTCGGTGTCGACATACCAGAGATCCGGTACGAATGACGGTCGCCACAGCTCCCTCCAGCACCACTCCATAAGTTCCTGGTGCGCTGACTGCTCAGCATCGGTAATGTCGCTCGCGTGCTCTGCGATCAGCGCACGCTTCAGTGTCCGGGGGAAGGACTCTTCTCGCCGGCTGCGGCGAACGTCCATTGCGCGTCTGTCGAACCGGCGGACGTTCGCCACTGCCAGATCGTAAACGAGGCTACTGCTCACGGGCCTCGAGCTCGGCTATCCTATCACTGAGCTCGATCACCAATGCTTGCAGCCCAGCAACTTTTTGCACAATCCAGCCTTCGAAGAGGATAGACTTATCTGTGGCGCCAGGCTGCGCGCGCTGGACATCTTGCACATGCTGCCGGAACTCGGCGAACAGCTCCGCCGACTGAGCATTGACTTTCTCCGCTACGGTTTTGTTGGTGTGGTTCATAAATGTTATCGCATAGGCCTAACGAGAACAAGATCAGCCACCGCTGGCGAGAGCGCGCATGGCAGCGGGATGTGAGGTTTGAGTCATGAGAAACTTGAGCGTACGCCGACCAGCGGTTGGCTGCATCGCCTGGTTAGACGTTTCGCGTGGCTTCATCGTCAGCCCGGCAAAATGTGAATCGCCGTAATCTGGCGCTGAAGGCGTGCGAGCAGAAACTGTATAAACGCGCCTGTGATGGCGTCTGGCTTCCCTCCGCGTGTGACCACACGACAAACAAGCATCTGAGACGAGCCAAGCCATTCGATGTTGATCGCGCCGTGTCCGCGGTCCATGTGGAGCTTGGCCCAGCCATGTTGGCGACCCTGCTTCTTGTGTGTGGTAACGCGAAGGCCGAAGTCCCCGAGCTTCGCATCATTAGTGATGCGATCTCGAAGCGAAGTCGTTCCGGTGGCGAAGACTTGGATCAGTGTCTGCATAACAGGGAAGGTGTCTTAACGTCTAACGAGACTCAAGATCAGCGACCGCTGGCGAGGGCGGGTGTGGCTGCAAGTGAGAGGTTGTAGTCATGGAAAGCCAAAACGCGGAGCGGCCAACGGTTCGCTGCATCGCTTGGTTAGGCCCTATTTTTCATTAGCCGATCTTGAAAGCACCCAGCGGCCTGGCTTCGGGATGGGGCTTCTTCGTCAGGATGACCTTGTCCACGTAGTTCCGGTATTCGTTCCCGAAAATGTACCCCCGTTCCTTCCACAACTCCTTGCCGCCCGGGGACGAGAGCAAATTCATCACGAGCGACTCCCAGCAGACCCAAAGCGGCCCCAACAAGGCCTTTTCCCGCCACTGGTAAAAGGCATTCTGGGAAAAAGAGATAAAGGCCATGAACGTCTCAATAAATTGCGCTTTCTCCGTTTCATCCAGGGACGCGTAGTCCTTCAGTCCCTTGATCAGGATCCGGTTCAAGTCGGCATCGACCATCAGATTCATGTACCAATCCGCATAATTATCGTGCACCGCCTGCGCCGTGGCCGAGCGCACGGCGCTGGTGTTCCGTTTGATCTGAAAGCCCACGTAGAAAAGTGAAATGACAACGGCAAGCGCGCCGATCACCTGCGCGACATTACTCCAGTCCTGAAGCGTCATAACGGCCTAACGAGAATTCGGCGGAATTATTCCGTATAATCCGCTCGCGACCGAGGTTGCCGCTCATGGGGAGGGGAAACATTTCTCCCCGAATGTCGCTCTTTCCTCCAGGCGATAGCAAGCCGAAAAGAACTTCTCAAACCACCCCGCTTTTCTCCTTTAGCCTTCTTACTTCTTCCTTTTCTTTAGGCAGCCGTTTTCAGAAATCCAAATGTCAAAAGTTAAGATACGACCCGATTCCTTTTTCCTCGGCGGCCTTTGTCATGTTCAACGGAAGTGCACTCCGACCGGGACATCTCTCGTTGGCGGAAGCTTCAGGGTTAATGGCCGAGAGTTGAGGGATTGGGAAGGAGAGAAACTCAACATTCAACTAAGCACGGTCAACAGCTCTCAGTTACCCTCAACTAAGAACCTCAACCTCCCTGTCCTAACAAGCCCTTTTCATCCACCTTCAAAATTGTTTGCATCAAAACGCTCGCGCCGTTCGCCACATCCGAAGCGGTCGTAAATTCTTTGGGGGAGTGGCTGATGCCACCGATGCTGGTAACGAAGATCATTCCGATGGGAGCGATTCGCGCGATATCCTGAGCATCGTGGCCTGCTCCGCTTGGCATCAGTTTCGTTGTTAAACCCAGACCTGTCGCTGCTTCTTGAATGACCTTGCGCAGCCTTGGATCTGTCGGCGCCGGAACTGCGGTGACATCGAGCGCAGCGAAAGAAATCGTCGTGCCTGTATCCGCGGCGATTTTTTCAGCTGACTCTTTTGCCTTTACAAATACGAGATCGATTTTCGATTTCTCCAGATCGCGAATCTCCAGACTCATCACTACTTTGCCAGGAATGACGTTCGGCGCACCCGGCTCCGCTTGAATCTTCCCAACGGTCGCGACCTGACGGCCGGGAATGCTCCTTGCAATCTGGTTGACTGACTCAACTAATTTTGCCGCAGCCAGGAGAGCGTCCTTTCTCTGATTCATAGGCGTTGTTCCCGCGTGGTTGGCTAACCCAAGCACGGTAACATCCCACACGTTGATTCCGACGATTCCTTCTACCACACCGATGTTGATCTTCTCCGCTTCCAAAATTTCACCCTGTTCGATGTGCAATTCCAGATACGCGAGAATCTCAGAAGGATTTCGTCTGGCTGCTTGCAAGTTATCCGGATCGCCACCGATGAAGCGAATTCCCTCTCCGATCGTCTTACCACTGTGACTCTTCAGCTGAAGTGCTTCCGGACTCAGTTCGCCGGCAACGGCATGGCTTCCTGTCAGTCCCCCTTCTTCATCGGCAAATGCGATGACCTCCAGTGGATGATTCGTTAGGTAGTTTTGTTGCTCTAGGATTTCGATGCATTCCAATGCGCCGAGAACTCCCACATCTCCATCGTAGTTCCCGCCATGCGGAACCGAATCAATGTGAGAACCGAACAAAATTACCGGCAGCTTCGGATTCCGCCCTTCCCTGCGGCCAATGATGTTTCCCGCGGCGTCGACCCGGACCTTTAGTCCTGCCTTTTCCATCAAGGCTCTTATGTATTTACGACCCGCAACATCGGCATCGCTAAAGGCAACGCGGCTAACTCCCCCTTCGGGATTTGCTCCGAATTTGGAAAATTCCTTGATTCTCTCTTCCATTCGCTTCGCATCGGCGCGGAAATTCTTCGAATCCGCGCCCAGACAGAAAACCGAAAGTAACAGCAGCAACCAGACGATCGGTATTTCTTTCCTCATGGTGCAATTCTACAGGCGGCCAAAGCCAAATGAAAGCGAGCGCTACAACTCGCGCTCGAAGAGAGTGGAGTTTCGTGCTTTGTAAGACTCACATGCGGCGCTGCGCCTTCCTTACTCTTAAAGACCAGACCGGCTACGTTATCGACGATGAGTTGGCTTGCGCGCCGTTGACTGCTCTCGGCTGGCGCGTCGATACGATCCCGTGGCAGCGTACTAATATAAAGTGGCGCGCCTACGACGCGGTCGTGATCCGATCGACGTGGGACTACGTCACCGATCCGGACGCGTTCCTCGATGTCCTTGGCGAGATCGAACGTTCCGGCACACCGCTCTTTAACGGACTCGATCTCGTCCGCTGGAACATTCGCAAGACTTACCTTCGCGACCTGGCTGAGCGCGGCGTCCCTGTCGTGCCAACGATCTGGCGTGAGCGGCTAGCGCCTAACGAGTTGCCGGATCTAATCGAAGAGATCGGAACGGCGGAAGTCGTGATCAAGCCGGTTGTTGGGGCGAATGCCAGCGGTGCCTTTCGTCTCGACGCGCACACCGCGCGTAGCCGAGCCGATGAAGTCAGCGCTTACTACGCGGACCGTGCATTGCTCGTGCAACCATTCCTGTCCGCGATCACAACCGAGGGCGAGTTCTCGTGTTTCTACTTCAACGGCGTGCTTAGTCATACCATCCTGAAGCTGCCGAAGCCCGCCGACTTCCGGGTGCAGGAAGAACACGGCGGAATCATCCGCGCCGTCGAAATCGAAGATGCGTTGCGCAAAGCTGGCAATGCAACGATGCGTGCGATCGGCACCGTCCCGCTTTACGCCCGCGCCGACTTTGTGCGTACGAATAACGGCAGCAGCTACTGGCTGATGGAGCTGGAACTCATCGAGCCATCGCTTTATTTACGCATGGACACAGGAGCGCCCGAGCGCTTCGCGCGTGCGCTGCACGACCGTGTGCTGTCCGAAAATGAAATGTGGAAATATAGAACATTGCAAAATCCGGACCAAAGAGATCAAAATGTGTCGTGAAAAAGTTTCTCCTTCTGGTTTCGTTAGTGCTGTGCTCGTGCGCGGCCCCGGTTTATACGCGGTTTGAATCGAACCCTCCTGGAGCTCGCATTGAGATTAACCACGAGTACGTAGGAAGGACACCGTTCACCTACACATGGCCGGCGAACATGTACAGCCATTTTGGGAATTTCGCCGATGAAACCTTGATTCGCGCGTACCCTTCTGGCCCTCATCAATATCAGCAGCGGAAGTTTTTCGAGAGCCATCATCGGGACCTGCCAGAGATTCCTCGCGCCATCTATTTTGACATGACTTCACCTGACATCAGCAAGCCTGAGTCCGAATAAGAATCTAATTAGTAGTCCGCGTTTGACACAAACGCCGCTACAACTGCCGCGTGCTATTCGAAAATGAAATTTCAAAAATATAGATGCGACCCCCTTCTGATCCCCACCAGTTGACGCCCTACACGCGCTACCCTGATGGAGCGTCACTTTGCTCCGACTGGGATGAAGCGAACAAAGACTCTTCCGTCTCTCCGGTCTCTTTGAAGTATTTCTGTAACTCTTTGTCACTCACTTTGCCGAATGGCGACCGACCTGCAGCTTCTCTATATTTGAGAAAGCTGATAGCCCCTTCTGGGATTTTTGAACCACTGAGTTCGGCAATCTTAAGTTGGCCCTTCAACGAAACCGCCTCAGATTGGTGGCGCGCCGACTCAAGGACGGCGTGTAAGTAGTTATTGACGCGGGGCCGCATTAATACGCATGCGTTTAAATGACTGAACAGGCCAAGCATGAATGCCACGACACTATGCGCTCCTTTATCGGGCATATCCGTATAGGAGATACACATCCAGTCGATATCAGCGCGCTCAGCAACTCTCAGTGGGTCTAAATCAATATTGCCTAACTTAACACCGCCGCCCTCAGCGCGGGCAAGTTCCGCCTTCACGACGATTTTTCCATCAAGGAAAACTGAAATCACGGGCAGATTTTGATCTGCGCTATTTGTGTATTCGCGAGCTATATTTGCTACTGTCATGTTTCCGGAGTCGAAAAATACAATGAACTGGAATAGTGGGTTTCGATACGGCCTCGATTCATCCGTAGACAAACCTGTACCGAGAGTTACTCCATTCCCCAAATAGTTAGGCGGTGTCGGTTCACGCTTCAGGGTGGTCTTAAGGTTCTCCACGTTTTTAGCGAAGCTGCTGATGTAATGTTTGTTCTTGGCGTAAGTAGACTTGATCTCCCCGACTGCGTAGACCGATTCCCAGGGAAAGTATTGGCTACCGTTTTCTGCCTCAAAGAGGATCGGTGTGGCACTATTGTCAGCGATGATGACGTCAAATTGCCGGCTTACCGCGAGCGATTCGTCTACGACATGACCATGCCCGACAAAATACTGACGCGGTAGCTTTCTTCTTAACATTTCGCGAAACGCTGCTTCAAGTTGGTCGCCGCTTGCGTCAATGTCGCCGGCTGAGTGGATCAACTTGGATTCTTGTCGGGCAGATAAAAGCCGAGCGACTTCTTGCCGGTAGACCGCAGTAAGCTCGAATGCAGGCTTACTCATTCCAACTCCGACGACCCGGAAACTGGAGAGCGAGAAGAGGTTGCCAAAGCGGTCACAGCTTGCTGCCAAGCCCGAGATAGTTCTTGGGTTGATATGGCCCGTCGGAAATTGCTGGCGAGGTGCTCATCACTTCTTCTTTCGCGCATAAATCTGCGGAACCGAATTCAAAGAGCCGTAAAAATAGAAGCCATAGCCCGCAGCATCACACATGCTTTCTATCGAAGACAACGTGTTATACAGAGCGTTAGCCATGTTGTACTCGGCGGAGTTTGTAATAATGATGTTTGGTCCGAAAATGGCCTCCGCTTCGCCCGTGTCGATGACGAAACCGTGGTCCTTGTAGTTGTAAACCAGAGTATTCGCTATTGTTCCCGGGGCTATTTCATTCACCGTTTTGCGTTTTTTAAGAAGCCGTTCTGCATATTGCGCGGCCGATTCGGCTACTCGCTCATAATATCCTAGGTTTATCAATTTGAGCGACGAATCCAGGTATTTCGCGAGCACATCGGACGCGCCGGGATACTGGCCGGCTAAATCTAGCAAATGCTGGATCGCGTTTTTCAGGCCTAGAGCCGGCATATCGCCAACCTGCGGATCTATCGGTCCTAACTCGCTCATGCTGCCCATGTGAATTTGATCAGCGCCGCAGCATATCAGCGTTGCAGCCGACTTCGCTCGCCGCGGGACGATCGTAATGAAATGTTCGGGCGAAAATTCCCGGCAAAGTTTGCTGATTAAGTATCCAGCATCAACCTCCCCGCCACCAGAATGAATCACCAATGCGATGGGCTTCTCAGTTTCCTTTAAAGCAGTGAGAGCTTGATAAACCTTGTCAGTGTCTTGCCGCATCGGCGTGAGTTTATCGAACATCACAAGGACACGATAATTCGAATGGATAGGATGATCTTTGAGAATGCTTCCTAGAAGAGCTTGGATACTCGCATTTAAAGCGGGACGATTTCCCAAGGGATTTTCTGAGAAAATGATACTGAGAAAATCGTCAAAGAGCTCGCGATACGATTTCTCTTTCGGTGCAGGCGGCGTCTCGGGAATCGGTTGAGCTTTGGGGCTGGAGTCGGCGGGAGGAGCGACCGGCGGAATGGGTGGTGAATCAACGGTGTCGGACGACAAGGGTGGTTCCGCGGGCGCAGGGGTTTCGGCTAGTGTCGCTCGAACATGGGGCGTGGACGATTGGGATCCTTTTCCATTACCCGACTGCTTTTCTGTTTCAGCGTCTGGGGCACTCATTTGATCAGTTTCTATCCTAAGTTCGGTCTGTCAAATTGAGCTCATTATCAACACGCACCGAGCAAAATCTGAAATCCTGAAGGGGTCAGAGCTTACTATCGAAACTTAAAAGTTGAAAAACGGAATAGCTGACAGCAACGAAACGCGGATTGCGGAGTGGAAGACGAAATGCGGAACGCGCTTGGACTGTATTATTGAATGAACCGAATCGTCATGGGGTAGCGATAGAATTTTCCGTCGCTCGCCTGGATGGAGGCGATGATGACGAAGACGGCGTTGAGGACCCAAAGGATGGCCAGGAAAACGAAGCCGACCAGGATGAGGCAAAAGACCGCGGCGATAACGTTGTAGATGAGCATCGAGATCTGGAAGTTGAGCGCTTCCTTGCCGTGCGCATCGATCTCGGGCGAGGCGCCGCGCCTGGCCAGCCAGACGATGAGCGGCCCGAGCAGGTGGCCGGGGAAATGAAGAAAGACGCCGAGCAAAGCGCTGGCATGACAAAGCGCGTTCCAGGTACGCACGTTGGTAACGGCGGGGGCGGGGAGAGGCGGTGGTGATGGGTATGAAGTTTCCATGGTGTCTATATATATGGATGCGGCGGGAAGGCGGTTTGGATTCAGGAAAATGCGGGATGAATTGTAGAGGCGCTTGTGCCAAGCGCCTGTTTAATTAGATGCCAGTGCGGCTCGCATCGGCGTTTGACACAAACGCCGCTACAACTTTGCACCAGCCTTAGCTAACGCGCGCGGCGCGGTGAATCGCCGGGCGGCAAACATTCCCACCAAAGGCAAGCCCAGCCACATGATCGATTGCGAAGAAAATGTCGAGAAGTGCACATTTTGTTTGCGTAAAAAAAGAAGAACAGATGTGGTCGGGGAAAACCCCCGGCCTTGAAGGTTTCAGTTTCCTCCCCCACGCTCTGCCATCGGTTTTCTCTTGCTCGGCTGTCCTACTGGTACTTCGTTCCTTGTTACTTAGGTAAACTAACCAGTAGCTTTCATTCGCCGTTGGGCATTCTCTATGTAATCTGGCTATAGGGAGGAAAATTAACTATAAGCGTTTATCGATGAAAGCTGAAACCGTGCAAATCGGAGTTCGTAATCTACGGATCGTAATCATTGTTGCACTGTGTTTGACTGGTATTGGGCTTGTGATCGCTGGATCTGGACGAGGTCAACAGGCTCCCAGCTCTTTTTTCGCGGGTGCGCGCGCGCACGTCACCCACCCGGCTGGCATGTTCGCCAAAAATACAAGTGAAACCTTGAACGAGATGGAGCTGGCAACGATATTGCCCGTGGCTACTCGAACAGGCTTCATGGCGAGGTGGGCCAGTGTTCCGGGAGCGTCCGGTTATCGGTTGGATGTTTCGACTAGCAGTGCGTTCGCCGATTTTGTAGAAGGCTATCGAGATCTGGATGTAGGTAATGTAACTGGACGCGTGGTCACAGGACTGCGCAAAGGCGCGACCTACTACTATCGCGTTCGCGCCTATAACGTATTCGGTACCGGCCGAGAGTCCGACGTGATGAGAGTTGCGACGACTGCGACTACGGGTCTGATCATCAATGCGACGTTCGACAGTACGATTCTCAACGATCCGAGCGCGGTAGCAATAGAATCGATGATCAATCAGGCCATCAATATTGAGGAGTCGCTCTTCACAGACCCAATTACTATCAATATTGTTTTTCGCTGGACGACTTCGGCGGACCCGTGTGGTCCTATAGGCGGTGGGTTCCTGGGGCGAAGCTGTACCTCGATTTATAGCGTGCAATGGAACGCTTTTGTCTCCGCGCTCATGGCGGACGCAAAAACGTCCAATGACACGACGGCAAACGCCAGCCTGCCACCTGGTGCCCTATCTACTAATATCATTGTTAGCAGTGCGAACGGGCGAGCGGTGGGATTCAACACTCCTGGCGGCCTATCCTACAACGGAGGTACATACGATGCGACGATAACTCTCAATTCGGGCGCCTCGTTTCAGTTCACCCGGCCGACAACTGCAAACAATTACGACGCCCTGCGGACGACTGAGCATGAGATCGACGAGGTCATGGGACTCGGATCAGACATAAACAGGGACACCAATTACCGGCCGCAAGACCTTTTTAGTTGGGGATCGTCTGGCGTGAGAAATTTTAGCTCCTCGGGAACGCGTTACTTCTCCATCAACAGTGGCACGACGGATATAGTCGATTTCAACCAGGATCCGTCTGGAGACTTTGGCGACTGGTTCAGTGGAAGTTGTCCGCAAGCCCAGCCCTATGTTCAAAATGCTTTAGTTGTGCGGGACAATATTCGGATGTCACAGCCACTTCGCCAGAAGGCATCAATCTGGATGTGATCGGTTACGATTTAGTCGTGTCCGCAACTCAAACGCTCACGGTGGCGTCATTGAATCCAAGCAACGGGGTAAATATTCAAGTGAGTCCCAATGATAATAATGGTGCGGGTGACGGGATAACTCAGTTTACGCGCACCTACAGCACCAACACAAACGTCAGCTTAACTGCTCCTCCGACTACAAACGGCAACACTTTCCGAAAATGGCAGCGGGACGGCTCGGACTGGGACACGAGCCGCCTAACGAGTGTGACGATGGATGCTGGTCACACAATGACCGCGGTGTACTCCGCAAGCCTCTCCCAGCCAGATTTCAACGGTGACGGCAAGGTCGACTATGTACTTTACAATCCAACGACACACCAAACCGCTGTATGGTATCTGAATAATAACACGAAGATTGGTGGTGCTTATGGCCCGAGCCTGCCTGCTGGATGGAACCTGGTAGATACGGCAGATTTCAACGGCGATAGCGCGCCCGACTATGCTCTCTTCAATCCTGGGACGCGTCAAACCGCGATCTGGTACGTATCGGGAGGAGCGCGGGTTGGCGGAGCGTTCGGGCCGACGATTGCTGTCGGGTATACGTTAGTAGCGACTGCTGATTTTAACGGGGACGGAAAACCGGATTATCTTCTCTACAATTCGGCTACACGCGGAACAGCGATTTATTACCTTAACGGTAACGCTTATAGCGGGTCCGCCTACGGACCGACGCTAGCTTCTGGTTACATGTTTGCGGGGGCTGCAGATTTTAACGGGGATGGCAAACGCGACCTTGCGCTTTTCAATCCGAGCACTCACAGATCAGCTATCTACTACTTGTCAGGAGCTGCCTATTCCAGCAGCGCCTTGGGACCAATTATCGCAAGTGGTTATCAATTAGTTGGAGTAGCCGATTTTAACCTCGACGGCAAGCCAGACTTTGTGCTTTATAATCCGGGATCACATCAAACAGCATTGTGGTACTTAAGTAATACTGTTTTTAATGGTTGGAACTTTGGGCCTACGCTACCCCTTGGTTACGTCTTAGCTGCACCTTAGCGGCTTAGGATAAAATACGAAACGCTTGGATCTGATTAAGGTGGGCGATTAGGCGTATCCACCCGTTAAATATTGCGCGAGGAAGATTCAGAGATCGATCCCTCTGCAGGATCTCGCTCCACCACCAAATGGCTAATCAACGGTTTTAACGAGGCGATGCAGCAATCCGTTGGTCGGCGCGATGGCCATCGATTTCACACGACATATAAAGCGCAGCATTGCGGCGGCGGTCGACGTATCGAGCCTCATGTTTCCTTGGACGCAGTGCCGGGAGCGAGCGAAAAAGCGTCTGCCACCTGTGCACTTTGATCCCTCGCAAAAAATAAAATAATTGTCTTGCTGCGATCTATTTCTACGTGATAATTTCCTGAGTAATGCAGTTTCTACGGGAAATATCCGTTGAAAATGCGATCATCCCCACTATGAAACTTCATCTGAAGAAACTTTTCGCTATAGCATCTGTCGGCCTCGTGACCTTGGCCTTTTGCCACCAGACGCAAGGCGTGCCGATTAGCGGCTCCATAGCATTTCTGGGCAGCGGCAGTGCCAGTCAAAGCGGCGGAACGAGCACGATTAATTTCAACAATCCGTTCAGTACCATCGGCGAAACGGGCAGCTACAGTGGCGTCCCCATTTTTACGCCGGTGACTTTCCAGAACTTTTCATTCACCGGTAGCGGACTTTCGGCGGTTTTAACTGCGTCGGTTCTTCCGGTATGGACGTTCACGTTTGGAGGCAATACTTATTCATTCGATCTCACGAGTTTGATTTCGGGCACGGTAACGGCAGGTGGGCTCGACTTGCAGGGAACAGGCACCGCCCATATCACTGGCTTCGACAACACCGCGGGAACCTTTGCCCTTCAGGGTACTGGTAATAATTTTTCGTTTGCGTTCATCACCGCGTCGACCTCAGCCGTCGCCGTCCCTGAAAACGGCTCTGCTGTCGTTTTTTTGGGGATCTC
Organism: Chthoniobacterales bacterium; assembly: GCA_038237805.1. Taxonomy (GTDB): domain Bacteria; phylum Verrucomicrobiota; class Verrucomicrobiia; order Chthoniobacterales; family UBA10450; genus JBBQFI01. The sequence continues at coordinate 239,747 of JBBRYI010000003.1, read as the reverse complement.
GCTTGTCGTCCTTGCTGCACTGTCTCGGAAGTTCCGCATCGCCGCCTAACGAGCGGTGTGAGCGGTGCGATGCAGGTGCGGGATCGCTTGTGGCCTGCTGTGTATTCGCCTAACGAGTAATAATTAGTGCCGCCGCTCGTTTCCCCGGCGGGCGGGAGGTGGATCGGCCTGCGTGCTCGTAAACCGCGTTTGGGACTCCATCGCGGCGACGTGCACTACTTAAGTCCTCGTCCTCACGGAGAGAGGATTAGCCGTCCATCGCACGATTGTCATGTCGAGCGAAGCCGAGACATCTCTTGCTATCGAGTGGGAGAGAAGCGTCGTCCAGAAAGAGAGAACATTGAGAGATTCGATGTCGTCGTGCATACGACGACGCCACTAACCGTGTCGGCAACGGCTTCGCGGAGGTGACCTGACGCCAGTCCGCTCACTGGCACGATGGACTCCTCTCCCTGTGGGAGAGGGTTGGGTGAGGGGATATTTAATTAGTAGAGAATTATCTCTCATTAAGTTCTCTCGCCACGACAAGCTATTGCCAATTTGTGACGCTCCAAAAGTCGGCCCTCACCTTCAGCCTCTCCCTCGGGTAGAGGAGCGAACTGAGCGGGCTCCGACATTCATGGCATCGCGGTCTGAGCGGGACTGGCCTCACTGCTCGATCCACGTTATTTCGGCTGCTTCGATTTCGCGGTCAACGCTCGGTGAATCGCATTAGCGTTAAGAATGTCGGGATTACCTTGCGCCCATGCATTGTCGATCGTAACACGCTTGAAGCGCCATTTCTGGCCGTCGCGTGCGAGCTCGCAATCGTAGCGATTCATCAAGAGTGCGTTCTCGGCGTCGGCGCTCGAACCTTCCCGCGGCATGAAATGTTGAGCCATAACATACGCATGCAGTGTGGCCGAGTCGCCGCTGATTTCGATCTGGATATTGCTCACGGTATGACTGGTATCGAGCGGACCAAGAATCGGAAGAAGAGTCTCCACGATTGCCGCACGACCGGTTAACTTGTTGAAGCCGATCCCGAGCTTTGCTCGTGCGGACTTGAAATCGAAAAGGCAATCTTCCGTGAATGCCGATGCCAGCGCATCTGCATCAGCGTGGTCGAGACCAAAGGCGTAGCGGTGCAGTGTGTCCGCAATTTCATAACGGTCGCAGGCCAGTTGTGCTAAATCCGTGTTCATGCGCTGGCAGTGTAGCCTCGCGGCATCCAAGCGCAAAGAGGTCAAGCGATCAGCGTCGCCTAACGAGACTTCGCGTTCTTGATCACGCCGCGGATGTCTTTTGCCCACGCGTCGACATCGTCGGGGGGACGAAAGGACCAGCTCAAAGCGGATTTGCCGCTGCCAGCGCGCAGCGCGATCCGATCGTGGTCCCGATGGACTTCGTAGAAGCCAGTAGAACGCGTTGTGATTTCGACGAGTGGTTTTCCGTTTACATGGAGAAAAACACTTTCGTGCGTGACGATGATTGAGGCACGCTTCTCGTCCCAACCGGAGTCGCGTTGGCCGGCGGGTCGTGTGCGGCGAAAGGTGAGATCGTCAGCACGATGCGCGATTACTTCTTTCTGGAACCGCGCTTGCAATTCCGGCGAAAGCTTGCCGGTCTTCTGACAACCGGCGGTGACCAATGCGAAGACAAGGCAAGCTGCGAGCCCACTCATTAGGATATTTTTCTTCATGGCGATCAAACGCGCCGAGCGATAATCACTCGCTCGAAGCAGATCGAAAAGAAAGACCAAAGACGCGAAGTTTCGACTTCATCGCCGAACCTACGGAGCCCTGGTCGTCGTTCGATTCGTTAGGGCGCTCGGACAGCACGCCGTACAGCAAACAAAGATCGAGGAAGGGACTGCTCGATCCACCAAGTCGTTAGGCGGATCACGGCTATTTTTTGCCTTCCGGCTTTCGCTCTTTCGGGCTGGACATTTTCTGAGCGAGACCGGCAGCGTATTTCTGGTACTGAGTGCTATCGACTGTGAACTTACCGAGCATGTAGTTCGAATTTTCCCACGACCAATTCTGCTCCGCATCGTTGTAGGCCATCTTCGCGGTGCGACCTTGTTGGTATTCGTGGTGGATTGGATCTGCGCCTGGCGGATTAACGACCTTCGGCGTGCCGCCGAGACCTCCTTCGAGGAGATGACCGCGAAACGTTCCGTACTTGCCGAGACTGATCTCGTGCTCCTTGCCCTCGATCTTGCGCGTGATCGCTACGTAACGTGTCTCTGTTTTCTTTGAAGCGTCGGGTTCCAGCACGACGCGTGCGATCGCTTCGAGCGCTTTGCGTTGCTCAGGAGTAGCTTTCTCGTCGATGTAGTTATACGAAAAATTCCAATCGCCGAACGAACCCATCATCGTTTTGCCCTCGGGACTTTGAGCCATGTTACCGATGGCGAGTCCGTCGAGTTTTGTTTTGCCGTAAGTTCCTTTTTCAATGAAGAGCACCTGCCCGCCGCTGCAGGTCATCTTCGTCGGTTTGGAATCAAACCAGCATGGGCACGCCGCGTCGCACGAACAAGCCTCCTCCAGCTGTCCGGTGATTTTCCACGGTGTTTTATCCTGCGTTTTTTCCGATGCACGACCAATGGAAACAGTCGTGAGGAAGCTCACTGCGAGCATCGGAACCATCGCGATCAACCGCGTAGTTCTCATAGATTCGTGAGACTACGCCTGCGATTCTAGGACACAAGATCATTTTGGGGGACGGGCAATGAGTTTACCTGGGCCAAGTAAAGTTCTTCCTTGAATGACAGAATTTAAATTGCTTAGATCGCAACAACACACAACACATTATGCTCTCAAAAACCCGCCTCATCACGTTCACATCCATCTTTCTTTTTCTTGCTTCTGCTTTTGCGCAAAACGCCGCGATCGAAGCGGACGTAAAAGGAGTGGACGGCAGACCTTCCAGGGCGGCCGAAGTTCGAATAGAGCGTCAGGATAAGAAATCGGTGCCCGTGGTCGCGAAGACGAATTGGCGAGGTCACGTGACCGTGACTGATTTGGAAGTTGGCACTTATAAGCTGACAGCGACGGTCGAGGGCGGAATTCGATCATCGCAAATTGTCAAAACGCAGGCCAACAAGACGCACGTAGCATTCGACATGAGCAAGACCGCCGCAGTAACGGGCAAAGAGAAGAAGAAATTCGTCTGGGTAGGCTCGCAAACCGGGACAAATCTGGGGGGCCACTGGGTCGAAGTGAACGAGGCGAATCGCAGAGGCAAAGCGAGTGGGCAGAATGTTGAAACACTCAACGGCGATTCGATGGACAACATCCAGCGCCAGGGACGCGGATTTCACGCGCCCGCGCTCGGTGGCGAGTAAGAACAACCGCTCGATTTAGTCGGCCGCGCGGACTATTCGGGATTAGGCGATCAAGCGAACGGCCAACAACAGGACGATCAAAACGATCGCAACGAGGCCCGTGTAGATGATGCGATCCTGCCGTCGCGCGCGGCGGGCTGCGACGCAGTAGGGGATTCGCGTGAAAGTTACCATCGCGTAAAGCGGTAAATACACGCCGGGTAACGCGGCTTCGAGAAAGTGATCGAGTTTTTTCTTCGCGCGGAACGAGCGTGAGGCAGTTTTGTCGCGCATCTCGATGAAGTTTTGCACCGCGAGATCAGCAAGCGCATCGGTGTTTTTTTTTCGCCTAACGAAATATTGATTGAAGGCGCGTTCGCGGTCGTTAGGCATTTCGGCGAGGCATTCATCGAACACGACACAGTCTTCGAAGGCGGCGTTCATTCCCTGGCCGTAGAACGGCACGACGGCGTGCGCGGCGTCACCGACGAGCGCGACTTTGTTTTTGTAGAACCATGGCGCGCAACGAATCGTCACGAGTGAGCCGGTAGGATTTTCGCGGAAGTCTTCGAGCAGTGCCGGCATAAGCGGGACCGCGTCGGGAAATTCTTCGTCGAAGAATCGGCGGACCTCTTCATTGGTCTTGGTCGTGGCGAAGCTTCGCGGCCCTTCGAATTCCCAGAAGAGCGTGCAAGTGAACGAGCCGTCGGGATTGGGCAGCGCGATCATCATGAAACTTTTGCGCGGCCAAATGTGGAGGGCGTGCTTTTCCATTTGCCACGAGCCATCCTGAGCAGGCGGGATGGTGAGTTCTTTGTATCCGTGCGCGAGATAGCTCTCGTCGTAATTGAAACCATTTATTTGCTTCCGCATCGACTGCCGCACGGCGGAAAACGCGCCGTCGACACCGATAACCGCATCTCCAGATGCCTTAAGCGGTTGCGACGTTGACGTGTTGAAGAGCTGAACGGTTGCCGACTCAAAATCGACATCGTTGCAACGATGATTGAAATGGACGCGCACGTTCGAATGACGCTGTGCCGCCCCAATCACAGTGGTATTAAGTGCCGCGCGTCCGATGGAGTTGATGCATTTGTTGGGATCGACATCGTAGGGCGCGAAGTGGAGACCGCCGGATTTTTCATGGATCATGCGCCCGCGCATTGGGATCGCATGCCGCAACACTTCGTCAGCAAGACCGAGCTGTTCGAGCGCATGAATTCCGCGCGTTGAGAGCGCGAGATTGATCGAGCGTCCGCCGACGAGATTGCCTTCGCGCGGATCAGCACGTCGCTCGTAAAGATCGACATTGTATCCGCGTTTTCCCAAATACGCCGCGAGCAATCCTCCAGCGAGGCCACTCCCGATGAGAACAAATTTAGACCCCATTCAACGGAATGCTTAACCGCGGATTGTGCGCGTATCACGAACAATCAGACCGAGACGGCGGCTGCCGAGTTTACTTTCGCCTCTCGGAATATTGCGGAAGATCGTCTGTGATCATGTCCCACGGGGCACGACAATCGACAAAGGTGTGAAATTGAGGACGGATGCCAGGATCATCGTCGAAAGCTCCCATACGAATCGACACTTGAGGTCCGTCTGGCCAATCACCGCCAAACAAACTGGAGCCGCAGTTCATGCAGAATGCTTTTACAGCCCCTTCGCCTTTTCCGTAAACTTTAATCAACTCGGCCCCTTGCAGCAGACGGAAGTTTTCCTTCAAAACTCGGGTCTGCGTGCAAACGGCCGTGCCGGAATGCTTGCGGCAGCGGTCGCAGTGGCAGTGATTTGCCTGAAGGAAAGGAGGATCGACTTCAAACCGCACACCGCCACACAGACAGCTGCCATGGATCACGTTCTTCATGAGAAAAGATAAACCTAAGTGGATTGTCACCGTTCTAAAGCACTTCGCTCCAGAACGGACAACGGCTTCCTAGTCGCTCGAAGAGTTTATGGTTGGAAAATGGCCGGGAACTTGTAGCGATAAACCCAGAGAAGAAAGAGCGCGAGAATGGAGATGACGATCGCTATCGGGAGACCATTTCGATCGAGAAAGATGTGGTAGAGCACGATGTTCACAATTACCGGGCCGAGCAGGGTGAGGCCGAGTGCGACGAAGCGCGCGCCGAGGAGCAGAAGAAGACCGCCCACGACCTGTAAGACCGCGATCGGATAAATGTAACCGCTATGAAAGAGGGCGCCCATGAATGCACCGGGGTCGCCTTGCATTGGCGGCGCCGGGATAAAATGCAAAAAGGCGTTCGAGCCGAAGACGACGAATACGAGTCCGAGCAGAACTCGCGCGATAATGATGACGTATTTCATAGATGGTTAACGATGCTTTTGGCCTAAGCCGGTGGATTTGCCGATAAAAATTCTCGGCATAATTAAAATTTCACCGCTTCGTTGTCGAGTTTGGCTTGAGTCTTGGGATAGAATTGCAGCTCTCGGAACAAATGCGTTTTTTCCACAAATATTTGCGGCGTTTAATTTTGTTTTTCATCCGGCGCCACCCAAATCTGGCTTTCGACGCGGTGAGGCAGTGGAATAACCTTTCGTTCGCAAACTTGCCCAACCGTCCGCAGCGCAACTTCGAAGATCTCGATTGGCTGCTCGTATCCAACCCAACCAACAAGGGCCTCTTGTTATTACAGTTTGATGAAGCGGCGCACTTGTTTCGATTGGCGCGGTCGAAACCGGGTGCGCAGATATTAGAGATCGGTCGTTGTCATGGTGGCTCCGCATTCCTGCTCGCCGTGGCGGGCGATGCGGATTCCATGGTGACGTCGATTGACATCGCGCCGCAAAACGATGAGCTCCTTCAAATCGCCCTGAAGAAAAGTGAGCTGGCGCATAAAGTTAACCTCCTTGTCGGCCACTCGGCTGCGAGCGAAGCCAAGGCAGATTTTTATGATTTAGTCTTCGTGGATGGCGATCATTCCTATGAAGGAGTGCTCAACGATTATGAACACTGGAAAAAAGCGGTTAAACCCGGCGGCCACCTTGTATTTCACAATGCGGCGGCCGCGCGTCCGCACACAGCAACGATGCCCGGCCCTTTTCGATTGGTTCAGGAAATTACGGCGCGCAATGGAGAATATTACAAACGCGAGCCGGATGTTGGTTCGCTCGCGTTATTCATTCGCACACCAAAACGCTGGCCGACGAGCCAATCGTAATTGTCTTTGCCCTATTGATGCTCAGCCAGGATCTTCGCGAAGCGCCAGATTTCGTGAAACGTGTTGTAAAGAGGGGTAGGCGCGGCGCGAATGACGTTCGGTTCGCGAAAATCGCATTTCACGCCCGCAGCGTCGAGCTTCGCGAATAACTCTTTCGGATGTTCGTGAACAAGGATCGAGAGCTGGCAGCCGCGCTCGTTAGGGTGGCGCGGCGTGATGACCGTTAGCTTTGAATGTCTGGCGGACTCGATCAGAAATTGAAGGTAGCCTGTTAGCTTTATCGACTTCGAGCGCAACGCTTTCATTCCGCCGGCTTGATCGAAAATCGCAAGCGAAGCCCGTAACGGCGCCATGGAAAAGATCGGCGGGTTGCTGATCTGCCACGCATCGGCGGAGGGAACGGGAATAAACTCAGGCTCGAGATGCAGACGGAACCGCGTCTTTGGATCGTTTCCGAACCAACCAGCCAGGCGCGGCAATTCTCGGTTCGTCGCGTGTCGCTCGTGCACGAACGCGCCCGCGACCGCGCCGGGGCCGGCGTTCAGATATTTGTAGGAACACCACACTGCGAAATCGACGTTCCAATCGTGTAGCGACAGCGGAACATTTCCGGCTGCATGTGCGAGATCGATTCCGACCGCGATGCCACGCTTCTGCGCTGCGGACGTGATTTTTTCGATATCGAATAATTGACCGGTGAAAAAGTTCACGGCGCCAATCATGACAACAGCAAGCTGATCCGCATGCTTATCAATCGCCGCCTCGATATCATCCTGTCGAACTGTGAACTCACCTTTGCGGGGTCGCGCGAGAATTAGCGCCTCGTTAGGCCCAAAACCGTGATGAACGATCTGTGTTTTGATCGCATATGTGTCGGAAGGGAAGGCCGGCTCTTCCATCAGGATTTTGAAGCGTGATTCCGTCGGCCGATAGAACGTCGCCATCATCAGGTGCAGGTTCACCGTCAGGCTGTTCATGCAGATGACTTCCTTAGGCTGCGCGCCCACGAGTCGCGCCGCGGGCTCGCGCAACGTCTCGTGATATGAGTACCATGGTGTCGCCGCTTCGAGGTGTGCATCGACACCGCGCTTCGCCCAGTCGTCCAATTCCTGTTCGACGATTTTTCTCGCCGATTTCGGCATCAAGCCTAACGAGTTTCCAGCGAGGTAAATCAGCGGCTTGCCATCTTCGCCGGGTGGGAGATGAAATTTTTCCCGAAAATCGCGGAGCGAATCCTCGCTATCGAGTTGACGTGCGAAATCTTCGTCGGCGGAAAAAGTCATCGCGCAATGCTCCACGCAGCGAGAGCGTCCGTCAAAGGTGGATCGGTCGCTCCGTCGGGCGATGCTAAGTCACCCGGCTTCGCCGACATTATTTAACATCGAGGTCCGAGCCGGACTGGCCTAACTGCTCGATCCACCTTGCGCGCACTCAATGTTTAGCGGGCGGCGGCTGCATGAGCTCGATCGTTGTGCCGTCCGGATCGCGGACGTAGATCACGCGCTTCCCAGCGTTTGGACCGGTTTTAAGCGTTTGAGCTTGGCCTGCTGCTTTCCATCCGGACTCGGAAATTCTGTTCAGCACCGCGTCGAGGTTTTCTACCGTAAACGCGACGTGAGCGGAACCGACATCGCACGGTCTGAGATCGACCTGCTTTCGATTAGCTGGAGCGAGATACTCCAACAATTCGATCTTGTGTCCGTAACCATTGAGAACAGCGATGGAAATCTCAGCGCCGGGTACGCCGGTCACTTCGCCGGCGAGATCGCCGGTGTGATGCGCGCGATGCGAAAGTTCGAAGCCGAGAACATCGCGCCAAAAGGCCAGAGACCGCTCGATGTTCGCGACGGTGAAACCAGTGTGATCGGTTGCGATGAGGCGAAAGGGCCTTGCGTTCATCCGAAAACCCGCAGCGATTGAGGTCAATTGCCCCTACCTGTGTGCGCGATCACCTTGAGTTCGATCGCGATCGGTGTCGGCAGCGCGGTGATTTCAACTGTCGTCCGCGTCGGGTTTGGTTTGTCGGGACCAGCGAAATGTTCCGCGTACAGTTTGTTATAAATCGAGAAATCGTTCTTCATGTTCGTGAGAAAGACGGTCACGTCGACCATGTCATTCCAACTCGCACCAGCATCTTCCAGGACGAGCTTCACATTTTCGAACACTGCGCGACATTGTTTCTCGATATCGTAGCTCACGATATTGCCTAACGAATCAAGTGTGACGCCAGGAATTTCCTTGCTGCCGCGCACGCGCGGGCCAATGCCGGAAAGGAATAAAAAATTGCCGACGCGCTTTGCGTGAGGAAATGCGCCGACCGGTTCAGGAGCGCGCGAGCTTTCAAATGACTTGCTCATTAGTCGATGACCTCGCACAAAGGTCGCGAAGGTTCACTAAGTTTATTTTAAAACTTCGGGTCCTTGGCGTCCTTTGTGTCCGTAGTGCGAGAAGACCGCTATCGTTAAGGCCTCTAGCCCCCAGCGATGGCGCCCATGATGAAAAATGGTTCGACTCCCTTCGCGATTGCATCGGGCAAGGCCGTATCGGGCGATTCATGCGATACATCTTCGCCGCAGGCAAAGAACCTAACGAGTGGTCGGCGTTGTTGCGCGGTGTGGTCGCGAATCGTTCCGCGCAGCATTGGATATTCGCTTTCGAGCGCGTCGAGAATCGTTCGCGGCGTGATCTTGCCTTCGAGCTTTAGCCGCACTTCGTCACCGACGCGCGCGAGCGTGCGCAAATGATGCGGAAGCACGACACGAATCATGACAATGTTTGCGCTTCGACCGAAAGGACGGCGGGGAGATCGCGAACAATCGCGTTCCAAGTATCGCCGGCGTCATTTGATCCGTAAACCTGTCCACCCGTCGTGCCGAAGTACACGCCGCACGATTGCAGCGAATCCACCGTCATCGCGTCGCGCAACACGTTGACGTAACAATCGCGCTGCGGCAGACGTTTCGTCAGTTCTTCCCATTCATTTCCGCCGGTCCGACTGCGGTAGACGCGCAATTTGCCATCGGGCGGGAAATGCTCCGAGTCGCTCTTGATCGGCACGACATAAATCGTCTCCGGCTCGTGCGCGTGAATGTCGATCGGGAATCCGAAATCACTCGGCAAGTTTCCACTCACTTCACGCCAGGAATCTCCCGCATCGTCGCTCCGCATGATGTCCCAATGTTTCTGCATGAAGAGCGTGTTTGGTCGCGCGGGATGCATCGCGATATGATGAACGCAGTGACCCACCTCGGCGTTCGGATCGGGAATATATTGCGAATGCAATCCGCGTTTGATTGGCCGCCACGTCTCGCCGCCGTCGTCGGTGCGAAATGCGCCCGCCGCCGAGATCGCGATGAAAATTCGTTTCGGATTTTTCGGATCGAGAATAATCGAGTGCAGGCACATCCCTCCCGCGCCCGGTTGCCATTTTGGTCCGGTATCGTGTTTGCGCAGACCCGACAATTCCCTCCACGATGTCCCGCCGTCTTTCGATTCAAACAAAGCAGCGTCTTCCACCCCCGCATACACGTGATCCGGATCGCCTAACGAAGGTTCCAGATGCCAGACGCGTTTAAATTCCCACGGATGCTGCGTCCCGTCGTACCACATGTGTGTTCCCGGCACGCCGTCATACACGAACTTGTTGCTCTCACCCTTCGGCATTCCCTCGGGAGTCGTTTCTATCGCACCGCCCGGAGTCTCCCACGTTTTCCCGCCATCGCTCGAGCGCTGGATTATCTGGCCAAACCACGCGCTCGTCTGCGAGGCGTAGATTCTATTCGGATCGGCCGGCGAACCTTTGGCGTGATAAATTTCCCAACCCGCGAAATGCGGTCCGTCGACTTTCCAATCTTTGCGCTTCGCATCCGATGTCAGGGTGAACGCTCCTTTGCGTGTGCCCACTAAAATTCGTACTCCGCTCATCCTGAATCTCTAACCGCGGATTACGCGGATGCACGCGGATTTATTTCCGCTGAACATCCTTCTGTTACTTGGCGATGCAGACGTTTTTTGGTTCGGTGAAAAAGCGCAGCGCTTCTTCGCCGCCTTCGCAGGCGCAATGAAACGTTTCTCTGGATCAATTGCCAGTTAGAACCGGCTTACCGGGCAGCGTAAATTGGAAGGTCGAGCCGAGACCCTGTTTGCTTTCGACACTTACCTTGCCGCCGTGAGCCTCGATAAATGTCTTTACGATGGCGAGACCGAGACCTAAACCACCTTCATTCTGAGAATCAGTCTCTAACTCATCGAAGACGTTTTCGAGACGGTCCTCGGCGATTCCCGCGCCATTGTCGGTAATGGAGCATTCGACCGCGCCTTCGCTGTCGAGTTCACGCGCACGGATGAGAACCTGTCCTCGTGGCGTAAACTTGATTGCGTTGGCGATTAAGTTCTGAAAGACCCGTTTCAACAGACTTGCATCCGCGTAAACGACCAAATTATGGGGCACCTTGTTAACAAGCTGAGTACTACCGGTACCTGCCACCGGCCGGAGATCGTGGATAAGAGCCTCGACCAGCGGCCACAAGTCAAAGTCGCGCCGTTCGAGTTTCACGCCGGTTTCGGTGCGCAAATTAGAGTTTTCCTCGATGATCTTCCCAACCAGCGTCTGAAGATGCTGCACGTTGCGGCCCAGGCTTTTTAACATCTGAGCAGCCTCGGCTCGCGCGCTTCGCTCCCTGAATATCAGTTCCAGAAGTCTTGTCGCTAAAGAAATGGCATTCAAAGGAGTTCGGAGATCGTGCGCGACAAAAGCAAGATATTCTTCCCGGCGACGTTGCACTTCGAGCGCTTGCTGAGTGGAATACGTTTGCACAGCCAGGCCAATCGCCTGGTCGAGGACTCGATTCATAATATGGAAAGGTTCGCCGTGCAGACTCAAGCCGTTCTTTTCGGCAAGGTCGTGAATGCAGCCGCGTAGGATGTTGTACTCGGCGACGACTTCTTCAATATCGAAAGCCTCTTTCAGACGTTCCAATCCATGCACCGGTGGGCTATTTTCCGCGAGCGCCTCAGGTATTGTCTGGCCCGATTGTAATTCGAGCGCGGTGGCCAATTCCTCCAAAAGATTCGGAATGTGATCGTTGAGCGCTGGAGTGTCGAGATGTTGTGCGGACGGGAGTTGCTTTACTTGTTCGCGCCAACCGGCTAGCAAGGCATCACGCTCCCGCCGAATGAGCGCTGCCAGTTTATCGAGATTGCTCGTCATCAGTTGAGTTTATCGAGACTCGAATCTGCTTGGTCCAGGCATTAGGCTGCCATCGTCTCATCGGGTTGGACGCAAAACAAGCGGCGCGGAGGTTGGGGCTCGCTGGCAGAAATCAGTTCACCCTATTCTGCCTTTAAGACGCGCTTTCATTTCGCAATGCAGACGTTTTTTGGTTCGGTGAAAAAGCGCAGCGCTTCTTCGCCGCCTTCGCGCCCGACGCCGCTTTGCTTCATGCCGCCGAAAGGAACGCGCAGGTCGCGTACGAGCCAGCAGTTTATCCAAACGGTTCCGGTGTGAATCTCTTCGGCGAGGCGATGGGCGCGATTTAGGTTTTGCGTCCAGATGCTCGAAGAAAGTCCGTAGTCAACATCGTTGGCGTAGCCGATCACTTCTTCTTCGCTATCGAACGGTGTAATGGTGACGACGGGTCCGAAAATTTCTTCGCGATTGGTGCGACATGAGACGGGTAAATCCGTAATCACTGTCGGCGGGAAAAAATAACCGTCGCGACATCGTTCGTTAGGCGGCTCGGGCGCCGAGCCGCCGAGCGCAATCTTGCCACCCTCTTTCTGCGCGAGGTCTACGTAGAACTTCACTTTGTCGAGCTGCATTTGCGAAACGATCGCGCCCTGATCGGTTTTCTCATCGAGCGGATCGCCGATTTTCAGCTGCGACGTTGCCGCGATGAAATGGCTGACGAATTCTTCATATCCCGGTCGCTCAACAAATATCCGGGAACCACAGAGGCAAACCTGACCCTGATTCGCGAATGAAGATCGCACGCTGCCGGCGATCGCGGCGTTAAGATCGGCATCGGTAAAAATGATGTTCGGATTTTTGCCGCCAAGCTCGAGCGAGATTTTTTTAAAGAGCGATGCGCCGGCTTCGGCGACTTTGCGACCGGTGACCGTGCCGCCTGTAAACGAGATCGTGTCGATCTTCGGATGCTCGGTAATGGGCGCGCCGACGTTCGGTCCGGTGCCGTGCACGACGTTGAGCACGCCGTCAGGTAAACCGGCCTCGCGACAAATTTCGCAGAGCAGATACGCCGTCATCGGCGTCAGCTCGCTTGGTTTAGCGATCGCTGTGTTACCAACGGCGATGGCGGGCGCGATTTTCCAACTCAATAAATAAAGCGGCAAATTCCACGGTGAAATCAGACCCACCACGCCGCGCGGCTGGCGCAATGTGTAATTGAAGGCAACGTTATCGGTGACGTGCGCTTTGGTTTCCGTGTGAAGGATTGCCGTCGCGAAAAAGCGGAAATTGCTAGCGGCTCGTGGAATTTCGAGTGTGCGCGCGAGCGAAAGCGGCTTGCCCGTGTCGATCGATTCGGCGCGCGCGAATTTTTCCAGATCGCGCTCAATCAAATCGGCGATACGCAGGAGAAGGCGCGAACGATCGGCCCCCGATGTGCGCGACCAAGCAGGAAATGCCTTGTCCGCGGCGGCAACGGCGAGTTCGACATCGCGCAAGTCGCTATCTGCTACTTGCGAATACGCCTTACCGGTCGCCGGCTCGATGTTGTCGAGATATTTGCCGCTGGCCGGTCCGACAAAATCGCCCCCGATGAAATTCTTGATCTGGATCGGTTCGGTGTTCACAACAGGAGAGTCTAAGCATTGAACGGACGCGGCTCAATAAGACTGCGCAGGGTAAGGAATGGATGAGAGATGTCTCGGCTGCGCTCGCCAAAAAATTGTAGAGGCGCTCGTCGCGGCGAGCGCCTATCTATAGGACCGCAAGCTGGAAGCACGCGCCACATGAAGATCGTCGATATCTCGAGAGCATTATCAAATGACCTGGCGCCGTGGCCGGGCGATACGCCCTTTCATTATGAATTGAAATGGAAAATCGCAGATGGTGCGGCTGTAAATGTCGGAGCAGTCGAAATGGGCGTGCATAACGGATCACACGCGGATGCACTTTTTCATTTCGATCCGAACGGCGAAACGATCGAGCGCGCTGAGCTCAGTGCGTTTTTCGGTCCAGCGATCGTGACGGATGTTACGAATTCTTCGAGCATCGAGATGTCGCACCTCGAGCGTTGGGAGAGCGCGCTCGGTGATTCACCGCGTCTCCTTTTGAGAACCGGCGCATGGACCGACACGAGAATTTTTCCGAAAGAAATTCCGACAATTTCTCGCGAGCTGCCGAGGTGGTTGCAGGAGAGGGGAGTGAAGTTACTCGGCGTCGATGTCCCCTCGGTCGATGCGATCGATTCGAAAGATTTGCCTAACCACCATGCGCTCGCCGAGGCGGGTATCGCTATCGTGGAATCGCTCGACCTGAGTAAAGTTGACGAGGGTCGATATCAGTTTGCTGCGCTTCCAATAAAAATCGCCGGCGGCGATGCTGCCCCGGTGCGCGCGATTCTGTGGTGCGATTGATTGCGGTCAGGCTTAAGAGCGAAGAATCCTTGCCGGCAACGAACACCGCCGGAGAGAATGCAACGCGAGTATGCCAACAACGGGGAGGAGCAGCATCATTTGAGTGGACCCTCCCTCCGGCACAGCCGTTCCTGCTGTCGTGGTCGCCAAATAATTGCCGAAGAACCCGGTTTTGTTAGAACCATTGATGAAATACAAGTCCAGGTTGCCCCCAAAATACGAAGGCTCGAAGCTCAGGTCTCCAGTGCCGTTGTCGAGATCGAGCGAACCTGCACTGTTTCCGCCGCCGCCTGCGCCGGTGTCGCTGAATTGCAGGCGCCGCGTCGTTCCGCTGGTCGAAAGCACGACCAGCACCTTGCTGAGACCGGAAGTGATATCAGCTTGGGTAAAGGCGGAGGCGTTGATGAAAGAGTACATCATCGAGAATGCGCCCAGACTATTAAATGCGAAAGTGCCGTTTCCTGGATCATTCGCAAAAGTAAACGATCCGATGCCGACCGGTACCTGTATGCCAGGAGTTGTATCGTTATCGAAGGCGAAGGTGAAGGTGATGGCTGATGCTCTTAGAGCGAGCAGCAAACTCAGGAGGAGAATTGTTAGACGTTTCATATGTTATAATGCCGTATGGAGCAGCGCACAGCCTGATGGGGCGAATGTCAATTGCAAAATTCGCCTTGTGGGGCGGCATCGGGGGGGCGCATGACATCCTCCGTTTCAAATAAATTGAGAGGCCGTGCGGAAACACATCCCTCCGACGACATGTGACAACTTCAGCAGAAAAATTCCTCGAAAATAAGCGCACCTTTTGGATTCTTCTTTGCCTAACGAGCGTGCTTTTCGCGATCGGCAATCTGCCGTGGCATTTGGACGACTACGACCAGGCGAAGCAAGCCTTCACTTCGTTCGAAATGGTGAAGGAAGGTCACTGGCTGTATCAGCGTACGCCTAACGAAAGAGTCGCGACGAAGCCGCCGCTTGTCGGTTGGGTATCGGCGGCGCTTTTCGCGAGCACAAAATCCTGGGGCGTCGCGTGGCATTTGCCGTCATTTCTGGCTGCCCTCGCGCTACTCGCGTTCCTTTATCGTGCTGCCCTAAGCGCCTACGGGGATGTTGCCGGACTCATCGCAATGAGCGCGTTTGGATTGAATCTCCTTTCGCTACGACTGGCGACACTCGTTCGAACCGACATGCCGTTGGCGCTCGTCATTTTTCTGCTCGGCTGGCAGGTCTGGGAAAAGATTCGCAAGAACGAATCGTGGGGAATGCACGATCAGGTGCGGGCCTTTCTCTTGCTCACTGCCGCGATGTTGATCAAGGGCCCGATCGTTTGCGCATTTCTTCTGCCCGGGATCGTGATTTTCGAATGGCGACGCCGTTACCATGCGACTGCAGCTAGCGCGTGGTGCGGTTCGTGGCCATGGCTCGGCGCCTTCGCGATTTTTTTTCTGTGGGTCATGGGCGGAATTGTTTTCGCGCCACATTTTTTTCATGAAGTTGTGATGCGCGAATTCCTCGGCCGGTTCGGCGAAACGGTCCACCGCCCGCAACCGATTTATTTTTATCTACCGCATCTGCTCCACAAGTTTGCGCCGTGGAGCATTCTCGGAATCGCTTTTGTTGTTCTGAAATGGTCGGCAGAAAAAATTAGGTTAAGGCAATGGTGGCAGCGTACGTCGCCGGAAATATTGTGGCTCGTAGTCTGGAGTCTCGGCGGATTGATTTTGATGTCGCTCATCCCATCAAAAAGGGTCGATCGAATCTTTCCCGTCGTGCCTCCTTTTTGCTTGTTGCTTGGCGCTCTCTTCGCGCGAGTGGCATCGAAAGAAAAATTACGGCCGCGTGTGATGCGATGGTCGGCCATCGCCGTTGTTTTTGCTTTTCTGCTTTGCGGCGGTTACGCGGCACTCAAAGTCGTTGACGGTTTACGTCGTGACCGCGGGGCGCTCGTTCGATTTGGTCACGCTGTGCGCAAGGAAGCAGATGGGCATGGCTGGCAATACGACGTCATTGGCGGTGACGATGAAGGGCTTCTGCTTTATCTCGAGCGCCCGCGGTTCGTTAGTCCGGAAGAAGCGCTCGTGCGCTGGAATGCGGGAACAATCGATGCGGTGATTGCGCCGGAAGAGGAACGGCCGCGGTTGCTTCATGATCTTGAAGGCTCGATTCCGTCGAAGCTGCGGTCATGGGGCGAGAACGATAAGGAAACTCCGCGTTACATTTTTCTGACGCGATCGTGATATTCCTTCGTAGCGGCGGTCTATGACCGTCGCAAGAAATCGATCGAGAAGAAACAAATGCGACGGTCAGAGACCGCCGCTACAGAAACGAATAGGAAAACGTCCCTCGACTTTCGCATTGGTGGTTTTACCTTCGCAACTTCTCCGCAATGGATTTTCCGAAAGCTGAACTCGAAACGCTCTGGTGCCCATGGCGGGTGGAATATTTCGAGAAGGAAGATCGTAATCCTAATTTTCTCTCCGATGCGGCACGTGCGAACGACGATGCAGAACATCTTGTCGTGACACGACGAAAGAACGCCTTCCTCATGATGAATCGTTATCCGTATGCAGTGGGCCATCTCATGGCCGTGCCCTACCAAAAAGTTGCCGAACTCGACTTGTTAGGCGAAAACGAAGTAACCGAGCTTTGGGGACTGGTCACACATGCGCAAAAACTTTTGCGCACCGCAATGAAGGCGCAAGGCTTCAACATTGGCATTAATCTCGGCGAATGTGCAGGAGCAGGCGTGCCGGATCATTTACACATTCACATCGTGCCGCGTTGGAACGGTGATACAAACTTTATGCCGCTTTTGAGTGGGCCGCGTTTGCTTTCGGAATCCTTGCGCGGTCTCTACGACAAATTGGTGGCGGCACAAAACAATCTCGGCTCCGTTCATTGATTCATGGCCACCGTAATTGAACAACCACCTCAACCGAAACCCGGACTGGGTTGCTGTCTGGGTAAAGGTTGCCTCATTCTTGTCGTTCTCTGTATTTTCTTGGTTCTGGCGCTGGCTTGCGGCGCGTATTTCGGTTTGCGCACGTTTACGTCGGAGGAGCCGCGTGAAATTCCGCAGGTGGAAACATCCGAGGAACAGCAGCAGGCGGTCTTACAACGCTGGGACAATTTTCAAAATCGCGTGAGCGAGTTTCGCGAGGCCTCGTCGCCAAGTGAAGAGAATCCGACACCCCAAACAACAACAACTCCAAACCTACCGCCGGCCAAGCCAACGATCCAATTAAGCGCGGGCGACATCAATCAACTGATCTCGGCCAATCGGCGCTCGCGCGGAAAAGCGTTTGTCTCCATTGAGAATAGCGTTGGTCACGTTGCGGTGAGCATTCCGGTTTCGAAGAAAATCGGTTTCTCCGGACGCTATCTCAATGCCGATTTCGAAGTCCGCTCCGCTGAAAACGGCGATGTGGGTGGGATCCAAATCTCTGCGCGCTCGCCGGGCGGTGTGCAAGTCCCAAGTCGATTGTTGAACCTGTTGCTCGGCGCGCGTTCGATTCGCGGTTGGGTCGATCCCTACATCAGTCAATACCGCAGTGAATACGACGTCTCGACGTTCAAGATCGTGGGAAACAGCGTCGTGCTCGAAGCGGGTCGCCCCCGCTAGCTACGGCTGAATAATCTCGCGAACAAAAACGTTAAGTTGTCCCTCGGAATCTTTTCGGACTTCGGTGATTTCGTAAGGTCGCGTTTCGTCGCGACTCACGGTCGATCCTTGCGTTGGAGTGGGGTAGCCGGCGGGAAACTCGACGATGATGCGAGTGGATTGGTTGGCGAGGTTGAAAACTTTAGTGGGCAACTTCGAACGAGGGCGGAGCACGGCACGATTTGCCTCGGCGAAATTCACCACGAACTGGCCCTTCAAATAATAACGTTCACCCGCTGTTCCGCGATCGGCCACTTCATTCAAATCGGAAACGCCGACCAGTCGTCCCGCCGGCATACGTCCCGGCTCAAAAGTTCTCCAGCTGCCGCCACCTGCGGTTGAAGCCAAGGCGTTCTCATCCGCTTCGGTCACGGGCAACGCGGGCAAAACTGTTCTCGGTGTTGCGGTCGCGCGCGCCACCGCGACCGATGGCGTAGCGGAAGCAAGAGGCTTCGGTGTCGCTGCTAATTTTGCGACTGCTAGTGGAGTTGCAGTTGGCGCGAATGTAGCGGCTGGCGTTGCGACCTTGGCCATGACAACCGCGGTTGCGGAAGGAATTGGAGTCGGCTGCTGGACTTTCGCCACCTCTTTACTCTTGGGAGTCGCAGAAGGAGTCTCAATTTTCGGCGGCGGAGACGCTGCGGCGACTTTGCCGCCCTCCGGTGGCAAAGCGGGCTCCACGCGCACCAATTCATTCGCAGAAGATGTGTTTGCACTGGTAGCAATGCCGGCAATGGGGACGGTGCCGCCCGCCGAAGGTGGCGCACCGGCAAGATGCGTCGTGTAATGAATTTCAGCTTTGCGTCGCTGCGGATCTTTGAACAGCGGCCAGCCGGCTGCGAAATTTAAGTCGTTAGGCGGTTCGAGGCTGAAAGTTTCCGTGCCGCGCGTCACCGTATAAGTCCCGTAAAGCAGCGGAACAGTTGTGATGAGCAAACGGCCGTCCGTCAATCGCTCCGCATGGATGATCGCGGACAGATCGTGAGTTCGTTCGAGCTTGATTTCGAGTCCGACCACGAGCGTCTTCTGCATCAACGGCACATCATTGTGGTCGCCGGGATAGAGATGTTCCATGAGCAGCTCGCCGCGCTCGACCGCGCGCGTGAGCGCAACCATTCCGCTCGGAAAAATGTCGTTCGGCCCCAGCTCGCGCGCTTCCATAATGTCATAGCGACCGACCACGTACGGGACCAGACCGCGGACCCGTTGAAAATTCCGAATGTAATTACGCGAGAGTTCGGCATTGGCGCGCTGTAACTCTGCCGGACGCATATTGCTGTAGCGTTCGAAAATTTGTCTCGCGCTCAGAAATTCTCCTTTCGGCGCAGCCGTGAGCTCGAACCGGCGCGGCGGATCGATTTTGTGCAACTTTTTTAGAATGCGATAGCTGTCCGGTCTTTCCGGTTGTCCAAAGATATAGAAACTTCCCAGCCACGCCGCGAACGCGAATCCCACGAGCAGAAGAAGCGTGATCGCCCACCCGAAATAATTCGTTTTGCGACGCGGACGATAATAACGCTCGTCGAAACGAAAAAGGTCGCGGTCCATCTTAGCGCCGTTGCCTTGCGGCCGGTTCTAAGCGGAGCGCGCGGCTTCGAAAGAGGTCCCGCAGCCGCAGGTACGAGTCGCGTTCGGGTTCACTACACGAAAACCGGTTCCAGTTAAGCCATCATGATAATCCAAGGTCGAGCCTTTCAGCATGGACGCGCTCTCGGCATCGACAAAAAACTCGACACCGTCGCGCTCGACCACAGCGTCGCCACTTCTCTTTTCATCGAGCAACATTTCGTATTGCAGGCCGGAGCAACCGCCTTTCGCGATCTGCACGCGCAGACCTTTATCGCCTGCATCCTGACTCTGCAGCAGCGAACGAAGATGGCGAACGGCGTTTTCTGTGATTTCGATCATCGCAGTATGAAAATTATCGCGCGGACTCGCTAAGTCAATGGACGCCGGACGGACGCGCTTCTGCACGGCCATGAGTTCGTGTATGAACACAAAAGCATTTCTTTCCATCGAGCGCGCTAATTTCTTTCGCAATTGGCAATTGGAAATCTAAAATCTTCAATTGCATGAGCCGCATCCAACTTCTTCCCGAGATCGTCGCTAACCAGGTTGCGGCTGGAGAAGTCGTCGAGCGACCGGCGTCAGTGGTGAAGGAGCTTGTCGAAAACAGCATCGACGCTGGTGCAAGCAGCGTCGAAGTCATGATTCAACGCGGCGGCATTTCGCTCATTCGCGTGATCGATGACGGTTGCGGCATGGACCGCGACGATGCGCTTCTGTCGTTGGAGCGGCACGCGACGAGCAAGATCCGAACGTCAAATGATCTCGCTGCAATTGGCACGCTTGGCTTTCGCGGCGAGGCGCTCCCGAGCATTGCGAGCGTTTCGCGTTTTCGCCTAACGACTCGCGAACACTCCGCTGTCGCAGGCGCCGAAATTCTCGTTGCCGGCGGAAAGATTGAAACCGTGCGAGAAGGCGGAGAGGCGCCCGGCACGCAGGTCGAGGTGCGTTCTCTGTTCTACAATCTTCCTGCGCGTCGAAAATTCCTGCGTTCGGAAAACACCGAGAGTCGCAACGTCGAGCATCAACTTCACCTGCAAGCGACAGGCCGGCCGGAAATCGCCTTCGCCTTTGTGCGCGATGAGCGCGTCATCTTTCAGCTTCCGGCCACGAATTCTTTGCGCGATCGCATTCGCGATTTGCATGGCGCTGAGTTACTCGATCGATTGCTTGAAATCCAACCCCCTAACGAGAATGCGAAGCTCAAGCTCCGTGGATTTATCGGCCAGGCCGGCGTGAGCCGACAAAACCGGTCACAACAGATTACATTTGTAAATGGCCGCGCCGTCGAAAGCCCGGTGCTCAACGCTGCTTTGCGCGAGGGCTATCACACGGCGCTGATGAGAGGACAATTTCCAGTAACTTTTCTTTTTCTCGAGCTCGATCCCGCTGCTGTTGACGTCAACGTGCATCCCGCGAAACGCGAAGTCCGTTTCCGCGATCCGGCCGGCGTGCGTGAAGCAGTCGTGGAAACAGTTCGCAATACATTGGAGGCGGGAAGACAGACCTGGCAGAAACAATTCGACGCTCCCGCCGCAACTGGTGTCATTGATCCCGGCGATGCAGAACCGGCCGCCAATTCTACATTCGTATCCACCTCTGAGTTTCCGTCCGGGCCTGCGCTTCACCAGCCTGAATCGACGCTCCCGACGATGCCGATGCTCCCGATTGAACGTGAAGAACCGGGCTTGGCTGCGCGCATGGTGCAACGCGAGAATGACGGCACAGGTCCGACTCCGCCGCGCGCCCAACAATTTCAGATCATTGGCGTGCTCAACAAACTTTACGTTCTGATGGAGAACGAGGACGGGCTCGTCCTGGTCGATCAACACGCTGCACACGAGCGAATCCTTTTTGAGGAACTTCGTCATCGCATGGAAGAGCAGGGTGTTCCTTCGCAGCGCCTGTTGCTTCCGCTCACTTTCGATCTGGCGCCGCGCGATGCCGAATGGGTCGATCGCAACATTCCGACGCTGCAAAAAATGGGAATCGGGATCGAATTTTTCGGCGCAAACACGTTCAAGATCGACAGTCTCCCGACTTTCTTGAACACATCGAATCCCATTCATTTCATGCGCGAAGTCATCGACGGTCTGAAGACCGCGAGCAATAGCAGTTCGGCGCTGCGTCTCGGCGAAGACATGATCGCCAAAACCGTTTGTCGTCATGCCGTGAAGGCAAACGACGTCTTGCGCAATCTCGAAATCGAAAAACTGATCCACGATCTTCTCCGCTGCGACTTGCCCTACTGCTGTCCGCACGGCCGTCCGACAATGATTCAAATCTCGTTAGGCGAATTGGAGAAAAAATTCGGACGAAAAGTGTGAGCTGTAGCTGCCGCTGTCGTCAGCGGCAGAATTCAATAAGCGGGCGGCACACCCGCCTTTACAAGTTGTGCGTGAGGAAACACGCAACTGTTCTTCCTCGCCTTGAGTGCCGAAACGCGATAAGATACCTCTCGATGGAAAGGATTGCGCACAAAAGTCGTAGCGCTCAGGAAGCAAAAGCCTGGGAGCTAGGCCAGTATCGAAAGATGACTCCGACGCAGCGGGTGCAGATCGCACATAGCCTGAAACGCCGCGCCTATCCGATGCCGCAGCCTGACGTTCGGGCATGGCACCGCAAGTCATAAGTGCGCCCGCGTTTTTTTCGGCGGATGTCGTCGAGTTTATCCGGCTCCTTAGCCGATTCAAGATTCGTTACCTCGTTGTCGGAGGCGAAGCCGTCATCTTTCACGGGTATCCGCGACTGACCGGGGACATTGATTTCTTTTACCAGTGTAGACCCAGGAATGCCGCGCGCCTTTTCAAAGCGCTCGAAGTGTTTTGGGACAATGACGTCCCCGGAATAAAAACGGCGAACGAACTGCTGGATCCTGGCGTAATCATTCAATTCGGTCGGCCTCCCAACCGGATCGATCTTCACAGCCGGATCGATGGCGTTTCCTTTAGCTCCGCTTGGAACTCCCGTGTCCCTGTGCGCTTGAAAACCCGTTCCGGTTCACTTCGACTGTATTATATTGGGATTGGTCCGCTGCGCCGTAATAAACGGGCGACCAGCCGCGCCAAAGACCTGGACGATTTGGAACATCTTGCGCCGCCAAAGAAAAAGGAGCCTGAACGCAAAGATCGCGAGAACGTGTCGCGATCTCCTTAGTTGCGACCTGCCCTACTGCTGTCCGCACGGCCGTCCGACCATGATCCAAATCTCGTTAGGCGAATTGGAGAAAAAATTTGGGCGAAAAGTCTAGCGCGCTTTGTCGCTGCTGTTGTAGCTGCCGCTGTCACCAGCGGCAGAACCAAACCAACTGGTGCCCGACACACGCCTCTACATCCGTAACTTTTCCCTAACCAGGTAATAAAGGAAAAGCGTGTTGTATTTAAGGTAGCGACGCAACAAGCGACGCGGCTCGCGGATAATCCGGAATAACCACGTAAGCCCCAACCGCTGCATCCAGTCCGGGGCGTCCTTTTTGCTTCCAGCGTTGACATCAAAAGCAAAACCGACCGCCAAAAGAATTCCGCGTTCTATCTCACCCTTGCGTCGATGGATCCAATCCTGTTGCTTCGGCGTTCCGAGTCCGATCCAGATGAAATCCGGCGAGAGGTGGTTGATTTCTGCGACAATTTCGTCTTCCTCTTCGGTGCGAAAATAACCGTGGTGTGAACCCACAATCTTCAATAGCGGTTGGTGTTTCATGAGCCGGGCGCGCAATTTCTCCAGGCAATCGCGGGAACCACCTAACAAGTAATGCGTAAACGGAGCTGGGCTCGCGCTGATACAGTGGCGCATGAAGGTTGGTCCGTAGACGCGATCGGAAAGTCGCGCGCCCCGAGCATTCAAGCACCAGATCAGTGGCATCCCATCAGGAAGAAAAAAATCAAACCGGCTCGTAATCTCGCGGAAATGCGGATCGTGCCGGCGCATCGTGACCACTTGGGTGTTGGTCAGATCCACCGCCCAAGTTCCGCCTTTGGTGATGAGGTCGTGGCAATAGCTCGTAAAAGCCTCATAGCTTGTTTGCCTTAACGGCGTGCCTAGGATGTCAAAAGTTTTCAAGTGGGTAGACGGTAGAGAGCTGCGCGAGAGAATGGATCGCGCATTGCAGATGCTGCAAGAATGTTCTAAACTCGCGCCCCATCAATGAGTTCCATATCCCGGCCCCCCGAGAGAAGCGAAGCTGATGCGTCTCCCGCTTCGGTTCCCCCGGAGATGTGGGACGCTACGACTATCGTTGCCGGCGCGATTCTCGTGGGAATTTTTGCCTACTTCTTCGGTTTCGTAAAAATTTTCCTTAACGGTCATCTTTCCACATTCACCTGGGCATGGCAGGCGTGGAACCCGGAAACCAACTACGAACACGCCAAGCTCATTCCATTCATCGCGGCGTTTATCATTTGGTATACGCGGGACAAATTGCGGGCAGCCCCTATCAGTTCGTCGCGCTGGGGTTGGTTTTTTGTCGGCATTGGGGTGCTGCTTTTCATTGCCGGCGCCCGCACTTTGCAGGGTCGGCTGGCACTCACAGCGTTGCCGTTCCTGCTTTTCGGAATCGTCCTCTATGTCTGCGGCAAAGACATCGCGCGCATTCTCCTTTTCCCGATCGCGTTTCTTTTGTTCATGGTGCCGTTGAATTTTCTCACGCAGGCGACGATGAAACTCCAATTCGTCGAGACCGCCGCCGCCAGCACCATCTGCAATCTTTTAGGGATCGGCGTCTATAAAATAGGCACAACCATTAGCGCTGCTAATGATGCGTTTCACTTCACCATCGACGAAGGTTGCAGCGGAATCCGGTCGCTCATGGCGATCGCGATGCTTTCGGCCATTTACGGTCACTTCACACAAGATCGGCTTTGGAAGAAGGTGGCGATCTTCGCCGCCGCCATTGTTTTCGCGATCATCGGAAATACCGGACGGCTTGTCTCGATCATGGTGATGGCGCGCTTTTTCGGCCAGGACCTCGCGGGCGGCCCTTACCATTGGATTTCGGGTTATCTGTCATTCCCCTTCGCCATCGCAGCCATGGTTTTGTTTGGGAAATTACTGAATGTCGGATCAAAGAATGCAAAACCGGTGACCGCGGCAAAGGAAAGTTTCGTATGATTTCGAAGCGTCTCTTTGTCGTCGAGCTGGTTCTCATCTTCGGATTGAGCTCGATGTTTTTCTTGCCCAAAGCGCCCGCGACCAGTCCGGTCGGAATTGCACTCACCCTGCCCATCTGGGTGGGGGATTGGCTGGGAGAAGATAGCCAGATAACACCTCGCGAATTGGAAGTGCTGGCCAAAGACACTGGGTTCGCGCGCAAAACCTACACCAGTCCAGCCGGCGATAAGATATTTGTTTCCATCGTTCTTTCCGGCGAAGACATGACGAGCAGCATTCACCGGCCGGAGCGTTGTCTTCCTGCGCAAGGCTGGACCTTACAGGATTCTTCCGCGCAAACGGTTCCAATCGGCGACGCGCGTTCGCTTGCTACTACTCGCCTTTCCAATGTGCGCATGGTCGAGGCCCAGAGCCGGCGAATCGCAATCCGAAATTTAACTTACTATTGGTTTGTCGGATACAGCGACGTCACCGCATCTCATTTTACTCGCACCGTACTCGATCTACGCGATCGAATTCTGCACGGGTACAATCAACGTTGGGCTTACGTTACGGTGGCGGCAACAGTCACAGAAGGACTGACTAGCCACGGGCGTTCGGAAGCCGAGACCGCCGCGATGATTGAGAAATTTATATCCGAGCTAGTTCCGAAATTGCGTCGCCCGGAGACTGGCAACGTCGCTCCTTCGACGTGAACCCAGCGTTTAGACGATCGTCGTAGAGAAGGTCGGTGGCTTCATTCCTTTGTGTAAAGCGTCTAGGAATTGCTCAGCGAACTCTAGCGCTTCAGCGATCACCTGATCCATATCGAGGTAACGATATGTTCCCAGTCTCCCGAGAAATGAAACTGCGTTTTCTTTCTCGGCCAGGGCAACGTATTGCCGATATCGCGAGATATCTTCCTTCAGGCGTTTAGGATAATAGGGGGTGTCGGTTGGCGCGGTTTCCTTACTAAACTCGCGAAAAGCCACCGTAGCTTCGTGATTCTCCCAGGGAGCAAAATGTTTGTGCTCGTGGATTCTTGTATGGGACACGTCCATTCCAGGATAATTGATTACTGCGTTACCCTGGTAATCCCCGATTGCGTCGATCCGCTCGAAAGTTACCGTACGATAACCAAGTCTCCCTAATTGATGCTCGAAGAACGCATCGAGTGAGCCCGTGTAAAAAAGATGATCGAAACCGCGCTCATCGCCCCGTTCATACCGCGTATTCAAACGAACCGATAGTCGATCGTGATCGAGAATCTTGCTAATCATGCCGCTATATCCTTCCGCCGGGATTCCTTGAAAAGGAACACTGTAATAATTGTCGTCGTAGTTAAAACGAACGGGCAGCCGTTTAAGAATTGATGCCGGCAGTTCGGACGGCTCGCATCCCCATTGCTTTTTGGTATAGCCATAAAAGAAGGCCTCGTAGAGTTCCCGCCCTAGAAATTTCAGTGCCTGCTCCTCGAAGTTGGCAGGTTCTCCGATAGTTTTGTCTCCCAGCGACGAAATAAATTCCCGCGCTTCTGTTGGGTTAAAAGACTTTCCGAAAAATTGATTAATCGTGTGCAGATTAATCGGAAGCGAGAATATGCCACGCTTAGTGCTGGCCTTAACCCGATTCACAAATGGGCGGAATTCAGCAAAAGTATTAACGTATTTCCAAACGTCCTCGCGATCGGTGTTAAAGATATGCGGGCCGTATTGGTGTATCATTACCTGGCTCGCTGGGTCACGCTCAGTGTGACAATTCCCGGCGATATGCGGCCGTTCATCAAAGATCGTCACCTTGCATTCCAGTTTGGTAGCAAGCTCACGCGCCAGGACGGCGCCAGAAAGGCCAGCGCCGACTATAAGGAATTTTGACTGCGCCATAAAATGAATATGAGCTCAGCTGGGTTGTAATGATCTAGCATCGCCCCGCCGTAGCACCGTTCATGTGTCGAGCGATTCGCGTGCCTCAGTTTCGTTTCGATCTAAATGCGGAAAATCCGGGGCCGGACGCACCGTAAAGCCAATCTCCTGCTTCCAATAAGTCAGCCGCTTTTGCGGGAGGAAGAAGGGTCGTACGCCTTCCGGGAGTCCTATCACATGAATCTTTCCGCCCCACGGTATCATTAATACTCGCCCTAAGATTCGTCCGCTTTCGGCATCCCGGATTTTCATTCCTGCCGCGCGAATGATCGCGAGACCGATCGACCTGACCAACATTTTCATGTCAAGGGACTCATAGCCGCAGGTAATGTCTTCACAGGGTGCAAGGTCCACGCTCCCTGTCTTTGCGCTGTTTCGATTTCTCGATGGCGATCTCCCAAATGCATAACGAATTTATTTTGATCCGGAATATCCCGGATCCGGAACCCAAGATGATGAGCCAACGTAGGAAGATAAAGTTCCACGTATATAGCAAAGGGTTCCTCCCGAGCGGCAACGCTTTCGAATGCCTTGCGTTTCCAAAATGATCCGGTCCCAAGCATGGAAAGAATAACGCGCTTCTTGGATCGCAAGCTCAAGGCGGTGAAGTAATCATGAAATCGCTTGTCCCTGGAATGATATAGGTAATGCGCGTTACTAGTACCGTCGATCCGGTGTAAATGATGTGCTAGGACATCGGCACGTTCTGCCTCAAGCCGGTCGATCATTCGCTGGAGTAGGTTGCGAACCAAGGGAATGTGGTCGTATTCGACAATGTACACGTAATCGAAGTCAGAATGGCGATTCAAGAACTCCCGAGTGGCATTAAGAACACCATTCCAGCTCTGCTGTTCTCGCTGCTGATCCCGCAGCCGAAGCCGCGGGTCATCGATGAAAATCTTCTGTTCGAACTCGATTTGCGAGAAAGCATCCGCGTCACCGCCATAGGCAAGCAGCATCGACCCTGATCCTGCTTCGAGCAGAGGATGCCAAACCGCTAGCGTTCGGGCCAACTGGTCCGGCGGCTGATGTGAGAGCAAAACAACGAGGGTCTCGTTCATTCAGAAAAATTCCAGCGTTACGCTCCGCCGCTCATTCGGTCGGTGCCTTGAAACGAACCCAACCATTCAACGGTATCTTTAATTCCATCTTCGAGCGAGTAAGGGTTTTCTCCGAGAAGCTGGAACGTCGATTCCATTGGCGTCCGATAGTTCGTAACCATGCTCCTATAGCGGGAGCTATTGAGGTAAAAGGGCCGCCCCGTGATTGCAGTTGGGATGTCGCCTAATAGGGCCAGAGCTCGCATAAGAGGTCGGGGAACAATGCGAACCCCACGACCAGCCAACGCCCGCGAAAACCCGTCGACCCACTTCATCAAATCCGCCGGAGCATCGCCGAGATAAAAAGTCTTTCCGGAAACCTGGTCCACGGGTAACTCGAGAATACGCTTTATCTGATAAACGACATTCTTGACGTATCCATACGAACGAATCACCGGTTCGCGACCCGGGTGCAGATACAACCCGCGTTGCAGGATATGCCAGAACTCTCTGCGATAACGCATATGCCAGGGGCCCCAGACATTAGTAGGTCGAATGATCGTCCAGCAGCAACTGAGCTTTGCCTTCCGTGTAAGCTCTTCGGTAATAACTTTACTCGCACCATAAACAGTTTCCGGAAAGTAATCTTTATCATTTCTCGGCAAGGGCCCTGGCCCGCAGACAAACTGCGAGGAAGTAATGATAACTCTCTTAACCGAAGCCGTGGCTTGAATAGCTTCAAGAACATTCTGGGTGCCTTCTGTATTAACGCGATAACCTTCCTCTACCGTTGTATTCTCATCGCAATCCGCACGTGCGGCCAGGTGGATAATCCAATCCGGTTGAAAGCTATCGAAAACTGCTCGCAGCGATGTCGCATCGAGGATATCGCCAGCATGCCACCATCGACTATGTTCAGGTTTCAGCGGAGGGTGAACGGAATAGTCAAGCACACTCAAACCTTCTTGAGTAAATACTTCAATTGCATTAGTCCCGATAAAACCGGATCCGCCGGTCATAAGCAGCTTCATGACAAATCCTCGCTATCACTCAACTCTATGGAACGAGACACTCGTTTGAACGGCATAATTTGTTTTATCGTACGAACACGCGCAACGCAGTCTAAATAAGTGACCACAACCGCAAATAAAATATGTTTCTATTGCGCGGATCAAAATCCGCATCGCGATCGCAGCCGAGGCATTACTATTTACACCCGCGGACTGCTTACGCATTTGCGCGCAATCGATACGCTAGCACTGTCAGCGCTGACCTCGAAATCCTCCTTTCCCGTTCCAGATGGGGTCAAAAGGATTACGTTACCGTTTCCGACACATCATCTCGCGGGACGACTTTTGGCTGATCACTTTCATCCTCTCATGATACGCCAGGACGCATTTAAAATCTGGCATTACCCGAAGGGTTTCCTACCTCGTGGCTTTCGCGTCAGGGCAAAGACCGTTGGAACGGTGCCTGATGTGATGCTGCAGCTTTACGCCGATCGTCATCCTGCGTCCCGTTCGCGACTCGCCTTCGCTTATTGGTTGAGTACGCTGAAAGATTCCCTTAAAAAGCTGGATCTGATTTTGACCGTTTCGGAGTTTTCGAAGCAAGCGATCCTGGAGTTTTGCGCAAGGCATCGGCAAAGGTGCGGACCGATTATTGTTACGTATGAAGGTGTAGAGATTGAAAAGAGACAGGCAACCGATGCGAGTAACAAGGAAAATTACGTCGTTCATTTAGCTTCCAAGCTTCCACACAAAGCTACGAACTGGTTGTTGAAACAATGGTCTTTGTTCAACAAAGAACTAAAGGATGCCCCTGCGCTCAAGTTGGTGGGAGATTTGGACAACACTGGAACAGAGTTGTTTTCGAAAATGCAAAATACAAGTCTCGTTCCTCCTTTGCCAACGCCGGACCTGCATAATCTAATTGCAAAAGGCCGCGCGCTACTGCTCCCTTCCGAAATCGAGGGTTTCGGAATCCCGGCGGTTGAGGCTTATCAGCTTGGGACACCCGTAGCATACGTTAGAGATACTGCGGTTGAAGAAATTGTTGGGTCTGATAGCCCTGGCGGTTTCAAACATGACTACGAATCCTTTCGGCACGCGGTGCTTGACGTTTTGGAGATGGATTGGAGTGAAACCGAAGCTAAGGGGCAACTGCTGAGGAGACGGTTCTCCTGGGATGAATGCACCGCGCGTACGTTACAGGCATATCGTAGTTTGCTCTGAAGTTAGCGCGGCCAGCCGAAGCCCAGGTTCTTGCACACAAAGCGCTTACGCTGAGTAGGCGAATTTTTGGTGTAAATCGAAATATCTACCCTTCTCCTCAAGTAAGCTCCAGCTGAAGCCTTACGAATGCGGTGGCCTACTACAGCCGCATTCCGACGAAGCGTCGTTCCTAAACCGGAGCTTGAGTTTCGACGCGCTGCTTCTTCGCCAGCCGTGGGTAAATTCGTCTGATTTTTCCCAGTGAAAGTGAAGATCGCGAGGGGCTCAGGTAAGGTGGCCATCCGAACGTTTTCTTTAAGTAGCTTCTCCACCCAAACAGCATCACCAACGACTTTCCAAGCGGGATCGAAATAAAATCCGCGATCGAGAAGCTTACGCCGAAAAAAAGTGGCACAACTAAGCGTATTAAGATGGGCGAACCGAGTGTGTCGCGGCTTTGGCAATACAGTACGGCGATAAGAAATCGGCTGGCCCTCTTGATCTATAAGAATGACATCCGCGAAGAGGACGTCTACCTCGGCGTGCGCGTCGAAGAAGTTTATTACCTTTGACAAGGCGTCAGGCAAGTACTGTTCGTCGCAGTTTAAATAAGCGGAAATTTCGCCCTTTGCTCTCCGTAGCCCTCGGTTGATTGCATCATACATACCTGCGTCTGGTTCCACGACTAGCTTAAGGTGATGATTCGAATCGGAGGCGAATTGTTCAGACATTGTCTCGATGCCACTCGTTCCAGCGTCTTGGATAATGTGTTCAACTTGGATGCCCTCTTGATCGGCGACAGACGCGACGGCCAACCTAAGCCACTCAAGTTGACCAAAGCTCGGAGTAACAATTGAGATCATCTACTTACAACCGAGGTAACAATCGAAGTATAATATGCCGTAAGCTTTTCCCAGGCCCTCTCCCGCGAGAAATCCTCGCGAGTCTGGCGAGCCAATGCGGTCCGTTTGCTTTCATCGTTCCACGGCATTTCATTCAAACAACGTTTGAGCACGACGCCAAGATTGTTGACATCCTGATCCTTTGCCAGCGAACCAAACCCATATTTGTGGATGTACTCTCTCGGCCCAGAGTTGTCGTAGCACACCGGCCATAAACCGAGAGTCAAGGCCTCTTTCAAAGAGGTTGGTCCAGTATCTACTCGCGTGGGAAGGATGAAAACCGAACTTTCTTGCATCGCTTGAACAAGGTCGGCAACGTTTATGACTGGCGAGTGACGAAAGCGATTACCGATCCCTCTATCACGAACGAGGCGAGCCATACGGTCCTCATCTGGCACTGGTCCGCGACCGATAACGTGAAGTCGCCACTCATCGACCGCAGCCTCGGAGAAAGCAGCGATCGCGTCGAGGATTCCTTTGCCTTCTTGAATGTTCCCTACAAAGAGAACCGTTTTTGCCAGGCCCGTCGAGGGCGCAGCCGCAAGAAATTCACGACGCAACGGGTGCTCGATCAGTCTCTTAACTGCGGTGGTAGCTAACGACGAAGCACAGTCTAACGCGTACTGGCTCTCGGCGGCTATGTAACGTGCTTTCCTTAAAGTAAGCGATTCATTCAAATACATAAGCGGCACTCGATAAGTTTTAGGACGATGCCTGTAACAGGCGTGGATTAGTCCTTGAATTCCGATGACGTGTCGCCGCGGCGCGAGACGACGTGCTACCAGTCCGAAGGAATCTTCCGTGCCCCATCCATGTACGATGTCGGGTCGTATCTGCGCGAAAAGCTCTTTGAAGTAATGCGCGTCGCGCTGAAAGAGAAGCAAGGCCCGTCCCTTTTTTAAACAAGGCACGAGATGGAAGGTGACTTCCTCAAACTGAAACGACTTTGTCCGATCACCTCCAGGCCAAAAACACCCGATGTGCAGCTCAATATCTGCCGGCGGCGGAAAGTGACCGAGTATCCACGACCAGGCGGCATGCGCCCCATGGTCTTCGCCGTTTAATGCTTTTTCCTGGACAACTCGCGGTAAACCGCAAATCCAAAGCACACGCATCGCGCACTACGGCTTGCTGCCTGGCCGATTTGCCCTCAACGTGTGAGTGGCATGGCAATCTCGAAAAACGTAGTCCTGCGCGTCATGAACTGGAGCGCCGCTCATTGGATGCGAATGCATGGCGTTACTGTCGGGCAAAAACCGTGGATTCTCGGATTCCCCGATATCAAGGTGGCGCATGGATCGACGATCGTCATAGGCAATTCGGTATCGCTTTTTTCCACTCGCTGGTCCAATCCACTTCGTCCGCAACGACGATTGTCGCTGATCACCTTGCAAGAAGGAGCTTCTATCATCATGGGAAACGGAGTCGGAATCACTAGTTCGGTTATCTCATGCGCCACGTCAATATCGATCGGAGATCGCACGCTTATCGGTTCCGATTGCCTAATTGTTGATACCGATTTTCACGGAATCCCGCTGCACGGCTTGAAATCACCCCGAACCAAGCCGGTCAGCATCGGAAACGATGTCTTTATTGGAACAAGGTGTCTTGTGCTAAAAGGTGTGCAGATAGGCGACGGAGCTGTCATTGGGGCGGGAAGTGTAGTAACAAAAAGCGTCCCTTCTAATTGTATTGCGGCGGGCAATCCGGCCGAGGTGCTGGGAACAGTCACTTAAATGGCCGGCCTTTGCGACTGCAGCATGGCGTGCAGTTTGTCACGCATGCTTGCGGCATCGAATTCCTGATGGGCGCAGCGTAAAATTTCCTCGGCAAACTGCGACCAGGGATCGTCAACAGACAGCGCTTGAATCAATACCTCGTCCATTCTGCTGGCATTGGTTTCGTCGATGGCAATGCCAAATGAATATCTCCGAGCAAGCCTAATTACCGTCGATGCCGTATGACCCACACTGATGATTCCAAGTCCTGCAGCCAAATAACTAACGATCTTCGTAGGCAGGCTGTAGCGATTGTAGCGTGGATTGTTATCGTCTAACTCCATCGGTATGAATCCCCACTGGCACTGACGCAGCCTCACCGTTAACTCCTCCGGGGTTAAATTGCCGTGCTCGATCATCCATTGCTTTTCAAACCATGACTCTTGCTCGTAGCGGTGCGCACCAAAGAAATGAAGTTCAATGGGAGAGGGGAATCCCTTGCGGATCTGGCTCAAGGCTGCGACGAATAAGGCAAAGCTTTCTTTTGCAGCAATCGTTCCCGCGTACGCAATCGTAATTGTACGATTTTTTAACGATCGTTTTTGCTGCAGGTAAGCGAGCTCCCGTGGTTCTACTCCACTGTGTAAAATCTGGGCTGCTGGTTTTGTCGTTACCGCTTCCAGGTCGGCAGCCATTTCATTGGAAATTGCATCTCGTGAGGTTCCCAGTCGATAGAGCTGCTGCATCCCCAATATTAGTTCGTTAGTTACATTCAGTCCTAGTCTCCGTCTTGAGTTATGCACGTCCGGATAGTCATGAATAGAGACATGGTAAGATCTCGCCCAAAGTACCTCGACTTGTGGCAGGATTGACCATTGATG
This sequence comes from Chthoniobacterales bacterium, assembly GCA_038237805.1. GTDB lineage: Bacteria > Verrucomicrobiota > Verrucomicrobiia > Chthoniobacterales > UBA10450 > JBBQFI01. The sequence goes on along the minus strand of JBBRYI010000003.1, from coordinate 206,671 downwards.
TGGGATGGCCCAGATCACATCCGGCTTAGACAATTTGATCGACCTCTTTAAGTGTCGAGCGGCGAAGTGGCGCCAAGTGCTGTTTAGGAGCCACGCTTTGAATCTCGGTAGAGTGATGTGTGGATATAACCTGGAAGGAATGCCTGCCACAAAATGAGCTGCAACATCGCGCCCGAATTTCTTTGTCGAATCTGGCAGGCAGCTCCACCACAGCAGTTTTTCTGCGGGCCACCTCTGAAGCATCTGCCGAACGATGGCAGGTCCGCCACCAGATGCATTTGGAGGAAACTCAGTTACAACTAGCAGGCGTGGGAAACCACTATTTCGGGTCATGCAAATGAATGCCTTTTCGAAAACTATCTGCGTATGGCGTCGTAGACTGCGAGGGTTTCGTTCGCGCACTTTTGCCAGCTAAACAGCTCGTGTCGCGCGAATCCACGAGCACGAAGCTCTGCAAGTCGTGTAGGGCTACTCACCGTCTCCTCGATCACGCTGCTAATTGAATCTATGTCGTTGGCTTCGAAAAAGGCGGCTGCTTCACCTGCGATCTCAGGCAACGACCCGTATCGCGAAGAAATCACGGGACAACCTTGGCCCATGGCTTCGACAATTGGCATGCCGAAGCCTTCATATAGAGACGGACATATTAACGCAGTCGCATTGCGATATGAGCTAGCAAGCTTCTTATCGTCTCCAGTTATGTGACGGACTTGTCGATTTAATTTTAACTCAGCGATTAGCCGCGTTTCATCCTCGGAAAACGTTTCGGCACCAAAGGCAATCAAGGAAAAATTATTTCGTAAGAAACCGGAAGCGGCAAACGCACGCAATAGACGTTGGAAGTTTTTGTATCCTTCGCGTACTCCCACATAGAGGACGTAATTCTGTTGCTGTGAAACAGGTTTCTCCTCGCTAACTGAGCTTAATGAATCTCCGTGATAAACAACGGTAACCTTCTCTGGCGGCACATTGAAGGCGTTGATCAAATCCCTCTTTGTCGTTTCGGAAACCGCAATGATGGCATCTGCTCGGGTACATTCTGTCCGCTTTAGGAGAGGCGATACCACGGTTGGACGCTCAGGGAAAAGTTCGTCGATCATGTCATGGATGGTTATTACTCCTGGATGCGTATCGGTATAATCAGTTTCAGAATAATAAGATTTGTGGATGATTGCAGTTGGATGTTCGGCAATCGCTCTGCGAAATAACATCTGGTTAAATGATAGACGCCAGCGACCTATCGGGCCCATACGCGGGATATACCACCCAGGCCGAGACGGGAGAGTGTGGAGGTGCTGGTTGAGGTGGACTCCGGCTACGATTCTTGTCTTACACAGATCAGCGGGCAAACGTTGGCTCAATTCGACGATATAGCGACTTATACCACCTACGCGCTGAGCAGAAAAGATTTCGGGACTGTAGAGAATGGAAAGCATTGCTTGCGTTTCGCGAGTGAGCTTGCGGCCTAGCACGCCTCGAGAATTAGGTGGGCTTCACTACGCAGTATTGCTTACTAACTAATCCGTCCTCTGGCGCCGAATCTAAAAAGCGCAGGTTTCCATTAAATGACGGGTCGATAGAGTTTGTTAGCCGGATGTCTACAAGACGGCAGCTTGACTGCCGGATCAGCCTACGCACGCGATTCTCTCGCATATAGTTCATCTCCATAATCGGCGGAGATTGCGAAGACTTGGCTCGTCGGAAGTAAAGAATTAACCCGCGCAAACGAGTTCGAAGGCGTAATTTGTTGCGAAACATTCTCCATAACGAAATGCCATCTTCGCGACGAACATCGGGGATTTGAAAAATTGCAACACCACCGGGCTGCAAGACTCGAAAGATCTCGCGAAGGTATCTGGGTATATAACGAACTGGGATGTGCTGCAAGACGATACTTGTGTAAACAAAGTCGAATGTTTTTGATGCAAACAACGCGAGGTCGGGAGAGTTATTGAGATGGTAAAAGCAACTAGCCTGGAACTTGTTTAGACGTTCAGCTTCCTTTATCATTGTCTCAGAGATATCCACGCCATGTACGCAGCGATAATGCGCCGCCAGTGCCTGAGTAAGACGCCCCACACCACAACCAAAGTCCAGTGCTATGCTATTTTCCGATCGGAATGGAAGGCCAGTTGAGACCAAATAATGTAAGACGGCAGAAATCTCCTTGCGCCCGCTCGCAAAGAAATCCTCGGTGTTCCAACGACGATTCGATTTGTCGCTATCGGTAAGAATAGCCCAAAGAGGATCTTGTTTTGCGAATGCCTCCCACGCAACCCTCGAAAGTTCTAACTCGCGCATCACTTGGTCTTCAACGGGGCTAGCGTATTCTTGAGAGACCTTCCAATATTGCTAGCGACATAAGCGAAGTAGAGCCCAAGTATAAGGCTGCTCAAGCTGATAGCTGCCTTTCCAAGACCAGGTTGCCGTTAATGGGATCAGTCCGGAGATAGTGAAAGTCGTGCTTTTCATACAATCTTCGTGCTCGTTCATTCGATGGGTGAACTTTAAGTAATAAACGAGCGATGCGGTTTAGTCGGCAATAAGCTTCGGCATGAGCTAGTGTCAGGCTGGCAAGGCCGAGATCCCGATAGGCGTGACCTATAAACACGCCGTACATCGGATATTCGTATCCTTCATCAAATCCACGCAACATATAAAATCCCGCGAGGGTACTGGATCGACCGTCCGATAGCGCGATTCCAATAAACTGATCGCGCTCAACCTTCGAAAGCACCTTTTCAATAGCATTTTGTTCGAAGTCGAAAGGACAAAAATACTGGGTGTACAACGGCGGAGATGATTTTATCAAGGTGCTTACATCTTTACAGTCTTGCATTTGTAACGCCCGAAGGACGATATTATTCATTATAGAATGACTTCAATTTGTCACAAATGAATACTATGTCATCGTTAGTTAAATCGGGAAAGCTCGGGAGGTTTATACCGCGTGCCGCGATCTCGACCGCTACTTCGTAGGTCTGATTCGGGCGAGAATACATCGGCATCGTGTGGATGGGATAAAACACGGGACGCGTTTCAATACCATTATCCAACAGATATTCGCGAAGGGCGTCCCGAGAGCCGGCATCGGGAAGCAGAATTGAAATCATCCAGTAGGAATGATATGTGCCAGGTGCCTCTCGGTGGAGTTCGAATGCAGTTCCCTTCAGTTGGTTTTTGTAAAGGGCCGCAATCTCCCGCTTGCGAGCCAGCGTTGTCTCAACTGATTCTAATTGGGCACATCCGATCGCCGCACAAATATTTGTCATGCGGTAATTGTAACCAATTACATCGTGCCAGTATTCCCTGTCTTTTGCCAAACCTTGTCCCTTAAGATGGCTCACGCTATTAGCCAGATCAGAATTGCTGGTTGTAACCATTCCTCCTTCGCCAGTCGTTACAGTTTTGTTACCGTAGAAGCTATAGGTTGCGATATCGCCGAAACAACCGACATGGACGTCGCTTACACGAGAGCCAAGGGCCTCCGCGCAGTCTTCGACGAGGCGAATCTCGTAGCGCTGGGCAAGCTTCTGAAGAGCTAATATATCGCAGGGCTGACCATAGAGATGGACAGCCATTATAGCTTTAGTTTTCGGAGTAATCTTGCGTTCGACTTCGGAGGGATTAATTTGCCAGGTGCCGAGTACAGAATCGACAAAAACTGGCGTAGCTCCCGTGTAGGTGATCGCGTTGACTGAGGCGATGTAAGTTAGGGTCGGAACTATCACTTCATCGCCCGGCCCGATTCCCAAAGATAGCAATGCGACATGCAGAGCTACAGTCCCGTTAGACACCGTTTTAGCGTGTTTCGCCCCGGTATAGCTGCAAAAGGCTTTCTCGAATCTTTCTATGAATGGGCCTTTTGAGGAAATCCAAGTCGAGTCAAGGCATTCTGCAACGTATTGCTTTTCGAGCTCTCCAAGTTTAGGTCTATAGACAGGAAATTTAATCATGTTTCAATGGCGCTTCTTTCGGAGCTTCACTAAAAATCTCAACATAGGCGGCGGCGATTTCCTCCCACGTTGGGCGGCGATCATTTCGTCCACGAAGCGCCGATTCTTTAAAGTGCGGGTAGCGCGTCCATAGGTCGTCGAACGCTGCAAGGATAGATGTAGGACATTCCGCGTCGAACCAGGCTATTTTGGCGCTTCTCATTGCTAGGTGTTCGCGCATTACTGGAATATCCGAGCAAGCGATCGGAACCCCCAATGAAAGTGCTTCTTCAGCTGGAAAACTACCGCCCCCCTCTGCAAGCGATGGCATAACCAAAGCCCACGCACCTTCAATCAGTTTGCGGAGTTGAGAATCAGCCACATATCCCAAGGCAAAGTAATCGACCCCGGGTCGCAGGTGTTTTCGCGAAATTAAGCTTCGAAGTCTGCTAATTTGCCAATTTGTTTGATGCCCCACCTTAGAATGTAATAGTTCTGTTCCTTCTCCAACTAGCACCAGCGGAATAACCGAACGTCGCGCCCATTGTTCAAAAGCAATCAGCAGGCTGTAATGATTCTTGTGGCTATTCAAGTTCGCCGGATAGATGAGATAGCGTTCGGGCAGGTTCGCGGGCAGAGCCAACTTTATATCATGGCTATTAGTTACCGGCGAAGCGGCGTGATGGATAACGCGGACATCCCGCTTATTTTCAGGAAACAACCCTAGGACCTTTTCCCGCATAGCAACGGATGAAACTACGCACGAGGCGTGAAGTAACCAAGTGGCGGTGTCGCGGCGAATTTCAGCTGTGACTTCTTCACCAAGAATTTCCGGAAACTCTATTGCGGTCAAATCCTGAATCGTGGCCACGACCGGTATAGGTGACTTAATAAAAGGCTCTGATTGTGCCCAGAAACAATACAGGACATCGAAGTCGCTGCCCCATTTGTCTATGGCCCGTTGAAGTTGTTCTCGCCTGCGAGCACGGGAACGGTTGTACAGCGTGCTGCGGAGTCGCGGCATGGAAGCGAAGGTCGTCCACTGCCGAAGGTTTGAGTTAGGCAGCGAGTATAATTGAAAGTGATCATGTTTCTTCACGACCTCTTCGAAACTTTGTCTGACGTTCTCAGGTAACGCTAGACCGAGCTGGGTAATCTTTACGTTATTTAGGAAAGCCTCGATCAGCCGGCTCAGTAGACGCTCGCCACCTCCGTAGCTAAAAGTTGAGCACCAAATCAAGAGTCGCATCGAGGTCGAGTTTTTAAGCTTTCCGAAACGAAAGGCCGACTACAGCTAAACCTGGAACAGCATCGAGCATGCTATATCGGCGATACCTTGTAGCGATGTAAAATGGATCCTTAACAGACTCAGGTAATCCCCTTTTCCACTCAGCTTCACGATAGTGAAAAAATGTATCGCGTTGCCGCTCGCCGAAAATTTCCATCTTCTCGGGCTGGGCGCCGAGAGATTTGTTAATTCGCGATTCAATTGTAGCCTCGTCATAGTATCTCGAGGCGAAGAAAAGACCTTCTGTCGTGCGAGTGCACAGTCCCCATTGGTCGAAAGAGAAGTATTCATCCCAATATTTGGGCAGAAACGGTACAGTGAGTATTAAACGGCCCCCAGGTCGCAAGACGCGCCACATCTCTTTCAACGCAGCCATATCCCCATCATCCGGAATGTGCTCAATGACGCTCAGCGAAAGAATAGCGTCGAAACTATCGGCGCGAAACGTGAGCGCGGTGGCATCTTCATTTGTAACTAGGATATTACCGCGATCAAGTCGAGTGCCCAAGTGCGTTTCAGTAGCTGTTGTGTCTGCCTTGTCAGGGTTGACGTGATGCACGAGGAGATTCGGATATTTGTTGGCGAGCCATAGAGTAAAGAGCCGGGGAGACGAGACGTCGAGAACCTGTTTGCACGTATCCCAAGCAAGGGCACGTCGTGCGAAGTCGAATTCGAAATAGCGTACAATTTTTACGGGAGTGAGAAGAGACACGATGCCTGCATCGCGATCTCCACGCCAAAGTAATTCAAGCCCAAGGCGTCTGCCGAAGCTGTCAAACTCCATGCCCGGCGCACGCAACACAGCTGCGCACGTTCGATAAAAGGCTGCCTTAAAGGCCAAGCCTGCTAGCGCCAAGCCGCGGCGTAATTGCCCAGCGATTTTCAACGTGAACGTGTCCTTCCTGTAACACCCTTAGACCGTCGACTCTCAACATATACTCATCCGAATCGACAAGCTCAGTATCACCCGAAGCGCAGTAGACTCGAAACCAGAGCACGTAGGTTCCCGGGGCAAGATTAAGGGAAGAGAGATCCGACGTGAGAATATAATCCCCAGCAGGCAAACTCGGACGAAAGTCGTCGGTATCGCTGCGCGAATGCAGTAGAAAACGCCCGGCGTCATCCTCGACAACGAGGTTCAAGTAACATCGCGACCAATCCTGAGGGACGCGCAATTCGAGCTTGAAGTGACAGGCTTTTCCCGGAAAACAAATTATCTCCGGTGGCTCCGATTTTTTGTTTTCGCTAGTTGCTTCAATGAGCTCCAACGATGCAGTTTTTCCACTGATCGACAGACGTTTGGGACGAAGATAGGCGGAAAGCGTTTCCCGCACGTTACCTGCAGTTTCAATTTTTCCCTTAACCAAAAGTACGGCCCGGGAGCAGAATTGCTCAATCAACATCATGTTGTGGGAGACAAGCAGAACGGATCGTCCTTGGGTGCTTACTTCCTTCATCTTCTGAATGCATCTTTGTTGAAATTCAGCGTCACCTACCGCGAGCACCTCGTCTACAACCAGGATATCGGGTTCGAGATGAGCTGCCACGGCGAAGGCAAGACGCACATACATTCCGCTGGAGTAATGTTTTACCGGTGTGTCGAGAAATCGTTCTACTTCCGCGAACGCGACGATCTCATCGAACTTGGAAGTGATCTCGGTATGGCGCATGCCCAGGATTGCTCCATTCAAGAAAATGTTCTCACGGCCGGTAAGCTCAGGATGAAAGCCGGTGCCTACTTCAAGTAAGCTGGCGACGCGCCCTTTGATGTGAATTATCCCGGTGGTCGGTTCTGTGACCCGGCTCAAAAGCTTAAGTAACGTCGATTTGCCGGCACCATTTCGTCCTATGATCCCTACTACTTCGCCTTGTTTAACATCAAACGTAACATCGCGCAGAGCCCAGAACTCTTGAGCTTCTTTCTGGGTAGCACCATTTCTCTGGAACATTTGCTGCACACCTTCGGTTAAGGTGTCCCGCAACGTGAAGTAGCGCGACTGACTTTGGCGGCCGCGTCCCAATCGGTATCGCTTACCTAACCGGTCAACTCGGATTGCAAGCTCGGACATCAAACGGGAGCTAGCCGGGTGGCTGCGCTAGGTCGAGGCTTGATCTCGGGTAGTGGGTCCGCTGGTAAGTGGCGCACAAATGAATTGTGGATCATCTTCAACATTCCGACATTGAAGAGCGCCTCCGGTAGCCCAGAATCATAGGCGCCGAAGACAAGTGTGTAATTCACCGGCTCCCAGATGATGGGGAGCCCGAAGAAGAGAGCCAGGGGGAAGAACCCCGTACCTTTGGATGCGCGAATAAGACGCCACGCATACCTCGCCGAATAGATTAGCAAAACATAGTAGAGAACCAAGCCGACGATTCCAGCGAAGCGAATCGCAGAGAGAGGCCCGTTGTGAAACGCTCCGATAATCATGAAATCTTCCTGAGCCATCTCGCCACTGACGAATTTTTGACGCTCCAATGCCAGAAGCTCGGTTCGAGTGAAACCAAAGCCGTCGCCCATGATTCTGTTGTGAATGTATTGCGTGCCTTTGGGTATGTCTTTCCACATTTCCAATCGCCATTCTGTGGAGCCGGTCGCGTCGTTAACGGCGCGGGAATCCCAGTGACCTGGCAGTGCTGACAGTGTTCTTTGCATCGATAAAGGAAGTGGGTGGACGAAGGAATTAAAGAAAATTAAGAAAAGCGCTCCAAAAAGCAGGCCGACGACCGAAACCGCGATGTCCGACCAGCCATGGTGGAGGTAACTCGCGAGCAGAAATAGGACCGCGGCACTAAGCAATAGCGATCGAAACCCTGACATCAAAATTAAGACGATGCTGATGATGAATAGCAAGAAGCGAAGAGGCCGGAACGGGTTGAATAAAGTCAGCGGGCGAAAGTAAGCACATAGTGCGGCGGTTAAGCTTAAGCCACCGCCGGCGACGCCAGTCAACCGCTCAAAAGAGGGTGTCAAAGAGCGTTGGTAGGTAGGGGGCATGAAACCGTCGTAAAGTTGACCTAGGACCGCGCCGACAGAGTAACTTGCTCGACTGAGCAGATACACGATCGAGAAGGTGAGTTGCGACGCGACGGCGAATATCGGTAATCGACGTGCAAGCGTTTGCGAGACAGTTTGGTTCGACAATACGAAATAAGCCAGAGCGGCAATTGCAACGTTAAAATAGGGTCTCGCCCCAACGGTTTGAGAAGAAAGCACTTTTAAGCCTGTCGGGTGCAGAATGAATGCGAGACAGACCTGGCCAAGATTCAGCAGGAGAATCAAATCAAGAAAATCCCATTTATTTCTGAACTTGAAAACCCTCAGTGCGAAGAGAGCGAAGCTAACTACCGCAACCATCATGACAACCAGGTCTCTGGCCGAGAATGGAAGTGGAAGGATCGAAATCGACCCGACAAACCCCCAGAATATGGGCAAAAGAAGCCAGATGTGCTGGCGCATGCCACTGATAAGGGCGATCACGCCAACTAATCCGAAGATAAGGCCAAGTTCCTTTAGTTCGCTACCACCGATGAAGAGGCCTAGAAACAGGGCAAGGATTAGTCCTAACAGCGTGACCATTGCCGGCATGATGTTCCATCTGAGATCGGTCGGGTTCATTGATTGAGCGGTTGCAAGCGTTTACGGGTTCTCAGGTGTTCCCCGATACATCATCGGTGGTCGAGGATAATCAAGAGCCGGACTTTCGCACGCGCCTATACTAACACTATTTTGCGACCGTACGTCTCCGAAAAAATCGTGATGGACTTGCTCCAAAGGTAGGCCCGCGTTCGCCGCGGGACTTATCGGGAGTAGGCGAAAATCGCCCATCGCCGCCATGGCAAAGAAAGGTTCGGCTTCAATCGAATGGTCGTCCTGGCTCGTTTGCTTCTGCCAATCGTGCAAAGAGGAAGCAATCGTTGCATCCCACCCTCCTCTGGCAAAGACGGCGCCGAGCGCGAGCAGAAGATTGTAATCCGACCTGTTATCATGTGTTGCCTCATCGACGCCGTTGCGGCGCAAAACTAATTGTGTGCCCTTATTGTAAACGGAGATGTTGTTCAAAACGGTGCAGTTGCGAGTAGCCATGGCGGTGCCCGTACCGGTCTGACGCAATTTTCCTTCAACGCAGATGCCCTCGCCCTCATTCAGGTAACAGGTGTTGTGGTAGACCTTTGTTTCGGGTGAAGAAGAAATGTAAATTCCGCGACCATCTCCTGCATGATACGGTAACTGCTTGAACCGAGCTTCACCTTTATATTGGAACGCTACAAACTTATTGTATTCCTTCCGTTTAACAGCCTCTGGGTCTGGTTGAAGAAACTCAGCAGGTAACGGATTTCTGTTCCCGAAACAAATATTGTTGAAGACCCCGTTTCCGCTAGAAATTTCTATCATGATACCGGGACCCTCGTTTTCATAGCAGAGATTACCGTCGATAACATTTTCGTTACAACTCCCGTCGAGCCAGAGGCCCGGTCCAATATTGCCGACGAACTGATTGTGCGTAATCCGGCCCCGATTGAAATTTGGAATGAGTTTTGCACCTCCGCAATGCCAACCCGGATCGTAGCGATCGATATTGTTGTAGAGAACGCGACATTTATCGATCGTGTGACCCTCTCCACTTCCGTTGATACCTGAGTTGCCATGGCACGCTATCGTACAACTTCTTAGCGTATTGTGAGCCCCGCCAAGATTTACTCCGATGAAATCGCCCCATGTCAGCTGACAATTTTCCATCGTGATGTTGTTACCGTGAAGATTGCAAGCGGGCCAGTTCGCGATGGCGAGTGTGCTGGAGTGTCGCATTCGAAGGCCGCGAACCATGATGTTACTTCCGTTGATGTACATCCATGCACCTCGCACGGATACTTCCATCTCGTGATGATTTGGATTTGAGGAACCGGATAACAAGACAAAGATAAAGGAGTTGGCCACATCGCAAAAAAAAGTCCCCGGTCGCAGCTGATCTTTAGCTGCCACCCGGCGCAGATGTAGCGCATCCAAAAGCTCACCATCTTTTACAAAGACCTGGCGCACGTCATTTGTTCGCCAGGATGAAGATTCGCCCGCACTCTTTGAACGGTTTGAAATCGGCGGTAGTCTGGCCTTCCATGTGTTCCCTGCTTCCAGCACCCAGTCTTTGACCAACTCCGAACCTTTAATGACGGGTTGAGCATTGGGCGCTGCTTCGAATACGATGGGCGCGTCCACAGTCCCAGAGGCGTTGACACTTACAGTTTCCCGATACTCTCCTGAGAAAATGATCACTTTATCGCCGGCGTGAACTTTTTCTGCCGCCGCAGAAATCGTTCGCAATGGTTTGTTCGCAGTGCCGGAATTGTTGTCTGAAGCTTCCGAGGCTCCCTGGTTTACGATGTATTCTCGACCCAGGCCAGCTTGTGCAAAAAGAAGACTTACGACACTTAAGAAGACGATTTTCGTAACTGAGTAAGGCACGAGCATTTCGTTCATGGCTCCATGATAGTTTCTACGCCCGCGAACCTGCTGAGTGAATTCATGACGCAGGCTTCGGTGTCACGCTGAAATTATTTCGACCGCGACTTGTTCATGAACGGAATTGTAAGCAATGTATCGATAGCGGATCCGATGAAGGGCGACCGTCTCTTGAAAGGCTTTGAATTCTCCTTCCTGCCAATTTGGATAATTGAAGTATTCATCGAAGACGATGATCGAACCTGGCCGAAGTCGGTTGGCACAATTCTCCAGAACCTCGCACGCGGAAGAATACAGATCGCAATCGATATGTAGAAATTTGATAGGTCCAGGATGTTGGGCCAGAAACGGTCCGAGAGTTTCGTTAAACCATCCAATGACAAGCTCCGCATTGGAAGAAACGCGGGGCGGAGTTTTCAGAGCGAACGCGCCTGCTGGAATTTCCGAACGCCAATCTTCCGGCAACCCTTGAAAGGAATCGAATCCGTAGACCGTTTGATCAAAGATCTTTGCGATGATTCCCAGTGATTTTCCTTTCCAAACCCCGAACTCCAAAACCATGCCATCCTGGTCACGGCAGCGCTCGGCGGCCCGGATTAGCAACTCCTGAGCGGAGTTAAAGGCGACGACATTGTTCATTTCCGTCGCGACATAGCTTGCTGTCTCGGAGACAGCTTTTCGCTGCATCGCTAGCGGGATATTCCGCTGAATGCGGTAACCCATGCTAATGGCAAGACGACCCAGTACGGAGTCAAGCACCGTCCGGGTCGCACCTTTAATACGATCAAGGAATCTCACGGCAGCAGTGTAACATAGATGCATGGAGTACAATTTCCTCCTCCGAGAAAATCAGATTTCGTGAAGAGCGGAAACGCGGAAAGCTAAAAAACGAAAATGAAACCTCGGCGATTTTCGATTCGCCTACGCCGTTTCGTTATCGTGACAGAGCTTGAGATTAACCGGGCTGTCTCAACTTGTCCGTCACCTGTTAGCTTGGTTACGATTCCTAAGTGATGCTTGTTTCGCAGGAACGCCACTTCCAGTTTTAGATTTGGTTAAAGTTATATCCGAGCTATTAATCGCTCCGTTTGCGGTTACGTCCTCCCGGAAGTTGGCAGCTGTCACTGCGGCGCCCGATTGCGATTTTACCTGGATTATGTCACTTGAATTGACGGAGCCATTACCGGTCGTGTCACCGACAAGCACACTCATCGGCACGGAAAAGTTTTCCGTGTTCGAGCCATCGTTTACTCCAATTAAATTTACCGTCAGCGTTTGCGCGTTACTGACGTTTGTGAGGTTCACAATCACTTGATTACCGGCTACGACAGGCGTGCCTACAACGGACGCTGTTCCACCGCTGTCGGACGTTGCAGTGGCGGTCGTAATAGTCACCGGACTGGCGAAAGTAACTACGAGCTGATAGCTGCCGTCAGCACCGCCGGAACGACATTCAACGCCTGAGTTGCCAGTCAAGGGCATTGGAATGTCGAATATTCCGGACAATCCATGATCCTTGCGAGAGACCGCGGTAGGTTGAACGATCGTGGTAAACATAACCTGCTCGAGGTGAATCGGCAGACCATTCCAAGCGGCGTCACAACCCATATTAGGGTAGCGATAATCAAACACTTTAGCGCCAGATGCCTCTAAGCCCAGAACCTCCGCAAACTGCGGCGGCGGTGGCGCTGGGTTAGTAAGAATAGAGTAGAGGACTAAGTAATTTAAGGGGGCATCCTCATATATGCTTGAACAGAACGGGCTGTAGAAAGCCTGACCGTTCGGGAAGTTCCATAACTCCGTCGCCACCTTCGATTGCGTGTTGATCTGATATTTGCGAGGAGCGCTATAGGTGCGGTCCGCCCCCGGCGGGGTGTGATTCAGACTGCTTCTCCCGTTATCAAACAGTAACAAGTTGTCATCTGTCGTGATCGACAAAGCATGCTCGCCGATCGGCGGAAGCGTATTAGTATCGAGCGTAAGCGCAAAGTTCCTTAACGATTGGAACTGGTACCATTGCTTGGTATTGTCACCCAAAATCCACTTGATAGCACCGGTCGCATAATCAAGAGCAATCACGAAATTCTCACGGCTGGATACAAGCAGTGAGTCATCGGATTTTTTATACGTGACCGCGTTATTATGAAACCAGTCGTTGGGAGCGGGCTTGACGAACTGGCTTGCATCATCGCCTGCGCCGGTCATTGCAGCAGTAATGATGGCAGCCAGGTTCCATGTCTTTAGAATATTGCCCAAACCATCTATTTCCATGTTTACAGACTCAGTGTACGCCGGAGTGTCTACTTCTACGATGAGGCCGCGTTTGCCCAAATCGATGTTGTGATGAAAATCAGCCACTCCATCGCTGCTATAGTCTCGCAACATGGCGTAGGTCCCATCGAGCTCTAGGCGATAAAGCAGTGGACCGTGGCCGAGATAGATCGAGTTCTGGTACAGCCTGGCTGGAAAATCAGTGACCCCGGCCGCCCCAACCCAACGAACCCACCCGTCGCTATCAATAATAATCGGCGAAAAGCTGCCGCACTTATTCTTCAACAGAATGTAATCATAGCTCAGCGCGGTGCTATTGGTCCTGGCTTGTATCACGGTTGGATGGCTGTAACTGCATGTATCGTTAAACGCAGACGTGCTAACTACAACGCCGGCCTGTTGTGACGAGTTATCGGTGAACACGTAAGTTAGTAAAACGGCGTTAGCGTAATTGTCGTAGAGACCAAACACCGGCAAAAGAATTGCACCCGTCTGCGAATTGTAGTAGCCCCGCCTCTTCAAATATTCGCTCGTGTAAGTAGCAGCCAGAGGTCGTGTGACTGATCCCGTCTTTGGAGCAATCTGAAACTTTATACTTTTGATCGAGTTCGGTGGACTGGCGCTTAGTTGAAGGTCGCTAATGAACGGCGTCGGACCCGCGGTTTGTCCAGTAATCATAACCGATCCGGCGTTGACTGTCCCCGCCAGGAAACAGGTCGCGGTAAAAAGAATCGCTGCTATTACATTTTTCATTGGAATAAGTGGTAGGAGTTGATGTGACTTCGCTCGCCGCCGGGAGTCGCGTAAGCTGCCGGATTATGGCCCTGATGGCTATGTTTGGAAAGTCTAAAAAACGAAAAACTGAAGGGCCGGAAAGATAAGAAATCTGAAACCCGGAAACTCTGAAAATCGAAGACCTGTCAGCCGCGGCTGCGCATTTAGTATTTCGGCTTTTAATCAGATCACGTCCGCGAACGTGCGCTCGGCTTTGCGAAAATACCAAATGCCGGTAACGAGAACGATCGCGTTGGCAGTGAGCGAGATCTCGAGACTTTGAGCGGAAAGAGCGATTTGCCGCCAGCGATATCAGCTCCGGTAAAACCTCCGCATTCGAAATCGGCGCCAATGAGAAAATCAAATTTTATGAAAAGCGGAAACGTGGAAAGCTGAAAAGCGAAAATGAAATCTCTGAGGTTTCGATTCGCCTTACCCCGTTTTCATCATCGTGACAAAGCTCGAAGATCCCGGCTATCTCAACCTGTCCGCTACGTGTCCAGCTTCCCTGCGGTTCTTAAAATGACGCTTGTTTCTAAGGAACGCCACTTCCAGTTTTCGATTTGGTTAAAGTTATATCCGAGCTATTAATCGCTCCGCTTGCGGTTACGTCTTCCCGGAAGTTCGCAGCTGTCACGGCGGTCCCCGATTGCGATTTTACCTGGTTTATGTCAATTGAATTGACGGAGCCATTACCGGTCGTGTCGCCAACAAGCACACTCATCGGTACGGAAAAGTTTTCCGTATTCGAGCCATCGTTTACTCCAACTAAATTTACCGTTAGCGTTTGGGCGTTACCGACGTTTGTGAGGTCCACAGTTACTTCAGCCCCGGCAACACTAGGAGCACCTACAACGGTCCCCGTGGCGCCACTGCCTGGGACCACCGTCGCAGACGTAATTGTCACTGGAATGGCGAAAGTTACTACCACCTGGTAGCTGCCGTCAGCATGACCGGAACGGCATTCAACGCCCGCTGTGCCACTCAGCGGCAATGGGACTTCGAACGTCCCGGCCGATCCATGAGATTTACGAGAGACTGCGGTAGGCGGAACGATCGTCTTAAACATGACTTGTTCCAAATGAACCGGGATAGAGTTATATGCGGTGTTACAACTCGCGGTGGGATATCGATAATCGAAAATCTTGTTCCCTGATGCATCCAGACCGAGGATCTCCGCAAACAGGGCGGGTGGGCTGATGTTAACTATGTGGGCGTAATCGATTAAATAATTCAGTGGACTGTCTTCATAGATACTGGAACAAATATCGCTGTACAGAGCCTGGTTATTCGGGTAGTTCCAGAGTTCCGTTGCCACCTTTGATTGAGTGTTTATCTGATACTTACGAGGAGCGCTGTAGGTGCGATTGTCCCCCGGGGGCGTGTTATTTATACTATTCCTGCCGTTATCAAAAAGTAACAGGTTGTCATCCTTCGTGATTGATAAAGCATGTTCGCCAATGGGAGGAAGCGTATTGGTATCAAGTGTAAGCGCAAAGTTTCTTAACGACTGAAACTGGTACCATTGCTTGGTGGCGTCACCCAAAATCCACTTAATGGCGCCGCTTGTGTAATCCAGTGCGATAACGAAATTTTCACGGCTGGAAACGAGCAATGAGTCATCAGATTTTTTGTACGTGGTAGCGTTGTTGTGAAACCAGTCATTGGGCGAGGGCTTGACGAACTGAGTTGCGTCATCGCCTCCAGCGGTCATGGCAGCGGTAATAATGTTAGCCAGGTTCCATGTCTTTAGAATATTGCCCAGACCATCGATTTCCATGTTCGTAGCTTCAACCTGTGCGGGAGTGTCTACATCTACTATGAGCCCGCGTTTACCTAAATCGATGTTGTGGTGAAAATTAATGACCCCACCGCTACTGTAATCTCGCAGGACAGCAAATGTGCCGTCGAGTTCCATGCGATAAAGTACTGGCCCGTGGCCAATATAGATCGAGTTCTGGAACAGCGTTGCAGGCAAATCGGCGAACCCTACCGTACCGACCCAGCGAAGTCGTCCATCAGTATCAATAATAACAGGCGAAAAGCTACCACACCTGTTCCTGGTTAAAATGTAATCGTAGCTCAGTGTGGTGCTATTCGTCCTGGCTTGTATAACAGTGGGATTGCTGTAACTGCATTGGTCGGCAAACAAGGGCGTAGTAACCATGACGCTCGCTTGCTGCGACGAGTTATCGGTGAACACGTAAGTTAGTAAAACGGCGTTGGCGTAATTGTCGTAGAGACCAAACACCGGCAAAAGAATTGCACCCGTCTGCGAATTGTAGTAACCGCGTTTCGTCAGGTACTGGCTAGAGTAGGTTGCAGCCAGAGGGCGTGTGACTGATCCCGTCTTGGGAGCAATCTGAAACTTTATACTTTTGATCGAGTCCGGTGGACTCGCGCTTAGTTGAAGGTCGCTAATGAACGGCGTCGGACCCGCGGTTTGTCCAGTAATCATGACTGATGCCGCGTTTGCTTTACTCGCGAAGATGCAAACGGCACCAAACAGAATTGTTAATGTTGGATTTTTCATGGTGAATGATGAAGGCATAGGGCCGGTGAATGGCTTCTTGTGAATCGGGACAATATGGAAAACCCGGAAAACTGAAAAGATAAAAGATTGGGAATCTGACCCGGAAAACGCTGAAAGCTGAAAAGCGGAAATCTGTGACCGGCCGGCTGAGCCGTTTAACATCTCAGCTTTTAATCAGATGACGTCCGCGAAGGTGCGCTCGGTTTTACGGAAATACCAAATGCCGGTGAAGAGAAGGATGGCAGTAGTAATGAGCGAAATCTCGAGACTTTGAGTCGGAAACGCGGTGTTACCCCCGGAGATGCCCCAGCGGAAACCATCAATTACGCCAACCATCGGATTGAACGAATAAAGCAGACGCCATTTCGCAGGAACAATGGAGCTGCTGAAACCGACGGGTGAGATGTAGAGACCAAACTGAACGATGAACGGCACGACGTAGCGAAAATCGCGATACTTCACATTCAGCGCAGCGAGCCAGATACCGGCGCCAGCGGAGGCGAGCAGCGCGAGAGCGGTGAAGATTGGAAGCGTCAGGAGCGTCCAGCCGGGCCAAACGCGATAGATGACCATCAGTATTCCGAGCAGCACCATGGAGATGGCAAAATCGACAAAGGAAACGATGACGGAACTTGCGGGAACAATAAGACGCGGAAAATAGACTTTCGAGATGAGGTTGGAATTATTGATAAGGCTGCCACTGCCTTCCGTGAGTGAGGTGGCGAACAATTGCCACGGAAGCATGGCGGCAAAAACCATCACCGGATAAGGCACGCCTTCCGCAGGTAACTTCGCGATGCGGCTGAAGACGAACGTAAACACAACCATCGTGAGCAGCGGACGCAAGACGGCCCAAAGAACGCCGATGACGGTTTGTTTGTAGCGAACGAGGACGTCGCGCCAGGCAAGAAAATAAAAAAGCTCGCGATACCGGAATAGATCACGCCAGTAATTGCGCTCGGTATGGCCGGCTTCGATGATGAGCTCAGTGACTTCGTGGGACATGCAGATGCGATTGTAGCAACAATCCCGCCACCACACAATGGAAGCATAATCTTCCGCCGCCTGGCATAAGCGCCGCTACATCATTCGACCTTGTGCAGAGGCCGAGCTTCGTAGCATGTTGGGAACGATTGATGACAACCGATAACGACGAGACAAAAGTTGCATTGATCACGGGAATCACCGGTCAGGATGGTTCCTACCTGACTGAGCTGCTTTTGGAAAAAGGTTACGAGGTCCATGGTGTCGTTAGGCGAACGAGTAATCTTTTGCGCTCGCGCATCGAGCATCTGCGACGCGACGAAAATATCTATGAGCGTCGATTATTTTTGCACTACGGCGATCTTTCCGACGGTACCACGTTGAGAAGAATCTTTGCCGAAGTGCGACCGCACGAAGTTTATCATCTTGCCGGTCAAAGCCACGTCGGACTCAGTTTTGAAATTCCGGAATCAACTTGCGAAGAAGTCGCTATGGCAACACTGCGTTTGCTCGAGATAACGCGCGATCAACGGCAGCCGATTAGATTTTATCACGCAGCCAGCTCAGAGGTTTTCGGAGATGCCACCGAAACGCCGCAGACTGAGGAAACAGCGCTACGCCCAGTGAGTCCATACGGCTGCGCAAAAGCATTTGCGACGCAACTCGCACAAGTTTATCGCCGTTCTTACAGCCTGTTTGTTTGCAACGGCATTCTCTATAACCACGAATCGCCGCGGCGCGGCGAAAATTTTGTCACACGCAAGATCTCGCGCGCGGCGGCGCGCATTGCACGGGGGCTCGATCGCGAAGTAGCGCTCGGGAATTTGGGTAACCGGCGCGATTGGGGACACGCACAGGACTACGTCCGCGCGATGTGGCTAATGCTGCAGCACAATAAACCGGACGACTATGTTGTAGCGACGGGCGAGAGTCATTCCGTCCGCGATTTTGTGGAAGCTGCTTTCGCGACAGTAAATTTGTCGTGGGAAGAATTTGTGAAGCACGATGCCGCTTTCGATCGAATTGCGGACCCTACGATGCTCGTAGGTAATTCGAAAAAAATCGCGCAGACACTCGGCTGGAAACCGTCCAAAAACTTTCAGCAGCTTGTCCGCGAAATGGTAGAAGCAGAGTTGGCGCTGATCGACGATACGACCCATTGAGCACTTGGCTTGCGCTTTGATCGACGAGTTCTACTGTCCAGCCGATGAAAAAAAACGAGGCCGTCATCAAGCCTTTTAAGATGGAGAATGTGAAAGAGGCGCTCGCCGAAATTGGCGTGGAAGGGATGACGTTGAGCGAAGTGAAAGGTTTCGGACGACAAAAAGGCCACAGTGAAATTTACCGCGGCACCGAATACACCGTCGATTTTCTGCCGAAAGTGAAGTTCGAAATCGTGATCGTCGATGATCGGGCGCAAGTCGCGGTCAATGCCATCCTGGGCGCGGCAAAGACCGGAAAGATCGGCGACGGCAAGGTTTTCGTGAGCGAAGTAGAACAGGCCATCCGCATTCGAACTGGAGAACGCGACGCCGAGGCAGTGTGAGCAAAATCGGAAACCGGATCGCGGAAATCGGAAAAAACAACCAAACGGCTGCTGTAAATAGTGAACGATTATTTTCTCTCTGTATTGCTCGGTGTGGTGGAAGGGTTGACTGAGTTCCTACCGGTAAGCTCAACGGCTCACCTGCGAATTGTTGAGGCATTGTTTAGCCTCGATCTGCACAGCAGCTTTTGGAAAATGTACACGATTGTGATTCAGCTCGGAGCGATTCTCGCGCTACCGATTTTTTTCCGTCATCGGATCGCCAAATTTCTCCGCACCTTTCCGAATGGCGAGCGCGGCGATCGCTCGGTGCTGACACATCCGGTGAGTTTGATTCTAATTGCTTTTGTCATCACCGCGATTCCAGCATGGGCGCTGAAAAAACAGATCGGCCATAACCTGGAAAATATTTCATTGATTGCCTGGGCGCTGCTAATCGGCGGTGCAATCATGTGGATCGTCGATACGTTTTGTAATCGGCCGCGCGTTCAGGAGATGGAAAGGATGGCGCTTCCGCAGGCCGCCTTTATCGGCGCGGCGCAGATCCTTTCCGCAATTTTCCCTGGGACCTCACGTTCGATGTGCACAATCGCCGCGGGCCAATTAGCAGGATTATCACGCTCAGCCGCTCTTGAATTTTCTTTTTTCCTGTCCATCCCGACGATGCTGGCGGCGACGAGTTACGATTTTTTGAAAACCGTCGCGCCGCATCAACGCTCTCCGGGGGACGCTGCCATTGCACCTCTGGCGATGAACAACCACGAATGGATCGTATTAGCCATCGGCTTCGCGGTTTCGTTCGTCGTCGCGCTCGTGGTGGTCGCCTGGTTCATGCGCTGGGTGCGCACCCGAGGCTTCACTCCATTTGCCATTTATCGAATCGCGCTCGGTATTGTTTTGCTCGTCTTAGCGGCGCGCGGTTTCTTTTAACCAAGATGGAATCAGAATCGATTCTGCCCGACCTGCAAAGCTGCGTGCTTTGCGAAGATGTGCGCTGCGAGTTCAACGGCATGCAGACGCTGGTCGGTGTGCTTAACGTAATTCCGACGCCGACGCTACCGATCAACTACATGCGTCTTTGCATATGGTCGCGATGGTGCGGCGGGATGGGAAAGTTTCGGCAGAAGTCGCGGATCATTGGAGTGGACGAACAGCAAGTGGTCGCTCAAGCCGAGGTGGAATTTGAACTGAAAGAAATGGAAGGCCATGCCACGAATGTCCATTACTTCGGGGGCGTGCAGTTTCAGCAATTCGGGTTGCACCATGTAGAGATTTATCTTGGGGAAGAAATGCGGCTGCGATTTCCGTTGCCTGTGGTGCGAGTAAAGACAGGGTGAGAAACGAGCATTTACCATAAATTCCGTAGTTATTGCTTGATTATTCCGGCCCGGTTAGATACAACCGGCGCCGGCCATGGTAAAAAAGTTTCTTCTGAGCGCGCTTCTCGGCGTTGCCGTGACCGCACAGGCGCAGACAGCATTTACGCGCTTAGCCGACGGCTTTGATTTTCCTGTCGGCAAACCAGACGGCAGGGGCTATTACAAAGCGCGCGGTTTTCGCGCCAATGGACATCTTGGCGAAGATTGGGACGGACTTGGCGGAGGCAACACCGATCTCCGCGATCCGGTTTATAGCATTGGCGATGGCGTGGTGGTATTTGCCCGCGATGTGCACCTAGGATGGGGGAATGTCGTAATCGTCCGATACGCTTTTCGTGAAGTCGGCAGCGTCAAGAACATCGACGCGCTTTACGGTCATCTGAATTCAATTCTTGTGCGAGTCGGCGAAAGCGTCGTGCGTGGTCAACAATTGGCAACGATTGGGACTGCGCACGGCGTCTACGACGCGCATCTTCATCTCGAGATTCGTAAAAATCTCGAAATTGGAATGAGTCGCGCGGCGTTTCGTCGTGACCTGAGCAATTATTACGATCCCAGCAGATTCCTTCTCTCACATCGCCGTTTGCAGACAGCGAAAAGATCATACCCGATCGCGATGAATACTTTCGCGCACGACGCGAAATACAATGTCGAAGGCGCGCGAAATTTCCGTCGGCGTGCGCAAGGCACGTCACAATCTGCCGCTGCTTTGAAGCAAGCCCTGACAGCCAAGCGCTGAAGTTTTGTAGCGGCGCCTGGCACAAGCGCCTCTACGTTTTCGCGTCGCGCCGCCTTACGCTCGCCAGAGTAACAGAATCAAAATAATCAAAACGAGCAGGCCGCCGCCGGGATAGTAACCCCAGCCTGTGCTGTAGGGCCAGGCCGGCAATGACCCGAGCAACAGAAGAACCAGAATGATAAGCAGGATGGTGCGCATGGCGGGAAGCTATGTCGCCCGCTGATCGGATTGCAATATTTTTCTTCCGCAGTACGCAAAAATCGCCCGCAATTTCATGCGCCGTAGTTTGCGTTTGAAAAGCAACGCGCCCTTCCTATCGTTCGTCGGCAAGTCCCGACTGCGTCTTGCCAGATGCGTCGGGAAATTTTTTGCCTGGTAAATATTCAAATCAAATGGCGAACACAATCCTGATCGGTGCGCAATGGGGCGACGAAGGGAAGGGCAAAATTATCGATGTGCTCACGGGCACGGCAAACATCGTCGTGCGCAGTCAGGGAGGGAACAACGCCGGCCACACCGTCATTCATCGCGGGCTAAAATATGTTTTGCATTTGATTCCTTCGGGAATCTTACGACGCGGGAAAATCTGCGTCATCGGCAACGGTGTCGTCATCGATCCGATCGCGCTGGTGAAGGAAATCACGGGTCTGCGAAATGCCGGCGTCACCATCAAGAAGAATCTGCTCATCAGTAACTGCGCTCATCTGGTTCTGCCTTATCATCGCGTCCTCGATGAGCAGCGTGAATTGCGCAAAGGCGTGGCCCGGATCGGGACGACGAAGCGAGGCATCGGCCCAGCCTATGGAGATAAGGCAGCCCGGACCGGTTTACGCATCTCCGACTTGATGCAGCCGCGGCTATTTTCGAAAAAACTTGAAGCCAAGATTCAGGAAAATAACAGCATCCTGCGGGCGCTCGGCGCGCAGCCGATCGTTTACGATGAGGTGAACAAAAGTTATCTCGCGGCCGGAGAATTTCTGCGGCCCTTCGTCGCCAATACCGTTGTTTATTTGCATCAAGCGTTGCAACGCGGGAAAGAAATTCTTTTCGAAGGCGCCCAGGGAACATTCCTCGACATCGATCACGGCACGTATCCTTACGTTACTTCCTCGAACACGACGGCCGGTGGCGCGTGCACCGGTTCGGGAGTGCCGCCACACCGAATGGATTTGGTTCTCGGTGTGATGAAGGCCTACACCACGCGTGTCGGCGAAGGCGCGCTACCGACGGAAGATTCGGATTTCGCCAACATGCTCCACAAAATGGGCCGCGAATTCGGAGCGACGACCGGCCGTGCTCGCCGTTGTGGATGGTTTGATGCGGTGGCGACGCGTTATGCAGCCATGATCAATGGCATTGATCAGCTCGCGATCACGAACCTCGATGGACTTGATGAGGTCGATCCGATTCGAGTGTGTACGGGCTATCGTCTAAACGGAAAACGTCTCAGTGTTCCGCCGTGTGACGCCGCGCAACTCCAGAGTTGCGAGCCGATTTACGAGCAGGTGCCCGGCTGGAAACGCTCCACGCAATCGGCAAAAAAACTTGCGGATCTACCCAAGGCAGCAAGGAATTACATAAGATTGATTGCCCGGCTAACCGGAGCTCGACTCAAAATGGTCAGCGTGGGTCCGGAACGCGCTCAAACCATCATTGTTTAGACCTCATGGCCGCAGCGCCAACGAAACTCATCCCGCGTCACGTCGCCATCATCATGGATGGCAACGGACGCTGGGCGAAGACGCGTGGACTGCCGCGCATAAAAGGTCATGAACAAGGCGCACAAGCCGTGCGCGAATGCGTCGAAGGATGCGGCGAACTGAAGATCGAGTACCTCACGCTGTATGCATTTTCGGCTGAGAATTGGCAGCGACCGAAGAGCGAAGTCTTCGCCTTGATGCGATTGCTCGAACGTTTCTTAAAGGAGAAAACGCCGGAGCTTGTCGAAAAGAATGTTCGGCTGCAAGCGATCGGACGTTTAACTGATCTTCCGGACGCGTGCCAGCGGCAGTTGCACGATACGATCGAGCGCACTTCCAAGAACAACGGGTTGACGCTCGTGCTTGCGTTGAGTTATGGCGGTCGGCTGGAAATCATCGACGGAATCAAGAGTCTCCTTCGCCAGATCGAGTCTGGTCATATTGATAAGGGGATGATCGACGTAGAGATGTTCAGCAAACATCTCTACACGCGTTATTATCCCGATCCGGATCTGCTCATTCGCACCTCGGGAGAAATGCGCCTTTCGAATTTTCTGCTCTGGCAACTTTCCTACACCGAAATGTATGTCACACCCAAACTGTGGCCTGACTTCACGAAAAAAGATTTGATTGCCGCGGTGGAAGATTTCGGCCAGCGCCAACGGCGATACGGCGCTGTGTAGGTAGGGGCGATTGACTCAATCGCCCGCGAGATGTTTAGGCGTAACTGCGGGCAGTTCGGTGAACCGCCCCTACCTAGATGAATGCTTCCGCTACCGTATCCGCGAGCAACTTTCCTTTTTGCGTCAAAACAAAATTGTTATCCCGCTGACGCAGCAATCCCAGGGCAATAAATTCGTCCAGCTCGTTAGGGCGCTTTCGCAACCATGCCGTCGGGACACCGTTTTGTGTGCGTAAGGAAAGGGCAATTGTTTCGCCTCTCTTCACTTCACCATTCAATTCTTCCATTGAGCTAACGATGGAATCACCGTTTAGCACGCGATCGGAATAGCTGCGGTAATCAGCCACATTTTGCCAGCGTTTCATTCCGATCGTCGAGTACGCGCTTGGTCCCACCCCGAGATAACTTTCACCGGCCCAGTAAGCCCGATTGTGCACCGAGGAAAAACCTGGCCGCGCATGATTCGATATTTCGTATTGATCGTATCTCGCGTCTCCCAGCAGTTGCATTGCGGTCTCGAAAAACTTGGCATCCGCATCCGAATCTGAGCGCAATTCACCGCGCGAGTGACGCAGGAAAAATTCCGTGTCCTCTTCGTAGGTCAGACAATAGGTCGAAATATGTTCGGGTTGCAGCGCGATTGTTCGCTCAAGTGTCGCCTGCCAATCGCGCAGCGATTGTCCCGGTAGGCCGAACATTAGGTCGATGTTTAAATTGGTGAACCCCGCGGCGCGCAAGATGCGAAATGACTCCGCCGCTTGCGCCGCGTTGTGTTCGCGACCTAGCGTTTTCAGCAGTCGATCGTCCCACGATTGCACGCCCAGGCTGATGCGATTGACGCCACACGCACGGATCAGCTCCGCTTTGCCTGAGGAGACACTCCCCGGATTCGCTTCCACGGTCCATTCCTGCAGTTTGGAAAGATCAAGCCGATCATTGAAACCGCGGAGAAGAAACTCTAGTTGCGTGGACGTTAACGCGGTCGGGGTACCGCCGCCGAAGAAGATCGTTTGTGGCTGGATGGGAAATCGGGCCCTTGCTTGATCGACCTCGCGCAAGATCGCTTCGCAAAAACGTTGTGTCTGCGAAGCGTCGGCGCGCTCCTTGTAAAAAGCGCAATACGGACAGATCCGCGCGCAGAAGGGAATATGCACATAGATGTGCGCGATCGCCTCGTGCTCTGTCGCGTACTTGTTTATCGCGCCGTTGTTCATACAGTCCGCTGATTAGTTTGCCGATTCGATTTGTATTCCTCTTTTTGTGCAGCGCTTCCGCTTTGGCACAGAACGCCAGGCCGACGGCGACTCCGTCAGTCGTTTACTCTGCGCGTGATCCAGCGGCAATCAATCACTACCACACCAACTCCGCCGTTGTGCGCAGGATGGTCGATCGCCTCATTCTCGCCGTCACGGGAAAACCCGATCTCGCGCAAGCCTGGTCCTCACTCGTTCGGCCTAACGACAAGATCGGCATCAAGATTTCGGCGGCGGGCGGAGAACTTTTTACGACGCACCGAGATGTGGTGAACGCAATCATTGATGGCCTGGTAGCGGCGGGTCATTCGCGTGAAAGCATAATCGTTTGGGATCGCGCACTTGGCGGCATCAAAGATGCCGGCTATCGACCCGATGCGGAAGGATATCGTTTGCTCTCGATCACGCCGCGCGACGGTTATGATGCGAAGGCGTTTTTTTCCGCGCCATTTCTTGGTAATCTCGTTTGGGGCGACCTCGAGTTTCGGAATGCCAAAGGCGTCATGCCGCTACTTTCCGAGACCGACAACACGAGCGATCTCAGCCATTTCTCCCGCATCGTTTCGAGCGAGGTCACCAAGATCATCAACGTGCCGGTGATGAGTAACAGCGAAGCGAACGGGCTCGCGGGATGTCTTTTTAATATGACGATCCCGAACATCGATAACTGGCGGCGCTTTAGCGATTCAACGCACATGGGCAGCGCCACCGTCGCCGAAATTTATGCGAACCCGATTATCGCAAAAAAAGTTGTGCTTCACCTCATGGATGGATTAGTCGCGCAATATGCGGCCGGCCCGCGCTCCGAACCGAACTACGCCCTGCATTATGCCACACTGATGGCGAGTAAAGATCCCGTCGCGATCGATTCGATCGCGTTCCGTCAAATCGAGGAATGGCGGGCGAACGCGAAACTTCCATCGTTGAAGGAAGCCGGCAGTTATCTGCCGATTGCGGCTCAATATGGCTTGGGCAACGCCGATCCTCGACAGATCGAAATAAAAACGGTTGGACGTTGAAGAGCCAGTGTTCCAATTCCATCGCTCGATTGCGCGGTCCCATTCTGCGCTCGGTCTCGCGCTCGTTTTATCTTTCCATTCGTTTGCTTCCGGCACAGCTGCGCGATCCGATTGCGCTTGCTTATCTGCTCGCGCGCGCAACGGACACGCTCGCCGATACAACAGAGGTGAAGGCAACGTTGCGCGATGAAAGCTTGCGGAAATTAGCCCGCGCTATTCAGGGCGAACTTTCCGAAGATGAAGTGTCGGGTTTACGCAAATCGTTTGCGCCGCTGCAGAAGAGCGCAGATGAGCGAACCCTAATTGAGGCGTTGCCAGCTTGCCTCGCGTGGCTCGAGCAATTGCCGGAGAAGGATCGGGACGATGTCCGAGTCGTGCTGGGACACATCAATCGTGGACAATTGCTTGACGTTCGCCGCTTCGGTGAAGCGACAAAAACTCGCGCCCTCGCCACCGCGGCCGAACTCGATGAATACACTTATCTCGTTGCAGGATGTGTGGGCGAATTTTGGACGCAGCTTTGCTTTCGGCATCTCAAGAATTTTTCGCATCAATCCGCCGAAAGAATGCAGAACCAGGACCGCGAGTACGGAAAGGGATTGCAACTGATAAATATTTTGCGCGATGCCGGTTCGGATTTGGCCAATGGCCGTTGCTATTTCCCGGAAGAAGAATTAAAGGCCTGCGGCGTCGCGCCTAACGAAATGGTTTCTCGTCGGGCGGAGGTCGCACCGATTCTTGAGAAATGGCGACAAAAAGCGGAGCGCGGAATTGCGGCAGGAATGGATTACTGCTGCGAGATTCGACCGGCTCGGGTTCGTTTCGCCACGGCGTTGCCGGCGTTAATCGGCGCGCGGACGCTGGTGCTTTTACGTGAAGCTGGTGTGGATGCGCTGCAGCAAAAAATAAAAGTTCCGCGCAGCGAAGTGCGCAGCATCATGTCTTCAATTACCATGACCCTGGCTTCGCCGCGCGCGCTCAAGAAAATATTCGAGCAGCTTTCGAAAAGCTCCCTGTAGCGGCGGTCTCCGACCGTCGGACTTCTTCGGATCGATTCAACAACGGTCAGAGACCGCCTACAATCACGAGAAGTAATTCCGCTGCTTTTCGGTGATCGGTCGCGCCAATCGCTCGAGGACGAGCA
Source organism: Chthoniobacterales bacterium (assembly GCA_038237805.1). Taxonomy (GTDB): domain Bacteria; phylum Verrucomicrobiota; class Verrucomicrobiia; order Chthoniobacterales; family UBA10450; genus JBBQFI01. The sequence goes on along the minus strand of JBBRYI010000003.1, from coordinate 179,969 downwards.
ACATGTCCTCCCAAACCTTTCGCTTTTCCGAGGGCGCTTGATTGCGCAACAAATACGATGGGTGATACGTGATCATGAGCGGCGTGTTTTCGTACGAATGCCAGCGCCCGCGCAATTCGCGCATCGTTCCCCGGAAACCGAGCAAGCCTTCGACAGCAGTCGCGCCGAGCGCTACTAAAACCCGGGGCCGGATGATTTCAATCTGAGCCGCGAGGTAAGGCAGGCATGTCTGCATCTCTTGCGGCGTCGGAGGGCGATTACCGGAACTTCCCAATGGCATGTCCGGTCTGCATTTCAAAACATTCGCGATGTAAACGTCACCGCGTGCGAAGCCCATCGTCTCGATAATTTTCGTCAGCAACTGTCCGGCGCGGCCGACGAACGGTTCTCCGCGCGCATCTTCATCCGCGCCCGGCGCTTCTCCGATGAACATGAGATCGGCATCGGCATTGCCGACACCAAAAACAGTTTGCGTGCGGCTCGCAGCAAGGTGCGGACATTTTATGCAAACGCGAACTTGCTCCCGCAGCGGTGCGAGAAGTTGTTGTTTGTCTGGCGGCCGGCTCCAGAGCTGGCGCAAAGCGGTCTGCGACGCGCGCGGCGGCCGCTCCATGTCACGCATCCGCTCCAGCGCGTTGAGAACTGTCTCGAGCGCCGGAGGAAATTGTGTCATGAATTTAGTTTCCAAATTTTGCGCGCAGCCGCAATCCCTTTGATGCTCGGAAATGAGCAATCGTTTATCCGATTACGATTACAACCTGCCGCGAGCGCTCATCGCGACGCGGCCACTGCCGCGACGTGAAGATGCGCGCATGATGGTTTTGTATCGGAAGGAAGAACGCATAGAACATCGGCGATTCGCCGAGCTGAAAGAATTTCTCTTGCCGGCAGATCTTCTCGTTCTGAACAACACACGAGTGCTCACGGCCCGGCGATTTTCCGATGATGGCAAAATCGAGTTTCTTTTTTTGGAACGGCGCAGCCCGACACAATGGAAATGCCTTGTTAGGCCAGGAAAAAAAATGCGACTTGGCGCGACCGTGCGTGTCGGAGGAATAAGCGGACACGTCGCGGAACTTTTATCAGACGGCGAACGCCTCATCACTTTCGAAAAAGAAATAAACGCGCACGAAGGAGGACATGTTCCGTTACCTCCATATATCGGGAGACAAAGCGAGGCGGATGATGAAGTGCGATATCAAACCGTGTTTGCCGAAGCGCCCGGCGCACTCGCGGCGCCGACGGCCGGCTTACATTTCACTCCTGAAATCATGCGGGAGCTTCCGCATGTTTTTGTCACGCTTCACGTAGGAGTGGGGACGTTTCGTTCAGTCCAAACGGAGAACGTGGCGGATCATCGAATGCACGCGGAACGATTTGCCATTTCCGAGGCGAGCGCGCAGGCGATTAATCAGGCTAGCCGCATTATCGCTGTCGGAACAACAACGCTGCGTGTTCTCGAATCGGCGCGGCGCGACGGCGGCAAGATTGTGGCGCAAAACGGCGAGACGAACCTTTTCATTTATCCGCCTTACGATTTCCGCATCGTCGATTCGCTGTTGACGAATTTTCATCTGCCCCGCTCTACTCTGCTTCTACTCGTGAGTGCATTTGCGGGTCGCGAATTTGTGCTCTCAGCATATGGAGAAGCAATTAGAGAGAATTATCGCTTCTACAGTTACGGCGATTGCATGCTCATCGTCTGATCGCTAATCTGCGATCCAATGACTGAAAAGCCCAAGGGCGAACTCGTCATCCAAACTATCGCGATGCCGAAAGACACGAATCGCGATGGCGATATCTTTGGCGGTTGGTTGGTCGCACAAATGGATTTGGGTAGCGCTATTCTTGCGGCCAAAGTCGCAAAGGCGCGAGTGGTCACCGTTGCCATTGAGGCGATGGCATTCCTTCAGCCGGTGCGCGTCGGCGATACCGTTGCCTGTTACGCCTGGGTAGAAAAGATCGGAACGACCTCGATGACCATTCCGGTCGAGGTTTGGGTTCACCGCTACATGAGCGGAGAAGAGATCCGCGTCACGCGCGCGGTTTTCATTTACGTCGCTGTCGATCGGAATGGAAAACCGATTCCAGTGAAGCGGGAAAACTAGTTTGGCGGCGGCGGCTGTTGTTCTGCGTCGGGCGAAGCCGTCATTGACTGCGGCGATTGCGAAGACCCAGGCTCGGCGGTCATGGTGGGCGAATCCTGACGAATGGCCATTTCCGGGGTGCGAAACTTAAATTTTCGTTGCTGTTTCGCTCGCACCACGGTCGATTTGCGAATGTAGCTTCGGTAGGCGCGCTCCTGCCGGCCTTGTTTTGTCAGGTACGAACAGCTCGTTAGGCTGCAAAGGAGCACGAGAACGACAAACCTGGATTTCATGCGCGGGCGGATTCGATAACCAATTCCTCCGACAGTTGTTTCTCATTTGCCGGCACGAGTCGAAACAATTCCGTTTTCACGAGCTGCTCGATCACTTCGAGGATTTTCAACTCACAGACCGAACATTTCTGATATAAAGTCGAAAGCGAGAGCGGTGTCGTATAGGCCAGCTGCCAAATCTGTTCCGCGATTGGTTGCAATTCCGCATCAGCCTGAGCGGGCCAGTTGAAGTTCAGTTTTCTCCGCAATAATTTCATGCTTTTGTCCGAGTATTTTGTTTTGAGTTCCTGGAACTCATCCCGGTATTGCAGCGCGGAAATGAGCAGATCGGCGTCCCGCTTTATCTCCGTTCCCTGGACACAATCTCCCAAGGGCTGATCGTGGGAGGAAAAAGAAAAAGTCCCGGCGAGCGATTCACTTAGGAATAACTGCCAGAAAGCTTCTTCTCCGGTGAGATGCTGAAATTGTCCCGACTGCGGGCGGCCCCTTTCGAAGAAGAATGTGGCAACCCGCTGTTGGCTCTCGTCCAGGACACAGAGTTCCCCTGTCTGCATGGAGCTAAAGATGGTTTGATAAATCGTGACCAGATCAAAGTTACTCAGGTTCCCGCTCAACTCGATACAATGACTTTTAGAAAGCGATGCCTCGTGTTTCTGCAAAAGCCGGCTGGCCAGTTGCTCGCTGAGATAGCGAAAGAACGAAGGCACCCGCCTCGCCAGCTCGGCGAAGTTTTTGCTTTGGATGCGTTGCAGACTGACTTTCTCGCGCGTGCGCATCATGTGGGTGCGGGGCAAATCGCTCAACGCTTCGCAGTCCCCAAAAATATCGCCGCGCGAAAGATATGTGCTCGGCATTCCCCGCAACGAAGCATCCGGCACGAGTTCGACCACGCCGCGGTTGATGATATAAAGCGCGTCGCCGCGGTCTTTTGCCGAGTAAACAACCTCGCCTTCCCCTAAATGGACAACGCTGGATAGTTCGCCCATGGCTTTCAACTCCACTGGCTTGAGTGAGGTGCAAAAGGAAAAGAAATCCCGGTCCGCCATGTCCCTTTCCAGAGCAGGAGTCGTGCAGGAGGGCGGGTGAAACCTTTGCAAGCATGTTTACCTCCAGTTAATTGCCCGGGCGGATGATCAAACTGGCTTATCTATTCGAGCGTTTCCCATCGTTTACGCAAACCTTCTGCTACCGCGAGGTTGTGGAATTGCGCCGGCAAAAATGCGCGCCGATCGTTTTTTCCATTCGGCCTTCGGAGGAGGGACCGGCTGAGACTTGGGATGCGGAACTCGTTAGGCAAGTTAACTATCTTCCCGACGAAAAGACCTTGATGCGGGAAGTGGAAAGCGCCATTGGGCGACGCGAACTCCCTGATACAGTAGCGGAAGCGATCGAAAATTGGGGACGGCAGACAGATTTCTTGCGGCTGTATCAAGCTGCCTACATCGGGGCGCGATTGCCGAAGAGCATTCATCTGCATGCGCACTTTGCGGGGATGGCGGCGCGGACTGCCTACTGGATCAAACAATTCTTTGGCATTCCATTTAGTTTCACGGCGCACGCTAACGACATTTTTGTTCCGCGTTCGTTTGCGATTGGTCTTGATCGTCTCATCGAGACGGCGAGTTCTGTCGTGACGGAGAGCGACTACGCGGCGAATTATTTGCGCACGCGCTTTCCGCAAAGCGCAGAAAAGATTCAACGGGTTTACAATGGCCTTGATCTGTCGAGTTTTCCGCGAGCAGATTTTGCCGCACCCGTGCCGTTGATCGTTTCTGTCGGGCGCTTGATTGAGAAAAAAGGTTTTTCAGATTTAATTGCAGGCTGCCGGGTGCTCGCCGAATCGAGATATAACTTTCGCTGCGAGATAATTGGTGAAGGTCCCCTGGAAAATGATTTGCGCGCGCAAATACAGGGCAGCAATCTGGAAGAAAGCGTCATGCTCGTTGGCGCGCAATCGCAGGGGGAAATCAAGCGCCGGCTCGCTGCCGCAAGTGTGTTTGTCCTCGCGTGCACAACGGATTCGAGCGGCGGGACCGACAATCTTCCCACCGTCATCATGGAAGCGATGGCGACAGGATTGCCCGTGGTGTCGACCGCGCTCGCGGGTATTCCCGAAATGGTGGAGCCGGGAGTAACGGGCGAGCTTGTCTTGCCTAACCAGCCTCAGGAATTAGCGAACGCAATTCAACAGATCATTGCCAATCCCGCACGCATTCGTGAGTTCGGCGATAAAGGGTTTGCAGTCGCGCACGAGAAATTTTCGATCGAAACGAGCGTAAGAGCTTTGCTGAAGTTATTCGGCAGTACTGGATCCAGCCCTCAGGCCGACTAGTGCCAGATGCAAATGCGTGGGGTCATGCGCGACTTTGTCGGTGGTGACGGCAACAAAGGTCGCTAAAGCAAATCGCGGACGCATTCGAGCACGCGCACGTAAACGGAATGCGGACCGCCGCGCATCAGCTCTTCGTTCATTAAAGCGACAGCGTCATTTTTCCCTGCGGGCATAAGCTGACGCATGCCGTCGTATCCGGGCATGCCTGATGAGATGTCGAGCAGATCCGCGTTCGACGGCTGGATAACACGAAATTCTTTCGCCTCACTTCGCAAGAGACATCGACTGATTGGTTCTCCTGTTTTTTCGGACAAGGCGATTTCGGCGACGCCACCCGACGCCATCTGAAAATGCAACGGCTGGTCAGTAGGTTGCCATTTCAACTGCGCTGCAATCCAGCCGCCGAGCAGAATCGCGGTCGATCGATAATTGCGAGCGAAATCAATTTCGACGCGCTTGATCTTGGAAAAATGATGATGAGACGCGGGGTGATCAAAAAATTGAGCAAGAGCCATCCGCAGATACAAGAGTCGCGTCCAGTTTAAATCACAGAGCACTACGCGTTCTTTGGCTTCGACGTGGAATGCTTTGAGCAAACGCATCTGCGCGGAAACATCACGCCATGTCTGGCTGTCGTAAATCAGCCGATCCACCCAGACTGAGAGCTGCGAATCCATCGGATCGGAGAATTCGCCCTGCCACCAAAGATAAAAGGGCAGATCGGAGTCGAGATGCGAAAAGACAATGCTCGGCAGCAGACTAACGCAGGGACCTTCCAATGAAAACGACACCTGCTCGGAACAGACTTGCTTGGCGCCTGCGCGCGTGACGTGACAGTGCGCGTTGATGCACGCCGCAACGTGATTTTCTTTGGCCCGGCGATTCGCGCTTATAACGATGGCGCGACACGCGTGGTTCTCCGTGATTTTTGAAATGATCTCGGTATTGCGCGAAAGCGAATCTGGTTCCTCGCTATACACGGCCAGATTAACGAGCGATGCGCGCGTCGCCGTCCCCTCGCTTTGCTGCCACAACTTTTTTAGTTCGCACTCGATCTGATCGAGTTCGACTGGCGTTCCGATATTTGGGATTTCAGAAATCGTCGGCATAACTTGTTAAAGTCGTCGCCAGGTGCGGCCATCGCGCGCGAGTAATTCATCAGCGGCCTCTGGGCCCCAGGAACCAGCATCGTAAAGATAAAGTTCCGGCGCGTTTTTCTTCGCCACCCAGGCGCTTTCGATCGGGTCGATGAAGCTCCAGGCGCACTCCACTTCGTCACGCCGCGCGAAGAGCGTTGGATCGCCGCTCATAGCATCGAGCAAAAGACGCTCGTAAGCTTCAGGGCTGGCTTTGCCAAAGGAAGTTCCGTAATGGAAATCCATTTTCACCGGCTCAATTCGCAAATTGTTTCCGGGAATTTTAGCTTGCATGCGGAGTGCGATTCCTTCGTCGGGTTGAATGCGAATAACGAGCGCATTTTGATCGTGGAGCATTGACTCCTTGTTGAAAAGAACCAGCGGCGCTTTTTTGAAATGCACGGAAATCTCCGTCGCCGATTTCGGCAGCCGTTTTCCGACGCGCACATAAAACGGAACCTCCGACCAGCGCCAGTTATCGACGCGCAACCGCAACGCGACATACGTTTCGGTTTGTGAATTCGGATCGACGTTCGGCTCTTCGCGATAACCGGGAACCGGTTTGCCCTCGATTGCGCCCGCCTTGTATTGCCCGCGCACGACATTCTTTGCGACCTCTTCCGGACCGAAATGCCGCAGAGAACGCACAACTTTTACCTTTTCATCGCGAATGCTGTCGGCGCCGAGATCCGTCGGCGGTTCCATGGCCACGAGACATAGAAGTTGCAGCATGTGATTCTGCACCATGTCACGCAGCGCGCCGGCCTTCTCGTAGTAACCGGCGCGGCCTTCCACTCCGAGCGTTTCCGCAGCAGTGATCTGAATGTGATCGATGTAGCGCGAATTCCAAATCGGCTCAAAAATCGCGTTCGCAAAACGCAGGACCAAAATATTTTGCGCTGTCTCTTTGCCGAGAAAATGATCGATCCGGTAAGTCTGCTCTTCCGAGAACGAATGGCTGACGATCCGATTAAGCTCGCGCGCAGTCGCAAGGTCGCGGCCAAACGGTTTTTCCACCACCACACGCGCCCAGCTTCCTTCCCGCGTTTTGTTTAATCCGGCTGTTTTTAGGTTCTTGAGAATCGTTTCGAACTGGTCCGGACCTGCCGCGAGATAAAAAAGCCGGTTGCCGCGCGTCCCGCGTTCCGCATCGATTTTCTCGAGACGTTGCGCAAGACTTTTGTAGGCCGCCTCATTATCGAATTCGCCCTGATGATAGAAAACCGATTGCGCGAAACTTTTCCACAAATCGTCGCGCACTTCCTGTCGTGAATATTTCCGCACTGTGTCTTCGAGCTCTTTCCGGAACTCTTCGTCATTTTTTTTGCGGCGCGCGAAACCGACAACTGTGAGGGCTGGTGGCAATTCTCCCCCAGCCGCAATGTTGTAGAGCGCGGGTATAAGCTTGCGATGCGTGAGATCACCGGTCGCGCCGAAGATGATCAAGGTGCACGGCTGCGGCACCGAACGCGAAGTTAGGCCTTCTCGGAAAGGATTGCTTTGGGATTTTTCGATTGATCGGGTCATCTGAGAATGCGTCGCACGTTAAGCTTGGTTTTAATGATTTAGGAAACGGAAAAATCTTCTCGACCAAAAGTTACACGAAGTTTTTCCAATCAAAGGTCGCTTCAGTCACCTCTCCCTATGGGATAGGGTGAGGGGACAGCCAACTGTAACCAGCGCAACAGACCCTCACCTTAGTCCTCTCCTTCAGGGAGAGGAAACCGCGTTGCGCAAAAGCGGAACTGACTGCTACGAAGGCAGGGGAAAATTGCGCGTCAACTCGCGCACTTTTCCCCGGACGCGTTCCAGCGCAGAAGGATCGTCGCGACCAATCAGCGCTTCGTTTATTAAATCCGCGATTTCAAGCATCTCTTCTTCCTTCATCCCGCGCGTTGTAACCGCGGGCGTGCCGATGCGAATTCCACCCGGTTTGAAAATGGGATAGGTATCGAATGGAATCGCGTTCTTGTTCACGGTTATGCCGGCGCGGTCGAGAACTTCCTGGGCTTGCCGTCCGTTGATTTCCTTCGGTCGCAGGTCCACGAGCATGAGGTGATTGTCGGTTCCGCCGGAAACGATGCGGTAACCGTGGTTGCTCATGCCCGCGGCGAGCGCCTTGGCATTGATCACGACCTGGCGTTGATAATCGCGAAATTGCGGTTGCAGCGCTTCGTGGAAACAAACCGCTTTCGCTGCGATGACATGCATGAGCGGTCCGCCTTGAATTCCGGGAAAAGTCATCGAATCGATGTCTTTGGCAAAACGTTGCTCGCACATGACGATGCCGCCGCGCGGTCCGCGTAAACTTTTATGCGTCGTGGTGGTGACAAACTGTGCGTGCGGAATCGGTGTCGGGTGCTGTCCGGCCGCGACCAAACCGGCGATGTGTGCCATGTCGATAAACAGAATCGCGTTAACGGAATCCGCGATCTGCCGAAGCCGCGGAAAATCGATTGTGCGCGGATAAGCGGAAGCGCCGGCCGTGATCATGACGGGACGAACTTCTTCCGCTTGTTTTTGCAACGCATCATAATCGATTTGCTCCGTTTTCTCGTCTACACCGTACTGCGTTACCTGATAAAACTTGCCCGAAAAATTCGCGGGATGGCCATGGGTGAGATGGCCGCCATGCGCGAGATTCATGGTCAGGATTTTGTCGCCTGGTTTAATCGCCGCGAAATAAACCGCCATGTTCGCCTGCGATCCGCTGTGCGGTTGCACGTTGACATGTTCCGCGCCGAAAAGACGCTTCGCCCGTTCGATTGCCAGCAGCTCGACGACGTCGACATTCTCGCAGCCGCCATACCAGCGTTTACCAGGGTAACCTTCCGCATACTTATTCGTTAGGCAGGAGCCCTGCGCTTCCATGACCGCGCGGCTGGTGAAATTTTCCGAGGCGATGAGCTCAATATTTTCGCGCTGCCGTTTTTCTTCCGCCGCAATGGCGTCAAAAATTTCCGGATCGGTTTTGCGGAGCCTGCCGGAGCTTGGCGGGACGCCGCTCGACGGCCCGGTCGAAATATTTGACGGTCGATCTTCCATGGAATAAAACGAGCCGCCGCCGAGACGCGCGCTCCCCGGGACGACGAGTTCGCCCTGTTCTACGAAGGCCAGCACACTCGGTAAAGCGTTTTTAATCGTCTCCGCACAGACGAGGTAAATGTCGCGACTCATCCCGATCGGATCGGGCACATCGCGCCAAACCGTAGTCCCAGGTTCTTCAAATTCACGAAGGAGAAACGATTTCTCAATCCCGTTTTGAAACAGCATTTGAATTGTTTCCAAATGCGCGCCCGTCATGGCGAAAATGTGGGTTGCGCGATCGATCAGCGCCGTGGTCAAGGGCTGGCTGCGCAGTCCGCTAATGTCCACGCCTTCCGCTTGAAGCGCGGCGACCGCATGCAAACTAGGCGGCTGACCGCGTACGGCGTTGACACCGGCGGAAGCGACTTCGATATCCTTGCGATTGCCGAGCAGGCGACGAAAAAGGCCTTCCGCCATCGGGCTGCGGCAGATGTTTCCGGTACAAACGAAGAGGACGCTTTTCACATTCACGGGCGCGCTCGCGTCCGGTGCGAGAACTTAAAATTAAACCTCAGCAAGTCAACGCGAGCAGCATCGGCTTGCCGAACTTTGTGAGCATGATCAAATCGTATCAATCGCGATGAGATTTTCGCCAAAGAATATTCGTTATTGGCTCGAGTGGCTGGCCCTGACTCTCGTGGCCAGGACGGTTCCACTTCTTTCCCGGCGAAGTTGCTATCGTCTCAGTCAATTTATCGGCGCCTGCGCAGCGATAGTTGATCGCCGTGGGCGCCGCATCGCATTGAGCAATCTCGATGCCGCTCTCGGAAACGAACTCTCTTCCCGCCGCCGAGCCACTGTCGCGCGCGAATCCTATCAGTTGTTCATTGGCGCGATGCTCGATTTGTTTTGGGCGCCGCGCATCACGAAACGCAACTTCACCGAATGGATCGAAGTTGTCGGTCTGGATGAAGTGCTCAAGGACATTGGTCCGGGGCGTGGAATTATTTTTACCACTTTCCATTACGGAAATTTCGACTGGGCGGCATTGGTTATGGGCCTGCGCGGACTTCAGGGAATGACGCTGACGCAGGAGTTCAAGAATCCGCTGCTCGAGCCGATCTTCGCGAAATTGCGCAAACATTCGGGCAATGAATTGGCTTCGCGCGAAGGCGGAACCATTCGCATGTACAAAGCGCTCAAGCGCGGCCGGCATGTCGCCATTTTGACCGATCTCACGCTTAAGCCGTGGGACCCGAGCGTGGCGATTGATTGTTTCGGGATGAAGAAGTGCGTCACCTACGCGCACGCCTGGCTCCATCAACGCACGGGTGCACCAATCGTACCTATTTATTGCGAACCGTTACCTGGCGGGAAGTATCACATTCAGGTTTATCCGAAGCTTCAATTCGAAAAGGGCACGTCCGTTATACAAATCACGCAAAGTTGCTGGGACCAGCTCGAACCACTCGTTAGGCAAAATCCCTCGCCGTGGGTCTGGATGTATAAACACTGGCGCTACAAACTTGCAGGTTCGCGAAAGCCCTACCCGTTCTACGCGGAAGTCGGTCCGAGGTTCGAGGCCCGACTCAACGAGAATATGGCGAAGCTTGAGCAGGAAAAAATTTAGTCCTCCCAGGAAATGTCATTTCGCAAAAACCCTCGTCATCCCGAACGAATGCGAGGAACCTCATGAACTACGTAGACACGTGGTAACCGGCGAAATCCTTCCCTAACGCGGAGGATGACCTCCCTTCTTTGCCCTCTCGAATATTCGCGGCGCGCTTGAAGCTGATTACACTCTCGGGCGTGCGCACTCATTGGAAAAAACTTCGTCACCGCTACGAGTGGCTCTGGCTTCTCTTCGCGACGAAGATCATTCCGCTCCTGCCGCGCAAAGTTTGTTTCCATCTCGGCAATTGCCTCGCCGGATTGTTTTCCACTTTCGATTCTGCCGGCCAAAAAGTTGCGCGCAGTAATCTCGAGTGCGTGCTTGGTGACGCACTCTCGGCTACGGAACGTCAACAAATCGCCAGGCAGTCTTATCGCTATCTTGCGCGAACCATGGTTGACTTGGCCTGGTCGCCGCGCCTAACGAGAAATAATTTCCGGCGCTGGTTCGAAATCGAGAACCTGCGCGAAGTAATGGCGGAAATCGATCCAAAGCAAAGTTGCATCTTCGCTACCTTCCACTACGGCAATTTCGAATGGGCCGCGAAAGCGATGGGACTTTGCGGAGTTCCACTTCTCATTCTCGCGCAGGAATTCAAGAATCCCTTGCTCGATCCTATGATCGCGGCGCTCCGACGACATTCGGGTCATGAGATCGCCGGCCGCGAAGGAGGAATTATCCGCATGTTCAAAGCACTTAAGCGCGGGAAACATGTTGCGATCCTGAGCGATCTCACCCTGCCACCGACGCAGCCAAGCGTGGCGATCGATTGCTTTGGAATGAAGACCTGCGTGACTTACGCGCACGCGTGGCTGCACAAAAAAACCGGCGCACCGATTATCCCGCTGCATTGCGAACACTTGCCCAGCGGAAGGTGTCGTCTCGTCGTGCAACGCAAACTTGAGATTTTGCCCGAAGCGACGGAACTCGAAATCGCGCAAGCATGCTGGGATCGTTTCGAGATAGTAGTCCGGAAAAATCCGGAGCAATGGCTTTGGATGTATAAGCAATGGCGCTACAAACCATCACAGGCGGATCGGCCTTATCCGTTCTACTCAAACACTTCCTATTATTTCGACCAGATTATTTTGCAGAATGATGAAGCGGCGCGTCTGTGGCGAAGCAGCGTTTCGCCTGCGCGCGCGCGCGGTTGACAAAGGGCACAGTATACGCTTCTCCAATAACTAACTATGCGAAGTATCTTTCGAATTCTTTTTCTCGGCGCTGCCGCCTCAGCCGTGCTTACAAGTTGCAGCACTGCCCCGACGGCCGGCCCATATCACGTGACCGCTTATAAGCCTAACGACCCGTCCAAGGTCCGAGTGAAAGTTTCGCTCTCGAAACAGAACGTTTATGTGATGGAGGGCGATCGCCTTTTGATGGCGGTGGCAACGTCAGTGGGCATTCCCGCGAAACCAACGCCGAAAGGAAGTTTTACCATTTATTCCAAACAGGAAGAGAAACGCTCCGGCTCCTATGGCTTCCGCGTGCAGGGCAATCGCGTTGTTCCCGCTGACGCCGGCAAACCAGTTCCAGGCCGCTATGTCGGCTATCCGATGGGTTTCTGGTGTGAATTTTCTCCCGCTTACGGTTTTCACCAGGGGTTCGTGCATCCCTATCCGCGCACGCATGGTTGTTTGCGTTTGCACGGCGAGGCTGCGCCAAAGTTTTTCGCCCTCGTGAAAATTGGCACCCCGGTCAACATCGCAACGACGCAGCCGGAAGACGAGGTTTACGGCAAAATGGTGAAGCGGGTGGACGATTCCAAGGCTCCCGATCCGGATCCAGGTCTCATGGTTACTACCAAGGCCTTCGAAAAGCCGACCGGCCCGTTGTTAGAGTAGCGGCCGCGACTTTCGCGGAGTAAACTCCGCTTAACTTGTGAGTACGAATCTGATCTCCAGCGGCACAACCGCGCACGAAAAAGTGAACCTGCGTACGCCGGATGTGATGGCGGCCGTGCAGCAGCAAGTCGAAGCGCATTATCTGAGCGAGATCGTCGACAAGGTTCGGCGCGGTGGCGGCTTGATTCGCGTCGGCGACGTGACCGTCCGGCTGGCGAAGCAGTTTGGTTTTTGTTACGGCGTCGAGCGGGCAATCGATCTCGCTTACGCCGCGCGCAAGGTTTTCAAGGATAGGCGGCTCTTCATTGTCGGCGAGATCATTCATAATCCGGAGGTGAACGAACAAATCTCCTCGTTAGGGATTAAGAACCTACTCGGAGAAAATAAACAGGCCAACATCGAAGACCTCGGCCCCGAAGATGTCGTTATCGTCCCCGCCTTTGGCACCGAGCTTTCCACTTTGCAGCAAATCAAGAACATTGGCTGCCAGATTGTCGATACCACCTGCGGCGACGTTATGAGTGTTTGGAAGCGCGTGCGCAAATACGCGAGCGAGTCGGCAACTTCTATCATTCACGGGAAAGCCGAGCACGAGGAAACCAAGGCGACGAGTTCGCGCGCGCTTGGTGATGGCAAGGGTCACTATCTTGTCGTGCTCACGCTCGCGGAGACCGATTACGTCTGTGATTACATCCGGCACGGCGGCGATAAGCAGGCGTTTCTCGAAAAATTCCGCAATGCGCACTCGCCCGGCTTCGATCCCGATCTGCATTTAAAAACGATCGGTGTCGCCAATCAGACCACGATGTTGCGCGGTGAAACGGAGGAAGTGCAGCGGCGCATTCGACAGGCGGTTCTCGATCGCGACGGTCCTGAACTGGGCGCGAACAACTTTCGTTTCTTCGACACCATTTGCGGCGCGACACAGGAACGCCAGGATGCCTTGCGCGAATTGCTCAACGTCCCCATGAACCTGCTGCTCGTCGTCGGCGGCTACAACAGCTCGAACACTTCTCACCTTGCAGAAATGGGCGAAGAAAAATTGCCGACCTATTTCGTTCTCAACGCCTCGCGCCTGTTATCCGACAAAGAAGTCCTGCATTACAACCTGCATGAAAAACGCGAAGTTATCGCGCAGGATTGGCTGCCTTCCGGGCCAATCGTTGTTGGCATTACCGCTGGCGCATCCTGTCCCAACAACCTGATCGAAGAAACTCTGCTGCGTCTTTTCGAACTGCGCGGCATCACTCGCGCCCAGCTCGAGCTCGCAGCCTGATCGCGCATTACATCCGCGCGCCGAGCGTGCGGCGCGCGAAATGTTGACGTATGCGTGCAATTTGGAAAGGCAGTATCAGCTTCGGTTTGGTCAACATTCCCATCGCGCTTTATCCGGCGACGCGGAGGGAGGAACTAAAATTTCGTCTCATGCGCGAGAAAGATCTCAGTCCCGTGAATTACAAACGGGTTGCGGAAAAGGACGGCAAAGAAGTGCCGTGGGGTGAGATCGTCAAAGGATACGAATACGAAAAAGGAAAGTTTATCGTGCTCAAGGACGAAGATTTTCAGCGAGTCGATCTGGAAGCGACCCAGACCGTCGATATCCAGGATTTCGTTGAAGTCGAAGAAATCGATCCGATTTATTTCTATAAGCCGTACTATCTCGAACCGCAGAAGGGCGGGGACAAGGCTTACACGTTACTTCGCAATGTCCTCAAGGACACGAACAAGGTGGGGATCGCCAAAGTGGTGATAAAGACGCGGCAATATCTGGCGGGCGTGAAGCCGAAGGATGAGATTCTTGTTCTTGAGTTGATGCATTTCGCGGAAGAGCTGGCTGACGCGAGCAAGTTACACATTCCGAAAAAACTCGAGGTCGGAAAACGTGAGGTGGATATGGCAAAAGCGCTCGTCGAGAGCATGAGTTCAAAGTGGGATCCGGAGAAATATCACGACGACTATCGCGAGGCGCTCATGGAAGTGATCGAGGAAAAAGTGGAATCGGGAGGAAAAGAAATCGAAGAGAAACCGAAACCAAAGAAAACGCCGAGCAAGGTAATCGATCTGGTCGCTGTCTTGCAGGAAAGTTTGGCGAAGACGCAGGGCGCGAAAAAGAAAACAACCGCGAAGCAGGCGACAAAGCATCGCCACAAGAAAGCGGCGTGAAACTCATTTCTGTCACTTCGCTCGAAATGACAAAGTCGTCACGAGACAGGCGGTTGCGCTTTTTCCGGCGCCTTTGATTTTATGGGCACTTCCGCCGGCGCCACATCGTACTCCGGTTTCGCAACTCCCATGAGCCAGCGATCAAACCAACCGACGATGTGTTGCAACCGTTCCACTCGATGCCACGGGTGACCGGAGCGTGACAACTCGTGCGTTTCATCGGGAAAGCTCACCATCACGGTTGGAATTTTCCTAAACTTCAACGCGCGAAACATTTGTTCCCCGCCCGCGCCGGGCGGAGTGCGATAATCTTTCTCACCGAGAATAAACATTGTCGGTGTCTGCACATTCTTGATGTAAGTGATCGGCGAGCGCGCTTTGAAATCTCCTTCGTCCCGAAACGGTGGCGCCTTAAACCACGTTGGCTGGAAGAGCGTGAAGTCGGCCGTGTACCACCAATCCGTCCAGCTGGCGATGTCGCGTTGCGCCACGGCTGCGGCGAAACGGTTGGTTTGCCCTACTACCCAGTTCGTCAGCAATCCGCCTCCGCTACCACCCGTTACGCCAAGTTTCTTGTCATCGACGTAACCGCGCCTAACGACTTCATCCACGCCGAGCATCAGGTCTTTGTAATCGTCGCCCGGATAGTGATACTGAATGATGTTTCCGAAATCCTGGCCATAAGTCGTGCTCCCGCGCGGATTCGGATAAAGCACGACATAACCTTTCGCCGCCATCCACTGGAATTCGTGTTCGAAAATATAACCGTAGGCTGCGTGGGGTCCGCCGTGAATATCGAGAATGAGCGGATATTTTTTTGCGGCATCGAAATCCACCGGTTTCTGCACCCAAGCCTGGATTTTTTTCCCATCGAAACTTTGATACGAAATCTCTTCCGGCTCGGTCAGATTTAATTGGGAGAGAAGTTTGTCATTGAGATGTGTTAACTGACGCAGCTCGCGTCCAACGCCGTTGATCGTGAAAAGCTCATTGAGGCGAGTCGCGGTCGAAAGGGTGTAAACCAATCTCGCTCCGTCGCGCGACGCGCGAAAACGTACGACCGCTTGATTACCATTCGTTAGGTCGGTCGCTCCGCCACTTGTCGCATCGAAGCGCGCGAGAATAGTGCGGCCTTCTTTTCCGTAAACCTCGATGAGACTTTTCCCATCCGCAGTCCACAGCGGAACATTTCCACCGCCTGCGCGCGGCGGCGCATTATCGCCGAAAACACCGCTCCCTAAATCGTAGTCGAATGTCGCGGTCAGATTGCGTGGCTTTGCTTCCGGAGCGAGGTCGCAAATCCAAAGATCGGGCTGAGTATAAGAGTTAACAGGTTGGGCGTTTGCCGCGACGAATGCGATCTGCTTCCCATCCGGCTTCAGCGAAAGCTCGCCGACATCCATGTCGAAAGTCGTGATTTTCGTGACCTCGCCGCCGCTCCCCGGGATCGAATAGAGTTCTGTCTTCGGCAGATCGTAGTACGGCTCGTCCACGTGCAACGACGTAAAATAAATCTTTGAGCCATCTTTGGCCCAGAGTGGATTACCCTCGTTGAATCGGCCGGATGTGATTTGTTTCGGTTGCACTTTCTCTTCCGCGCTGTGCGGCGCCGCGACGATCCAGAGATGCTCCGGTCGTTTCGGATCCAGATATCCCTCCTCATCGGAGCGATAAACGGCGCGCGTGACGACATGAATGTCGCTTTCGCGGTCCGAATCGTTCTCGGATTTGTTAGGCGACGGTGATGGCTGCGCTTCCTGCTTTTTCCTTTTGTCCGGCGCTGGCGATTCAGCCAGCGGACTCGCGGCAAGTGCTTTCTTTTCCTCTTCTTCCTTTCGTTTTTTCTTTTCTTGTTTCCTCAAATCATCGGCGTTCGTGGTGCTCGTAAAAGCGATTGTCCTACCGTCAGGCGACCACCTCGGACCGCTCGCGCCCTTCGGCAGTTCCGTAAATTCAAAAGAGTCGCCGCCCGCTAAGGCAAGCATGCAGAGCTGCGCCGGCTCGGCTTTCCCGTCTTTTTTTTCCATCGCGCGGAGGAAAACAATAAATTTTCCATCGGGCGACCAACGCGGCGCGCTGTCGTGCTTGCCGTTAGTCAGCTGGTGCGGTTGATCGTCCCCCGCCGCCGGGATCGTCCAGATCGAAGTATCGTAACCTTCTTTTTTCTCATTCACCGTCACGCGGACAAATGCGACACGCGCGCCATCCGGCGAAATCTGCGGATCGCCGATCCAGACAAAATCGAACAAATCTTTCTCGGTGATATTGCGCTTCTGCGCGAAGACGCATCCAAGCGTGGCAAGAAAAACAGCAACGAACGTAAGCGCGCGCATCGCCTTACATGTGCGCGATCACGTTATCGCCGAATTCCGAACATTTGATCTCCGTCGCGCCCTCCATCAGCCGCGCAAAATCGTAGGTCACCTTTTTGCTCGCGATTGCGGCGTTTAGTCCTTTTAGAATCAGGTCGGCCGCTTCATTCCAACCCATGTAACGGAACATCATCTCACCGGAAAGGATGACCGATCCCGGATTGACCTTGTCCAGGTTCGCGTATTTCGGGGCTGTGCCATGCGTCGCCTCGAAGACGGCATGGCCGGTGATGGAATTGATGTTGCCGCCCGGCGCGATCCCGATGCCACCGACTTGCGCGGCGAGCGCGTCACTTAAGTAATCGCCATTGAGATTCAACGTCGCGATGACATCGAAATCGTCCGGCCGCGTCAGCACCTGTTGCAGCGTGATGTCGGCAATCGCATCCTTGATCACGATTCCCGCTCCCGGTTTTCCCATTGGAATTTTGCACCACGGTCCGCCGTCGATTTCCTCCGCGCCGAAATATTGTTTCGCAATCTCGTAACCCCAATCGCGAAAAGCGCCCTCGGTGAATTTCATGATGTTACCCTTGTGGACAAGCGTCACACTCTTTCGCTGATTCTCGATCGCGTAAGAGATCGCGCTATGAATCAAACGGACGCTGCCGGCGCGACTAACCGGCTTGATGCCGATACCCACCATGACGTCGGTTTTTTCCGGTGCGCCCACGCGTTTCCAAAACTCCGCCGCTTTTTCTTCCGTGCCGAATCGGATCTTGTCGAAGTCCTTCGGAAATTCCTTGGCGAGAAAATCGAGAACCTTCTGCGAATCCGGCGCGCCCGCCGCCCACTCGATGCCGGCATAAATGTCTTCCGTGTTTTCGCGGAAGATGACCATGTTCACTTTCTCCGGTCGCTTTACGGGCGAGGGGACACCCTTGAAATACTGCACCGGCCGCAGACACACGAAGAGATCGAGTAACTGGCGCAACGCGACATTGAGCGAGCGAATGCCGCCGCCAACTGGAGTCGTTAGGGGACCTTTGATCCCGACAAGATATTCACGGAACGCTTCAACCGTGTCATCCGGCAACCAGCTATCGAATTTATCCTTTGCGGACTGACCGGCGAAGACTTCGAACCAGGAGATTTTTTTTTGGCCGCTGTACGCTTTCTCAACGGCGGCATCGAGCACGCGCACACTAGCGGCCCAAATATCGGGCCCGGTTCCGTCACCGCGGATGAACGGAATGATCGGATGATCCGGTACGTTTAACTTGTCGGTTCTGGAAATTTTTTCGCCTGCTGGCGGCTTGATATCTTTGTAAGCCATAAGCGCCCACTGTAGTTTGCGCAGTCGCAGCGGCAAAAGAGAAATCTCGAGCAGATTTCAGTGCGCAAATTTAGTAGCATCTCAAAATGCGCTGCCATTCTGAGCGCAGCGAAGTCCCTCGCCGGGCTCGGGATGACCGGCTTTGGCAGCGCTGATTTTGAGATTACTTCTCGGGATTCTCCTGCGCTTTCGCGTGTGGCGGTGGCGCCGTCCGAAATTCGCGATGGCGAATCCTGCCGCCGGCGTAGGCGATATATTCACCCGCGCCTAACGAGGCTAAGGCGACGATCAGCGTTGCAACAGCAAGCGGCGTGGCGGTAACAGGCCATTTTTTTGGAACCACGATCGCCGCCGCCGCGATCAGAGCGAGCGCATAAAAAACGTATTCAAATTTGTCCGCGCGTTGCTCGTGCGCCTTGAGCCACGCCTCGCCATCGCTGTCGGTCATAGACAGCACACGATCGAAAGCTTCCTCGCCGTAATGCATGACCGGCCACACCGACGCCCCGGCGATGAAGATCAAAACAAGTGCCGTGATTTGCGCATGGCGGCTGCGCAGAAATAACGCAACGATCAATCCGATCAACCCCATCGCCAGCCCGTAAACCGGCAATGGATTAAGCAGCACGTGGATATATTCGGGCTGTTGCAAGTCGCGGAGAAATGTTTGCAGCATGCGCAGCTATCGCGAAGAAAACTTCGGCTCCTGCACTGGTCCGAATGCTTTCCAGTTGTAAGCGATGAAATGCCACCACTCGGTGCGCAAACCGTAGAACCCGCCCCGTTTCATCGCAGTCTGCAGAATTTTCAAGTGCAGCGCCACCTGCGGATCATTCCCTTTGTAATACAAACTCGCGGCCGGCGTGAAGGCATCGAAATCAGTCGGCATCGACAATTCATTTCCTTTCTCATCGACAAGGGTGGCGTCAACCGCGACGCCCCATGTATGTAACGACCCGCGACCGTCCCCGGGATTGGCGACAAAGGAAGCGTTTTGGAAAAGTTGCCAGAGTTGCGCTTGGGCCGGGGGCGGCCGGTAAGCGTCCCAAACTTTTAATCTGTAATGATTGACCTGAAGGTAAGCCTGCGCCTTGGCCAAACGTTGCGCCACACTCGCCCTAACGAGTGCCGGCATATCGGGCGGATAAAGAGGACGACCCGCAATATTCTTCGAGCCCGCATAACGCAGCTCCACTAGAATCGTTGGATCCACCTTCTTAATGTCGACCAATTCTTCCTCGCTCATGGGGATTGGCGTGGGAACCGGGTTGGCGTGGGTCGCAGTCACAAAAAATCTCACGCTCAGGAAAGCGAAAGCAGAAATGAAACGAAAGAGTGAAACAGATTTCAATGCGGATAAGAGAAGCAGATCGCGTGAAAGCACAGCAAAAATTCACGCTTCGCAAATTCTGCGCGTTTCAACGTAAGGCTGTGACCGCAGCAGTTTGAGTTTTCCCAAGCCGTTCCAAGAAAAGGAGCGCGCTGTTCTCCGGAACGGTGAAGCGCACCTCTAAATCTTCATTCTGTCGATTGACCTCCGGCGGTTGTTCATACAAAAGCAAATCGGAATCCTGCAGATGCAACCAACGCTGAGGTTCATCGTGCAATCGTTGTGCGAGATCGGACGCTTCAGCCGATGTCTTCAGGCGCAAAAGGAGACGCGCTTTCGCCGGCTGCTTGAGCGTCAGCGATAGACCGAGCAACTGCGACGTATCGAGCAGTTCGCGTGCGAAAATCGGCAGGAAAATGCGAGCCAGATTTGGCGGGTCGCGCGAAATCAATCGCAGGGCGCTCTCTTGATCCAGCGCCTGAAAGCGATCGAAAAGCTGTCCCGTGATTTTCAGGTCCTGCTTCAATCCAAGGCGAACTTGCACAAGGGTATCGACGTCGGCCGGAGCGCCGACCGCGAGTGTCCGCGGTCCGACGCGCGCAACGGCCAAACCATCCTTCTGCCAAAAAGGCAAACCATTGATGGGCCGCTTTTCGAAACTCGGATCGCGATCCAACGAATGAACCGTCTGCGAAAGATCCGCGCTTATTTCCACGAGCACGAATTCCTTTATCGCACCCGCACTCGTGGTCGCCATGGCGCGCGTGACGCGCGAAACATCCGTCGATAAGTTGAGCGCCGGCGTTCTGGCGGCGTTGCCAAGAAGCGATGACCAAAGATTCGGCCACGTGGCCGCTCGATCCTTACGCCAACGTTTCGGAAGTTCGTCGCGTTCGAATTGTTCGACTTTCAATGAAAGAATCGCTTCGGTTTCCCGCGGCAACCATTCGCGTCTCGCCGGCGTCTGAAAAACGAGCGGCAAAATAATTGCGAGCAAAACGAGCACCGACATGATGGAGAAATAAAATTTACGCAGCTCCTGCTTGTCGATTTGGCTGGAAAGCAACGCGAGTTCGGATGTGTGCGCGAGATGCCGCTCGACACCTTCGCGGTGGCGCTGCACCTCTTTTAATAAATGCGGAGCATTGGGCGGCGCGATTCCTTGGGAAGCTAGATGCCTCCCGATATTCAGATAGGCCGGGTTCTTTCGCTCCTCGACTGTCTGATGATGCGCCCGCGCTTCGCGAATTGCCTCCTGTTGTGTGCGGCTATTTTCGTTGAGGGTGCGATCTCGCGCTTCGAACTCGCCGCGAATCCGCGCGATATTTTTTTCCGCGACATCGAGTTCGCTTTGCGCGGCGCCGAGAGTTTCCTTTGCATCGCGACATGCTTCAGCGCTGCCAAGCCGAGCGCGCGAGATTTCTTCGCGCTCCACCGGCAGCCTTGTGCGACGCGCGCCGAGAGTCGCGGTGCGCGCCTCCAAATCCGGCGGCGGCGGCACTTGCGCTTGCAAATCCGAGAGTTGCTTGAGCAGATCGCGATCGGTGGTTTCGTTTTCCTGCAACCGCTTGTCCACCCCGGCTAATTCCCGATCGCAAATGTCGGCGGCGGCCTTGGCTTCGTTGCGCCGTTGCAGAATCGGTTTCTTTTCTTCATCGAGTTTGGCGATGGCCGCGTTTTGCTCTTTCGCGTTTTCCTGTCGCTGCGCCTCGATTTGCTTCACCCCCTCTTCGAGTTGCGCGATGCGCGACGCTACTTCCTTTTGTTCCTGTTCGAGTTTTTTTAGCGCGACAATTTCGTTGCGCACCTCGGGAAAATTGACGGCCTGCGAACAACCTTCGCGCCCGAGGTTGATCTCGCTTTTTTGTAAGACCCGCTTCTCATGCCGCAACGCCATGCGCGTCTTTTGCCGGCGAATCTTCAGACCAAGTTCACGCAGACCGGTGCGAATGAAACTCACGAGATAAGGCTATCTGAATTGTAGCGGCGGTCTATGACCGTCGCACTATTTCTGTCGAGCATGTCGCGTTCAGCAAAAAATGCGCCGGTCGCAGACCGCCGCTACAGGCTTATTCTTCTTCGCTCAATTTCGCGAGAACGCTGAAATCTTCCAGCGTCGTCGTATCGCCGGTGACGGTGTTTCCGCTTGCGATTTCTTTGAGCAGGCGTCGCATGATTTTTCCGCTGCGGGTCTTTGGCAAAGCTTCGGCGAAGCGGACTTCGTCAGGTTTGGCGATCGCCCCAATGTGCACGCCAACATGATTGCGCAGGTCTGTTTTCAACGACGAATTCGCCTCCACTCCACTCTTAAGTGTGACAAAGGCGACTACAGCTTGTCCCTTGACCTCGTCCGGTCGACCGACCACCGCCGCTTCCGCCACGTGTCCGTGGCTAACGAGTGCACTTTCGATTTCCGAAGTTCCTAATCGATGACCGGCAACGTTGAGCACATCATCAATCCGGCCGACGATCCAAAAATATCCGTCTTCGTCGCGGCGCGCACCATCGCCGGTGAAGTATCGTCCTTTAAATTGGCTCCAATATTGTTGTTGGTAACGTTCCTTGTCGCCGTAGATCGTGCGCAACATCGAAGGCCAGGGTCGTCGGATGATTAATTTCCCGCCGACATTCGGCCCGACTTCGTTTCCGTTATCATCCACCACGGCGGCGTCCACGCCAAAGAATGGCAATGTTGCGCTTCCCGGTTTCGTTGGAGTCGCGCCCGGCAAAGGCGTGATCATGATCGCGCCCGTTTCAGTTTGCCACCATGTGTCCACGATTGGGCAACGGCCACCGCCGATCTTTTCGTGATACCACATCCACGCTTCCGGATTGATCGGCTCGCCAACCGAACCGAGTAAACGCAAAGATGACAGATCATGCTTCTTTACCCATTCGTCGCCCCAACGAATGAAAGCGCGAATCGCAGTCGGCGCGGTGTAGAGAATGTTAACGCCATGTTCCTCGATAATGCGCCAGAAACGATCCGGTTCCGGCCAATTCGGCGCGCCTTCATACATCAACGTCGTCGCACCATTCGCGAGTGGACCATAAACCACATAGCTGTGTCCGGTCACCCAACCCACATCAGCCGTGCACCAAAAAATATCGCGATCGTGAAGATCGAAGACGTATTTTGTCGTCGTGTAAATTCCGACCAGGTAACCGCCGGTCGTGTGCAGAATCCCTTTCGGTTTTCCGGTCGAGCCGCTGGTATATAGAATGTAAAGCGGGTGCTCGCTATCGAGCGGTGTGGGCGGACAATTCGCGTCGACGTACTCCAGTTCGCGATGCCACCACACGTCGCGACCTTCTTCGATGTGAATGTCATTACCAGCGCGCCGGAAAACGATGACACGCTTGATCGTCGTCTCCCCGTGAAGGGCGTCATCGACATTTTTCTTTAATGGAACAATCGCGCCACGCCGATAACCGCCATCCGCGGTGATGACTGCGACGGCACCGCAATCGGCAATGCGATCGCGAATGCTATCCGCACTGAAACCACCGAAAACAACCGAATGCACGGCGCCAATGCGCGCACATGCCAGCATCGCGACAGCCGTTTCCGGAATCGTCGGCATGTAAATGATCACGCGATCGCCTTTGCGAATTTCATTTCGCTTCAGCACATTCGCGAATCGGCAAACATCGCGATGCAGTTGCTGGTAAGTAATTGTGCGCTTCTCGCCAGGCTCGCCTTCCCAAATGATCGCCGCCTTATTTCGGTTACGGCCTTTCAAATGCCGATCGAGACAATTTTCCGAAACGTTGAGTTTCCCGCCGACAAACCATTTCGCAAACGGTGCGCGCCAGGTGAAAACTTTTGTCCAGCGCTCCTGCCATTCGAGCTCGCGAGCTTCTTTCGCCCAAAAATTATCGGGGTTTTCTATCGATTTGCGGTAGAGCTTTCGATACTTCGCCAAACTTTTGATCTCCGCCTTCTTGGCAAAAGATTTGTCCGGCTCGAAAACGCGCGTCTCGACCAGATGGGACTCGATGTTTGTCTCCATTGGATTGGTCACGCTAGCCATCCCGGCGCGGTTGCTCAAGGAACTTGTCGGTCCTTTTCAGTTGTATTGTCCAACAGGATCGCCAGAGAATGAGCCATGAGTGATCACGTTTACAAAAAGATCGAGTTGGTCGGTTCCTCGCCTACGAGCATCGAGGACGCAGTAACAAATGCTCTGGCGCGGGCGGGAAAGACGATTCGCAATATGCGCTGGTTCGAAGTGACTGAAACGCGGGGCTACATCGAGGACAACAAAGTCGACCATTGGCAGGTCACGATTAACATCGGCTTCACGCTGGATAGTTGATCCTGTAGCGGCGGTCTAGGACCGTCGCTTTCTGAACAGGGTCGCCGTGCGCCAGCCACAAGTGCGACGGTCGCAGACCGCCGCTACAGAAAATCAATTTTCGTTCTGTGATGCCTTGTAAAGTTTGCTCGCACCGTAAATCAGAACCGCGGGCTTCAACGCGATTAACATTAGCCGCACCACACCGCTGAGAATCCTCCCAATCGGCAACCGATTAAGAATAAATCCAGCAAGGAGCGCATAGAGCATCGACTGCGTCGGCTTTTCCCGCACGTAATCCTCCGTTTGCTGGAGCACGCGCTCAAATTCGCCTTTGGTGTAACGGAGCGTCCGCTCCGTAAGATCGTCCGGGATCGCTGTAAACTCTTTGTCCATGTTACCTAACCTTCGGATTATGACCGCTCCTTGCGCGTCCCAAAATTTCACCGCAAAGTTAACCACATGGTCGTCGCGCCGGTTCGCGGTGGAAAGTCTGGCAAAGGCGGCTCGCGATGAAAACTTCCCGCGCGGCGTGAGCTCTTGAGGCAAAAGCGACCCATCACTTCGAGGGCGCGCTCGTTCAGGGTCGCACAATTGGTCGAAAGCAAAACGCGGCCTTCTCTTTCAGCCAGATCCAAAGCCATCAACAGCAGCGGTTCAAAATCGCGTTCCACCTGAAATGTTTTTCCGCGCCACGAACGCGAGAAGGTTGGGGGATCGAGAATGATGATATCGAACTTTTCTCCGCGCCGCGCCAGTCGCGGCAGAATTTCAAAAACATCGTCGGCGTAAAATTGATGATCGCTGGTCGGCAGACTGTTGAGCGCGAAATTTTCCCGGCCGCGCGCGAGCGATTTTTTCGAGAGATCGATATTCACTGTTGTTGCCCCGGCGCTGGCCGCGGCAACGGCAAACGAACAAGTGTAGGCAAAGCAATTAAGCAATTTCTTCGGTGCGCTGCGCCGGACAAATTGTCGGTTCCCACGTTGATCGATAAAGAGACCAACCGAGTAACCGGCCGAGAAATCGATGCCGTAGCGGAGCTGACATTCGGTCGCCATACTTTGCAGATTCGTGTCCGCGTCACCCATCAACAGAACCGGTGGGTCACGTTCGGCATTTCGTTTCGGAAGATAACGTCCGAAAATCCGGCCGAGTTTGAAGTCGCAGTCCAGCGCCCACAAGCAAAGCTCAGTGGTTAGGCGTTCTTTCGCGATTTCGTTTTGGTAGGAAACGAGAACGTCGCCGGCGAAACGTTCCACCCATCCGTCACCGTAAGTG
The DNA here is from genome assembly GCA_038237805.1 of Chthoniobacterales bacterium. GTDB lineage: Bacteria > Verrucomicrobiota > Verrucomicrobiia > Chthoniobacterales > UBA10450 > JBBQFI01. Next base: position 154,858 of record JBBRYI010000003.1, on the reverse strand, counting down.
CAGAGGCGATGTGCATCCGTTCCTTCGTCGGCGAAAGCGCGCACCTCTTCGCGATCGATCCAAATGGATGTTTTCACGGGAGTGGACAAGTTAGGCGAAACTTGCAAATGGGAAACCGGTTCGTGCCGTCTTGCCCGCCAAATCCCGCGCGCTAGTATTGGCGGGGGCGCGGCGGCGTCATTCACTTTTGCTCATCGATCCCATGCGACAAGTCACCGTTCGTGTCCCTGCCAGCACATCAAACCTTGGACCGGGTTTCGATTGTTTGGGAGTCGCGCTGCGGCTTTACAATTTTATAACGACCGCGCGAAATCAAAAAACGAAAGGCGATCCGCTCATTCGTGAAACGGCGCAATTATTCTTCAGTCGTGCGCGACATAAATCATTCGCCTTCTCCTGCAACGTCACGGGCGATGTTCCGAAATGCCGTGGACTCGGCGGCAGCGCTACCGTCAGATTGGGAATTTTACACGGCCTCAATCTTCTCGCGCGCAAACGTCTCAACCGGCAGCAAGTCTTTGCGCTCGCCGCTGAATTGGAACATCACCCCGACAATGTCGCTCCTGCCGAGTTCGGTGGTTTTGCCGTTGGATCTGCCTCACGGTTGCAACGTTTCATTGTATCTCCCCGACTTAAATTCGTTCTGCTAATTCCAAATCTGGAAATCTCGACGCGCGATGCAAGACGCCTGCTTCCGGTCCGTATCCCTCACGGCGATGCTGTAAAATCCTGTGCCGCTGCCTGCACCATCACTGCCGCGATGGTGTCGCGCGATTATGAGAAACTGCGGGGAACATTCGTTGATTACATTCATCAACCGTATCGGAAGAAACTCCTTCCGTTCTTTGACGATGTTGTTCGGGCCGGCGAAAAGGCGGGAGCACTGGGAGGATTTCTGAGCGGGTCGGGCTCAACGATCATCTGCGTGACCTTATCCGCACCAGAAAAAGTCGCCGCTGCAATGTTGCGTGCTTCCCGCCTAACGAGTGCGCGCAGTATAGTAACCACGGCCGATAACCACGGCGCGCGCATCGTGCCATTCCGCAATTGACATGGGTCGTTCGCTTGAAAATCTCGAACAGTTCGCGATCGATGTAATCCTCGAACGTCGCCACGGCGTTCGCGCCATGTTTCTGCGCGGTCTGCTCTACGCCCTCTCGTTTATTTACGAACGTCTCGTGCAGTTGCGCCTCTTCCTTTATCGAAAGCGGATTCTCCGGGAGCGCACGCTTGGTTGTCTCGTCATTAGCATTGGCAATTTAACTGTCGGCGGAACTGGGAAGACGCCGATCGTGGAAAAGATTGCGCGCGCGTTGCAGAGTGGGGGACGGCGCGTCGCCATTCTCAGTCGCGGATACAAGAGCGTGCCGCGTCCGAGCAAAAGAAGCTTGCTCGATCGGATTCGACAAAAAGATTTCACACCGCCGCGCATTGTTTCCGATGGCAAATCGCTTCTGCTCGATTCGCTCACGGCAGGCGATGAGCCTTACATGCTCGCAAACAATTTGAAGGACGTGATCGTTCTCGTGGACAAGGATCGCGTGAAGAGCGGGCTGCACGCGATTGGCCGGATGAAAGCGGACACGCTCCTGCTCGACGACGGCTTGCAATATCTTCATCTAAAGCATCGCCTCGACATCGTCCTGATCGACCGGCAAGCGCCCTTCGGAAATGAATTCCTTCTGCCGCGCGGCACGCTGCGCGAGCCACCGCGCAATTTACGCCGGGCCAGTTATGTCTTTATCACCAAGAGCACGGGCGAGCCTAACGACAAGTTGTTCGAACGCATCCGTCGCTACAACCGCACCGCGGAGATTATCGAATGTGCGCACCGGCCCCTCCACCTGCAAAACGTCGTCACAGGGGAGCGACTGCCGCTCGAGAGATTACACGATACTTTTATTGGTTCCCTCTGCGGGATTGCCGCTCCCGACAGTTTCGAGGAAGGTCTGCGCAAACTTGGAGCGCGCATTGAGTTGGCGAAGCGTTATCTCGATCATCACCGCTACAGTGAGGCCGAGCTCCAGAGTTTCATCAGTCGCTGCATTCGCCGCGATCTGGAGATGATCGTGACGACGGAGAAAGACGCCGTCCGTTTTCCGCGCCTAACGAATGTGCAGGTCCCGATTTATTTTCTCCGAGTGGAGATCGAGATCCTAAGCGGTCACGAAAGCTGGGAACACTTCGTAGCGCGCATCTGCCAGCCCCAACCGATGCTCACCCCCGAAAGATTCTTTTCGTAACACACATCTGTCATCCTGAGCGTCAGCGAAGGACCTCACGAAAGCAGTATTCGCGGGGTTCCTCGCTTTGCTTGGAATGACCCAGCGAGTAAGCCCGCAAACAATCGCGTAGTCATTAAAGAGATGAGCCAAAAAGCCGAATTAATCGTCGAAGGGAAGAAACTCGCCGTTTCTAACCTGAACAAGGTCCTTTATCCCAAGGCCGGCTTCACCAAAGGCCAGGTGATCGATTATTACATCCGGATCGCGCCTGTGCTGCTGCCACATTTGAAAGATCGCCCGCTGACGATGAAGCGTTATCCGAACGGCGTGGAGGGCGAATTCTTTTACGAGAAAAACTGTCCAGCGCATCGGCCGAAGTGGGTGCGCACGGCGAAAGTATGGAGCGAAGGCAATAATCGCATCATGGATTATTGTCTCGCGCAGGATCTCCCGACGCTCGTGTGGGCAGCGAACCTGGCCGATCTCGAGCTGCACACCTCGCTCGCGCGTAAAAGCAACGTCGCCCGTCCGACGATGATGGTCTTCGATCTCGATCCCGGCGCGCCCGCTGACATCGTGCAATGTTGCCAGGTGGGAATCTGGCTGCGCGACTTGTTAGGCGAAATGAAACTGAAATCGTTCGCGAAAACCAGCGGGTCCAAGGGCCTTCAAGTTTATTGCCCGCTCAATACACCTGTCACTTTCGACCAGACCAAAGATCTCTCGCGCGCTTTGGCCGAGCATCTGGAACGTGAGCACCCTAAGCTGGTTACTTCGAAAATGGCGCGAGCGCTGCGGACCGGAAAAATCTTCGTCGATTGGAGCCAAAACGACGAACATAAGACGACGATTTGTGTTTACTCGTTGCGCGCCAAGGAACGGCCCACGGTTTCAACCCCCGTGACCTGGAATGAAGTCGAAGCTGCTCTAAAAAAGAAGAATACGAAGCTTCTTACGTTCACATCCGATCAAGTATTAACTCGCGTGAAGAAGCTCGGCGATTTGTTTGAGCCGGTTGAAACGGTCAAACAGAAGCTGCCCAGAAAGTGGGCGTTCTGATTCGCTGCACGAAGCGATGAAGAGGGACGAGCCAAATCCTAAACGCCTCGATCCCGCGCCACATTTTTTCGAAAAGGAAACAACCACAGATCTGGATGACAAAACTCCCGACAAACCAAAAGGCTTTCCGCTTCACACGCGGATTCTGATCGGACTCGGGGTCGGCGTCGGCGCCGGACTGCTCGCCGATACATTTCTCGGCGGAGAGGATCCACGCGTGCAGTGGGTGATTTCAAATGTCACCGAACCTGTCGGTCAGCTCTTTCTGCGTCTGCTCTTGATGATCGTAGTGCCGTTGGTTCTTTCTTCGCTCGTCGTCGGCATCTCCGGCCTCGGCGACATCCGCAAGATCGGCCGCGTTGGTCTGCGCGCTCTTCTTTACTCGTTAGTCATCTCCACCATCTCTGTTGTTATTGGGCTAACGCTGGCCAACATCATTCGCCCCGGTGAACGTGTCGATGCCGCTAGTCGCGCCAAAATCGAACAGCGTTACGCGCTCGCGGCGAGTAAGCAGCTGGAGGAAGCGGGCAAGACCGCGACGGCAAACAAAGATTCCGCCGTCGTTCAAATCGTAAAATCCATTGTGCCCGCAAATCCGATCGCCGCCGTCGCGAGCGATCCGCCCAACATACTCCAGCTGATGTTTTTTGCGCTCGCGCTTGGTATTGCGACAACGCTGGTGCCGACTTCTGTGTCCGCGCCATTTCTCCGAGGTTTACAAGCGCTCTACGAAATCACCGCCAAGATCATCGACATGGCGATGAAGTTCGCGCCCTATGCAGTGGCATGTTTGCTCTTTAATAATACCGCGCGTTTCGGACTCGATCTGCTCAGCGCATTGGCGTGATTCGTCGCCACCGTGCTCATCGGGCTTAGTCTGCAGATGTTCGGCGTTTACTCGCTTTCGGTTGCTTTGCTCTCACGTCTTTCCCCGATCGATTTCTTTCGTCGGATCAAAACGATCATCCTCACCGCCTTCTCGACTTCGTCATCGAATGCAACGCTGCCTACGGCATTGCGCGTGACAGAAGAAAACCTCGGCGTCCCGCGGGCGATCAACAGCTTTGTCCTTACCGTCGGCGCGACCGCGAACCAAAACGGCACCGCCATTTATGAAGGCGTAACCGTTCTTTTTCTCGCGCAATTGGCCGGTGTGCATCTCTCGTTAGGCCAGCAGGTCGCGGTCGTCTACCTGGCGATCCTCGGCAGCATTGGCACTGCGGGTGTACCGTCGGGATCGATTCCGTTCATCATTGCAGTGCTGGCTACCGTCGGAGTAAATCCCGCGCTGATTGCGATTGTCCTCGGGGTCGATCGTCTCCTCGACATGTGTCGTACTACCGTAAACGTTGCCGGTGATGTTACCGCCGCCACCTACGTGGCGCGCGCCGAAGGATACACGCTGCTTCAATCACGACGGAGGACCGAACAGAAAAAAACTGGCTGAAGGAGCGGAAAAAACTCAGTTATCGCTGTGCAAGCGCATGACATTCCAGATAATCGTCAGAGCGATTAGTCTCCTTGCCAGTAGATTTGGAACCGCGTTCCGTTCCAGAACACGAGGGCGCTAGAAGATTCGGGCTTGACCATCATAATGCCGTCGCCAAGTAACTTTGGAAGCTTCTCGTTCTCTTTCTCGAATGGACTTTTGAAAACCGTTTCACGCTTAAACACTACATACCAGGCTGGGCCTGGATAATCGCGGCCGGTGTCCTTTGAAATCCAGCGAGCCATACCCGAAGCCAAAAAAACTACATCTTGGATTTCCGCGTCGACTTTCTTGGACTTGAGCCGCACCACGTAATCAGGGCGACCGTCACCGTCAAAATCGCCCTGCAAATAAAAAGGATTGGTATCAAACCCAATTGAGTAGGTGGCATTTAATCCGCTGGCGGCAAATCGTTTTGCCAGCAATGGTGGAATAGATGCCCAAGCGTCATTCTCTCCCTTCGTCTGGGGAATCGCAGAGGCTTCTTGGTCCTGCTGTCCCAAAACGGAAGCTGATGACAACACTAGTAACAACACACTTAAGAACGCTCGCATAGTTAGTTTACACAGCATTTGATTCTGGCGATAAGATGATCCCAGAGGCCTAACGAGAAATGGAGCGGAACCCAGAGCGACTACCGCCCACCCGATAAAGGTATAAAGCGACTCAGTCATTTGCAGAGATATTTCATCCCGGTATCGCACATGACGGTGACAATGGTCGCGTCAGGTCCCAGTTGTTCGGCTAATCGCAAAGCGGCAATGACATTGCTACCAGTAGAAGTCCCCGCAAAAAGGCCCTCCTCCCGTGCCAGCCGAACGACCATTGCCTTAGCTTCCTCCGTCGAAACCTGTTCGATCTGATCGGCTACGTCCTCCTGCCATAGTGGCACGACAAAACCAGCGCCGACTCCATCAATTTTATGAGAACCTGGCCGGCCGCCCGATAGAACCGGGGATTCAGAAGGCTCGACGGCAACGATTCTAATCTGTTCGTTACGTCGACGTAAGCCTTCCCCGATACCGCGAATGGACGCCGCGGTCCCCACGCTCTGGACAAAGCCATTGATCTGTCCGTCCGTCTGAGTCCAGATTTCTTCCGCCATTTTGTGATAGGTCGGAAGCTGGTCTTTATTGTTCAACTGATCGGTCCAGAAGCTTCCCGGTTTTTCGGCGATGATGCGGGCGGCTTCGATCATGTCTCGCGTTAGTTTCTCTGTCATGCCACCGCTTTCGCTTTGCACGATCTCAAGCCTAGCTCCGAGAATTTTCATATGCTCGAGTTTTTCTCGGGCGAAAGCATCTGACGTGACGATATCCAGGGGATATCCTTTCACCGCGCAAACTAGAGACAGAGACACGCCGGTACTCCCGCCGGTATATTCTACGACCGAACCATCCGCTACGAGACGTCCGTCGGCCTCGGCTGCTTCGACCATGGCCAGTGCCATCCGATCCTTCATGCTACCGGTGGGGTTTTCGTTTTCCAGTTTTAGCAGGATGCGGGCGCCGTTCTCAGGCAGGATCTTGCGCAAGGGCAATAAAGAGGTGTTGCCGATGCATCGAAGGATGTTCCGCTGCATTTCGTTCCTGATATGTGTCGAATCGCCTAACGAGAATAAGATCAGCTACTCCGAAAGCTTTTTCGAGTTATCTGTATCGCCTGATTAGTTGGGTCGGACTCGGTGTCTGAGCCAGCGCTGCGCGTGCGAACAAAAGAACAGCCGTGCAGATGGCAATGATTCAAAAGTTGTAAATGTGCTTTCATAAGGACGCGGCTTTGTGGTCTAACCATTTGAAGCTCCGCTACCGCCCCAACAAGGCCATGCTCAGATTTACCGGTTTGAGAAGTATGTAAAGGGTTATCATTGGTATTACATCGTGCGAAGGTAATTAGATCGCGCGCGATGCTGACACAAAACGGTCGTTCAGACCCAACTTTCACAAGAACCATGAAACGAACACTTATTATTGTCCTAACGCTGACGCTCGCTAGCTGTGCCACCCATCAGCCCTCAAGCTCACACTCACAGACTCGCGCCAGCGCGACGGATGAATTTGATAAGCCGCCATTCATCGGCATGACAAAGGCGCAAATAGCCCACTTGATATCGCGAATCCAATAAGCAGAGTGCAATCTGTGGAAGAAAGCCAGAGTGCTTGAGCTATGCCGGGTCGGAGCTAGCATCGTCTCGTGCCGGAACAGCAGGGAACCCGCGTCGCCAGCCGATACGACGCGGTCATCGCTACGCTGGTTGGAGTCTGTGCGCTGTGCCTTTCCGGTTACACCGCTTACATGCAGCGCCAGCAGGTCCGGGCGGCGGTGTGGCCGATCCTCGAATACAACACCAGCAACGAGCCGGAGATTCGTTTCACGCTCGATAATAAGGGAGTGGGTCCCGCGATCATTCGGCATGTTCGGGTCACGGTGGATGGCCAGCCGGTCGTCAACTGGTACGAAGCGCTCCAGAAACTGCTCGGACCAGGGAAGCATAGTTTTTCCGAGAGTACCATGACCGGTCACGTGCTCTCAGCTGGCGAATCCATGAACATCCTTGTCCCGCACAATCTTAATGGCGCACCGCTTACCTTCGACAAGTCCGAGCCGCTCTGGGCCGAGATGAACAAAGACCGCGAACGCGTGGCGGTCGAGATTTGTTATTGCTCCACGCTCGGTGAGTGCTGGACTTTGCGCAGCGATGCGAACACCAACAATTCGACAACCGAGACCCGCACCTGCCCCGGACCATCAGCGGCTACTTTCCAGCAATAGCTAATTTCCTGGTCGGGAGCCAGGCTCCTGGCAGATCTCCGGCGCGCACCATTCGCTAGGAATGATGGCTGCTTCTAACAGTCGCATGAAAATCCTCCGAACCTTTCTCATCACGATCGTCGGTTGTTCCGTAGCCGATGCACGGATCGGCGAAACGGCCATTCAATTTGCAGACCGATACGGCTCGCCCAAAGACACGCCAGCCGCAAAAGTCATGGACAAGAACTTTCCCCTTGTCCAAGGAGCAATCCATCACAGCTACGAATACCAAGGTTGGAAAATTCGCGCCGCCTTCCTCCAGTTGGATGGTCCCGCCGTGCGCATGGATTTTCAAAAAGACCGGCCCATCGCGCCGATCACAGACTACGAGTTGCAAACGATTGCTTCCGCTAACACTCCAACTGGCATGTCATGGCAGAAGATTGTATACGATAATGTCGACTCGCCTAACAAGGGTCTCGCGAAAGTTAGCGAAGCCGTATTACGCGGTGCTGCCGGTCAAAAGATGTGGCGACGAAGTGACGGCGCGATCCTCTGGTTGCGCAGTAACCTGATCGTCCGACTCGATCTGCCGATGGCGCGCGACTACGAAAAACAATTGAAGTTAAACAAAGAGCAAAAGGATCGAGCGTCTGTGCCGTCCTTTTAGATCGGGCTCGCTAACCGATAACGTCTGTTAAGGAATTCAGGCTTAGTAATGAAGTCAACCCAGTTTGTGTTGTAGAGGCTCTTGTGCCGAGCGCGTGTTTGTTTAGTTCGGCGTTTGACACAAACGCCGCTACAACGGCGGTGGGTCGCTTGGACGCCGCGGCTAATCTGGAATGTCAGCTTCGACTAGCTTCGCGAGTAGGATGAGTGACTCTTGCCAGCCGAGATAACAGGCTTCCGGTGGAATGGCTGCGGGCACCCATTCCTGCACAATGCTTAACTCAGTGCCGCACGAGACCTTCTTCAGGTTAATTGTCGTCTGGATTTCGCCAGGCAAGTTTGGGTCGTCAAACTTGTCGGTGTAACGGATGCGTTCGTGCGGAGTTAGCTCGAGATATTCTCCACCAAAAGAATGAGTCGCGCCGGTGGTAAAGTTAGTGAACGACATCTTAAAGGTGCCGCCCACTTTCGCCTCCAGATGGTGGACCTTACCGGTGAATCCGTTCGGCGGAAGCCACTTGGCCTTGGCATCCGCATCCAGGAACGCCCGGTAGATCTTCTCGGGCGTGGCACGGATGATACGATGAAGTCGGATGGTGTTCGTGGACATGGTGACTACTCCTTTCGGTTGGTGGGGAGTCAAATTCGAAATGCGGATTGCGGAATGTCATGTCGAGTGAAGTCGAAACATCTCTTACTATCAAATGGGAGAGAAGCGTCGTCCTGAAACAAAGAAGGTTGAGAGATTCCTCGGCTCCGTTTCACTTCGCTCGGAATGACAAGGAGTAGCGGAACGCGAACGCGAAATGACAAGCCTAGCGGCGGCTGGTGCGTTAATTGATAGGATAAGCTGCGCTCAGGAACTGTAGCCGTTTGATCGCCTCGTTTCTTCGATCGGCGACGTCGCCCGAATTCCAATCCGACGATGATCGTCAACTTTTCAGCGTTCGGGTTGAGCTTGCGAGATGGAAGATAAGGATGACGAGAGCTCCCACCGTTAATACCATCCAAGTCGATGGCTCGGGTACCACAACAACACCCGAGGGCAGGTCCAATCCTGAAATAAGCGTCGCATTCACCGGCGCCCCTGTTGTGGCGTCAAATTCGCCGATTCTATCTCCGTCATAGGCGACATACAGGTTTCCTCCAAATACGGTAAGATCCGCCGGACCTAGTCCATTATTTAATCCTGTGACCAGCGTGGCATTCACTGTTGCTCCGGAAGTTGTGTATTGGCCGATCCTTCCGGCGCCATCGAGAACGAACAAATTTTCTCCAGAAATCGCGATGGCTACAGGAGTGATCAAGCCGGCGATAAAAAAAGGATTCACTACTGCTCCGGAAAGAGTGTATTCGCCGATTGTGCCGTTACCGGAGTTCGCGACAAATACATGCCCTCCAGATACCGCGAGTGCTACTGGGTAAGACAATCCTGAGCGAAGCGTTCAAGGTCGCTCCGGAGGTGGTATAAAGACCAACGACACCGGTATCATTTCCTCCCTGCATGCCGGGACTCACGACAAAAAGATTTCCGCCGGACAATGCGATAAATGCGGGATGATCCAGTCCTGTAACAAGCGAGGTGTTCACCGTCGCTCCGGATGAGGTGTAGCGGCCGATTGTTCCGTTGAGATAGTTCGAGACAAACAGATCGTTTCCGGAAACGGCGATGCTGCTCGGGCTATTCAAGCCCGTGATGAACGAGGCGTTTATGGGCGCGCCGGAAAGGGTATATTCGCCGACTGTGCCATTGCCGAAGTTTGAGACAAAGATTTGCCCGCGAGCAGACCCAGGAGCAATCAAGAGTGCTCCCGCTGCTGTTAGTCCCAGGAGCACGCTAAGAAGCTTGCCTAACAATGACCTTTCGTTAGGTGTGCTTTTTGTTCTCATGAGCACCTCCTCACGCTGATTATTATCCCGTTTCGGTTTTACAGAATGACACTGCGAGAAACAATCCGAGCAAAACTCTGGGGGCATGATGACGACTCTATCTGCGACTGCTTTGGCAAGTCAAGCGCGAAGAGACGAAGAAGTTGAGAGCTAGTCCAAGGCTTCGGGTTGAGGAATGGGATTGCGTTATTGGTTATGAGTTATCCGTTATCAGAAGTCAGAGATCAGATCAGCGGTTAGCAATCAGGCGCGGTGGGGGCGCGAAAAATAAGCGTGACGCCGTCCGGGCCGCTGGATAGCCTCGGGGAGTGCCGGGACGCTTGGGCCTCGTCGTTGTCGGCAGAAAGGGCAGTAATCATGAAAAGAAACTCCGCTTCTCAATCCGGCTTCCTTACTCTGCGCGTCTTAATTATCTCGGTTCTTTGTTCGCTCGGCCTATTTCTGGCCTTACTTGGGTTTGGCGCGATGAACAGCGTCTTATCGTACGGCGGCTCCGATGTTAACGTGATCACCGGCGTGGAAACTAGCCCCCAAGTCACTCAGGGCACTAGCGCGGTGTGGGGACACGGCAACACGGTCGTCTCCCTCTATGACGATTCCAGCGGCGACACGCTTAGTCCCATAAGTTATTGCGGCGTCTCCACCTCTACCGACGGCGGCACGACCTTCACGCGCCTGCCCTACAAGTTTAATACTGGCGGTGCGTGCTACGGCGAACCTGCTGTTGTTTACAGCATGCGCGCGGCCAAGTGGTTTACAAGCTTTCTAGCGGCGCGGTGTGGTGGACAAGGCATCGGAATGTGGACCTCTCCTGACGGCATCACTTGGAGTAATGGAAGTTGCGCTGCTAACACGAGCCAGGCTGATATTAACTCCCTCTGGGTGGACAACAATCCGGCCAGCGCCTTCTACGGCAGGCAGTATGTGCTATACAATGATTTTAACGTCAGTGCCGGAGCGGTCCAACTAACGCGCTCCACTGATGATGGCGCTACCTGGAGTGCGCCGACCACAATTTATTCTACGAGCTTCCGCCGCGCCTGGAAGGTGACCGGCAGCCTCGGCGCCGATGGCACCGTCTTTGCGCAAACGCTGGACGAAGGCGGCGGGGGACTTAGCGGGCCGCGCCAGAATTTCATCCACCGCTCGACCGATGGCGGAGTAACGTGGAGCACGCCGATCGCGCAGGGACCAACCTTTCTCGCACCTGGCCGAAGTGTGAACGGTTATTTCGCTGGCATGTACAACGCACCAGTCGCCGGTTACTGGCGGGAGATGGGGTGGGGCGAGACTGCGGTCGGCCCCGGTGGCGTAGTCCATCACGCTTATTGCGCCGGAGCGGGCGGCGATCCCGGTAATATTTTTTATGTCCGCTCGACCGATAACGGCCTGACTTGGTCGGCCCCCTTGCAGTTAAATACAGACGCGACCACCCGCGCGCAGTGGAGCCCTTCGCTCTCGGTCAACACAGCGGGTAACGTGTTCGTTAGTTGGAACGATGAGCGCAATACCAGCACCGATGCTTTGGAACGCTTCGGTCGCGCTTCGCTCAACAATGGAACGACCTGGGGGAGTGAGATGGCGCTCAGCGACGTGATCTTTCCTAAACCATTGCAGCCTGATGGTAACGTCCAAACAACCTACGTTGGCATATACCACCGCAGCGCCTTCAGCAACGACGGCAACGGCACTTTCGCCTATCACACCTGGACCGATGGGCGCGTCTTGGTCGGCGGCTCACCGCAGGAGGACGTATTCTTCGATAAAGTACCTATCCTCGCCTGTACGCCCGGCTCCTGGCTTATTAAGGCACCCTACCCGGCCACGCTTGAGTCTCCCGCGGTGGGAACAGATGGCACCTTCGCCTATTCGGCCGGCGGCTTCACCGGAGCGGCGGACACCAACGGGTTCTACCGTTACAATCCGGTCGCTGACACTTGGACCGCCCTCCCTCCCTTGCCCGTCGCCTTGCGCGATGCGCGCGAGACGTATGCCGCCAATACCAACTCCTTCTATGTTTTCGGCGGCTATGATGAAACGAATGTGCTTAGCACAACCTACAGATATGACGTCGGCACGAATGCCTGGACCACTGTAGCCCCCATGCCTGGGCCACGTTACTTTCCTAACGTGGCCTACTATCGCGCCAATGGAAAAATTTACGTCATCGGTGGCTTTGATGGTAGCTTCACCGAAACGAACCAGACTTGGGAATATGACCCGGTGGCTAACACTTGGAATACCACCCGGGCGAATATCCCGGCGGCAATGGCTGGCAGCGCTACCAGCATCGCCGGGCAGTTTATCTACCTGGTAGGAAGTTGGAGCGGCGGCGCTGGGTCCACTCTGCACAACCGCTACGATATCATCAACAATACTTGGAGCAGCATGGCGGCCGCGCCCGTGGCTGTGTATGAGGCGGTAGGGGCCGCGATCGGGAACCGGACCTATATGGTCGGAGGCGGAAATCCGTTTCGTCCCGAAGGTGCACAGAAGGGCTCTGCCAGCTTGGTCGCGTCTCCGGGACCATCCGCGAGCTACAACACTACCTACATCTATGATATTGGCAGCAATAGCTGGACGAGTGGTTCGAACACGAACGTTCCGCACTCTTTCGCGGGGGGCACGGCGATCAACGGCCGCCTCCTGGTTGTAGCCGGGTATAACGGATCGAGCGATACCAACACCGTAGAATCCCAGACTATTGTCTGCCCCGGTTGCACAACTGTGTATAGCACTACTACTTCGGCGGGTAACGTGATCGTGCCGGGTACCACAGACATAGGCAACCACTTCGACGATGGCACAACGGCTATCACCTTGCCATTCCCGGTCACACTCTACGGAACGACCTTTACCAGCGCCCAGGTCAGCTCGAACGGCAATTTGCAGCTCACTGGCAACACGGCTTATCTGGGCAGAAGTTGCCCGCTGCCGGATGTGAATTTAGGGATGGCGATCATGGCGTATCAGGGCGACCTGCGGACAGATGTAGGAGCGGGCAGTGGCATCTTCACCTCGGTTAGCGGCGTCGCGCCAAACCGCGTCTTCAACATCGAATGGCGTACTGCTTACTTCAGCGGGAGCGGCACGGCCAATTTTGAAGTGCGTCTCTTTGAGGCCACACAGACCTTTGAAGTCATTTATGGCTCGACTGCTGATAATGGCCTGCAAGAAGAAAGCGGCGTGCAGCAGAGTGCCACTGGCCCAGCCACCCAATTCTCCTGCAGCGCAGGCACCCTGACGAGCGGATTAAAAGTTACCTACAGCCCCAGTAGCTGCCCGCCGACATTGTTAAGCGCCGTCTCTCGAAAGGTCCACGGTGGGGCGGTTACCTTCGATATTAATCTACCTCTGGTACCGCTCGGAGGGGCCGTCGGGGTAGAAGATCGCACCGGCCCAGTCGTGGGTGCGCATCAGATCGTGGTTACCTTTGCCAACCCCGTCACGGTTGGCGCGGTATCGGTGACATCGGGCACTGGGAGCGTCGCCAGCTTCAGCGTGAGTGGCGCGGTGGTTACCATCAACCTTACTGGGGTGACAAACGCGCAGAGACTCGGTGTTACGCTCGCGGATGTGAACGCGAGCGATGGAACCAACCTCGGTAGTATCATGGTTCCGATGGGAGTTCTGGCTGGCGATACCTCAGGTAACGGCTCGGTAAGTTCCACTGATATTACTCAGACCAAAGTGCAGTCAGGGCAGGCAGTCACCGCCTCGAACTTCCGAGAGGATGTGAATGCGAATGGTGCCATCAATGGGACGGATGTTTCGGCGGTAAAAGTTAAATCGGGCACCGCGCTGCCGCCTTAATGGTTGTCGCGAACGAACCTAACGAATAGGGCGCTTGATACAAGGAACGGCAAATGGCCGCGGGTTAACGGAAAAAATCTGGAGGGGTGGTTTCCAATTAACCGTGAGGCGTTTTCGGTTCCGATGCGTTTTGCTTATGGATCATTTGCCGTAGAACGTCCAACGGCATGTCTCCAAGGGCCGTGACGCGATCGCCTGAGAAACTAACTGAATAGCGGAATTCCGCCGGCGACCCAACGAAGAACAAGAGCTGGCCATCAACATAATCGTTACCGGGTTTGGCGGCATGGTTTCCCTGGCGATATTCATCGCCAACCTTGTAGTAGAAGGTTGTGTTGGGACTCTGCTTTAGAATTTCCGCGATAATGCACTTATAGGTATTGTCCTCTAGTTTCATTTTGCCGACGGCAATTACACTCGCGGCGCCGATCTGCTTCTCGAGTGGCCAGTTGTAGAAGTCACGGTTCTAATCAATAGGCGGTGCGGACGAAAAATCTGACGATTGAGCAGCGAAGTGCCTGGCGACGGCGGCTGGAAAAAGTGTGACGAACAGTCCGAACAGCAACTGGATCGTGGTAATAGCAATCAATACCCAGATCGCGACAGTTAGCCTCTTCAACGCTCGCACTACTGCTTCTGACGGGGACGAATCGTTCATGTGAAAAGTCCTATTACTTAACCCTCTCTGAAACATTATACCAATTCCATTCCGAGGTTTTACCATTGTGAGAGGAAATGCCTGACTCCATACCGGATGATCTAATGAGAATTCGTCTTGAGGCAGGCAAACTTAAACAATCGCGCAAATGCGCACGTGATGACTGTCGCTTTGGATTCGAGCGTCGGGTGATGGAACAACACTAAAGGATGAGGAGCCTGCCGCTTCCAAAACTAAAACTTTTCGCTTGGCTTGATTCGCGCGGCTTGCTAAAACGCCTCCTTCAAGGAGGCGCGAACTATGAAAAAAATTCTTTTTATTCTATCCTGCACTGTTTTTACGTTGTCGGTATGGGCAGAGGACAACGACAACGATCACCATCACGGTATTCTTGACCGACATAATGAAGCGACCGTGGCCCAACTCCAATCGGATATGGCCCATGGCCGGTTGACTTCTGTGCAGCTGACGCTCGAATATATCGCGCGCATCATTGCGCTCGATCAACACGGACCCGGGGTCAATTCCGTGATCGAATTGAATCCGGACGCGCTAAAATTGGCGGCAGCCGCTGACAACGACCGCCGCCACGGCCACGTGCACGGTCCGCTCCATGGCATCCCGATTCTGTTGAAGGATAATATCGACACGGGCGACAAAATGCAGACAAGCGCCGGCTCGTTCGCGCTCGTCGGCAAACCGGCGCCGAAGGATTCCACGGTCGCCGCCAAACTGCGCGCAGGCGGCGCAGTCATTCTCGGCAAAACGAATTTGTCTGAATGGGCGAACTTCCGCTCATTCGAATCGATCAGCGGCTGGTCGGGCCGCGGCGGACAAACGAACAATCCTTACGGCATCAATCGCAATCCTTGCGGCTCGAGTGCCGGTTCGGGTGCGGCTACGTCAGCAAACTTTGCGGCGGTCTCGTTAGGCACAGAGACCGACGGCAGCATCGTCTGTCCTGGTAACGCGAACGGTGTGGCCGCAATCAAGCCGACAGTTGGCCTAACGAGTCGTGCCGGCGTGGTTCCGATCGCTCACACGCAGGACACCGTCGGCCCTCACGGGCGAACGGTGGCGGATGCAGCCGCGGTATTGGGTGTGATACAAAGTAAAACTTTTGACGGACGCGACGCGGCGACGGGTGGTGTTCCGTTAGGCTGGCAGGGAACGGGCAAACCGCGTCCTACCAATATTCCCAGCGACTACACGCAGTTCGTGAATGCGCACGGTCTTCAAGGTGCCCGGCTCGGTCTGACGCGCGCGGGATTAAATGGATTCCAGAATGTGACTACACCGCAGCCGGTGCTCGATGCGTTCGAGGCAGCGGTGGACAAGCTCACGGCGGCGGGCGCAACCGTGATCGATCTCGACGCCGCAGGTTTCACCTTTCCATCGCCTGACGGTGAGTTCTTCGTGTTGCTCTACGAATTCAAGTTTGATGTTGCAAAATATTTCGCGACCCGTGTTGGCGTGCCGGTGGCGGGCGGAACACTTCAGACCGCGATTGATTTCAATAACGCCCACGCGGATGTCGAGATGCCGTTTTTTAATCAGGATATCTTTGAACTTTCGCAGAGCCTCAATCCTGATCCGGACTTCGTCGATCCGAACTTTGGTTTTTCTTACAACCAGGCCCTCGCGATCGATCGCGACGCGGGAATAAATGGAATCGACAAGGCTATTAACGACTTCCATCTCGATGCCGTGGTGTCGGCGACCGATAATCCCGCTTGGGCGACCGATCTGATCTACGGCGATCACTTCATCTTTGGGACATCGGGCCTGGCGGCAGCAGAAGGTTATCCGATCGTGCAGGTCCCGGCGGGAATGGTGCATGGGGTGCCGCTTGGCATCAGCTTTTTCGGAACGGCATTCAGCGAGCCTAAATTAATCAAACTCGCGTCGGGCTTCGAAGCGGCGACGCAGGTGCGCAAGAATAACCTGCCGACATTCGCGCAGACGGTTCCGTTCGATCATATTAAAGGCACGAAGGTTCCTTCGTTGAACCATCTGCCACCGTCTTCGATCAAGCCGGCGGTGATGAAGAAGCGCGTGCCGCATCACATGTAAAATAAGAGCGAGGGATTAGTCGATCCTCAAGGCATCAAGCAAAGCCTAACGAATTGTTTTGGCGCGAAGCATAGCTGGGTAGTGCGGGCGTCTCGTCCGTGTAGCCGCGCGTCTCGCGCGGCTTCTGCTTTTGGAAACGAATCGAGATGATTCGTTAGGCGCGCGAGACGCGCCGCCCTACCCGGGCTAATAGCCCGCGGCTTGTCCGTCTTTGCGCGATTCGCTCGCACCGACGTAAACGCGTTGGCCGTCATGCAATTCAACCTTGATAGCCTGGTAGCCACCATAACCGCCGACGTCGAAGCGCACGTCGTGCCCGCGTTTCTTTAGTTCGCGCACAGATTCGTACGGAATGCCGCTCTCGACTTCAACGTAACCGCCACTCTCAGTCATCTTTTCGCCGGTCGGTTCGTTATCGCCTTCATGTTGCCAGCGCGATGCGTCGCCCGCTTCCTGTACGTGCAATCCAAAATCGATCTGATTGGTGAGCACTTGCACGTGACCTTGCGGTTGCATGCCGCCGCCCATGACGCCGAACGCTTCCCACGGTTTGGAGTCTTTCATGACGAAGCCAGGAATGATGGTGTGGAAGGGACGTTTGCCTGGCGCAAAAACGTTGGCGTGATTCGGTTCCATCGAAAAAAGTTCGCCGCGATCCTGGAACATGAAGCCAAGCCCAGGCACCACGATGCCACTGCCCATGCCGCGGTAGTTGCTTTGAATGAGCGAGACCATGTTGCCTGCATCATCGGCGGTGCACATGTAGATGGTGTCGCCCTGATCGACCACGGGATTTCCAGCCACCACGTTCTTCGCGGCGTGATTCGGATCAATCAGTTTGCGGCGCTCGGTGGCGTAACTTTTCGAAAGCAAACCTTTGAGCGGAATTTTCGCGAACGCGGGATCGGCATAAAACTTTGCTCGGTCGGCCCACGCAATCTTTTTCGCTTCGATCATGGCGTGAAGCGCTTCAGGTGAATTACGGCCCAGCGCTTTCAAATCAAAGCCCTCGAGGATGTTCAACATTTGCAAGGTGGCGATACCCTGACCGTTCGGCGGCAATTCGAAAACGTCGTAGCCCCGATAATTCGTCGAGACTGGATCGACCCATGTGCTCGTATGCTTTTCGAAATCGATTTTGCGCAGGTAACCGCCGTTTGCCTGCATGAAGGCGTCGATCTTATCTGCGATCTCGCCTTTATAAAAAGCGTCGCGCCCGTTCTCGCCAATCAAGCGCAACGTGTTGGCTAACGCAGGATTCTTAAAGATGTCGCCCTTCGACGGCGTGCGGCCTTTGCCGTCGAGCGTGTAAGTTTCGGAAAAAGCGCCAGGCAGCCCTTTATATATACGCGGACCGAAAGACCAATAAAAAGCGATCAACTCCGTTACCGGAAAACCTTCCTCGGCATAATGAATCGCCGGTGCTAGATCTTCGCCCAGTTTCAATTTGCCGAATTTTTTGTGCAGCTCGGCCCACGCATCGACTGTTCCCGGCACGCTGATCGGCAACATGCCGGTCGGCGGAATGGTTTCGCGTTTCAGTTTTGCGAGCTCCACTTTCAGTTGCTCATAGCTCAAGCCGAGCGGCGAGCGGCCGCTGCCGTTGATGCCGTAAAGTTTATTTTCTTTTGCGCTATAAACGATCGCAAAGAGATCGCCGCCGACTCCGTTTGAAACCGGCTCCATCAGGCCGAGCGTCGCATTCGCGGCGATCGCCGCATCAACCGCGCTCCCGCCGCGTTTCAAAATTTCAACGCCCACTTGCGTTGCCGCGGGCACGCTCGTGCAAACCATCCCGTGTCGCGCGAGCACTTCAGAGTGTGTCGCGAAATTCTTTCCGGTAATACGATCGATCTGCGCGCTGGCCAGATTCGAAAACGTCGAACAAAGGGTAAGAACTGCGGCGAGGCTAACGCGCGCAACGGAAATACGTTTTTGAATGTTCATGGATGAAGCGTTCAGACTAACACTAAGAGATTTCTCGACTTCGCTCGAAATGACAACCCCTTAGGTATGGCGATTTTGCATCGACAGCGCGTTATTCCGTCGATTACAAAAGCGCCATGAACAAACGATGTTTCTTCGCGTTCCTTGCGGCGTTCGTTTTCATCTTCTTCTTCGAATTTGTCTGGCACGGGATGCTGATGAAGAGCGCCTACATGGAGACGGCCAGCCTCTGGCGGGCGGATGCAGACTTTAACAACCATTTCTGGATCCTTATCGTTGGCCATGTCGTGATCGCGTTTTCCGTTGTTGCGATCTACTGCCGGGGTTTTGCCGGAAGTGGGGTGGCTGGCGGAGTACGTTTGGGATTGTTCCTGGCGCTTCTCTGCATCGGCGGAGATCTGATCCGCTTTGCTGTTCAACCGCTCACGACAAAGATTCTGGGCATGTGGATCGTCGGCGGATTGATCGAATTCGTCATCGTTGGTGCAATCGTCGGCGCGATTTACAAACCGAAGCTCGACTAGTCCACTGAAAATAATTTCCGGCGGACAAACCGGCGTGGATCGCGCGAAGCGAATAGGTTTTTTTGTAGCGGCGCTCTCTGAGCGTCGCATTAATCGCGGGGAAGGTTGCGACGTTTGGAACAAGTTATCGCCCGCCCGGGAATAATGCGACGGTCAGAGACCGCCGCTACAAGCGAAAGGTGGCTTCCTATTCGTAGCGGAGCGCTTTTACCGGGTCCAGGCGCGCCGCAAAGTAAGCGGGGATGAGCGCCGCGAACGAGCAAATGACGAACGCGCTGATGCAAATCTTCACAACATCGAGCGGAATTACTTCGGCGGGAATTGACGAAAATTGATAGACCTCGCGTGGGAAGATTTCGACGTGGAGAACGCTCGCCAGCCAGTGACTGAATTCGTTGCGATAACGGATCAAGGTCATGCCGAGACCAAGTCCGGTGAGCGTTCCGAATAATCCGACGACGATTCCCTGACCGAGAAAGACCCAGACGATTTGCCAGATGTTGGCGCCGATCGCTTTCATGATGCCGATCTCGCGTCGCTTCTGCACCGTCACGGTAATGAGCGTGCTCATGATTCCGAATGCGGCAACGACGACGATGAAGAAAAGCAGGAAGAACATGACATTTCGTTCCAGTCGGATCGCTTCGAAATATTGTTTGTTCATGTCCTGCCAGGTCTGCACGTACTCTGGTGGTTTAAGGAATCGCTGGATCGATTCTTTCACCTCCGCTGCGTGAAACGGATCGTTGGTTTTGACGGTGATGCCGTGCAGCGCATCGCCGAGTCCGTACAATTCCTGACCGACGTAAATCGGCACGAGCAGGAATTCGGAGTCGTGCAAATAATGGCCGGTTTCGTAGATGCCGGTGACGGTTAACTCCTTTGGCAAAATCACGTCGCGCAATTCGTCGATCGCCTTTTTCTCTTCGTCGCCCTTTACGTTCTCGAGTTTTTTTATGCCGTTGAGGATTTCGTTCAGGTTGCCGGGCGAATAGACCGTGACCTTGTCGCCGACATCGATCTGTAATTTTCGTGCGAGTTCGATTCCGAGCACGGTGGAATCGCCTTCGAGATCGAGCTTGCCGCGCACGATAAATTTTCGCAGCGGGATCACCTCTTCCTCTTCCTGCGGAGCGATTCCACGAATCATCGGGGCGAGGCGGCGATTTTGAAATTCAACAATGACCGGCCCTTGAATGAACGGCGCCGTCGCGACGACGCCCGGCGTATTGCGCAATTTCACTGTCACATCGCGCCAATCGCGCATCACATCTTCTGTGCTGACGAGAATGTGCGCATCGAAATCGATAACCTTTTGTTGCAGCTCGCGGTCGAATCCGGTCATGACGGAGATGACAAGAATCAACACCGTCACGCCGAGTGTCACGCCGATGATCGAGATTAGCGTGATAATGGAAAGAAACGTGCGCTTCGGTTTGAGATAGCGGAGCGCGAGGAAAAGACTAAACGGCAGTTTCAAATCGCCGCTACCGTGGCTGCGATTTGGTCGCTTTTCCAGAAGTGAAATGGTTTTGTAGCGGCGGTCTATGACCGTCGCATTATTTTGCATGGCCAGGCCAAGCTCGTTAGGCTGGCGATAAGAAATATGTGCGACGCTCATAGAGCGCCGCTACAAGAAGAAATGCCTAGAGCCGCAGCAGCATCGTAATCAATAAATCCATCGCCAGAATCCAGACAAGGATCACTTGCCATATGCGCAAATTGCGTGCCGCCCCAAGTATCTGCCGTGACGTCCGGATCGCGTCCAAAGAGTTCTCGCCGTTTTTTTATAACGCAGAGTCCGCCGAAAATGACGGCGGCAAGGCAAACGCTAAATACAATGCGTAAACCGATGGCCGCATCCTGCAGTTTATGGGTCGCGGCAATAAACGATGCGTCGACACTGTATTTTCGGCTTTGCGCAAACGGCCGGTTCTAATATTCACGGGAAATGACGCCGACCCGAGCTGCCTACGTCCTCATAACTTTCATTCTCGGCTGCTGCATCTCATTCGCCGAAGAGGAATCGAAACACGAATCATCCAAAAACGAAAAGAATGAAGCGTTCGAGAAAATGAAGACACTCATCGGTTCGTGGAAGGGCATGGTGAAAGAAGGCGAAAAGGAACTTCCGACTAACGCTCGTTTCCAATCGATCGCCGACGGCTCAGCCCTCGCGGCCTGGCTGGAGGAGGGGACGCCGAATGAAATGGTGACGATGTTTCACATGGACGGCGACACGCTCATGGCCACGCACTATTGCGCGGCGCACAACCAGCCGCGCATGGTGCTCGTCATGGACGGCGAGCGCAATCGTCTCGTTTTTGCATTCAAGGACGGCACGAATATCAAGCCTGAGGTCGGCCACATGCATCAAGTAACGTTCATCCTGGACGGCCCCAACCATCACATCGAGGAATGGACTTATTTGAAGAACGACAAAAAAGAAATTTCGCGCTTCGATTTCACGCGCAAGAATTGACTCGGCTTTTGTAGCGGCGGTACGCGCCCTCGCGTGCGGGTTTCGGCGCCTCGCCGAAACAATCTTCGCTGGTAATGTTCTCTCCCAAAAAAAAGTTCGCGATGGCGGGGCGCCATCGACAGCACGCGGGGCGCGTGCGCTCCCCAGACTCAGAGTCCACTCTCTTCGAGAGAGCGAAGGCCCCTAACGAGTCGTTGTTTGGATCGCAGACGACGCAAACGTCGCGCGGCTATTTTTTTGATCGGCCAGCGCTCGGCGCCGTAGATATTAATTAAATCGCGCAGAGAGGCTTTGAGCAGTTCCTTGCTCACGTCCCTCCATTGAGTTAACGCAAAACCGAACGGCGGTCTCCGGTCGTGCATCTGGTAGACTTGCCCGTACTGCGCCGCAGCCGTGTTGAGAATTGTTTCGGTAAGGTGTTGCGGGTCACGCAAAATCTTATCGAGCCATTCCTCTTGCGGTGGAATGCCCGGTCGCGCGTAAATCCTCCAAAGTGCGGAATGAAATTTGAGTCCGCCTAACGAGTGCAAAAAGGAGATTTTCTTCCCAGCTCTCGCTGCCCGCTGCGAAAAATCAAAATCGATCTGCCAACCGAGGTCGTTGGCGTTACGTCAGAAACCAATCTCGTCGGGAAGCGCGCGGCGATGCAACCACGACATGGTCGGGAAATACGTTCGGGTGTAACTCGAACGTTCATGCGGCGGCCCATAGACCCCGTGAACACCTATTGGCGCGATGTTGGCAACCAAATCGTGCGTAATATCCGCGCCAGTTTCTTTTATGTACCTAACGAGTTTCGACAAATGCCATGGCATCCACAGATCGTCGTGGCCGATGAAGGCGATGTATTTCCCGCTTGCCCGGCGCATTCCTTCATTGTTCGGCTCGCTTTGCGTGCCGGTGTTTTTCGGAAAATTGAACCAGTGTAATCGCGAATCACTGAGTTCGGTGACGATCTGCTCGCTGCCGTCGGTGCAGCCGTCGCCCATGACGCGAACTTCGAAGTTGGCGAAATCCTGATTGAGCACGCTGCGAAGCGCGAAGCGCAGGGTCGCTTTGCTGTTGAACGTAGAGCAGACGACGGTAACCAGCGGACTATCCGAAGCGTCCGCCATTTCACCAGTTCGTCGGATCGTCAAAATCGAACGGGATCAGATCGTTCCTGGGCGGCAGACGATATTTGTCCGGATCGACATGATCGTACGGCCGTGTCGGCAGATTAATAAAAATGGCTTCGGTTTCGCCAACGTTCTGCACCGCGTGACAAACGCCGGCAGGAATAATCAAGAGCACGCGATTGCGCTCGCTGAAAGTGAATTGATTGAGCAACTGATAGGTGGGCGATTTCTCGCGCAGATCATAAAAGACCCACCGCATCACCCCAAGACACGTGTAAATGCGATCGTCCCGCTTTTTGTGAACGACCCAGCCTTTGATTTCTTTCGGCCGAATCGAAGCCTGATATGCATAGACCATCGGCGCCGGATGAATCTTCCAAGCCGGATTGTAAATTTCGACGAGTTCTCCGCGCCGATCCGCGTGCGTGCATGCCGGGCGGATGACCAGATCTTTAATCTGTTTTCCGATCGTCTTGCCTCCCGCGGTGACGGTCTGCTGTTCTTTGACTGGTGCAGTTTGCTTCATTTGCTTGGAAGCGATCTGCCATCGTAGTCTACCGCGCGAATTCTGATCAACAAAAAGCTCCATAATTACTGGGAGCATTCTTCGTAGGCGGCGGGAACGCCTTGCAAATAAGCGAGTGCTTCACCTGCGAAATGCAGGGATCCGGTGATGAGGATTCTTTCTTTGTGAGCGCGCGCTTCGACGAGCGCGTCGGGAAAATTGTGGCAAACGCGAATTGGTGTCTTCGGCGCGACGGGCCGTCGCGCCCTACCGGTTTCAGATTCGACGATCGCTGCCGATTCCTCAGGAGGTAACGCGCGCGCTGTGCGGATCTTCGGCAAGAGAAATCGCTGTGTTATGGGAAATAGCGCGCGAACAATGCCAGCAACGTCTTTATCTTGCAGCACGGCTAAAATGATGTTGGCCCGCTGGCCCGGAAAAACCTTCTGCCAGGTTTCTGCAAGAATCCGTGCCCCAGCGGGATTGTGCGCGCCATCGATGATGATCTGTTCGTCCCAGCATTGAAATCGTGCAGGCCAACTCACTGAAGCCAATCCACGTGCAATCGATTCTTCGGCGATGGCAAACTCGGCTGCGCGCAAAGCCGCGATGGCAAGCGCGGCGTTTTGCTGCTGATGCCCGCCGCCGAGCGCGACGCCACCAGGGTAATTTTCCCTAACGAATTGTAGCGGCGCATCGCAATCCCGGGCGCGCGCGCGAACGACCGCTTCTGCCGCAGGTAGCTGCAACGCTGAAACGACAGGCGTTTTCGGTTTGATGATACCGGCCTTTTCACCGGCGATTTCACTGAGAGTGTTGCCCAGCCACTTTTGGTGATCGAGATCGATTGGCGTGATGACTGACACGATCGGCCGTGTCGCGTTGGTAGCATCGAGGCGACCTCCCATGCCGGTTTCGAGAACGATGAATTCCGCCTCGCGTTCTCGAAAATAAAGTAATGCGAGCGCCGTTATGATTTCAAAAAAAGTGGGATGAGGATCCCAGTTCGCGATGAGATCGCGAATATTCGTTAGGCCAATCGCAACTTCGTCTTCACGAATCGTTTCGCCATTGATCTGAATTCGTTCGCGAAAAGTAACGAGGTGAGGGGAGGTGAAGAGGCCGGTGCGATAACCTTGCGTGCGCAATATGGAATCGATCATGGCGCACACGGAACCTTTGCCGTTTGTCCCGGCGACGTGAATGATCTTCGGCTGCCAAGGAGCTTCAAATAACTTCAGCGCGGCAAATAGGCGCTGCACATTTTCCAGGCCGAGCTTGATCCCGAAACGCTGAGTGCCGTAGAGCCAGGCGAGCGACTCTTTGTACGATGGAGAAGGTCGCGGCACGGAGGCCCCTCCCACTTTCACTGCGCGGTGGAAAAATAACTGAGGAATTGGCTGATCTGCGGACGCATTCGCTTGCGATGAACAATTGCATCAATCAGACCGTGCTCTTCCAGAAATTCCGCTGTCTGGAAACCTTCCGGCAAATCCTGATGCGTCGTCTCTTTGATCACGCGCGGTCCGGCGAATCCAATCATCGCGCCTGGTTCCGCGATAATGACATCGCCTAACGAGCCAAAGCTCGCCATCACCCCCGCAGTGGTCGGATCGGTCAGGACCGAAATATAAGGAAGTCTTGCTTCAGCGTGACGCGCGAGCGCGCCGCTCGTCTTCGCCATTTGCATCAAACTCAACATCCCTTCGTACATGCGTGCACCGCCGGAAGCGCAGACGATAATGACTGCCGCGCGATTGGCGGTGCCGTATTCAATCGTGCGCGTAATCCTCTCGCCGACGACCGAGCCCATGGTCGCAGCAAGGAAACTGAAATCCATGACTGCGATTGCAACTTTGTAGCCTTCGATCAACCCATGCCCGCTCAAGACCGCGTCAACCAGCCCGGTGTTGTCCTGATATTTGCGTAATCGATCCTTGTAGGAAGCCATGCCTTGAAACTTCAGCGTGTCGATTGAGCTCAAGCTTGCGTCGGTTTCAACGAACGTTTCCGGGTCGAGCAGGCCGGCGATCCGGTCTTTTGCCGAGAGCGAAAAGTGATAGTCGCAGCGCGGACACACGCGCTGGTTTTCGTTGAGCTCGATTTCGTGGATGACTTCGTTGCAGCCCGGGCATTTTTGAAAGAGCCCCTGCGGAATCTCGCGTCTTTTGCGCTGTTGCGCTTTGATCGCGGGTTTTTTGAAGATGGCCATGTTAAGCGCGCGCGGCTGTGGCCGCGTGAACAGAGATTGCACCGGCTTTTTTCAGGACCCGCGCGCATTCGCTCAGGGTTGAGCCGGTCGTTAGGATGTCATCGATGAGAAGCACCCGCAAATCTTGCACGTGCATCTTTTTTCGTAAACGAAAGGCATCACGTAAATTTTCCATGCGTTCGGCACGGTCGAAGGCAGTTTGGGTGGTGGTGTAACGGATACGTTCGAGCGCGGGCCGGACCGGCACAGAAATTCTCGCGCTCAATAATTCCGCTAACAACTGTGCCTGGTTGAAACCGCGCTCGCGTTCGCGCGCAGGGTGTAGCGGTACCGGCACGAGAATATCGAAACGACGATCGCGCAGGCGGGGATCGTGGATTGTTTCGCCTAACCAATCGGCAAGTGGATAGCGCAGGTGAAACTGCCGGCCGTACTTAAACTGGTGCACAATCTTCCGCACGATGCCACGGCTTCGATAAGAGGAAACCGCCGCGTCGAAATAAAGGCGGCGATGCGCGCAGTTCGCACAGGTGAAATTGCCGGTGATCGCACCGGCAAATTGTTCCGAACATTTTTCGCAAAACGGTGGTTTGATGCGCGGTGCTTTCTCCTCGCATTCTACACAAAGATATTTTTCGGCGGCGACGTCGGCAGAACAAACGACGCAAAGCGGCGGATAAAAGAGTGAAACGAGCGCGCGAAGCGGTTCAAGTTGCGCGAGAGGCGACATGATTTAACCAGGCGCGCACGAGCACCCAGGTCAGGAGCCCGACGCTAAGCGGCACGATTCCGATGAGCAAGCTTTTACCTATCCAGGGCGAGTCGATCTGCGCTCGTCGCGCGAGGATGTTGAAGATCCCGTCGGCAAAAATCCATCCGCTGTGTAGACCATAGGGGAGCCAGAGCGATCGCGTGCGAATGCGCGCATCGGCGAGAATGCAGCCGAGAAGGAACAAGGTTGTAAAACCGCCGAGGACTAGAAACGGTTCGTGAAATTGATCGAATGAATGAGCGACGGAAAGAAATCCGGATATCCAGGTGACTGTTGCGCCAGTTTCTTCTGGCGCTTTCAGAAAGTGAAGAATCGCGAAGATCGCGGAAACAGAAACGATCGCTGAAAGGCGTGATGCGCTTCGCAATAAGATTCCAAGAAGCAGGCCGCGAAAAAATAACTCCTCGATTAGCGGTACGAACAGACTCGCGATCACTATGCCGCTCGTTCCCGACCAGCGAATCGAGTTACGGATCGAGTAACCGTCTGTGAGCAGCAAAATCGCGATGCAACAGAGCAGGGGAATAGTTGCGAGCAAAAAACCCGCGAGGATGTCGCGCGAGCGGTGGTGGTTGGGAGCGAGTCCGAGCTCGCTCCAATTTTTGATGTGTAACGCTCGAAGAAGCGGCCAGAGCAATACGATCGCCGCGACGAGCAGCGCGCGGTGGAAGAATTTTTCGAAATCGTAAGCGGCGAGAAATGGAAGAATGTTGTGCGCGGCCAGCCACTGCGCCGACCAGAACAAAATCGGTGCGAGCAACGCGCCGATAAGCAACGTCACGGCTAAGTAGGCGAGCAATCTCGCTGCGTCTTTCAAGATTGTTATGTAAGATTGCGGCCCGATGCGCAGTCAACACATATGGACAGAAAAGGATGATGACGGCCGCAAGCGTGAAGTGCGCGTGACGAAGTTCGGCGGCGTCTGGCGCTTTCAGGCCAAACACGCGGACGACGAGCGCTGGACATATTACGATCGTCCTTTGCTCGAGGATTTGCGCGAGCTGCGCGACGTTATTTTTCGAAAATATCAGCGCCGCCGCGCGTCGGCGGAGGATCTGGCTTCGGTGGAGAAGTTGTTAAGCGAAGAGTCAATGGATGAATGAGTGGAGCGCAGTTGAACGGAGATCCTCGAAGTTTGCCTCAACCACTCTAAAATATGGGAGGGGCCTTAGCGCCCCGATGCTAAGATGTCGCGGCACTAAGGCCGCTCCCACATTTAAGTAGCCATGGCGAAAAAATCGCGACTCGATGCGGTGCTGACGAAAAAGGGACTTTTCGCTAGCCGTGAACAAGCACAGCGCGCGATCATGGCCGGTGAAATCAAAGTGAACGATCGCATCGCGATGAAATCCTCGCTTCTGGTCGCACCCACGGTGACGATCGAAGTAGAATCCGCCCCTCCATACGTTAGTCGCGGCGGATTGAAATTGGCGGGCGCGCTGGATCACTTCCGCATCGATGTCAGTGGCAAGGTCGCCATGGATATCGGCGCCTCAACCGGTGGGTTTACGGATTGCTTGCTGCAACGCGGCGTCACGAAAGTGTTCGCGATCGATGTCGGTTATGGCCAGATCGCGTGGAAGCTACGCAACGATCCGCGCGTTATCGTGTACGAAAAATTAAACGCGCGATTTCTCTCGCAAGCGGATGTGCCGGAATCGGTGCATATTTGCGTCATCGATGTTTCGTTCATCTCGCTGACTTTGATCTTGCCCAACGCAATCGACTTGGTAACTGCAAACGGTGTGATCCTCGCGCTGATCAAGCCGCAATTCGAATTGCAGCGTGCCGATGTCGGTCGGGGCGGAATAGTGCGTGATCTCGCGATGCACGAGAAGGCGACACAAAAAATCGTGAATTTTGCCAAAAAAGATGCGCGCCTCTCTGTTAACGGGGTAGTTCCGTCCGCCATCCAGGGCACAGAGGGAAACCAGGAGTTTTTCATATGCCTCCGAAAACAATCGGTCTAATCGCGCATACCGGAAAGCGCGGCGTTGCAGACTTGGTCAAGGCTGTATCGGAGGAATTTGCGCGCTTTTCGATCGCGGTTTTGATCGAGAAGGACACGGCCGCGATTGCTCGGAAGAAGTCCGATCTCACGATCGCCCAGCTTGGAGAGCAAGCGGATTTGTTGGTCGTGTTAGGTGGTGACGGAACGATTCTTCACGTGGCCGGACAACTGGGCGAAACGATGAAGCCCATTTTTGGTATTAATGTTGGCTCGTTAGGCTTTTTAACCTGCGCCAACTCCTCAGGTTATCGAGAAGCGGTTGAATGCATTGCCGGAGATCGAATCAACTTCAGCGAGCGCACGCTTTTGGAAGTGACTGTAAAAACGGCGGGCAAAAAAACCGGGAAGATGACCGCGCTGAATGATGCGGTGTTGAGTCGCGGCGAAGTTTCCCGCTTGGTTCTGCTGCGAGCGACGGTCGATGGAGAAGCGCTCACCGAATTTAATGCCGACGGCTTGATTATCGCGACGCCAACCGGCTCCACCGCCTATTCGCTTTCTGCCGGCGGACCAATCCTTGAGCCCGAATCTGGTGTTCTCGTCATCACGCCCATTTGCCCGCATGTCTTGACGAATCGATCGATCATCGTCGCGGAAACTTCCGTCATCGAAATCGAAGTGAGCGATCCCGATTATCCAGTATTTCTTACATTGGATGGCCGCGATCCTTTGCGAATCGAACGAGGATCGACCGTCGTGGTTCGCAAAGCGAAGCAAACTCTTCCATTAGCGGTCCTGGCGGAGGCTTCGTTTTTTAGCGTCGTCCGTCAGAAACTGAAGTGGAGCGGAAGCAACGTCTGAGTCGCGCGCAGACGAATCAACATGCCGTTGACGGGAATCACTCGGGAAGTGAGCTCGAGTATCAACAACTGCGAGTTGTCATTTCACGCGCGACAGCCGATCGACGTCGCTACAGCAGTTGTTCAGCACAAAGCTTATCAAGATTGCCTCGCGGAGCTCGGTGTTCGGATCATTTCTCTTCCCGCCGAGCCGGAACTTCCGGACGCCGTCTTCGTTGAGGATCCGGCGGTGGTAGTTGACGAAGTCGCGGTGGTTTCCAATATGGGAGCGCCGAGCAGGCGACCGGAAGCGCGTAGCTTGGCGGATGCGCTCTCGCGTTACCGACGAATAAAGTTTCTTGTCGGCCCCGCAACTTTGGACGGCGGCGACGTGATGCGCGTCGGTCGTTTCATATTCGCCGGTTTATCGCAGCGTACGAATCGGGAAGGCATCGCCCAGTTGACCGAAATACTTCGGCCTTACGACTACCAGGTGCAGCCTGTCGAGGTAAGAGGCTGTCTTCATTTGAAGAGCGCGTGCTCGTACATCGGCAAGAACACGGTTCTGGTCAATCGGTCCTTGATAGATGTGGAGCCGCTTCTCCAGTTTGATTTAATTGATGTTCCGGATGACGAGTCGCCCGCGGCGAACGCGCTGCTGATCGAAGATATTGTGATCATGCCTGCTTCGTTTCCCAAAACTCGCGCATTGCTTGAGCAGCGAGGTTTTCTTGTGCGGACGATTGATTTATCTGAGTTGCAGAAAGCTGAGGCAGGCGTCACCTGCACGAGCCTGATCTTCACTACCAACCCCGAGGATTTCATGTGACATATAGTTTTTCAGAAATTCTCCGGACCTCATTCGTTGACCTACGTTTCGCTAACAAGTATTCTGAGCAAATCTTATGAGCGAGAATAGCGGATTCGTTAGGCGAAACGCGTGGCTTTGGTCTGTTCTGACATTCGCCGTCGGATTTGTATTCGGTCCAGGCATCGTCTGGCAGTACGCGGAACTTCGATCACGGGCGGAGGCGCGGGCTGACGACCGCATTCGACTCGAGCGAGAACTTTACGAACGACTGCAAGTTCTCGCCAACGACGTCTTATCTAAATTTCCCAGACATTTCATTCTAAGGGATGCATTTTTTGAAGACAAGGAGGCCTATGAGCAGCGAACCGAGCGTCTCGCTTTGGACCAAAAACTTGTGAGTCTGATTGGGGAATACAACCGGCTTGAAGCGAAGCTTGCAAGGCTGGAGAATCGTAAACCGCGATGGTTCGTTGTTCCCGTTCCTCGACCCGATCCGCCTGCTCTTGTGATGATTGTACCCAGCGACGAACCTTCTCCTCCAGCTGAAGGGCCGACTCCAGAACGGAAAAGAGAGGGACTCTTCGAAGCTCTGGATGAAGATTTGAAATCTCTCAAACAGTCTGAGGGTTTAACTGAAAAGCCCTGACCGTTTTAGGTGACATATAGTTTTTTCGGAAATCTTCGACTTCGCGATATTGCGGCTTTTGTCAGCCAATACGCTGGATAACCGTCGAAATTGTGGGCATATTCACATGTTAGGTCTTTACAGCGCGTTCGCGAAATTCGACATTCCACCGATTGTGACCACCGAGACCAAAGCTCCAATGCCACCAGCTGGCGTGCTTTGTGTCGTCGCTGGGATACTCGTCATCATTGGAGGAGTGTTGATGGTGGCGCAGGTAGTCTCGTCCTCAGGATCGGATGCTGCGATGGCGCTGGCTTTAGCGACCCTGCTTAGCTCGATCATTTGGTTTGCGATGGCTCGTGCTCTCGCCCTGCTTGCACAGATCGCACACAATACGCGGCGGGTAGCGAGCCCGTCCACAAAGCCGCAAGAGACAGAACAGACCTAACCAAACGATGCAGCGAACCGCGGCCCGCTCCGATGCGTACCTTTCGTGTAGCTAGTTCGTCCAGCTTGCAGCCACACGCGCTTTCGGGCGCGGTCGCTGATCTTGTGTCTCGTTAGGCAAAATCCACAATTTCATCTGACATATAGTTTTTTCGGAAAGTTTCGGCTTTTCGTCGGCTGATACGTTGAATATGTTGGGCGTTAACAGCACGATGGAAGACGCTGAAACAAAGGCGAGAGCGGAAGAACTCAACCTGCAGGCTGAGTTTCGGTACATCAAGATTCAGTCGCACATTAAAGTCTACGGGTACCGGAATGCTCAGATGGAGCAAGAAGCCCGAAATGGAATCGAGTTTGTCGAAGCCGCACTGAAGCTGATTCCGAATAGCCCAAAGTATCTGAACACTTATGCATTGCTATTGGCGGATGGTCTTGGGCAGACAAAGCTCGCTCTGGAAATTTTCGAACGAGCAACGCAACTCGCGCCCGAGGACATTCAGCTTCGCCAGAACATCCGTGCCTTGCAGGTTGGTGATCCGGTTCCGCGTGCGGTAAGCGCTGGCGCCGTCGTCGCGATTTTCGTCGCGCTCGTCGTCATTGCTATCATCGCTGTTGCGATGGTATTGCGCCAGTGATGCAGCTGCCGTGCGAAGCGCTTAATAGGAGCGTGGAATATCCTTGATCGCGCTTCTAATGTCCCGGAGTTGCTCCGCAAACATGGTTGCTGCTTTTGTTAGGATTTCACGAACTTTTTCGAGTTCTCGAATTAGTTCTCGATACGGCTGACCAGGTTTTTGGTCAACTGAATCGCGATAGGACTCTGCTTCCAGAACGCATGTGTTGGTCAGCTCCCTTTCTAATATTGTCGGATAGAAGCGACCATAAAACGAAATGTCGCAGACTATGCTTTTGCCGCCAAGATGCTTTCGCAGTTCATCAATATCGCCCCAGATGTACTTTCTTTTCCCGCCAGGGGGCAGGGATGGAATTCCAGTAGTGAATGCGCCAACCAGAGGTTTTCCAAACCAAACTACTTCGTGGTGAATTTCCCGTGAGAGTTTGAAATCTATATTAAGCGCTATTCCGTTGCCGATATTCTCGATAAGGAGATAGAGAAGGTGAGGTTCTTCCTCATCTTGTTCGCTATAAATAATGACATCGGGGCTGGTCGTTTTAACGAGTAGCACAGCCGACACAAGGGCGGCAGCGAACGTGCCGATTGCTGCTATAAGGGCTGCCGTTACAGAAAAGACTTCGGTTATGGTAAAGAGGGACAACATGCGTGTATTGTTATACAACAATGCGAATATTTCCAGCTTCTTGGTGCGGCGACAGCCGCCCAACTAACTATTCGCAAAGCGAATTGCAGTGGCTTGCCTTCTGTTAGGTCTCAAACGGAGTAGAAGAGGATTTGTTCCCGAACGAAAGATGCCCCCAGTTCCTCCCTAGATCGGGGGGTTTGGGGGCAAAGCAATGTTGCCCCCATCTAAAAAGGCGAGCGTCCGAAGGACGCGAGCTAACATCCAATAAATAATAAGCTAACGGAAAATAAAAGAGTAACTAACGAGAAATAACACTTGACAAGGCTTGCTATCTATGTTATAGTATATACATGATAGGCGGAATACAACATTCTGGCTCGGACATCGGGGGCTGTCCCTCCCAGGATGCAGAGTGCCACTGGCTGACGCTAGTTTCGTTGGCGCGGGGTTTCCCTGCTTTGTTCCCATTTCGGAACTTCCAGCCGGTGGCATTTCTTCCGCCGTGAATCTATGACATCCTGGGAATGGCAGATCATGTTGCTAGTCAACCACTGGCAATTCTTTGTTTCGCTAACGTGGGCAAGCGTTGGGACGAAATGGAAGCGTCGGCATCAAGTGAAGAATTGGCTGCGAAATTGGGCCGCCCGCCACGGAATCTGTGAGAGTCGGCTTCCATATATTATCCGTTGGGAGTTAGGCGAAATCGGAGATCGGCCACATTGTCACCTGTTAGTAGGCGGGCTCCCGCTGACGAAGGATTATGTCCAGGAATGTTATCGAGCAGAGCACTTCTGGAAGGCCGGGATTTCTGACATTCGGCTTTTTAATCCTGCGCGGGCAATCGGCAACGCTGCGTATTTGTCGGGAATGACTGGCAAGAAAAGGAAGCTTTCGCAGCAATGGGCGTCGGGCGCTAATGCTTACGAGATTAAGAAATTTGGTCGGGTAGGGGAGGACAGCATCTACGTTTCACGGCAAGCATGGGAACTGATGCTGCAACTGACATCTGGTGGCGAATCGCGTTCTGCCACGGCTGCTTCGTTAACTGTTGCGTAGAGCCGATCGGTTTGCACAGACAGGGGACCCCGCCCGAAGGGCGGGGACCTTGTATAAACCTCTGCCCAGATTTCGAGGATTTTCAGTATGGAAGGAGGAAACGAAGATGGAACCCCCAGGCAATTACAACGATCAGATGGCCCCGCCGGAGGAAGATATTGAAGTTGAGTGTCTGCACTGCGGCCAACGATATTGTGCCCACGAAATGCGCTATGAGCGCCGCCCTGAATATTCGCGGGACGTTCTATGGTGGTGCAAGAATCCGCTTTGCAACGGTGCCGGTTTTGATTGGGACATTTTCGACGTTCGGCAGTTAGAACTGTAGCGGCGTTTCTCAGGCTGTGATGTCAACATCACATCAAGGGTTTGATTGGATTGCGCTTATCCGAACGGTTGGCTTTGCGTTTTCGGCAGCGTTGGCAATCTTCGCAGCCTTCGTTGCAAATGATCGCTGACCTTCACGGTGTAGGTGCAGGAGCGAGCGGAGATCTTGTTCAAGACGCCAAATCCGATCAACGGCACTTTGGAGAGCGGAGCGAGTCTTAAGCGTTTCTGGAACGCGTAGAATCATCTCACGAAGGCCGCCTAATTCCTGCAGGAGATGCTCCGAGTCGAATAGCCAAAGGTCGGGAAGATTTTCGGTTGGCGGCAATTTATCGTCGTGCCGCTTTCTAGCTAATTCGGTGCGGATTTGTTCCCAAAGCGCTTTTTCTTCCGGTGCGCGGGTGTCCGGTAATGGTCTGCGATGGCCGCGAGGCGTTTGGTTCATGTCGTGCGTCCTCCCAAGGTTGCGGCGACATGTGCGTTCATCCGCGGCCGTATCGAATGGATGAACCGACTAAGGACTTTAACCCCTGTCTGGCAGATATTTACGCATATATCAGCGATCTTGTCAAGTGGTGTTTTCGCGGTCTCTTGTAGTGTCCACACTACAAGGTTGCGGCTGTAGCTCGAAGTTTGATTTGTCCCACTTTGGCAGTTCCAAAGTTCCAAAGCATGGGTAAAAGCTCGAACGCCCGCGCTGAACGCGGGCTTAAAAAGACTGGCTAAGGTGCCTGGCCGATCGGTTACAGCGTCACAAGTGCACGTGTTGCACGCCTCGGTTTCGGCAAAGCTTCAAATCCATTTCGGTGCGCTGGCAAACGTCTTGCACCGCTTTTGCAAGAGGCCTGAATCGAAGACGCAGTTGGTGATTTCGGCGAAACCTCAGTCGGTTGTTCGGCGTCTGCGTTGACGACGGTCGGGAGCACAATTGCCATCGCCGCCTTGATGTCTCCAAGAGTCGGAGATTTTCGCAATGCCTCCCGCGCGTTATCTTTCGCAAGCGCCGCGATCTTCTCAATGTCGCTGACGAAGTTGCGCTCGGTCGCAAGCACGTTGGCAACGACGTATTGCAGGTACTCGTCAGCTAGGCCAGGAAGGTGAAAGCGCGCGACGTCGAGCAGCTCCTGCTCGCAAAGCTCGTTAGGGAGTTGAATGGTTATTAAACGTTCGTCGAACTGTTCCATCGCAAAGCCAGTCACCTTCAAGAATCGACGCTTCGCGGGCAGGTAACTCTGTGGCGTACAAACGAAAACCACTGGCAACCCGTTATCCATGATCGAGCCGCGCACCCAGTTCAAGCGCGCCGGCGCCGTGTTGCGCGAATAATTCGTTGGCAAAAGCCGCTGCGCTTCGTCGAAGATCAATTGCAGATGCGAGAAACGAAGAACGTACAGAATTTGTTCGCGCAGATCGACGGCCCGTTTGCTCAACCCGACATCTAACCCTATCGCAAGTGCGATCTCGCGAACCAAATCGCTCATGGCGTTGGTCGCCGGTGTATTTACAAAGCGGCATCGCCCTGGATGGGCCGCAGCATGCGCCTTGATGCTTTCACTCTTTCCGAATCGGCTGTTGCCGATAATCATGACACTGCGCTGCATGCTGCGCGATTT
Source organism: Chthoniobacterales bacterium (assembly GCA_038237805.1). Taxonomy (GTDB): domain Bacteria; phylum Verrucomicrobiota; class Verrucomicrobiia; order Chthoniobacterales; family UBA10450; genus JBBQFI01. The sequence goes on along the minus strand of JBBRYI010000003.1, from coordinate 119,743 downwards.
TCCAACCCACTTCGCGACGAGCTGCGTAACCTCGGTTTCCGCAATTCGATCGCGAACGCTCAGCTCGCGTTTTTGCATGAACGAAAGAAGGGCCTCGGCAATGTTCTCGCTCGCGCCTGTGCGATTACTTCGGAAACACTTTTGGATTGTCGGACACTGGATTCGACAATCAGGTTCAGCAGGAGGGGATCAAGATCATGTTCTCGGCCGGCTACGTAACGAAGCGTAAAGGCGGATCCTCCGCTTTTCTGGAAGCGATACCAGATACGCTGCATCGATGCTGCGGAAAGATTGAGCTGGCGGCCGTGTCCCAAACTTCTGTTGCGAAATCTGCGCGCGGCGTGCCGTGTAGCTGCCCCAACTTTAATGCCTCCCGCAACCTGCTCTGCAATCATTGCGCAAGCCTCTTTCAACAGTTGTTTCCGGCGAAGCTGCCAAGCGCTGCTTCGAAACATCGCCCGTTCTCTCGCGCTTTTTGGTTCAGTAAATGCTTTCACTTTTTCACGCGTTCTTCGCGGGTCCGCTCATGCCAAGCAGACGAGCTTCGTCTTTCGAGAAAGGCCCGATAGCTTTCGGCGGTGACAAGGATTGAAGCGTGACTCGCGGACCTGGCTTGTTGCTCGTTTGCCGCCGTCAACTCGCCGTCGCGAAACAAATGGTAGAAGTGTGCAGTAGAACAGCACCAGTAACGAGCTAGTTCGTCCAGGCGGAAACTTTTTCGGTTAGGTCGAATCAAATAACCAACCGACTCGTTAGGCGCATTCATGTTTCTTAGCGGGGGCGAGTGCGGTTTAACAAGTCGACGAAGAAGTTTTCGCCATCGGCACTTTGGAGCCACTTCTGCGCTGCGCGCCGATCATCAAAAATCGCAACATTAAAAATCGGCCGCGTTTCGCGCCGGCTTCGGCTCGTATTCGCGCTTGCACCTCCGCTCGCTCGACCGCCCGCCGCCATGCGCAACGTCGGCGAGGGCATTTCATAGACGTAATCCTTGAGATGCTTTTCCCAGCCGCGATTGAGACGCGAATCGAGAAGCGCAACGGTATCGGACGGCAGCACCACTTCGCCCTCGGCCAACATCGCTGGAATCGTATCGATCTTCGATGGCGCGCCGGGAAGGCGCATGCCTCCGGCCAAATGCTTCATCGTGATGGAGCCTAACGCATAGCCGCTGCCGCCGCTCCCCATAGCTGACAGCGCCAGACCACCCAGAAACGACGACATCGCAGAGCCCCAGCTACCGGACATGCGGCTTTGCAGGCCGCCTTTTTGGAAATCCCATCCGGTTGCGCCACCCGTATCAGCGTTACCGGCGTATGGCACTCCTTGCTTATTGGTGCCATAAGGATAGCTAGATTTCCCGGCGTAGGGAACGCCCTCCGCGTTTGTTCCGTAAGGAAAATTGCCGACCGATCCGGCGTAAGGGACGCCTTCGGAATTTACTCCGTAAGGAAAATTGGCGCCCGCCGCTCCTGCGTAAGGGACGCCTTCGGAATTTACTCCGTAAGGAAAATTATTGCCGCCCGGATCGTAAACTCCCTCGCTTGAATAACCGGGATCTGGATTGCTGCCAGGATCGTAAACGCCCGGCTCGCTTGAATAACCGGGATCTGGATTGCTGCCCGGATCGTAAACTCCCGGCTCGCTTGAATAACCGGGGTCGGGGTTGTTTACGCCTGTCATCCAATGCCCGCCACCGGCGGGATTCCAATGACCGATCCAATTCCCGCTTCCATCGGTGACGAAAAACGTTCCATCGCCGGCAGAGGTATAATTCCGATTAGAAGTGCCGCCGCCGTAACCGACGTGTCCGCTGTAATCGCCCGCCGGCGGATCGCTCACGTTATAACCGGGATAAGCGCCCGAGCTGGCATCGGCCAGGCGGCGGGCGCGACCGCCATCCCCGAAGTGTGCCACGCCACCGGACGAAGAGGCCAGCCGCTGCAAAAACGGCACCCCGAGCGATTCGGTTTCTTCGGCCGTGAAAACATATTCCTCGCCGTGCACAATGCCGGCCGGTTTGCGTCTGCGCCCGCCGGTGTAACCGCCGGTTTCAAATGCGCCGCTCATTGCCGCAATCATAATTCCAATCGCAGCGACTAACGCGATGGCGCCGGCGATGGAAGCAGCGCCCCAGGTGCCGGCGTTTTCGGCGGCGGCGTGTGCGGTTGCGGCCGGCAACGCCGCAAGGTGCGCTCCCGTTTGCGTTGTCGCCGTCGTCGTGATGTGCAATTGCGAAGCGATAAACTGCAACGCTTCGTGCTCGATCCAGGTCAGGAAAGTGTTTGCGATTTGTTCCTCCACCCCGAGCAACGCCTGCTTCCAGTTCCCGGTCCGGAACGCGCTATCGAGCAGGAGCTGGTTTATTCCCTGGAGAGAGGCGCCGATCGATTGCTCGATAACTTGGGAAATCTGATGCGCGCTCGTGCCGAAGCTGTTTACCCAATCGGCCAGGCCGGCCTTGATGCCGCCGCCAAAAGAAAGCGTCTTGATCTTTTTACCTAACGAGTCGAATTCAAACTGGAGCGCATGCAGCTTTTGCGTAAGCGCGGCAACCTCCGCCTGCTCCCGCGGGTTGCCGATCGCTTCGATCTTTTTGATGTCGCGTTTAACCCGCGCGATCTCAAGCTGCAGCGCGATCTGTTCTTTGAGCGAGAGATTCAAAAGCAGCGCCTGTTTCGCGTCGGCCGAGAGAAAAGGATCCTGCGAAATGAGTTGTTGCTCGCGCCGGATATCCTGCAGCAACGTCGATTCTTCGCGGAGCAGCTCGGCAATTTCTCTGTGGTCGTCGCGCGTCCCTTGCCTTTCCGCTTTCAATCCCTCCGCGTTTGTAACTTCCTGTTTGGCCAAGGCGACAATTTCATCCTCGGTGATTTTGCCTTCCTTGAGTGCATCGGCGTTACTCTTCCGCAGCGCGCTAACCTTTTCTTCAACGCTCAACTGATGTTGCGGACCGCCGACATCTTCTCCGCGCAATTTCGCGGCATCGAGCGCCGCTTGGCGTTGCTGAAAAATGAAATTTTGTAATTCGTTATTGGCCCGCTCAATTGCGGCCGTAACGCCGTCAATCGCTTTTGAAACATCAACCCATTGGCCGACGAGCTTAATGACTTCTTGTTCCTGGTCGCGCGCGAGTTGCGGTGCTTTAGCCAACGCCTCGTTAGGCGTCTCCGCTTCTACGCCGAGCTCGCGTAAGCGACCTTGGACCGCGTCAAGATCATTCTGAAGTGCCGTGAGCTGCGTAGTTGAAGAGAGTTTCTCGAAATTGAGCTGATTGATTTGTTCCTGAACCTTCGCCGTCTGTGCATCGAGCTTTGCTTCGGCGTTAGTAAGCTCATTCAGGTGCTCGATCGCCGCCTGAATTTTTGCTTCGAGATCGATGATGTTTAGGAACTCGGCCGCAGTTTTTGGACGTCCGATCGCAGCTTCTTCCGACCGCAGTTTTCCGATTTGTGCGCGATAAGACCCGATCGCCTGATTGAGCGGTTCAAGTTTGACCTTCTGCCATGCTTCCTCGGCTTCGCGCGCGCTGTCACGAAAGGCGTTTGCAACCGCAAGGGCGCGACTTAATGCGCCTTCTACGCCGGAGATTTCTTCGCTCTTTAGATGTTCGAACGTGCCAGCGCCAGGAGCACCGATTGTCTCGATGAGATCGGAAAATGATCGCCAAAATCCGAGTTGGCGATTACGCACTTCGTCGAGGCGCTTCTCCAAGCGTGTTAGCTGCTCTTCCTGCCCACGGTCAACGCTCACGACGTCGCCGAAATCTTTGGCTTGCTGCGCTAGCTCGCTCCATTTGTGGATATGCGCGACTAGAGCTTCAGTATTCTTTTGAATCTCAGCGGCGATCGCGGCTGATTCGGCCCGAGCCTCTCCGAGGGCACGGGCTAGGGCGAGAGCGCCTACAAGTAATCCAGTAGTCCCGATACTAGCAAGACCACCCCCTAACGAGATGGCTTGCTGCGCTGCTTCCTCCAAACCTACAGCTACCTCGGTTGCGCCGTGCGAGATATCGCCGACACGCGAAACTACTTCGCTAAGGATTTGCGAAAGAATAGTGCCGTGAGAAGGATCGGTCGTTTTGTCGAGAGCAGCGCTAGCCTGCTGGCTTTTTGACTGAAGCTCCTTTAACGCCTCCGTTGTCTGCTGCGCGCCGGCGATGTCGGCTTTAATCTGCAGCAGGATTTTGAGAACTTTGCTTTCGTCAGCCATCGCTCGTTAGGCCCGTTAATGCGGGATGAAATTTACGGACGGAGAAACGCAGTTCTCCGCCCGTCTTCCGGCGGGTTCGTCCACGCAACCTGCAGTGTCAGAGCAACACGAAGCAGCACCACTACCGAGAAGAAAACTTTCTGTGTGCAGCGAGAGTGGAGTTGTCATGCCCGCCCCCATTGCAGCGAGCAACTTTGCGTCCTCAGCATTCGCGCGCATCTGAGTGATCGCTTGATCAAGCGAGAAACCCTTTCGTGTCAGTTCGTCGATGCGTGTGTTGAATGCGATCTGGCGATCGCGCGCCGCGTTTGTCGCGGCGATCGCAGCCTGAAGTTCGCTAGAGGGAGCTATGCTCTTCGCGTTCTCCTCGGCCATTCGCGTCAGGGCCTTGTTGAACTGGTCTGTCTTTAACTTTTCCTTTTGCGCTTCGTTCAGCGTCGCGCCCATCGCTTCGAGCAAAACAAGATCGTCTGGGTGATGGCCGGTGCGCATTTCAAAAAGTGCGTCATCCATCGATAGGCGCTTGCCGCCTTCGCTTTTCTGGCGCGTTAGCTCATCGATGCGTTTCTTGAAAAGACGGCTGCGCCCGCCCGCGGTATTGATGTCGTAGGCGGCCTCTACGGAGTCAGGAGCAAACGGCGGCGTGCTCATGATTGGTGTCTCGCATCAGCCGCACGGCCCAGAGCCGCGACTTGTGCCGAAAGATTAGCTCGCTTGAGAATCTCTTCGCCCTCGCGACGCAGCTCCTTTGTCTGCTCCTCAGTCCAAAATGGTTGAGGGGGTGGCGGCTTTGCTCGCGGAGGAGAGTCCTGCGGTTTTTGTAGCTCGATCAGTGTTTCACCTGAAAGAATTGCATCAAGCTCCTTTACAATTCCATTCACGGCCGCGCGTGCTTCGCCGAGATTAGTTATCTGTGGCGCGGGCCGATGCAGATACATCACCAGCTGCGCGTAACAGGGACTCTCAACCAACACCCTTTGCGCAATGAGCGGCAGATCTATGGGAGCAAAAAAAGGCTCCAGGGCCGTTCTCATCCGGAACAGCATTTGTTCGGATAACTCATCCCCGAAATTTCCGAGAATGTCTTCTTTGCGAACAGAATCGATCTGAAGCCGGAGCGTGTTAAAATCGGCGCCTAACGACTTCGGCAATTTCGTGAGTTGGGGCTCGAGCCTCGAAATTTGAATGTCGGCAGCCGCTAGTTTTGTGGCTGCTGTTTCGCTTCTTGCGGCCTCGCGATCATATTTGGCGTGTCGCTCTTTGGCTTCGGAAAGACTCGTCGTGAAGCTCTCAATCTCTTTCTGCTTCGTCTCCAATTGCGCGAGCAAGCGCAACAACCAGTCTTTGGTTTTTTGTATCTGGTCCCGCTTATTGGGCGACAGGTTTGTGATCTTGAGTTGTTGCATAATGGTTACGGGTTTGAAAGCGCTGCGTCTTTCAGCGCGGTTTGTTTAGCGGAGTTTCCGGTTGTGCCGCTGCCTTCGTGGGAAAATCTGAACAAGACGGGGGTCGAACGCGTGAACGTGGTTACTTTTCCATCGAGATCCACGTAACCGGAAAGCTCTCCGGCAAATGCTATAGCTGCGTCGACGTCGCTGAATTCGATCGCGCAACCCGCCGGGAATGTATAACGACGGGTTTGAGTGCGAGGGTGTCGTCGCTCGGCGCGGGTTTGGTATTGCCTCGGCGTTGACCACAATCGAGCGCCACAAAAGTTTTCGGTACGCGCGATCGTTCGTGGTGTTGGCCGCTTTTTTTTAGTTGCGATTTTTTTGATCAGTGAAAGCGACAACCCGGTGCCGGTAGCAACGTCTTCAAGGCTGAGACCCCGCTCGATTAACAGCATCTTCAACCTTTTTTCCGGCGTGAGGGAACTCAGGTTCACGTGTGAAGACACGATATACACGTTTCTTTACAGTAGGCAATTTCTTTATTTGATTGGAATTCTTCACTAAACATACAGGCATGCCGGTGCGAAAACCTCTTCCTTCGATAGAAGTGGAGATTTGTCGCCGCGTTCGGCTAGTTCGTGAAGCGGCGCGATTCTCGCGGCCCCGATTCGGTCGCTTCCTCGCCGTAGATAGTTCGAAACTTTCCAACATCGAGAACTTTCGAATTGCGCTGGATTACATCACTGGAAACGCTCTCTGTTTGATCTTTAAAGTGTCGCCGTCTTGGCTGGCGACTGGCGAAGGGCGTCCCACGCAAGTTCTGCCGGCTTCTGTGTACTCGCCAATTGCGGGAGCCACCGGGCGGACTCTATTCAGCCAAGCCGTTCCGCATCTTTTAGAGCGGGCGAAGAACGCTGAACAAATATTATCGAAGCAAAATAAGGCGATAGTTAAAGGGCTGGAGAAACGCGAACGTCAAGGTGATTACCCATATCTGTCGCCAATAGCGCTTGAACGGGCTTGGCAGGAAGAAGCTTTGAGGGTTGGTGCATCGGAGCGGATGGAGATCGACGCTGGGCTGGCGACCGCAGTTTTTGGTCAGCCATTTACTGTTGAATTCGAAAATGAACTTGCAATCGTATCCGGTTTCGATGACAGATTGCCAATGCGAGAAGTTCCTGCTCCCTCAGACTTGATTGACCGGGTGCGGAGTCTGACCCAAGAAAGGGGCGCTAAATCACAACTCGCAAGAAACATCCTCAAGGTTTCTCGCCAACGACTCAACGAATGGCTGTCAGGTCGGTCGATGCCTAGCGCTCGGTACATGACGATGTTGCTCAATTGGACGATGTCGCAAGAAACCAAAAAAAAGCGCGGGGGGATTACCCCAAAATGAAAAAGCTAGGACGAGCGGATCAAAACACTAAATCGCCGCACCGAGCCGAGCAAGAGGAAACCCCATTGCGTCCAAGACTCAAGCGAATTCGCGTCCTGGTATTAGCAGATGAAAAGCGGTGGATCCAAACAGCGGCGAAGCGAGAGAATGTCACTGTCTCTCTATTCGTCGAACGTGCAGTGCGTGAGATTCTGTCTCAGACGGAAAAAGCGCGCGGCCGGAGGTCGGCCATGCGCCGATTACCACCGCCGACCTTGCGATCAAAGAAAGTATCACTCTCGCCATTCCGCGAAGTGAAGATTGTCACCGTGGGGGAACAAGCGTCGCGCAGCTCGATCTATGGGGTGCCGACAGACATATCTAAGTTATGGGAGAGGGTTATAAAGCAATCGCAATGGTACCACGAGGATAAGGAACATCTCGTCTCCTTTTCCCTCGACACAAAATTCAAACTTAAAAGTTTTTACCTCGTTAGTCTTGGTTCACTCAATGAATCGCTGGCCCATCCGCGCGAGGTTTTCAGACCGGCGATCGCAGATGCAGCTAGCAGTGTCATCGTCGCGCACAATCATCCTAGCGGCGATCCCCATCCGAGCTTTCTTGATCGTCAACTAACGGAACGACTTTTCGCTGCCGGGGAACTACTGCTAATCCCTTTGCTCGATCACATCATCATTGGCAGCGGCACTCGGAATTATTTCAGCTTCCGGGAATTTCCGGCGTTTTGGCCCGCGGCAAAACGTTTCCGTTCTACAGCGTGCCTATCTCCCTCTACTGGCTGGCGAGCCGGGCACTCACGATGATGATTCAGGCTTTCGATCATCTCGGCGGCTGCGAATCGAAAGCGGAATGGCTCCGCGTGCGAAACGAAGATTTAGTTGCTTCGGGAGGAGCCCGATGAGCGGAGAGCCGCTCAAGCTTTTCCGTGTCAGATTCCAAGTTCCGAACAGTTCCAGGTGGCCCTAATGCTTTATCGAATTAGCATCAATATTCGTGCAAGCCGTGATCATCCGAGCTGCATCGAGGGCCAAAGGGGAATTGCAGTAACTTGGATTCGGGAGCGTTCAGAAGACGCGGCGCTCGCCTGCGCGAAGGTTGTGTTTGAAGAGGAGTCCTACTCCTCGCAAAGCAAACCGATAATCAGATCCGACGATGGCAACCTTGATCTCGATACGGCCGACTTATGGCAAGGGAATGGGACCTCCGAGGACAGAAAAATGAGAGCTGATTACTTGGCGGGTAAGCGTGCGGTAATGGAAGAGAAGGCCGGAATGGTCGTGATTTGGTTTGTGAGCAGATCGTCAGACCAAATCGGGGGGAGTGACTAATCCGACCCGCCTTCGTTATCTGAGAGCCGCTTGGCAGGAAACCCCAATTTCGTTCGTTAGGCGAATTTGTGTTGCATAGCGGCGCGATGAAGCCTTGAATTTGAGAAAACCCCGGAACAATGAAAGTACCATTCGTAACTCTGATGTGTTCGCTCCTCATCGGCTGCGCAACACACCAACCGACACGCGCTAACTCTTCTCGCGTGGGGGACATATCGAATCCGCAGGCCGAGCAACCGCCGTTTATCGGCATGACGAAAGAGCAGGCTCTAGCGCGCTACGGCCAACCGAAGAAGCAAACTCTGACCGACGAAGGTGAGAATTGGATTTACATTCTCAACTTCGGGGAGGTCATCGGCAAAGCGATGATTCCCTTCAATTTTAAACCGACGATGGTCCGCACCGGCACACTCATCTTTGGCCCTGATGGTCGCGTGAAGAAGTTTAACTGGGACACACCGACCGGCGGTTAGGCCGTACGAATTGTTCTAATTAAATCGAGCATCGTAATCGATGTGAGGCTCTCGTTAATAAAATAAGGATGCAAGGAATTCCTTTCATTGGCGAAGGCGGCTTTTATCCCAGCTGGGCGCGTCATTCCGGCCGTTGGTTGTTTCAGCGAACTTTGATCGCGTTGGGAGGACCCTGGGGCGGGATGGGACAACTACACGCGGCTCAAACATTGGCTGCGCAACAGATTCTGGTTTGGTGTCCGGCCAAGCGATCCTTTGCCTCCCTATGGGGGTCATCGAAAATGCATGAGGAGCGACAACGGGCCCGAGAGGAACTGGATTTAGTTCGTCTTGTTTGCTACAACGATAGTTGCGATGCGCCAAAACCAGGCTCGGGTAAATTCTTGGAGCCCGGCACGGTGATTGAGGAACAGGGGATCGCGCCGGAAAAATGGGTATTGCGATGCTCGCGCTGTAGAAATGTTGTCGGGCCTGATTTGGCGATAGTGAACGTTACCTTGATTGTTCGCCAATGGTTTTCACTCGGTAAGCCGCCCCTTGAAAACCCAGGTGCCGGCCCCGAGTGGCAATCCGCGCCGGTGATCAATGATCTCGAAAAGTGGTCAGAGACAAGCGACCCGAGTCATCTGGAGCTGGCATATGTTGGGCAGCAGATGTGGCCGAATCTGGAAACGATGTGGAGTGCTTTAGAAGACTCATACAGTTCAAAGGCTTCGGGAGCCTCTAATTTACAGCGACACTGAACCGCGTTCCCTCCGTTAGGGCGTATCAACTGGTGGACATATCGGCGACTCTGAAAAGAAACCTTTTCACGCCAGCCGGCGATTTTTTCTGGACGCCGTTTCGCACCTTTTTTCGTTGTCCACTGCGGGGGGGGGGGTCTGAAATGACTGTTGCCCGGTGCTAATATTTTCCGTTGGTGCTCTTTCTAGTTTGGCTTAAGCGCGTGACCGACACCGCGAATCGTATGGCTCACTTTTTTCTCAAAAGGATCATCGACTGCCGCGCGCAACTAATCGGCGAGTTCGCCGGCAAGGAAACGCACCAGCCGCATAGATGAAGCCGCGATTCGCCCTTCGTCTACGGCGATAACCGACAATCCCCCAGACGTATTTGGTTTTAGGAGCTCCGCTTGAAAAGTTGTTTGGTGATGGTCGCGACGTGCGATCATCACTCGATAATCGACGCAGCCAATTAGTGAGAGCGCGAGCACATAGGGCTCAGGTAATGATTTGTTCGCCTGTATAATCTGTTGCCGCGTGAATGATAATCTAACGTCCTGCGTGGACGTCTGTCCCGGAAACAGAGTCTGTCCCATGTCCGCTGGCGGCCGTTTTCGTAAACCCTCACACGACTTTTCCCTCTCCGCGCGCGCGCGTTCCGAAGAGCCCATGAAGAGCGTCGGAATTACAAGCACGTCCACAGCCGGGGAATGGCCTACGTTCCGCATCGTGAACCTTATCGTTATTTCGGCGTCGCCTGATTCATTGTACGTTAAATCACTCATGATGGACATCTCAACGGCAACCCATGGACGTTGGGCCGCTTCAAACGCGATATAACTATCGGCTCTGAGGTTTTTTGTTTCCCACCAGAGCGCGGTTGTGGATGCGAAGAGGCAAGCGGTAAAAATGGCGATAATCGCACCGCTATGGGTTTCGCAGGCCCGGCCGACCAGTTTCAGAAAAAGCCATGGTCGACGCGCGCGTACTAGTATGACTGGCCATAATGGCGGCGCGCTTCGTTTGGTCATGAAGATTCCAAGATGCCAAATCGTGCGGCAAATGCGAAAATGAAAATCACCGGGCACCCAATGGGCGAAGAGCGGGATCTTATCACACTGTCAGTGCCGAAGCCTCTTGCGCGGCACCCGCGCGGGCCGCTGCATAGGTAGTGCGGCCCACTTGCATCTGTCATTCAGACCGGGACAAAAGCTGCGCAAATCGGTTCCAGGTTCCACCCCCGAGTTATCAAAGATTTGTCCCACTTGGAACTGCTGCTCATTGGTAAGGGGGTGGAACTCGGCGCCTGGTGTCGCGATTTTACTGGGACAAGTTCCACCCTCTATTGGAATACTGCCGGCGATTCGTAAATGCCTATTTATCAACCTCTTTTGAGCTAATTTGACTTAATCCGACATCCGGGACAAATCTCGCCCCAATGTTCACGGCGTGTAGCCATGCCGTGACTTTAACATAGCGATTTCATATGACATATATTGTATGATGCAATGACACGGTTAGTGTTGGCGGATCGAATCTTGTTTTTAGTCAATCCCCTCGTACCAATCAAATCGTGCGGGAAAAGGACGAACTTGTTGCTGGATTATTGCTGACCGAGCCGCAATCAGAGGCAGATTGGCAAAGTTATTTTAATCTGCGATGGCGAGTTTTGCGGGCACCTTGGAGTCAGCCGCACGGCAGCGAGCGAGACGATCAGGAAGATCAAAGTATCCACTTAATGCTCTGCGATTCGTCTCGCTGCCCTGTGGCGATTGGACGGCTGCACTTCCGCTCCGCTACCGAAGCGCAGATCAGATATATGGCCGTGGACCAAGATTTCGCCGGTCGCGGGCTCGGCAGCCGGATTCTTCGAGCACTTGAGAGTCGCGCGTGTTCCGCGGGCGCCTCGCGACTCCTATTAAACGCTCGCAAAGGCGCGGTACCTTTCTATCTCAAGCACAAATACGTCGCTGTGGGGCTTGGCGAAACTCTCTTCGGAGTGATCGAGCATGTGAGGATGGAGAAAAATCTCCTTGCGGACTCCGTCGCTTAAATTTAACCCGTTAGAAGACGGCCTATTCCTATTGTTATTACGCACATGGCGTTGATAACTAATTCGGGCATCGCATCGGAACGAGCGGATTTCGTGAACTAGCCGAAGCTTGAGCACTGATCCGTCCGCACCCTTGACCGAAGAATCATGCCTGTTAGTCTGCCGGCCTTATGACAAATCATAACAGGCTCAATCGCTTTGTTTGCTCTCTCTTTGTGCCCATGGCGCTGATGTTTCTTGCTGCAGGCATCGCTTGGTCTGAAGAGGAATCCGGCAATATCGAGAAGATAATGTCGCCGACTGAATTTAAGGCAACTGGTCTCGACAAGCTTTCGTCAGAAGAACTGGAACGCTTAAACGCGTGGCTAAAGGGATACCGGGAAACGACCATTCAAGTGGCTGAAAAAGCGGCCGAGACCAAGGCGACGAGAGAAGGCCACCGGAAAATTGACGTGATTGTCAGCCGCGTGGTAGGACCCTTCAAGGGGCTCACTGGAAACACGATCATTACTTTGGAAGACGGCACCAAGTGGAAACAAGCGAACAAAAATGACCACATTAAAGGACCCGGATTGGAAAATCTCGGGTGCGCGGTATTTAACGCGGGACTTTTTGGTTACAAGATGCGGATCCAAGGCACGCAGGAGTTCTACGTCGACCAGGTTAAGAGCCGTTAATTGATTGCAGAGGTCAGGCCTGCGCTTGAGACCAGACGCGCCAGACCAAAACCTTCGTGCGTAAGTTGCGCCGCGCATTCGAGGTCGCTCTCCTCGACTACGACTGCAATTTTAATCTCCGAAGTCGCGACCAACTGAATATTGATTCCGCCTTTTCCAAGACATTGAAACAATCGCGCAGCCACGCCGGAGTGTGAACGCATTCCAATTCCGACGACGCTCAATTTGGCGACGCCGCTTTTTGTGATGAAACCAGCGGCGCGGATTTGCGACACGACCGGCGCCAAAAGATTCTCGACTTGTTTCAACTCCGATTCGTGAATCGTGAATGAGATGTCGGTCACGCCATTGGTCGAGACGTTCTGCACGATCATATCCACGATGATGTTGGCTGATGCGATCGCGGAAAAGATTTGAGCCGCGATTCCCGGTTGATCCGGCACGCCGGCGATCGTCACCTTTGCCTGTTTACGGTCAACGCTGACGCCGCGCACGACGACGTCTTCCATGTTCGGGGTTTCTTCTTTCGCAATCGTTCCACGCGCTCCTTTGAAACTGGATCGCACTTCAAATGGAATGCCGAATTTTTTCGCAAACTCGACGGCGCGCGATTGCATGATTTTCGATCCCGCGCCTGCCATCTCGAGCAATTCGTCGTAAGCGATCTCGTCGATTTTTTTTGCATCGGCCACGACGCGTGGGTCGCAAGTGAAGACGCCGTCGACATCGGTAAAAATCTGGCAAGCGTCGGCTTCCAATGCACCCGCTAAAGCGATCGCCGTTAAATCGGAGCCGCCGCGGCCGAGCGTGGTCGTTTCGCCTTCGGCCGTTTGTCCCTGAAAGCCGGCCACGATCACGATGTAATCGTCGGCGAGCAGTTCGTGGATTTGTCGCGGCGTGATGTTAGCGATCTTCGCTTTCGTGTGGACGCGATCGGTTAGAATTCCAGCTTGCGCTCCGGTAAGAGAAATCGCGCGGCCCCCCAAAGCATTCACAGCGATGGCCGTGAGCGCGCTGGCGGCGTTCTCGCCAGTGGAGAGCAAAATGTCCATCTCCCGCTGTGTCGGATTCGGCGAAACACCTTCCGCATGTTTGATCAGGCTGTCAGTTACACCTGCCATCGCCGAAATCACGGCGACGACGCGACAATTCTCGCGCTGAGTGTCGATGAGGCGTTGCGCGACAGCGCGAATGCGTTCCGGATTACCGACCGAAGTGCCACCGTATTTTTGGACGATAAGACGCATGGTCAGGTCCGATTAACTAGATTGATTTGGTCCAAACACAGAACGGGATGGTTTTTCGCTTATGTCTCGCTGCTGTCAAATCGGCGCTCACAATCCGAGTGCACGCAAAACATCGTGTTCGTTAGGCTGAATTGCTTTCTGCTTAACCTCTTCGCCTGCGACATCGGGGTCTTTCAAACCGTGGCCGGTCAATGTGCAAACAAATCGAGAACCGGCTGGGATGTTGGCAAATGAATAAGCGGGATTGCGCGCTGGGTCGCACGATTTGAAAAGACCAGCGATCGGCGCAGCGCTTGCCGGTTCCACGAAAACTCCTTCGTGACCCGCAAGCCATCGTTGCGCTTCGAGGATTTCGTGATCGCTCACGATGTCGACAGCGCCCTGCGATTCCTTGAGCGCCTGCGTCGCGTGCTTCCAACTCGCCGGATTTCCAATGCGGATCGCTGATGCGACTGTTTCGGGTTTGTGGACAACCTTGTCGTGAAAGATCGGCGCGGCGCCTGCAGCCTGAAAACCGATCATCGCTGGAAGCCGTGTCGATTTGCTTGCATCACGGTAGGCGCGATATCCGGCCCAATAAGCGGTGATGTTACCCGCATTGCCCAGTGGCAAGAGATGAATTGCAGGTGCTTCGCCTAACGAATCGACAATTTCAAACGCAGCGGTCTGTTGTCCGGCGATACGATCTGGATTGATCGAGTTAACAACAGCGACATCGGGACGTTCTCCAAGTTTGCGAACTACGCGCAGCGCGTCATCGAAGTTTCCTTCGATCGCAACGATCGTGGCCCCGTAAACGACGGCTTGTAAAAGTTTACCTCGCGCAATTTTTCCTGCGGGAAGCACGACGCTACAACGAAGCCCGGCCCGCGCCGCGTAGGCGGCGGCGGAAGCGGACGTGTTCCCGGTCGATGCGCAAAGCAAAAGCGCCGCGCCACTTTCAATCGCTTTTGAAACCGCGACCGTCATGCCGCGATCCTTGAAAGATCCCGTTGGATTCTGGCCTTCGCATTTCAAGAAAACTTCGCAGCCCCGTCCGACGATCTCGCTCAGTCGCGGCGAGAAAACGAGCGGCGTATTTCCTTCGCCTAACGAGACAATGGGTGTCGCTTCTGTTACCGGAAGAAATTTTCGGTAACGTCCGATCACTCCCCTGCCCTGCTCTGATTGGTCGCGCACGTCCCAATAGTGCAGTTGTAGAGGCGCTTGTGCCAAGCGCCTGTTTTTTGGCTCGGCGTTTGACACAAACGCCGCTACATCTTTCTCTCTCTCGTGCCCGCTCTTACCAAAGAAGACAAGCTCAGACTCCTCACGATTATGCTTGAGAGCCGGCATGCTGATTTGCGCGAGCAGAATTTGAATCGTCAGGGCAAAGGCCATTTTCATGTTTCCGGAATGGGACATGAGGCGCTCGCAGCCGTCTCGATGCAGATGCAGCCCGATGATTACATCGTCCCCTACTATCGCGATCGCGGGCTCGTGCTTGGCCGCGGAATGACGACGAGCGAACTCGGACTCGAATATTTCGCGAAGCGCAAGACCGGCAGCGGCGGACGCATGATGCCATCGCACTATAGCAGCGCCGATTTGCACATTTGGAGCGTGCCGACGCCAACCGGTTCACAACTTCTCCCGGCGTGCGGCATGGCTTGGGGAATGAAGCTCGATGGAAAAAATAGCATCGTGGTCACGACAGTCGGTGACGCCGCGTCGCGTCAGGGCGATGTCTACGAAGCGATTTGTTTCGCGAAAGAGAAAAAACTCGCGGTTCTTTTCCTGGTTGAAGACAACGCTTACGGGATCAGCAGTCCGACGCGTAAGATTAACCCGCTTGCGCTCGATGTGCTTCAGCCTAACGACTGGCAAACGATCGACGGTCACGATGTCGAAAAAGTTTATGAAGCATCGGCGGACGCAATCGCTCGAATGCGTGCGGGAGAGGGTCCTGCGTTTTTCTGGGTGATGCTGGAGCGGCTTTCCAGTCACACCAGTTCCGACGATCACAAACTCTATCGCAGCGCTGACGAGATCGCGTTGCTCGAGCAGAAGGATCCGGTCAAAGTTTGGAAGGATCGATTGATCGAAAAAGGCGTCATCACCGCGGAAGATTTCGCAAAGCTCGATAACGAAATTAAAGAACGCATTCGGAAGGAATATTCCGAAGCGGAAAAGGCGGAAGATCCTACGCCGAAGGATCTCGCGCTGAATGTTCGCGGTCCCTTACCCGAGCTCGATGACCAAATTCTTCCGCCCGGCAAATACAGAATCGGCGACACCGTGAATCAAACGCTGCGCGCTGGTCTGAAAGAAAATTCAGGCCGCATCATTTTTGGCGAAGATGTCGAAGATCCGAAAGGTGGCGTATTTCGTCTCACGCAAAAGCTTTCCACGGAATTTCCGCAGCAGGTTTTCAATTCGCCACTCGCGGAGTCGACGATTCTTGGCGTGGCCTGCGGGCTTGGATCGTACGGTAAGCGGCCGGTCTTCGAGGTTCAGTTCATCGATTTCATTTACCCGGGTTTTAATCAGCTCGTCACCAACATCGCGACGTTGCGCTGGCGCTCATTCGGAGAGTGGAAATGTCCGATGGTGATTTACGCACCATACGGCGCGTACCTGCCTGGCGGTTCGTTGTGGCACAGCCAGGCCAATGAATCGGTTTTCGCACATTATCCCGGACTAAGTGTCGTCATTCCGAGTACGCCGGAGGATGCAGCTGGTTTGCTCTGGACGGCGATGCATTGCGATGATCCTGTCCTCTTCCTCATTCCGAAACACATGTTCTGGGCGGAGCGCGAATCGACTGAGCCCATTCGTGCAATTCCCCTGGGCCGCGCGCGCATACATCAAAGTGGATCGGACGTGACGATGATTGCGTGGGGCAACACCGTGGAGAAATCGCTTGAAGCGATCGAAAAAATCGCCAGCGATGTCAGCATCGAACTGATTGATCTACGTTCGATCGCGCCATGGGACACAGCGACCATAGAAGAATCAGTTCGCAAAACAGGGCGTGTCGTCATTGTTCAGGAAGACACCGGAAATTGCAGTGTCGGCCAGATGATTATTTCGCATCTGACGGCGCAAGCCGACATTTGGAGCGCGATGGTGAGCGCGCCAATGCTCGTGACAAAAGGCAACGTCATGATCGGCTACAATCCGATCTACGAATACGCGGCGCTGCCGGATGTCGAGCGGATCGTGGCGGCGATCGAGCATTCGATTTCTACCAAGACGGAGGGCGCAGTTACAACCCGCGATCGCGTTCGTAAGGAACCCAGTGTGAGCGAGGCTGGTCCGAAACAGAAATCCACGCCCGTGAAAGGGCGGTCGCAAAAAATCGTCGTCCCAATCATGGGCGAAGGAATTCGTGCGGCAAAAGTCGTTAGTCTTTTGAAAAAGCCGGGCGACAAAATCGAGTACGACGATCCGTTGTGCGAAGTGGAGACAGATAAAGCTGTCTATCCGATCGAGTCATCCTTCGCCGGAACGATGGGTGAATGGAAAACAGAAGTTGGGGCAACGGTCGAGATCGGCCAGGAACTCGGAACAATTCTGGTTGAAGGCGCTGACGAAGTTTCTCCGGACCAACAACCGAATGGTGCAAACGCCGCTGCGGATGTACCTGCTGCTGTCTCAGCGGCAGAAACGAAACGCGTCGCCACACCAACACCATCGCGAAAGACAGATGCCATCGAACCCGCGCTCTCACCGACGATCGTCCGTCGTCTTGGTCGCGTCGTGCCGGCGAATCTGCAGATCGATGCGCGCTGGGATGCAATCCGCAAAGCGCGCGAGGCCGCGAAAAAGAAGAACGGCAAAGATGCACCGTCACCATCCGTCATGCTGGCGTGGGCGGTTGTGCGCGCGATGGAAAAACACGCGCCTTTTCGGCGCCTCGTTCTGGAAGACGATCAAATCGTGGAGCACGACGAATTCGATCTCGGCATCGCCGTCGCGCTGGAGGGCGATCGATTAGCAACTGCAGTTGTGACTCGAGCGAATAAACGTGACTGGCTTGATTTTGTAGATCGTTATAACCAAACCGTCGAAGAAACGCGTAGCGGTCGTGTCGACGCCCTGAATGCGCCGGTTGTCATCAGCAGTCTCGGCGCTTTCGGTGTGCGCGCCGCCGCGCCGATCGTGGTGCCGCCATCGGTTGGCACATTATTCATCGGTTCCGCGCACCATGAAATAATCGGCGACGGCAAAAAAAATCAGACCACCGAAGTCATCACGTTATCGCTCACATTCGATCATCGCGTCGTGAACGGGGCCGGCGCCGCGAACTTCGTGCACGACGTCAAAGAACAGATCGAAAAGTTCAAAATTCCGACCACAGCGGCCGCCACTCGTTAGGGTCGACTGCGATCATTCCACGATTTGGAAAGCCGCGATTCCGGAACTTCGGGAACTGCCTGCCCGATCTCCGCGTAATGCGACGTGTCGTTGAAAAGCGTTAACCGCGCCCGCACCGGGTCCTTGAAATCAACGATGTTCAATGCCGCCGGATTCTGACCGAGATTATCGCGATATCGGCGCGGATCGAACCCGAGCAGCGAACTGAGTAACAATCGAATCGTCGCTTTATGAGAAACGACAAGGATGCAGGAGGCCTCGTGTTTGCGTACCAAATCCAATAGGACCGGGAGCGCGCGTGCCGTCACCGCGAGTCCGCTTTCGCCACCATCGGGCGCAAAGGTGTAGGGATCTTTCTCCCATTCCTCCATTTCTTTGGGAAACTTCTGTTCCACTTCGCGTCGCGTCATTTGTTCCCAATGACCGTGCGAAATCTCGCGCAGGCCGTCGCGCGTTTGTACTTCGAGTCCGTGCGGCTCGGCGAGTATGCGTGCTGTCTCCATCGTGCGACCAAGCGGTGAAGAATAGACGGCAGAAATTTTTTCGGTGCGTAAGCGTTGCGCAAGATGTCGTGTCTGTTCCCGTCCCGCATCCGAAAGCGGAACATCGGTCGCACCGGCGAAGCGATCTTCCGTGCTCAGGATCGTCGCGCCATGACGAACGATGAACACGCGCGCGGTCGGCGAAGACATAAAGATTCGATTATCTCGTCCAGTCGGGCGGACGCTTTTCGAGAAAGGCCGCGATGCCTTCTTTCGCTTCAGCGGATTCGCGCGCCTGCATGTGATGCCTGAGCGCGCGCTCGACATCGTGTTTCACCGAACTGGACCAAAGTTCTTCGATCAGACGTTTTGTGTTGCTCAATGCGCCGGGCGCATTTTGCAGAATGTCGCTCACGATCTTTTGCAGTTCTTTCTCCAACTCGTTAGGCGCAACCACACGATTGATCAGCCCGATTTCAAGCGCGCGCTGGGATCCGATGAGTTCTGCAGTCAGCAGCAGTTCGCGAATATGGCGCTCGTGTAACTGGCGACGGAGGAATGTCAAAACAAGTCCGGCGACCAGTCCACGTTTCACTTCCGGATAACCGAACTTGGTGCGCGCTTCAGCGATGACAAAATCACAGGCGGACATGATTCCGGCGCCGCCGGCCACCGCCGCGCCGTGCACCGCAGCAATGGTGATGAGTCGCGTTTGACTGAGCGTGATCAAAATTTTCGCCACGACTTCTGCCGCAGCATGCGCATCTTGCGTCAGCGCGGTTTCCTGCAAGTCGAGTCCGGCGCAAAAAGCTTTTCCGGCGCCGCGCAGGATCAGCACCCGCTGCTTTTCATCTGCGCCAAGCGATTCGACGGCGGCGATCAATTCTTGCATTAACTCGAGCGTCAGCGCATTGCGCCGCTCGGGGCGATTCAATGTGACAACGCTAACGTGCGCGCTTTGTTTTTCGATGAGAACCACAGGCATAAAGAGATTTGTGCACTAACTTCCGATAATGGAGTTCGTCAAGGTCGTCGAATGTCCGCGCGACGCGTGGCAGGGACTGAAGGTTCAGATTCCAACCGAGCGCAAGGTCGCGTACTTGCGCGCGCTTGTCGCTGCGGGCTTCAAACACATAGACGCCGCGAGCTTTGTTTCGCCGAAGTCTGTGCCGCAGATGGCCGACAGTGAGGAGGTGCTCAAGCAACTGCAGGCGCCAAACGATGTCGAGATCGTCGGAATTGTCGTTAACGAAAGAGGTGCGGAACGTGCGATCGCAACTAAAGCGGTCAACACGCTTGGTTACCCTTGTTCAATTTCGGAAACGTTCCTCCGACGAAATCAAAATCAGTCACTCGACGAAAACCGTGCGGCGATGAACAGAATCAAGCACATGGCGGATGACGCGGGCCTGACCATGGTCGCTTACATTTCAATGGCCTTTGGTAATCCGTACGGCGATCGGTGGAGCGAAGCGGACGTCGTGGAGGCTGCGCAGAGAATCGGCGAGATCGGCGTGCCTTCCGTTTCAGTCGCTGACACAATAGGAGCGGCTGACTCCGAATTAATCCAACGCGTCGTGACCGCGATTCTGCACGACTGCGGTGGAATCGAGCTCGGTGTGCACATGCACAGCGCGCGCGCGAGCGCGGCGAACAAAGTCCTCGCCGCATATGATGCCGGTTGCAGACGATTCGATTCCGCGATCGGCGGATTGGGTGGTTGTCCTTTCGCGCAAGACCAACTTATCGGCAATATTCCCACGGAGGAAGTTTTGCGTGCGTTGGAACAACGCGGCCTCAATCTGCAGATTCATCTTTCGAAGATCACGCCGCTGAATGCCGCAATCAGCGCCGAATTTTCAGTTGTCTAAGTCTGGATCACGCCGGTGTGAAAACGAGCCTTCGGCATCGGGCGTGAAACGTATTGCAATAGCCTAACGAGAACATCGCGTGTCTCGTGCGGTTGAATGACCGCATCGACCCAACCTCGCGCCGCACCGTAGCGAATGTCGGTTTGTTCTTGGTACGATTTTTTTACCTTCGCACGTAACTGTTCGAGTTCCTCAGGCGATGATTTTTTGTCTCCGCGGTCGCGCGCGCGCGCCAGAATGCTGAAGACCGTGTCAGATGCCTGCGCTGCGCCCATGACGGCATAGCGCGCATTCGGCCAGGCAAGAATAAAGCGTGGATCGTACGCTTTGCCGCAGAGCGCGTAATTGCCGGCGCCGAAAGAGCCGCCAACGACGACGGTGATTTTCGGTACGATTGAATTGCTGACAGCGTTCACGAGCTTTGCCCCGCTCCGGATGATTCCACTTTGTTCGGCGTCGCGGCCAACCATGAATCCGGTCACATCCTGGAAAAAAATGATCGGTAATCCGGTTTGATTACAATCCATGATGAAGCGTGCAGCTTTGTCGGCACTATCGTGATAGATGACGCCACCCATCTGGATTCCTTCTTTCTTCGTGCGCACTTGCAGACGCTGGCTCGCGACGATGCCGACCGAATGCCCGCCGATTCGCGCGTAGGTTGTGACAAGTGTCTTCCCGTAATCGGCTTTGTATTCATCGATCGAATCGGCATCGACGATGGAGGCGAGCAGGTCGTGCGCGTCGTACGTTTTCTGTCCGTCGACGCTCATGAGCTCGTAGACGGCCTCAGGTTTTTTTGCCGGTCCTTTTGCTTTTGCCGGTGAAGAATCTTTATTCCGCTCGGCTTCTGGCAGGTGAGCGACGAGCGAGCGCACTTGTCGCAAACAGGATTCGTCATCCTTTTCCCAAAAGTCGACGGTGCCGCTGACTTCAGCGTGCATCTTTGCGCCGCCGAGTTCTTCGGCATCGACGAGCTGACCGATTGCGGCTTTGACGAGAGATGGGCCCGCGAGATAAAGACCGCTTCCTTCGGTCATCAAGATTTTATCGCATAACACAGGAAGGTACGCGCCGCCCGCGACGCAGTTGCCCATAATTGCGGCGAACTGCGGAAGGCCCGCGGCGGAAATGACGGAGTTGTTTCGGAAGATGCGGCCGAAATCGTCTTCATCGGGAAAAATTTCATCCTGCATCGGAAGAAACACGCCGGCGGAGTCGACGAGATAGATAATTGGCAGCGCACACTCGAAGGCAATGCGCTGCGCTCGAATTAGTTTCTTGCATGTTTGCGGAAAAAAAGCGCCGGCTTTCACGGTGGCGTCATTCGCGATGACCATGCACGGAACGCCGGAAACATTGCCGATGCCGGCGACGGTGCCGGCAGCGGGAACAGTCCCCCACTCCTCATACATTTTATATGCAGCCCAAAGACCTACTTCGAAAAACGGAGAGTCTTTATCCAACAGATGGCCGATGCGTTCGCGCACCGGCAGGCGTCCCATTTTGCGCTGCCGATCCTGGCCCGCTTTGCCGCCGCCCTCGCGCAGAATCTCTTCTTCTTTCGCGATGGCACGACAACGATCGCGAAGAGAGTCGGTGGAAGCGGCAACAGTTTGAGACATAAAAGACAACTCAGTCAGGCGCTGAGCCCCCCTGCATCAATACAAATCCATCTCGGAGCCGTAGCCGCCGTCTCCGCGAATGGAATGCAGCCGCCGGCGACTGCCGCGCTCCGACTCAGGCCTGTTAATGCGCTCGAGCGCTGCCCTAACGAGTAATGGAACAGCGGCCAGCGCTCCGACGGAAACAAGCGCAATGGCTGCGGCGTTTCGCACCGGACGCTTGATTTTACCGGCGACCAACATTCCCAGCCCGAGCCCAAACGCAGTGCGCGTTAAGGTGAGCAATCCATCAAGCGGAAGTTGCTCGGCGGTTTTTGCAATGGATATCGGTAACGACATCGGATACCCTTTATACGTCTCGTTTCCGAAAAAGAAATGGGAAATCTCGCGACCTCGGGTTGCTGCGATTCACCAACATGTCCAATCCGATTTACGCGTTAATTCTCGCCGGCGGAAGCGGCGAGCGCTTCTGGCCACTCAGCCGGCGCACACGGCCGAAGCAATTATTGCGGCTCATTTCCAAGCAAACGTTGCTCGAAGAAACGGTGGCCCGTCTGGATGGACTCGTTCCGCAAGAGCGCGTCCTCATTCTCACGAACGTCGAACAGGAAGCCGCTGTCCGCGAATTGCTGCCGAAGTTTCCGAAGAAAAACATTCTGGCCGAACCGGCCAAGCGCGATACCGCGGCCGCGATTGCTCTCGGCGCCGGTTGGGTGGCCAGACTGGACCATTCGGCGACCATGCTCGTGCTCCCGGCCGATCATGTGATCAAAGATCGCGCAGCTTTTCAGAAAACACTTATGGCCGCGGTGCAAGCGGCGGAAGAAACCGGAGCGCTCGTTACCATTGGCATCAAGCCAACGTGGGCATGCCCGGGCTTTGGCTACATTGAATGCGGCGAACAAGTGCGGTTGCAAACGAAGGGAGTCGGAATGGCGATTCATCGCGTGCTGCGATTCCGTGAAAAACCGAACGCTGATTTGGCAGAATCGTTTTTGCGCAAAGGAAATTTTCGTTGGAACGCGGGCATGTTCGTCTGGTCGGTGCCAACCGTTCTGAGCGAGTTCAATCGGCAATCGCCCGAGCTTGCCGATTTCATTTCACAGATCCGCGCGCCGGAGAATTTCGAAAAGACGTTACAAGAGCGCTTCAGCAAACTGCCGAAGATTTCTTTCGACTACGCCATTATGGAACGAGCCGATCGCGTGCTTGTCGTGGAAGCGGACTTTGACTGGGACGACGTTGGAAGCTGGACGGCGGTCGCAAATTATTTCAACCGCGACGAAAAGAACAACGCTTCTAATTGTCCGATTACCGCCATCGATTCCACCGGTAACATCATTTCGGACCAGAATGGCGCGAACATCGCGCTGCTCGGAGTGCACAATCTCATCGTCGTGCGTACGGCCGATGCCTTGTTGATCTGCCATCGGCATCAGGCTGAGAAAATCAAAGATCTTGTCGGCAAAATTCCGCCGGAACTGCAGTGATGAAGCGACTGCTCGGCATCGATTTAGGTAAAGCGCGGGTGGGGTTGGCCATTTCCGATGAGCTTGGTCTGCTTGCACATCCGTTGGAGACGTTTCCGGCTGACAAGCAAAAGGCGTTAATCGAACGCATTTCTGCGATCGTGCGCGAGAAGGACGTGGAAGGCGTTGTCGTTGGCCTGCCCCGAAATATGAATGGCACTATGGGCCCGGCCGCGAATGAGGCTCTTGCATTTGTCGATCAGCTTCGCGCAAGACTCTCCTGCACCGTCGTGACCTGGGACGAGCGCCTAACGACTGTGGCCGCGCACCGAATGTTGCGTGAAGTCGGACGCTCGAGTCGTACCACCCGTGGGCAGGTCGATCAAGTTGCAGCGCAGATGATCCTCCAAGGTTACCTCGATCAACTGCAAATGCAGAGGCAAGAGCAGGCGCGCCCGCAGTAATGCCGGCACGTTTAAAACTCACGCTCGCGTACGATGGAACTCCGTTTGCCGGTTGGCAAAGTCAGACGCACAGGAACACCGTTCAGGATCACCTGGAAAAAACGATTCGGTCTTTGGTTGGAAAAGATGTGCGTGTTCATGGCGCGGGTCGCACCGATGCAGGCGTGCACGCGCTCGGACAATGTGCGCATATCGATTTGCCCGATGACGCGCGCACGCCGGCTGATTGGCAGCGCTCGCTAAACGCGCTTCTTCCCTCGCAGATTCGGATCGTGCGTGCGCGCTATGTTACAAACGATTTCCACGCGCGCTTTTCCGTAAAAGCAAAAACGTATCGGTATCGGATATGGGCCGCCCCGATTTTACCGCCATTCGAAGTCGGCCGTGCCTGGCACATCATCGCGCCATTAGATTTCGGAAAACTTAGCTCTGCCGCCAGCGTCTTCGCAGGAAAACACGACTTCACAGCTTTCGCCGCGAACCGTGGAAAACCGGTAGCGGAGAGAGTGAGGACCATTCATCGGGTTCGCGCGAAAAAATCGGGCGCCTTGGTCACGATCGACTTCGAAGGAGACGGGTTTCTCTACAAGATGGTGCGACTGATGGTGGGCTCAATCGTCGATTGTGCTTTGGGAAAAATCTCACTTCAAATCGTGAAGGACCGCCTTTCTGCTTCATCGCCGGCGAACGTTGCACGGTTGGTTGCGCCGGCCGCGGGACTAATTCTCGTTAGGATTTTGTACTAGCCGGAAGCGACAGGCCTGAGTGGATCTCATGCCTGGGATTGCGCAGAGCCGTGGCAAAGGACCTGCTTCTGGAAATTATAATGGATCAGAAGCAGGGAAGAGCGGCCAATTTCGACGATAATGCCGCCGTGAGCACACCGCTTCTCGGGAAGGGCACGGGATGGCTTTTCAGTCCGAGTCATTTCCGTTTCAAGCTTCTCTCGGGAACAGCCGTTGGCGTGGGTGTAATTATCTTCCTCGCCGGCAGTTTTCTCTTTGTCGCCATTCGCAATTACCAGCAGGGCAATCTCCGCAATCACACGATCGAAGTCATTCGCCTGGCCAGCCTGATCGAGAATGACATGGACACGATCGAGAGCGCGCATCGCGGATATCTTTTGGGCGGCGACGACGGTTACCTCGAAACATTCAATCGGCGCTACGAACAGATTCGCAGTCGGATCGATCAACTCGCTGCACTTATTTTAGAGAGCTCTCCGCAACGCAAGCGCATGATGAAAATGCAGGAGACGCTGCAGACCTGGCTCGACACGATCGCGCGACCCGAAATCGAGAACAAGAAAATGCGCCGTGAAGCGACGAGCACGAGTTCTACTTCGTTAGGCACCTCCCTGTTGGAGACGGCGCGCAGAGATCTGCATTCGATTCAAGACGAAGAGCAGATTCTGCTCAATCGCAAGACGCTTGCCGGTGAGGGGCCGATCCAGTCGACGCAAATGTTGAATTATTTGCCAAAGCTCGAGCGCTCCTTGATTGAGATGGAGAAGGAAAAACGCGGTTTCCTTTTGACGGGAGAAAACAGTTTTGCTGACGCCTACAAGCGCGCGGCCGCGGATTTCTTCACCATCCACGGGTATCTCACGACGTTGGTTGCGACGTCATCGGAACAGACGAATCAGCTCGGAGATCTGCGCGCTCGGGTGGAACGATGGATTAACGACTCAGCCACGCCGGATATGAACGCGAAGCGCGCGGGCAAAACCTCTTCACACGTGGACAACGAACGTAGCGAGCAACTCATGGCGGCGATTCGCAATAGCATCAGCAATTTCGAACGGAACGAGCTGCATGGTTACGAGGAACTCACGGCCGCGACAAAGCGGCAGCGCATCATTAAAACCTCCGCGCTTGCTGTGCTTTGCTTTTTCGCTGCTTCCCTGCTCGTTGTTTCAAGCTGGTACACGGTCACTCTCGCGCGCAGACAGCTGGCGAAACTGGAAGGCGCCGAAACTCGCATTCGATCGATCATCGATCACATCCTCGATGGCATGATTGCGGTCGATGAAGAGGGCGCGATTCAATCGATGAATCCGGCGGCGGAGAAAATGTTCGGCTGCGTTAATAACGAAATGGTCGGACATAAGTTCACCAAATTGATTCCGAAATGTTACAGCGCCGAACCAGGCGGCGAGCCCGTCGCGTGTGCGTGGGACGGCATCTCCAAGCGTACCGGCAGCATCACGTTAGCGGTCGGGCGAACGCGCAAACACACGACGTTCCCGGTTGAGATTTCCCTGAGCGAAATGGTCGTCGATCAGCAAAAACTTTTTGTCGCGATGGTGCGCGACGTCACGAACCAAAGACGTTTTGAACAAGAACTCGCGGCGGAGAAGGAAAGCCTGGCCGTTACGCTGCGTTCCATCGGTGACGGCGTTATCACCACTGATGTCCAGGGAAAGATCATCATGATCAACCATGCCGGCGAAGGGCTTACCGGCTGGCCTTCCTCCGAAGCGATCGGCCAACCGCTGAAAACTGTTTTTGATATTGCGATCGATCTTGCGTCGCAGGCGCGCACCCAAAAAAGCGGGTTCCGCAATGAAGCGCATTCACTTCTGCTCAGCCTCCCCGAAAATGCGACTTTGCGCTCGAAGGATGGAGCCGAGCGTGTCATCGAGCAGGTGGCTTCGCCGATTCGCGACAGCAAGAATGAAATTGCGGGTGTCGTGCTTGTGTTTCGCGACATCACAGAGCGCCAGCGGACTGAAGACGAGCGCCGAAAAGCAGAGACGCTGGAGCAGCTTGGTTTGCTCGCCGGTGGCATCGCGCACGACTTCAACAATCTGCTCACTGCCATCATCGGGAATATCTCACTGGCTTCGCTACTGCTTCCGCCTGACGACGAGATGGTGGCGCGTCTCAATGATGCCAAGAATGCCTCCTTGCGCGCGCGCGATTTGGCGCAGCAACTTCTTACCTTCGCGCGTGGCGGTGCGCCGATTAAGAAGACCGCTTCCATCGGCAAGCTCATCCAGGATACGGTCAGCTTCTCACTGCGGGGAAGTCATAGCCGCAGCGAATTTCAATTCGGCGCTGACCTATGGCCCGCCGAAATCGATTCCGGACAAATCAGCCAGGTCATCGCCAATCTCGTCGTCAATGCCGATCAGGCCATGCCAAGCGGCGGAACCCTGCACGTGTCTTGCGAGAATTTTATTTATGACGGCGTGACCGAGCCGATCGTTCCCGATTTGATCCCGGGCGATTACATTCGCATCAGCATCAAAGATGAAGGCGTTGGAATTTCAGAACATTATTTGAAACGAATTTTCGATCCCTATTTTACGACAAAATCTCACGGCAACGGGCTGGGTCTCGCGACCACCTACTCAATCATCAAAAATCACAACGGCCTCATCATGGTAGAATCGCAACTCCATGTTGGATCCACGTTCACGATTTATCTGCCGGCCTTAAAGGATCAGCAAGTCCCCGTCGAACCAGCCACGCTCACACCTGCGCCGAACGCGGGAACTGGATTAGGGACCGGCCGTATCTTGATCGTCGATGACGAAGAAGCGATCCGCGCGCTCGTTGAGTTCACGCTCACGCGCCTCGGGTATCAAGTGTCGCAGGCCGAAAACGCAGCGGACGGTGTGAATCTTTATCGCGAAAGACTCGAAGCCGGTGAGCGTTTCGATGCCGTCATCCTCGATCTCACATTGCCGGGCGGCATGGGCGGGAAGGAAGCGCTAAAGAAATTGATCGAGATTGATCCAACGGTGAACGCAATCGTTTCCAGCGGCTATGCAACGGACGCGACCATGAGCCGATATCAGGACTTTGGATTTCGCGGCGTGATTGCAAAACCGTATGAAGCTTCCGAGCTCGGGCGCATCGTGCACGACGTCATCACCTCGAGCCAGGTCGGTTCGGAGCCAGAGTACGAGATGGAGCACGCCGCCTCCGCCTAACCAATCGGCAACTGCTTCATAAAACGCAGGCCGGTTCGCAAGTAACCGCGCGATTCATAAAACGCGTGCGCTTTTTCGCGCGCGAAGCGGCTCGTCAAAACAACACGAACTACTTTTGCACGCGCAAAGTAATCTTCCGCCGCCGATAACAAGGCGCGGCCGATTCCGCGTCCGCGCATTCGTTCGTGCACAACGAGCGCCACGATTCTGCCGATGCGATCGTTGTGCTCATAACTAGGTGATGCCGAAACGCCGATCATTCCGCAAACTTCATTTTCTTCGACGGCTACGAAGGTAGCAAAATCTTGCTCTTGAAAAATTGTACGAAGTCGTTCGGCCATTTCGTTCGCGGCGGTCGCATATCCGAGTTGAGTCATCAATTCAGCGAGCGCTGAAGCGTCGCGTTCTTCCGCTTGACGAATCATCGATCTAGTCTGCCGGTTCTTCCGGCCGCAACCGCGGCATAAGTTGATCGAGAATGGTCCCGACCGATTGCTCCAAAGTTTGCTCGGCGGTGCGCACGATAATCTCGGCATCTTCCGGCGCTTCATACGGCGCATCGATGCCGGTGAAGTCGCGAATTTTTCCGGCGCGTGCTTGCGCATAAAGTTTTTTTGGATCGCGCTCCTCGCAAATTTCCAGCGGAGCGTCGACGAAGATCTCAACAAACTCGGCGTTGCTTTCGAGTGCGATTTCCCGCGCACGGCGGCGTTCCCGCCGATACGGCGAGATGAACGCGGTAATAACGACGGTTCCGGAATCCGCCATCAGCTTCGCGACTTCGCTCACGCGCCGAATGTTCTCGACGCGATCGTCCGGCGAAAATCCGAGATTGGAATTTAAACCGTGGCGGATGTTGTCACCATCCAGGACGTAGGTATGAATCGCGCGTTTGAACAGCTCGCCTTCCAGAGCCTGGGCGATTGTCGATTTTCCTGAGCCGGACAAACCGGTTAACCAAACCACGGCGCCGCGATGACCATTGTTTAGCGCCCGTTGCTCCGCGGTAATCTTGCCTTCGGTCCAAAATATATTTTTGCTTTTGACCGACGTGCGATCGGTATAAGCGCCGCCGAAAACAATTCCGCCCCCGCTAATTCTTCCCTCCTCCACGATGACGAAGCGTCCGAGGTTTGCGATGCGATCGTGATTATCCAGCACCACGGCTGCGCGCGTTTGGATCGTGACACGCCCGACTTCGTTACGCGCCACTTCCTTGCGCGAATCGGTAACGGTCCCAAGCGTGGACGAATCCATGATTTGGTTGATTGCGACGACGCGGCCTTTCAATTCCTGCGTCGCGAGCCGAATCGTGTACGGTACATCCATCCGCAGCGGTTCGTTCGCCATCCAGAAAACATCGGCATGAAATCGGTTCGCCTCGATCGGCGTGTCGGTTTGATGCGATGCGACGTACCCTCGCTCGACAAAGATTTGTTCGCGCAAAGTGATGCCGATTGAGTCTCCGGCAATAACTGTGTCGGCAGATTCTGCATTCCATCGTTCGATCGTGGCGACGGTGCTCGATTTATTCGCGGGCGAGAAAACGAGTTTATCCCCCACTCTCAGCACACCGGTCTCGATACGGCCGGCAATGATGCGGCGCTCGTCGAAACGATAAACATCCTGAACGCAAAAACGCAGCGGCAATTCGATCGGCGCTTTTGGCGCTTCCAGTTGGTCGAGCGCTTCCAGCACCGTCGGACCGCGATACCATTTCATTTTTTTCCCGCTCTTGTGCGCGACGTTCTCACCGTGTTTCGCGGAGGCGGGCACGAAAACGCGCGCCTCCAATCCGAGTTCGGAAAGGAAGGCGCGATACTCTTGTTCGATTTCCTGAAAACGCTTTTCCTCGTAGCCGGCCAAATCCATCTTGTTAAGGACAACAACAATTTGCCGAATGCCTAACAAGGTTAGGAGATAGGCGTGGCGCCGGCTTTGTTCCTGCACGCCTTCGTTCGCTGCGATGACGAGGATCGCCGCGTCCGCGCTCGACGCGCCCGTGATCATGTTTTTTAAGAACTCCTTATGCCCCGGCGCATCGATGATCATGTATTGCCGTCGCGCGCTGCGAAAAGGAATCTGCGTCGTATCGATGGTGATGTTTTGTTCCTGCTCCTCAAGCAAAGCATCGAGCAAGAAGGCGTACTCGAATTCCATCCCTTCCGCCGCGCACGCCTTCTCAATGTTTTCGATCTTACCTTCCGGCAACGAACCGGTGTCGTGAAGAATTCGGCCAATCAACGTCGATTTCCCGTGATCGACATGACCGACAAAAACGATCTTCAACGAGACCGGAAACCGGAGACCGGAAACCGGAGAGGAAGAGGTTTGCTTTGGATTCACGCCTTGGAGTTTCTCCTTGCCGTTTTGATGGATGAAACCGCAATCGAAACTATTTCGTTTGCTTCCTCCTCTAACGGTTGGATCAAGTTTGGCGCGACTAGCCGCAGCTCGACGAGGACATCGATCCAATACAGTGATTCATCGCATTCTTCCTCAACAATGCCCATCTTCGCAATAAAGTCGGCACGCGATCTTCCACGTTTTGCCGCCCGATAATTGGCACCCACGCTTGTAGCCGATCTCAATAGTTGCCTCCCGATCGCCGCAGCCGCCGCTGTTTTCGGCAACGTTTCCGTTAGGCGAATACAACGGATACCAAAATCAAAGGTACGCTTTTGAAAGGTCGTTTCCGAATTTGATCTTTCCGATCTCCGGTCTCCGGTCTCCGGTCTCATAGAAATCCTTTTGCGCGAAGTTTCTGCATCGCGTTGCGCTCGTGATGATCTTGAGCTCGACCGGCGCGCTCCGTTGTGCGCGTTTGTTCCAACTCCGCGATGATATCCTCGATCGTACTCGCGTTACTGGAAACCGGTTTGGTAATCGGACTACAGCCTAACGAGCGGAACCGTTTTCCGTCGCGGGCAAAATACATTTTCGGAATCGGGATTTTTTCGCGCTGGATGTATCGCCAGATGTCTACCTCCGTCCAGTCAAGCAATGGCTGCACGCGGACATGTTCCCCTTTCCCATTCGCAGTTGCGAATTGTCCCCAGAATTGCGGCGGCTGATCTTTGTAATCCCATTCCGATTGCGCATTGCGCGGCGAAAAGTAGCGCTCTTTCGCGCGGGTCGGATCTTCATCGCGACGAATTCCGGTGATGAGCGCATCCCACTTGTGTTCCGTAAGCGCCTGCTGCAGCGCTACGGTTTTTAACTCATGCGTAACCGTGACCGGATCATGGGTCTCGTAACCAACGCCGCGCGCGCGCGCTTCGGTGTTGATCTTAACAATCAGATTCAGTTTGTAATGTTTCGTCGCCCAGTCACGAAACTCCAGCATCTCCGGAAACTCGTAAGTCGTGTCGATATGCAGAACGGGGAACGGTATTTTGCCAAAAAAAGATTTCAGCGCCAACCAGATCAGGACATTAGAGTCCTTCCCCATCGACCAGGGCATGGCGATGTTTTTGAACGAGTGATAGGCCTCGCGCAAAATGAATATGCTCTGGCTCTCGAGCTGATCGAGATGGGTGCGAGTGGTGTCTGACATTTGCAAAATACCGCGCTTATCTTCTACTTGCGCCGCGAGGACGCAACCATAGTGTTGCGGCATGTCGGAAACGCGCCCTGCGGCTTACGATTCAAAGATAGAAGGCAACATCATTTTCACACGGCTTGATGCGGCCATGAATTGGATGCGCAAGAACTCGCTTTGGCCGATGCCAATGGGCCTCGCTTGTTGTGCGATCGAGCTGATGGCGACGGCGGCCTCGCGTTTCGATATCTCGCGTTTCGGCGCGGAAGTGATGCGTTTTTCTCCGCGGCAATGCGACGTGATGATCGTGGCGGGAACGGTAACCTACAAAATGGCGCTGGCGGTAAAACGCATTTACGAACAAATGCCGGAACCAAAATGGGTCATTGCCATGGGCGCGTGCGCGTCGACGGGTGGCATGTATCGCTCTTACGCGGTTCTTCAGGGGATCGATCAGTTGTTGCCGGTGGACGTTTATGTTTCCGGTTGCCCGCCGCGCCCCGAAGCATTGCTTGAAGGTTTGATGCGGCTGCAGGAAAAAATTTCCGGCGAACATTCTTTTCTGTCCCAGAAACGCGATTTGATGGAAAAGCTCGAGCCGATGATGCCATGACGGGACAGGAACTTCTCGCCTCGCTGGAGAAATTGTTCGGTTCCAAAATCCAGGAAAAGACGGAGTTTCGCGGCGAATTAACCTTCGCCATTCGCGCCGCTGATTTGCGCGAGGTGGCGAAGTTCTCCCGCGACGAACTGTCGTTCGATTACCTCATCGATATCACGAGCATCGACAATTTAGGGGAAGACCCGCGCTTTGAAATCGTCTACGAACTTTATTCGCTGACCTTGACGGTTCATTTGCGGCTGAAGTTACGCGTGTCAGAAGACGAAGCGATTGTCGATACCGTCTCCGATGTCTGGCCGACAGCGAATTGGCACGAGCGCGAGATTTACGATATGATGGGAATTCGTTTTAAAGGTCATCCTGATCTGCGGCGCATTTTGATGTGGGACGGCTATCCTTACTTTCCGTTGCGAAAAGAATTTCCTCTTGCCGGCAAACCAAGCGACATGCCCGACGTTGCTTTTACGTCGGCTGCGCCAATGGAGGGCGGACCATTCGTTACCGTGCCGAGCACGGCAACATCGAAAGACCGGGAGCCGCGCGCGCGGCGAGTCGAAGACGAAGTGTAGCGTCGCTACAACGCGGCTCGCACTAATCGCGCAAGCGTTTCCGCCGCGCCTTTGCCGGTTTCCAACACGTCTTCGTGACTGAGTTTGTCGGTTCCGATACCTGCCGCCCAATTCGTTAGGCATGAAAATCCGGCAACTTCCATTCCGAGTGCGCGTGCTTGAATAATCTCGAGCACCGTCGACATCCCGATTGCGTCCGCGCCTAACGAGCGAAGCATGCGAACTTCCGCCGGCGTTTCATACTGTGGCCCAAGCAATCCGGCATAGATCCCTTCGTGAAGGATAATTCCGGTGGTTTGCGCGACGTCGCGAAATCGTGCGCGCCACTGCGAGGAATAGGCCTCCGTCATATCAACGAAGTTCGGTTCGCCGAGAAGAGGCGTCGTTCCAGTGAGATTGATGTGATCGCTGATCATCATCCACGAACCGGGAGCGAAATCTTTGTTCGCGCTTCCGGCCGCATTCGTGATGATGAGCTGCTTGATGTCTGCGGCGGCGAGAATGCGCACACTGACAGTTATATCTTTTGCCGTATGGCCTTCGTAGAGGTGAATGCGTCCCTGCGCGAAAATAACGCGCGTCTTACCGAGCTGCCCGAGGACGAACTGTCCCGCGTGTCCGGGAACCGAGTGCCGCGGAATTTCTGTGAATTCGGCGTAGGGAACGATTTGATCTGCCGTTACGTCGCGAACGAGCGCGTTTAAACCCGAACCGAGAATGATCGCCGTTTGCGCGCGCCATTCGCGCAAGCGATCAACCCCAGGATTGCTCACAACCTACGCTGCTGAAACTGGCGGTGCAGAAGCTGGTTTCTTGCTGCTCGCCATAACATCGGGGCGAAAGCCTTCATCGCGCTGCGTAATCATTTTTGTTTCCTGTTTCGGATAGGCGATGCGCGTATGCAGCATCGTCATGAGCGTGAAACGAAATCGTTCGGCAATGATCCGTAATTCCGCGAGCGTCAGTTCGCATTCGTCCAGCTGCCGGTCAGCGATGCGTTGATCGATCAGTTCGTTAACGAACTGGTCGATCTTTTGCGGAGTCGGTTTTTCCAAACTGCGCGACGCGCTTTCCACCATGTCGGCCAGGCTGATGATCGCGCTCTCCTTCGTTTGCGGCTTCGGTCCGGGATAACGGAAACTTTCTTCACGCACGGTCGAGATATCGTCCTCGCGCATGTTCATGATCTTGCCGCCGGCGCGGGCATCGTCGAGTTGCTGAAGCGCGCGCTTATAGAAATAGTAAACGAGCGACGTGCCGTGATGTTCCTGAATCACGTCGATGGTCTGTTGATTGAGATGGTGTTTCAGCGCGAGATCCACACCTTCCTTGACGTGCGCGATGATGATCAAAGCGCTCATCGTCGGCGCGAGATCGTCATGCGGGTTCCGCTCGTAGTTCATGTTCTCGGTGAAGTATTCCGGCTTCACGAGTTTCCCGACATCGTGAAAATATGAGCAAACGCGGCAGAGCGTCGCGTTCGCGCCGATCGCTTCCGCGGCGGCCTCGGCCAGATTGGCGACAACCAGGCTGTGATGATAAGTACCCGGCGCTTCCATCGTCATCCGGCGCAGCAACGGATGATTCAGATCGGACGCTTCGAGCCAGGAAACATCGGTTGTGATTTGGAAGAGGTGTTCCAGAATCGGTAGCGCGCCTCCCACCACCATCGCAGTGACAATTCCGTTGCCGAAGGCCAGCGCGCTTTGCACGCCAATCATGGTCCAATCGTTTGCCATGGGCGAAAACCAATTGATGGGGCCGATGAGTCCAAAGGTTAGCGCGAGTAACCAAATTCCCAGCCCGACACCGATTCCGGCGCGGATGAGTTTGCTTCGCCGCCGGACCTGCAAAGTTAGATACACGGCGGTGAATCCGCTGATCAATCCGCAAACAAGCAGCGGCGCGTCGACTTTTCCAAACAGGACACTGGCCCACAAACTAACAAAGACTGCGGCATAGAGACCGTGATTGCGTCCGAGCAAAACGCTGAGCACAAGAGGGGCTAAAGCGTAAGGCGCGATCAAAACGCCGCTCTCCGGTTTTAAAAAACTGATCAGGCCGCTGTTACAGAGAACGAGCAAACCCTTTGTTACTGCGAGTTGCACGAAGATGGCGCCGAAAACGAGAAGCAGTCGCGAACTGCGTGAAAATGTTTTCGGCTGATTAATCCAAAGTTGCGTAATGGCAGTAACGAGAAAGAGCAGCGCGATGACAAAATTCTTTGTCGGTTCCGGTTGCTGGCCGCTGAAAATAAGAAACGCCAGCCCGGCGATGAAAGCGATAAAGATCAAATATTTGGTGTAAGGCGCAAACTCGAGCTTGCGCAAGAACTCGTTAGGCGCGCGGCGTCGGCGGATTTTGCCGGAGGCAAGACCGCGCTTCACTAACTGGCTGCGTTTCAGGAAATCCAACATGACTTATTTGCGCGCGGGCGCGTTCGCTGGGGAACGGTGAACCTGGTAGGCGTTAATAATGGAACGGACAAGCTCATGCCGCACGACGTCGCGTTCTGTAAAGTAAATAAAGGAGATTCCGGACACGTTTTTTAGCGCCTGCAATGCTTCCACCAGGCCGGAGCGCTTATTTGTCGGAAGATCAATCTGCGTTACATCACCGGTGACGACACATTTTGAGTGCGGTCCCATGCGCGTGAGCAACATAAACATTTGTTCCATGGTCGTATTCTGCGCTTCGTCGAGAATAATGAATGCGTTGCTCAAGGTGCGGCCACGCATATAAGCGAGCGGAGCGACTTCGATCGTCTGTCGCGCCATGTTACGTTCGATTTCATCCGGATCGAGCATGTCGCGCAAGGCATCGTGCAGCGGACGCAGATACGGTGTGATTTTTTCCTGCAAATCGCCTGGAAGAAATCCAAGCGCTTCGCCTGCTTCCACCGCCGGTCGGGTCAGAATGATGCGATTCACCTGTTCCTTTTTTAACGCCGCCACTGCCATCGCCACAGCGAGATAGGTCTTGCCGGTGCCAGCTGGTCCGATGGCAAAAACGATATCGTGCTTTTGGATTGCCTCGAGATAATTTCGCTGTCCCGGTGTGCGCGGAACGACCGGCGGTTTGCGCGCAGAAGTGACGATTTTCGCATCGACCGCGTCCGACAAATTATCGGAGCGCGCTTCCGTCACGGAATTGAGCGCGTAGCTAAATTCGTGTTTCTGAATATCGACTCCCTTTTGTCTTGCCTGTTCCAATTGCTGAAATACACGCTCGGCACGATCGATCTGCGTTGGTTCGCCATCGATCTTTACCCATCCTTCGCGCGTAGTGACTTTCACGCCTAACGAGTCCTCAAGGGTCTTCAAATTCTTGAGATCGTTTGCGAAAAGCGACTGCACCGCGCGAGCGCTCTCAAACTGCAACGTGCGCGTTTCAGTCATCTGACTGCGAACAGCGAAAAAGTCACCCGGGGAAAAGTATCAATCACTGCTTAACGGAAACCGTAGACCAAGGCCCAGTGCGTGCGTTCCTCTTCCGATTCTTCTACCGTGACAATAATAAAGTAGCTGGCGGTTGCATTCGGAATGATATGGGCTCCGGCGAAATGCCCCTTTTCCCAGCTATCGGGTTGCTCGGCCAGTTTCCCTTCCGAATCGTAAATATGGACAGACACTTTGGCCTTTTCCACTTCGGTTCCGAGCCAAAACCAGTATTCGTTCCCTTTAAATAATTGTTGTCGCACCGCTTTCTTTTCGCCTACGCCGAGGTCGCCGCCCCAATAATCTTCGCGCACCTGAAACCCTTCTTTTACGTAGGGCTCGGCCGCTTGCAGGGCGAACGATTGCGCATCATCCACTGATGCGCGCGTGCTCACGACCAGCGCTACCGTCAGGAAAAGGATGGCAACTAAGCGTTGTCTGGGAAAATGCAAGGTCGACATCTGCTACTGCATTTTCGTTACGATCGCCTCATCCAGCCGTGTCGTAATCTCGTAAATCCGTTTGACCGACCCCGCAGAAATCGTCCCGTCGATATCGATCAAGGGCCGGACTTCGACCAGGGCGGACTGAATGTCCTGCAGCAACTTCATATTATACTCTGGCATTCCCTCGAGCCGGTCCTGGAAATACGTGATCAAGTCGGGTTGGTGCAATAGCTCGGCGCCGTCCGTGGAGAAACGCTTGTTTACCACCGCCGTCAAAACCTCCGTGCCCCGCAGCCAGCCGCCGAGACTAACGAGTTGTGAAAGCTTCTGGTCGTGCACTTCGTTCATCGCCTGCTGCACGCTGTTCTGCGTGCGATCCAGTTCGCGACGCACGCCGTCCCAATTGCGTTTATCGGCCGCTTCCGTAATCGCTTTCGCATGCGGTGTGATGGAGCTGCCAACGCCGATCCCCCGCGAGAGGTTCAAGACGCGTTGACCAATTTCCTTCACCGTCGGCGCGTCTTGGGCCTGCACCGCGATAAAACCATCCGCGATCACGGTGCCGAGAAGCAAAGCGATGCGAGGCCGCTCCGTGAAGTTGGTTCCCTTATCATTGCGGACGTACTCCTTCCAATTCACGCTCCCAAGTTTGTTCAAGGCGCCGAACACCTCGTTAGGCAACGGCACCACCACGTCCTCCACCTTTTTCGAGAGTTGCTTGATATCTATTTTCTTGGGCGCGTCGGCAGCCTGCACCGATAAACCAAGGCCGATTAAGGCCGCAATGGTCGCCTTACGGGAGTGAGCAAATAAATTCATCAGCGCCTTAGATTGTTGATTTCGCGTCTTTATTCAGGCTAAGTGGTAAACTTTAGGCAGAACTGCTAAGCGCACAAACTCTGGCACGTCAAGATTTTGAGTTTCATTCTTCGAATTAATTTCCCAGCAAATCGCCCTTTTACGCAGCATCTTGCAGACCCATTATGAGCCCCGCCCGCCTGGATGAAATTCTTTCGCAGGCTTCCCAGAAAAGGATCGTCGTCATCGGCGACCTCATGCTGGACGAATTTGTCTGGGGGAAAGTAGGCCGGATTTCGCCCGAGGCGCCGGTGCCGGTTGTGCAGGTCACCGGCGAAAGTTTTTTCCCGGGGGGCGCGGCCAATGTCGCCCGCAATCTGCGCGAATTTGTTGCTCACACTGCCGTTATTGGAATCATCGGCGCCGATCGCGGGGGGCGCCAGCTTCGCACCTTGCTTGCAGAGCAGAGAATCGATACCGCCGGCACAATCGAGGATCCGAATTTTCAAACAATCGTTAAAACCCGGGTCATCGCGGGACATCAACAGGTTGTTCGGGTCGATCGC
Source organism: Chthoniobacterales bacterium (assembly GCA_038237805.1). Taxonomy (GTDB): domain Bacteria; phylum Verrucomicrobiota; class Verrucomicrobiia; order Chthoniobacterales; family UBA10450; genus JBBQFI01. The sequence goes on along the minus strand of JBBRYI010000003.1, from coordinate 82,055 downwards.
GAGCAGATTTGCCCGCCGACGGCCGAGCAGGTTGCACTGGCGATAAAAAAAGTGCGTGATTTGCTTCTCACGGTGGACGCAGTCATTTTCGAGGATTACGGCAAAGGTTTCCTCAGTGCTGAACTCGTTAGGCAAATTTGCGCCGATGCGCGCGCGGCTGGAAAAATCGTGGCCGCTGATCCTAATCCGCGCCATCCGCTCGATTGGCGCGATGCCACTGTGGTAAAACCAAATCGCGCCGAGGCTTTCCTCGCCGCAGGAATTCCCTTCTCCGATTTCAATTACTCCCCTGACCAGGATGAAGATCTGATTAAAGTGGGTGCGATCTTGCTCGAAAAATGGGACACGGAGCTTCTGCTCGTTACCCTTGGTGAACAGGGCATGATGCTATTTCAAAAGGGCGCGCCGCCGCATCACATCCCAACCAAAGCGCAACAGGTCTTCGATGTTTCCGGCGCGGGCGACACGGCGATCGCTCTCTTTACTCTTGCGCTGTGCTGCGATGCCTCACCAATCGAGGCGGCGGAGATTGCAAATCATGGCAGCGCGGTGGTCGTCGGAAAATTGGGCACCGCTACCGCGACCGCGGACGAGCTGCGTGCGAGTTTCAAAAATGACGCAAGCGCGGGCTGAGGGATCGACTCCCGCAGTATTTCTCGACCGCGACGGGACGATTATGCGTGACGTCGACTACTGTTCGGATCCAAACGCAATCGAACTTTTTGATGGAGTGATCGACGCTTTGCGGAAAATGAAGAAAGCCGGATTCAAACTTTTCGTGATCACGAATCAAAGCGGGATAGGGCGCGGTTATTTTACCGAGCAGCAATACCGGGCGGTAGAAGGCGAACTGAATCGCAGGCTCGGCGTGGGATTAATCGATGCGACTTACTTCTGTCCCGACAAGCCCGGTTTAGATTCGCGACGGCGAAAACCGGCCCCGGATATGGTTTTAGAAGCTGCGCGCGATCATAATTTGGATTTGAACCGCTCCTTCATTGTTGGAGACAAGGCGATCGATATCGACTGCGGCCGCAATGCCGGACTGAGAACGGTGCTGGTTCGGACCGGCTACGGTCACTCGGAGACCTGTGCGCCAGACTGGACCGCGGAAGACCTCGCCGATGCCGCAGAAACGATTCTGAAACAACCAAGATGAAGAGAGCGGTCGCGATAATTCCAGCCCGTTGGGGTTCAACGCGTTTTCCGGGAAAAGCATTGTATTCGATTGCTGGCAAATCGCTTTTGCAGCGTGTATGGCAACGCGTTTCGCGAGCTCCCGGCGTTGATGATGTCATTATCGCAACCGACGATATGCGCATCGCCGAAGCCGCCTTCGACTGGGGTGCGGAGGTTTCGCTCACCTCAGTCAAGCATCGCAGCGGCACGGATCGGATCGCAGAAGTCGCCACGAAGCTTCGCGATGCTGCCCACATTATTAATATCCAAGGCGACGAACCTCTGATTGAACCGGCTTTGATCGATCGTTTGGTTCGCGAGCTGCGCTGGAACCCGCGATGCGAAATGATTACCGCAGCGCATCCGTTCGATAATCCTGCGGATGTTAATTCGCCGCACCAAGTCAAAGTGGTGCTGGATCGTTACGGCAACGCTCTCTACTTTTCGCGGAGCAACATTCCGTTCGGTCGCGATCCTGCGCATCCGCCAAAATATCTTCGCCATCAGGGTATTTACGGTTACACACGCGATCTTTTGCTTCGTTTTGTTAGCTGGAAACCGTCTCCCTTAGAGAAAGCGGAGCAGCTCGAGCAATTGCGCGCACTTGAAAATGGTGTAACTGTTCATGTGCTCGTCACAAAACATGGATCGCCGGGCGTTGACACGCCGCAGGACGCAAAAGCGCTGGAGGAAAAACTCGCTCGCGCAAAACGGAAACCCACCTCGCGATGAAGTATATCTTCGTCACTGGCGGCGTCGTTAGCTCGTTAGGCAAAGGTCTGGCCGCGGCTTCGCTCGGCACGCTTTTGGAGTTACGCGGCCTGCGTGTCGTTTTCCAAAAATTCGATCCCTACCTCAACGTCGATCCGGGGACGATGAATCCTTTTCAGCACGGCGAAGTTTACGTGCTGAACGATGGCGCCGAAACCGATCTCGACCTTGGCCATTACGAGCGTTTCACCAACTGCGTTCTCTCCAAGAACAATAACCTAACCAGCGGCCAGGTGTATGAGCGCGTCATTTTGAAAGAGCGCCACGGCGATTACCTCGGCAAGACGGTCCAGGTGATTCCACACGTAACTGACGAGATCAAAGCGCGCATTCGCGAACTTTCCGATGAGAGCAAATACGATGTAGTTATAACGGAAATCGGCGGCACGACCGGCGATATCGAAGGTCTGCCATTTCTCGAAGCGATACGTCAATTCATCCTCGAGGTCGGCCCGCAAAACGTCGTCAACATGCACGTCACGCTGATTCCGTACATCAAAGCGGCGCGCGAACTGAAAACGAAACCGACGCAGCAAAGCATTGCGAAATTGCGCGAGATCGGCCTGCAACCCCAGGTGTTGTTATGTCGCACGGAACATCCGCTGGACGGAGAGCTGCGCCAAAAGCTCTCAATGTTTTGTAACGTCTCTCCGCAGGCCGTGATCGAAGCGCGCGATGTAAAAGACACGATTTACGAGATGCCGTTGATGTTGCACGAGGAACATCTCGACGACTTGGTTTGCGAACTTCTGCACATCGATACGCATCCGCCCGACCTAACGAACTGGCGGAAATTTGTGGAGCGCGTCGTCAGTCCAAAGAAGCAGGTAAAAATCGCGGTCGTCGGCAAATACATCGATTTGCAGGATGCGTACAAGAGCATTTACGAATCCCTCACGCATGCGGGCGCGAGTCAGGATTGCGGAATCCATTTGAAACTGATCGATGCCGAATCGCTCGATGACGGCGTCGACGGGCAACTCAAGGATGTCGCGGGAGTGTTGATCCCGGGCGGATTTGGCGAGCGCGGCGTGGAAGGAAAGATTCGAGCGGCGCGTTTCGCGCGCGAACATAAAGTGCCCTATCTCGGCCTCTGTCTCGGCATGCAGGTCGCGACCATCGAGTTCGCGCGCAACGTGTGCGGTCTCGAAAAAGCGAACAGCACGGAGTTCGATAAAAACGCGGCCGAGCCGGTGATCTCATTACTGGAAGAGCAGCGCGAAATCCAAAACAAGGGCGCAAGTATGCGTCTCGGGACCTGGCCCACGAAAATTGAACGTGGGACGCTGGCCGAGAAAATTTACGGACATGGCGAAGTGCTCGAGCGGCATCGGCACCGCTATGAATTCAACATGAAGTATCGCGACCGGATGAAGGAAAAAGGATTTACAATTTCGGGCACGTCACCCGATGGCGCGCTCGCGGAGTTAATCGAGCTGCGTGACCATCCTTACTTTCTCGCCTGCCAATACCATCCCGAATTCCAGAGCAGGCCAAATAAACCGCATCCCCTCTTCAAAGGTTTCATCCAGGCCTGTCTCGCGCATCAGAGTTAGCTGCGCGCCGAAGACGGTCGTTGATTGCTCGGCCGAGTCCCTCGTCGGGAACTTCTTCAGCCACGATCAAATTGAGCTTCGCGTGATCGAGTTCGCGCAAGTGGCGAAACAAATTCGTCGCGGCTTCGCGCAGATCGCCGCGAGAACTTAACACTCGAACTTCCAGAAACTGATTTGATGCTGATCGCCAGCCGAGAAAGCCGCATTTCTCTTCCCGCGGCGGCGCAAACGAGTCTGCGTTTTTTATCAGCAACAAAGGAGTGCGCGGCGCATAATGCGATGGAAATTGTCCAGGTGATCGCACTCGCGCATCGGTTAGCACTGCCACCTCACCAAACTCCGCCAACTCTTCCTCAGTGATCGGACCACGGCGCAGCAACTCCAATCGCTTGGGATGAATTGCTACGATCGTTGATTCGATTCCGTGCACAGTCGCTCCCGCATCGACGATAAGAGAGATTCTGCCATCCAGTTCGTCGCGAACATGCTCGGCAGTCGTCGGACTGATGCGACCGAATCGGTTCGCGCTCGGCGCGGCCAGGGGCCGGCCAAATTCATGAATCGTTTTTACAAACACCGGATGGGCACTCATGCGTACGGCAACCGTTCTGAGTCCAGCGGTCACGAGATCGGGCACGATCTTTTTACGCGGCAAAACAAATGTGAGCGGGCCCGGCCAGAATTTGGCGATTAGTTTGTTCAGTAATTCCCGCGCTTCATTCTCTATCTCCGTGATTTGCTCCAGCCAGCTTATGCCTGGCAAATGAACAATCAGGGGATCGAAACGCGGACGTTCTTTCGCTTCGAAAATTCGCATCACCGCCGCGGGGTTAAGTGCATCTGCGGCGAGTCCGTAAACGGTTTCGGTAGGAAGCGCGACGGTTTGGCCTTCGCGCAAAAGTTGCGCGGCTGCGTGCACCGCGAGCTTGCATTCTTCCTGCGTGTGAGCAGGAAGAATTCTCGTTTTCACTTCGGAAGCCGCTGTTCGAGGACCGCTTCGGTCTGTTTCTTTCGAAATTCTTCGAGGTTCTTACGAATTTTTTCGTCGGAGAGCGCGAGAATACTCGCGGCCAACAAGGCTGCGTTTTTCGCACCAGCTTTACCGATCGCGAGTGTGCCGACGGGAATTCCGCCCGGCATTTGTGCCGTTGAAAGCAACGAGTCCAAACCGTTCAGCGCCGATTGCATGGGCACGCCGAGCACCGGAAGACGCGTGTGACCCGCGATCACTCCCGCCAAATGCGCCGCGCCGCCAGCGGCGGCAATGATGACCTGCAGACCTCGGTCGGCTGCGTTGCGCGCGAATTCTGTCGTCGCCTCCGGCGTTCGGTGCGCGGAAAGAACATGCGCTTCGTTAGGCACGCCAAGTTGATCGAGCGTCTCGACGCAACTTTTCATAGTGTCCCAATCCGACTTGCTGCCCATGATGACAGCTACGAGTGAAGATTTTGATTCAGCCATGATCAGATCATCACTTCTTGCAACAGCTCAGGTTGTAAAGTGGTTTTTGTTGTAGCGACAAAATTGCATCGCTGATCTTGAGATCGATATTCGTCCATGGGACACGGCGGCCAGGCGATTGTTTTGATCGGTTTCATGGGCGCGGGAAAATCTTCCCTTGGCCGGCGGTTGGAAAAAAGTACGGGGTTTCCGCGTTTCGATACCGATGAAATGATCGCGGCGAAATTTGGGTTATCGGTTCCACGAATTTTCGAAGTTCACGGTGAAGATTTTTTTCGCGATGCCGAAAGCGAGGCGTTGCGACAACTCGACTCGTCCGCACCATCAATCATCGTTACCGGCGGTGGCATTGTTCTTCGAACGACTCATCGCGAGTTATTGCGGCAGCTTGGAACTGTCGTTTATTTGCAGGCCGATGAAGCAACGCTGTTTGAACGCCTTTCCAGAAAAGCTTCGCGTCCCCTCCTCCGCACGGACGATCCCCGCGCAACGATGAAGCAACTTTTGGAACGCCGGTTGCCTCTTTACGAAGAGATCGCAGATCTTAGAGTCGACACTTCGCAGCTCAGTCACGATGAGGTTTGCGATTTAGTTCTGCAAAATATCGCGGCCCCAAAACACGACTAGGGCGATTCCATGACGCAATCGCAAGATCCGGTCCGTGCGCAAGTATTGGAGCTCGCATCGGAGCTTGGTTTCGATTCTTGCCGAATCGCGCAATGCGATCCGCCAGCGCACAAAGATGAATTCAGTGACTGGCTGCGCGAGGGCGCAGCGGGCGAAATGGAGTGGATGGAGCGCGGCGAAGAAAAACGCCGCGATCCGCAAACAGTCTTGCCCGGTGCGCGTTCGGTTATCGTCTTCGCCCTGAATTATTTTCAGGGTGTAGATAAGTCCATTTCACCGAAGGGCCGAATTGCTCGTTACGCGTGGGGCGATGATTACCACGGAGTTATCGAGAAAAAGCTGAAGTCCATTGACGAGTTGCTACGTGAGTACGGCGGAACGCAAAAATATTATGTCGACACAGGACCAGTGCTCGAACGCGACTATGCGGCCGAGGCGGGAATCGGCTGGCACGGCAAAAGCACCATGCTGGTCGATGCGCAGTTGGGGACCTGGTTCTTCCTCGCCGAGATTCTCACGACTCTGCCACTCAATCCCGATCCGCCACAACGTGAACGTTGCGGAACCTGCACGCGTTGCATCACCGCTTGTCCGACAGGCGCAATCACTGGACCGCATCGATTGGATGCGCGTCGGTGCATTTCTTATCTTACGATCGAATTGAAAGGGGCGATTCCAGTCGAGTTTCGGCCGCTCATTGGAGATCGCATTTTCGGATGCGACGATTGCCTAATCGCCTGCCCGTGGAATCGTTTTGCCAAAGTTTCGAATGAAAGCGCGTTCGCTGCGCGTAGATCGACCATCGCGATGCGGCTGCGCGATTACTTACAGCTGAGCGATGTGGAATTCGGAGCGCTTTTTCGCAACTCGCCGATCAAGCGAATCAAGCGTCGGGGATTCCTGCGAAATGTTTGCGTCGCTTTGGGAAATGTGGGCGACACGAGCGATCTGCCGGTGCTGGAGAAGGCGGCAGTGGATCCGGAACCATTAATTTCCGAGCACGCGCGGTGGGCGATCGAACAAATTCGCGCAAAATCGACATCGCCGATTTCCTCGGTTAATTGAATCCAAAGCCGTTCGTGGCCGCATCTAATTGGTGCTATGAACGGGATTTGCTTTTCAAGAGTCCAATCTGAAATAAACTCTGACGCCTTCACTCCCGCCGGTGTTCCTCTGATGCATCAAACTGCCACTACGCCCGAGGCTTTGCCCGCGACTTGCAAGAAGCGACCCTGGACCCGGAAACGCAAAATCATCGTCGGTTCAATTGGACTGATCGTGCTCTGGATCATTGTCTCGATCATTCTGAGCAAGCGAGAGAAACCCATTCCAGTCACTACTGAAAAGGCAGTCCGCAAAACCATTCTGCAAACGGTTTCGGCAACAGGCAAAGTGCAACCGGAGACCGAAGTGAAGATTTCGCCCGAAGTCGCGGGTGAAATTATCGACTTGCCGGTGGAAGACGGCAAAGCGGTGAAAAAGGGCGATCTGCTGCTTAAGATCAAACCCGATTCCTACAAAGCGCTGCTTGAGCAACAGGAAGCCGCGATCAGCTCGGCGCGAGCGACAAACCTTCAGCAAAAGGCGTCGATGACAAAAGCGGAGCAGGATTTGAAGCGCAGTCAGGACTTGTTCAATAAGAAGATGATTTCGGAATCGGAATTTACGACTGCGCAAGCGGCTTACGACGTGGGGAAAAATACCTTCGAAAGTTCGTTGCATCAGATCGAGCAGGCGCAGGCGAGTTCCAGCCAGGCGCGGGACGCACTTTCGAAAACGACAATTTATTCGCCCATTGATGGGACGGTAACAATTTTAAACAGCAAACTGGGTGAGCGGGTCGTGGCGACGAATCAGTTTGCTGGCACGGAAGTGCTGCGCGTTGCCGATCTCGGTCACATGGAAGCGCGGGTGGACGTGAACGAAAACGACGTGGTGAATGTGAAAGTTGGCGACAAGTCGAATGTGAAGATCGACGCCTATGGCGATCGGAAGTTTCACGGAACTGTTTATCAAATTGCCAACACGGGAACGACGACCGGCGCCGGCACGCAAGAAGAAGTCACCAATTTTCAGGTGAAGATTCGAATCGACGATCACGATGTGACTTTGAAGCCGGGGCTGAGTTGTACGGCGGACATCGAGACGAATATGGTGAAAGACGCGGTCGCGGTACCGATGCAAGCGGTGACGATCCGCACTGGCGATAGCAATTTGAGTCCGGAAGAGATCGAAAAGAAAAAGCTGAAAATCGCCGCGCGCGACAAAGCCGATAACAGCGCCGAGCTCACAAACGAGCGCCAGGAAAAAGCCACGCAGAAAGAGGAGCATGAAAAACTGGCGAAGGTGGTTTTTTTGAAAAAAGGGAGCAAAGCGCAGTTGGTCAAGGTGACCACCGGAATTGCGGATGACACTTACATGGAAATCAAAAATGGTGTCCAACCCGGCGACGAAGTGATTTCGGGAAGTTACAGCGCGATCAGTCGCAAGTTAAAAGACGGCGCTAAGGTCACCTACGACAAGGAAACGGCGAAGTAGCGGCGAGTTGATGTCGATGGACACTCGGGATTCGCTCAGAGCCGTCGGTCGGGTGGTGATCGATATTCAGAACATCACGAAGGATTACGTGATGGGCCAAGAGACGGTGCGGGCGTTGCGCGGTGTCTCATTGCAAATTCATCGCAACGAATATATCGCGATCATGGGGCCGAGCGGCAGCGGGAAATCGACGCTCATGAACATGCTCGGTTGTCTCGATACGCCAACGTCGGGCCATTACGAATTCAACGGCAAGAACGTGGCCGAGATGAATGACGACGAACTCGCGGCGATTCGGAATCGCGAGATCGGTTTTGTTTTTCAAACGTTCAATCTGCTTCCGCGTTCAACCAGTCTACGCAACGTCGAGCTTCCACTCATTTATGCGGGCATCGATCCCGAGACGCGCGGGGAACGCGCCACGCAGGTCCTGGCTGACGTTGGCCTGAGCGATCGGATTCATCATAAGCCTAACGAGTTGTCGGGTGGTCAACGGCAGCGCGTGGCCGTCGCTCGCGCGCTCGTGAATAAGCCGTCGATCATTCTTGCGGACGAGCCCACTGGCAATCTGGATTCGAAAACCGGCGAGGAAATCATGGCGCTGTTTGAAGATTTATATCAGCGTGGCAACACCATCATTCTAGTCACGCACGAGCGCGATATCGCGGCGCATGCGCGGCGAACGGTTCGTTTGCGCGATGGATTAATCGAAAGCGACGAAACCGGTTTTGTCCCGGCGCTGGAATCGATGGCGGCAAGTTAAAGGTCAGCATGAAACGTTTTCTCTACGAGCTGAGCGAAAGTGGGAAAATCGCGGTCGCACAAATGCGCTTGAACATGACGCGTTCCACGCTGACCGCGCTCGGCGTGATCATTGGCATTGTGGCCGTGACGTTGATGGGCACCGCCATCGGCGGCATTCAAGTCGGATTCGATAAAAGCATGTCGATCTTCGGCGACGATGTCCTCTACGTCGGCCAATGGCCGTGGAAGAATGTGGACGATTGGTGGAATTATCGCGACCGCAAGAAGATCAAGACCGAATACGCAGATGCGCTTAACCGCATGATCGCGATGACATCGAACTCGAACCTGACCATCGCGATTCCGACCTCCAGTGTTGTTCGCAGCGTCAAATACGCGGACAACGAGGTGAACAATGTTTTGATCCGCGGGACTGTCTCGGATTACATCATCACGTCGACGTTTGATTTCAAAGAAGGCCGTTTTTTCAACGAGCTAGAATCACGTGGCGGTGCAAATGTCTGCGTAGTTGGCTACGATGTGGCCGATGCGCTTTTTCCGTCGGCCAGCCCGATTGACAAATCGGTCCTGATCAATGGCCAGCCATTCAAGATAGTTGGCGTTATTTCCCGGCAGGGGTCATTTCTCGGACTCTTCAGTCTCGATGCGATTGTGGTGATGCCGCTGCCTGCTTTTCAAAAATATTTCACGGCGAAGAGCGAAGCGGAAGTGCTCGTAAAAGTGAAGGACAAGACAAAGCTGGCCGACGCGAAAGACGAGCTCGCGGGATTGATGCGCCGGGTGCGCGGCTTGCCTCCGGAAAAAAGAGACGACTTCAGTATTAACGAGCAGCAGGCGTTGAAGAGCACGCTTGACCCGATCAAGAATTCAATCGCCATCGCGGGACTTTTCATCACTGGTCTTTCGCTTTTCGTCGGAGCGATCGGCATAATGAACATCACCTTTGTGAGTGTAAAAGAGCGGACCAAAGAAATCGGGACGCGAAAGGCGCTCGGGGCGCGACGACGAACGATCCTCCTCCAATTCTTAATCGAATCCACCGCGCTTTGTCTGCTCGGTGGTTTTATCGGGCTGAGCTTTTCGTTCCTGATGTGTTTCTTAATCGGCGCCGCCTTTCCATCCTTTCCGATTCAGTTTTCTTCCGGGTTGGTGCTCATAAGCATGCTCGTCTCGGTGCTGACCGGACTGGTCTCAGGTTTTGCGCCGGCATGGTCGGCTTCCCGTTTGGATCCAGTGACCGCTCTGCGTTACGAATAAGAAACGGCCAAAGTCGACATGTTATTTCGCGAGATCATAACAATGGCGTTGAGTTCGTTAGGCGCGAACAAATTGCGCGCAGCCCTGACAATGACCGGGATTACGATCGGGGTGTTCTCGATCATTTCGGTGATGACAGCGATTGGCGCTCTGCAAAATTCAATCGAGAGCGGAATCAGCTTTCTCGGCTCAAATATTTTTCAGTTCGCGAAATACCCAGTTAATATCGACGCGGGTGGCGAGACGAAGAAAAAATATCAGAACCGGCGCAACATCACTTATCGGCAGGCGCTGCGTTACTACGAATTGATGCAGGGAGATGCGGCAGAGATTTGCCTCAAATGCTTTGGTCGTGATCTCAAGGGGCAAGCGGTTTACAACGGCGTCAAGACACCACCAAGTCTCACTCTCGTAGGAACGAATCGGGGCTTTCTCACGGCTAATGCTTTCACGCTTGGCTACGGTCGTAATCTGACCGACGAAGATGTCGAGCTTGCCCGCGATGTTATCGTCATCGGCAAATCGGTCGAGAAGCGATTGTTTCCGCACGAATCGCCCATCGGCAAAGTGATCCGAGTGAGCGGACATACTTATACTGTCGTCGGCGTGCTAGCCGAAAAAGGCACCTCGTTCGGGCAAAGCCAGGATGATATTTGCTTCATGCCCATCACCAGATTTTTCGAGAATTACGGCGAGGCGAATCGCACGGTAAACATAGCAACGCAGCCATTTTCGACCGAGCTCTATAACCGGACGTTGGACAAAGGAATTAGTGCGATGCGAATTGCGCGTGGCCTCAAGGCCAATCAGGAAAACGATTTCGAAATTTACACTAACGACTCACTCAAGAGCGCTTTCGCATCCGTGGCGGGCGTCGTGCGTATCGGCGCATTCGTCATCAGTTTTATCGCATTGGTGGCCGCAGGCATCGGAATCATGAACATCATGCTGGTGAGCGTGACGGAACGGACAAAAGAGATTGGCGTGCGCAAATCGATCGGTGCGCGCAGCCGAGACATCATGCGCCAATTTTTGACCGAAGCTGTTCTCATTTCCGAGGCGGGTGGAATCATCGGAATTGTGCTGGGTGTTGTCTTCGGAAATTTGCTCGCGGCCTGGCTCAAAGCCGATCTGATCTTTCCCTTCGGCTGGGCGCTAGCCGGATTGATCGTTTGCTCCGTCATCGGGATCGGTTTCGGTTTGTATCCGGCGTATCGAGCGGCGTCACTCGACCCGATTGAAGCCCTGCGTTACGAATAATTTTCGCGTTAGTCCAAACCGAGCGCGTGAAATGTTTCGTCAACCTGACGGAAGTGCGTCTCGAGCGAACAAAGCTGATCGATTTCCGAATCTGAAAGCAACGCTTTGATCTCAGGCTCGTCCTTCGCGTTCCCGGCGAAAGTCTCATTGCCCTTCCACGTCTTCATCGCGGCTCGTTGCACAGCTTCGTAGGCATTTTTTCGTTCCGCGCCTTTACTTGTCAGCGCGAGCAGGATCGACTGGCTGCAATAAAGACCTTTCGTTAGGCCGAGATTCTGCAGCATCCGATCTGGATAAACCTGAAGATTTGTCACCAAGTCCCGCAACTTATCGAGCATGTAATCCAGCAAAATGCAGGAATCAGGAAGTATGATTCTCTCGGCGCTGGAATGACTGATATCGCGCTCATGCCAGAGAGCGACGTTTTCCAGCGCAGCAACGGCGTTTCCACGAATTACGCGCGCAAGGCCGCTCAACCTTTCACCTGTGATCGGGTTTCTTTTGTGCGGCATGGCCGAACTGCCCTTTTGTCCTTCACCAAAAAATTCCTCCACCTCCAAAACTTCCGTGCGTTGAAGATGCCGGAATTCGGTCGCCCATCGATCGATGCTCGATGCAACCAGGGCGAGCGTGGTAGAAAATTCTGCGTGACGATCTCGTTGAACGATTTGCGTGGAAAGGATCGCAGGTTTCAACCCTAGTTTCTCACAAACTTCGCGCTCAATCGCAGGATCGAGGTGGGCGTGCGTGCCGACAGCGCCGCTTAATTTGCCGACGCGAATTCGTTCTGTTGTTTGCGCCAGGCGGTCTTCAGCGCGCCCGAATTCGTCGTACATCAACCCGAGCTTTAATCCGAACGTGATCGGCTCCGCATGAATGCCGTGGCTGCGCCCGATCATCGGCGTCGTCTTGAATTTGCGTGCCTGATTCGCGACGGCGGCGCGCAGCTCTTTCACATCAGCGCTTAAAATTCGAGCCGCTTCCGTGAGCTGAACGGCCACTGTAGTATCGAGAATATCGGACGACGTCAGGCCCTGATGAATCCAACGCGCCGCTGGCCCGACCGATGCAGCGACATTTTCCAGGAACGCGATGACATCATGATTTGTTCGCTTTTCGATCTCGAGGATTTCCGGAATCGAGAACCGCGCCCGCTTTCGAATCTCAGCGGCGTCTTCTTTGGGAATTTGGCCGCGCCCGGCCATCGCTTCGCAAGCGAGGATCTCAATCTCGAGCCAGATCTGAAATTTGCGCGCATCAGACCAAAGTTCACGCATCTGCGGCCGAGAGTAACGATCGATCACGGCGCGAACATAAAAGCGCCTTCCGATTGCGGGAAGTGTTTTATGTGGCAAAAAAATCGCCCCGGCGATTGTAGCCGCCGGGGCGAAGCTTAAAATTTTGTTTTGTTAGGCGATTAGCAAACGCGCGCGCGAGTAAAGCGGCCATTGCTTTGCACTCGCACCTGTCCGCTGCCGAGAAGGTCGGCGACAGCTGCGACCGTTTCTTTAGTGCTCTTGGTGCACGAGCTAACGGCGAGAATGAGGTCACCCAACGAAAGTTTCTGCCGGTTCTTGAGGATTTGTTTGTTCTTTTTCATACGATTTCGAGCGTTTTTAGAGCAACTGCGATGCCAGAGGACTCTGTCTGCGTTACTTAAGAGACAACGTCATGTTGCGGAACGTTCAACCGCCGATCACAAGATATGCTAAGACTGACAAGTGTGTCACGTTTCGATACACCCATCCTAACGCTCCGCTCGCTGGGTTAACCGAACGGCGACCAAGTAAAGAAGCGTTAACAGGACCGCAAACAGGACAATCCAATGCGATTGACTCTTGATGAAGTGCACCATCGCTTCCGGATCGGACAACAATTGCGGTTCTTTCCGATACGCTTGAACGCCGAGATACGCCAGGACGTAGCACCAGATAGCGGAACCGCCGATTGTGACCGCGCTAAAAACAGAAAAGTTCATCCGCACGATACCGGCCGGGATCGAAATCAGATGTCGTATTACCGGTAACAAGCGCGCGAAAAAAACTCCGCCTGTTTCATAGCGATTGAGCCAGGCTTCTGCGTGCTCGATTTTTTCGCGCTTCAGGAAAAAGAATCGTCCGTAGCGCAGAATGAGCGGCCGTCCGAGCGCACGCGCGATCCAATACGAGATCGCGGAGCCGAGATAGGAACCAACGGTGCCAGCGAGAATAACACCCCAAAAATTCAAATGACCTTGCGCAGCGAGAAACGCTGCCGGCGGAATCACCACTTCGCTCGGAACGGGAAAGATCGAGCTTTCCATCGCCATCAAAACGATGATGCCGATATATCCGCCGTGCAGGACCCAGCCCGACCAAATTTCCAAAAGATGATGCATGTTGTCATTCCAGGCGAAGTCGAGGAATCTTTCGATTCCGGTTTCGCAATGAATTCCGGGTAGTTCGTCTAAAATCCAAACTCCGCAATCCGAAATCCCATGTCGATCTACCGCCGTGTTTTCCGATATTACCGGCCGTTTCTCGGGCAAACGGTTGTAGGATTGGTGCTTTCGATTCTCTCCATCGGATTGAATCTGCTGAAGCCGTGGCCATTCAAACTGATCGTCGATCGAATCATTCCCGCCTTTCATACGGAAACGCCGCTAACGCATTTTTTTCAAATTCAGCTTCGCGGCATGGTGCTGTCACCGCTTCTCACCCTGGAAGGCGCAGTGGCATTTCTCTGTCTCGCGTTAGTCGCGATTCAATTGCTCTGGGGAATTCTGAATTTCATCACGAACTATCTTTTCGTGAAAATTGGCCTGCAAGCACTCCTGAAATTACGCACCGACCTTTACGCTTATCTGCAATCGCTCTCGCTTAAGTATCACGACGCACGCCGATCGAGTGATTCCAGTTTCCGCGTTGCCTACGACTCGCAATCGGTGCAAACGATCTACAACAAAGGCCTAACCAGTATTTTCGGATCGATCATTACGCTGATCGGCACGTTCGTGATCATGGTGCGACTCGACTGGCAGTTGACGCTGCTCTCGCTTGCGATAGTCCCGGCAGTCGTCGGCGCGATTTATTTTTTTTCCAACCGAATCCGTCGACAATCGACTTTCATCCAGGAACAGGAAAGCGCCGTTTTAACCCAGGCGCAGGAAGGATTAAGCTCCATCCGAATGGTGCACGCCTTCGGCCGTGAAGATTTTGAAGTGCGGCAATTTCATCAGCAAGCCCGCGAAAGTCTGCGGGCTAATTTAAAACTTACCCTAACGAATGTGCAGAGCGCGCTCATCATCAGCACGCTCATGGTCATCGGAACGGCGGCCATGTATTACGTCGGAACGCTGCATGTCGTCGCGGGTACTCTCACGCTTGGATCGCTTCTCGTGTTCAGCGCCTATCTTCTGATGCTTTATCAACCCCTCGAGTCCCTCACCTACACCGCGTGGGCTTTGGAAGGTGCAGCCGCGGGCGCGCAACGCTGCTTCGAGGTGCTCGATCGTCCTGACGATGTGACCGATTCGCCGGATGCCATCGCTATCGCTCGTGCGGAAGGTGCGATCGCTTTCGCGAATGTCAGTTTTGGTTACGAACTGAATCGGCCAATTCTTAAGGGAATCGATTTGGACATTCGTCCCAATCAAATCGTTGCCCTGGTCGGCGGAACGGGCGCAGGAAAAAGCACGCTGCTTAGTTTGGTTCCGCGCTTCTACGATCCGACGCAAGGCCGCGTGACTTTAGATGGTCGTGATCTTCGTCAAATCACAAAGCGATCGCTCCGGTCTCAAATCGGGATCGTTTTGCAAGACACACTTCTTTTTTCCACGACCGTACGCGAAAACATTTCCTACGGCCGCCCTGATGCGATAGAGGAAGAAATTCACGAAGCCGCTCGCCGCGCTCAAGCCGAAGCCTTCATTCTCGAAATGCCGCGCGGATACGAAAGCCCCGTTGGTGAACGTGGCAGCCATCTCAGCGTGGGTCAGCGGCAACGCATCGGTATCGCGCGCGCTTTCCTAAAAAACGCGCCCATCCTTTTGCTCGACGAGCCAACGTCCGCTCTCGATCCTTCGACGGAAGCGGCCATCATGGGAACGATCAAAGAACTGATGCAGGGACGGACAACACTGATTGTGACCCATCGGCTCGGCACCGTGCACAATGTCGATCGCATCGTCGTGCTCGAAAATGGCCGGATTGTCGAACAGGGAACCGGCCCTGAACTCGTTAGGCGCGGCGGCACCTATGCGAAGCTTTATTCCGCCGGCAATTTCCCTTCATGAGCAACGTCGACGATCAACGGCGGGTGCAGGATGATTGGTGGCAGCATCCGATTCCTCCCAATGTTGTTTTCGGCGAAGGTTTCTATTGCGAGACCGCGCAGGTTTTTCGTTTTCTGCGCAATCGCGCCTCGGCAGCCGTAAAGCTCGGCGATCACGTTTCGTGTTATGCGGGTTGTTCATTTGCGATCGGTAAAAGCGGAACGTGCACAGTCGGCGATTTTACTCTTTTAAACGGCGCGATCATTATGGCCGAAGAGCGCATCGAGATTGGATCGTATTGTCTGATTTCCTGGAACGTTGGCATCGCCGATTCAGATTTTCATCCGCTTGAGCCGGCGCAGCGCCTGATCGATGCGCACGCACTCGCGCCTTACTTTAAAGGTCGTCCCCCGCGTCCCCCACTCCGCACCGCACCTGTCATCATCGCCGATAATGTTTGGATTGGAATGAATGCAACGATTCTGAAAGGCGTGAGCATCGGCGAGAACTCCGTCGTCGCTGCCGGATCCGTTGTCTCGAAGAGCGTTCCGCCAAACACCGTCGTTGCGGGCAATCCGGCAGTAAAGGTCAAAGAGCTAAGCCCCGCCACATAACTCGTTAGGCAAGCCGATGAAGCGTAAGAAAATCGTTGTCATGGGCTTCATGGGTTCGTGCCCGATTGCAGGCGTTATCTGGCAGCACATCCATTACATCGTTGGATTGAACCGGCTCGGTCACGACGTCTACTACATCGAGGACTCGGCGCGCCTGCCCTACAACGCGAAGACTTTTGACACTAGCGACGATTACGGGTACGCCGCGAAAGTTTTAGCGAGTTTGGCCGGCGAATTCGGATTTAAGCAACGCTGGAGTTTTTGTGCGCGGTTTTTACCAGACACTCCGACCGCAGGGTTTGGCCTGCAAAAAATCCGTCAGCTTTATCGCGACGCAGATGCCATTCTCAATGTTTGCGGTACACAGGAATTCAATGATGACTTGCGGCGAAGCGACCGTGTTCTTTACATCGAGAGCGATCCGGGGGTGGAACAGATCAGGGTCGATCAGCAGAACAAATCCACCATTGAA
This sequence comes from Chthoniobacterales bacterium, assembly GCA_038237805.1. Lineage (GTDB taxonomy): Bacteria > Verrucomicrobiota > Verrucomicrobiia > Chthoniobacterales > UBA10450 > JBBQFI01. The sequence continues at coordinate 65,303 of JBBRYI010000003.1, read as the reverse complement.
TACCTGCGACAGCATCACGCGCTTTTTACCTTTGGTGAAAATGTCGCGACGAAAAAATTCCCGGTCCCGTTGCATGGCTTGCATTGGCTCCCGACGCGGCAACCAGTCGTGACCGATCTGTGGAAAACCAATCGACGGCCGGCAAAGGGTGCAGTGCTAACGACAATCGCGAATTGGTCGACCAGTGGATTAAAAGACATCGAGTGGCGCGGCGAGAAATATCTTTGGAGCAAGTCGCGCGAGTTCCTTCGTTTTGTAAACGCCCCCGTAAAAGCAGAGGAGCCATTTGAAATGGCGACTGACATAAGAGACGCAAAGATTCGCGAAAAGTTTCGGCGTCGTAACTGGCGTTTTTGTTCGCCGCATGATCTTAGTGTCGATTATTGGCGCTATCGTGACTACATCCGCCGCTCGAAAGGCGAATTTACCGTGGCAAAAGATCAATACATCAAGCTCTGTAGTGGATGGTTTAGCGACCGGAGCGCATGCTACCTCGCAGCGGGGCGTCCCGTCATCACACAAGAAACCGGTTTCACCGACCACTATGGAAAGGACGGCGGCCTCTTTGCCTATGATTCGTTAGGCGAGATTGTTGAAGCGGTGAAAGCGATCAACTCCGATTACGCATTCCATTCCCGCGCTGCTCGAAACATCGCGCGTGAAGCCTTCGAAGCGACAAAAGTTTTGGCCTCGTTGCTTGAGCGCGCCGGGCTGTGATGTCCGCGGGTCAATGGATCGAATCGCACGTGCCGGCACGGCTGGACCGATTGCCGTGGAGCCGCTGGCATTGGCTTATCGTCGTTGCCCTCGGTGCAACATGGATTCTGGATGGACTTGAAGTTACGCTTGCCGGCTCGTTAGGCGCGATTCTCACCCATCGCGAGACGCTTGCTCTGACGGACACGCAAGTCGGCGCGACCGCAACTTTCTACCTTATCGGCGCGGTTGTGGGCGCTCTAGTGTTCGGATATGCAACGGACCGGCTTGGTCGCAAGAGATTGTTTTTTATCACAGTTGCTGTGTATCTCATCGCGACGGCGCTGACGGCATTTTCCTGGAGCTTCGCGAGCTACGCGTTTTTTCGTGCGCTGACCGGCGCTGGAATTGGCGGCGAGTATGCGGCGATCAATTCTGCCATCGACGAATTAATTCCGGCGCGCGTGCGCGGTCGTGTCGATCTGATGATTAACGGTTCGTACTGGATTGGCGCTGCAATCGGATCTACGGCGACAATTTTCCTGCTCGATCCACACCGACTGCCGATTTGGTTAGGCTGGCGGCTTGCGTTTGGGATCGGCGCAATCCTCGGACTGATCGTGATCTTCTTTCGCCGCTGGATTCCGGAAAGTCCGCGCTGGTTGATGATCCACGGATACGAAAACGAAGCGGAACGAATTGTCGATGAAGTCGAGCGCAATGTCATCGGAAGAACGCTACCGATGGACGATGCACCGCCGACGCGCGTTCGTACACGTACGCACACACCATGGCGCGAAATCTGGAATGCGATTGTGCATGAGCACCGGCGGCGCTCGGTTCTTGGGTTCGTTCTCATGCTGAGCCAGGCTTTTTTCTACAACGCAATTTTCTTTACCTATGGCCTCGTTCTGATGCGTTTTTACCATGTGCCGGCAAACAATGTCGGTGGGTATCTGCTACCGTTTGCCCTCGGAAACGTGCTCGGTCCGTTGTTTCTCGGACATCTTTTCGACACCATTGGTCGGAAGCCAATGATCACCGCGACTTACGTGACTTCCGGGCTTTTACTTGCCATGGCTGGCTGGCTTTTTCACGCCGGATTATTAACCGCGCAGACGCAGACGGTGGCGTGGAGCGTAATCTTTTTTGTCGCTTCCGCCGCCGCCAGTTCCGCTTACCTGACCGTGAGCGAAATTTTTCCGCTCGAAATTCGCGCACTCGCCATCGCCACATTCTACGCCATCGGAACGCTCGCCGGCGGAGTCGGTGCCCCGCTTTTATTCGGCTGGATCATTGGAACTGGCTCGAGCACCGCCTTGTTCGTCGGTTATCTCATTGGCGCCGCGTTGATGATTGCAGGCGGTCTGACAGAAGCGTGGATTGGTGTGCCGGCGGAACGTCGCGCCCTCGAACATATTGCGCCGCCATTATCGAGTCGTTAGGCCCTAACGATCAATTCGGGCGTGTAGATGGAACCCTCTGGAGTGAGGATGCTGGAATTAAGGCAAAATGATTCAACGTGAATCATTCCGGCATCGAAGTCGGCATGTGCCTTTAGAAACGGCCGGATCGATTCGGTAGAAACGTCGCGGCAGCGAGCGAGAGTGATGTGTGGATGCCACGGCCGTAAATCTGGTTCCAAACCGGCGGCAAGGGCGGCGTCTTGAACGCGTTTGTGCAATTGAAAAAGGTGTGGATGCCCGGCGCCCAGGCCGATCCAGAGAATGTTGGGCCGGCCTTTTGCCGGAAATTTGCCGAGCCCGGTGATGGGGAGGAAAAATGCGTTCCAACGAATCGCGCTGAGTTTTTCCTGCAATTTTTCTTCCGCGCTCGCGTTAACGAGGCCGAGAAAACCTAGCGTGAGATGCATTTGCTCGGCGGGAAGCCACCGGACGCCAGGAACTTTTGGATTTAGCCTAACGAGCGACTCTCTGACCGACTGCGACAACTCGATTGCGATGAAGAGACGCTTCCCTGGCACCACACGAATCTAGCCGAAAAGTGCGACGCTCATAGAGCGCCGCTACAGTCAGGGGGCGGGCGATTCTTCCGGGGCTGGTGGCGGGTTTGAAAATCCGCGGCGACGATCCCGCCGATGGCGATGCTTTTCTTCGATGGCGGCGAGTTTCGTTCGCTGTTCGGGGGTGAGATCAGGTGAGATTTGCAGATGCGTTTCGGTCAAGGTCTGGCGAACCCGCCGCGCACTTTCCATGCGGATGGTTTCCAGCTTCTTCGCGCTTTGATCGATGATCGGTGCGATTTTCGATGATTGCTCGGGTGTAAGCCCGAGTTCGTGGCGCAATCGTTCATTCATGCGATGGGCAAGAGCACCGGAAGGCGAATGTTCCAAAGACCATGCGGGCCGATGCCAGTGCCAGGTAACGGTTCCCGTCGTGACGCCGGCAAGAAACACGAGAAGAAATCCAACCGCTAAGTTCCACTTCAGACCGGTGTTCATTGTAATTGTTTTTGAATGGCGGAATCGACCAGCGCGTAATCATTCGTTAGAGGTTCGCCGATTTCTTCATCTTCATTGACCTGCCGATACGTGGCAACGCCACCAAGAACAGTGATTGCAATCGCGGCCAACGCGATGCGTCGAACAAAGCGCGTGAGGTCGCCATTGCCGTTGTGCTGCATCTCCCGCCATCGTGCGACAACTCTGGTATCGAAACCAAATGGCGCCGCGAGCGCAGCCTGATCTTTCGCCGCCGCGGCCAATTTCAAGAGCCTGCTAAAATGAATATCACGCTCGTCCATAATTCTCCTGTGCCTCCAATGCTGCAAGGCGATCCTTTAATTTTTGTCGTGCGCGAAAGGCTCGCACCTTTACGTGCGCCATACTCCAGCCGGTAATCTCTTTAATTTCGGCGACGGATCGCTCCTGCAAATACATTAGATCGATGACGAGACGTTCAGCCGGTTTCAATGGAGCGAGCAAATGTTCCACCAAATCGCGCGCGGCAAAAGCGCGATCCGGCGCGGCTTCGTCCTCCGTGCCGCTCAGCGCGGTAATGACGTTAACCTGCTCTTCGCTCAAATCCGCGTGACGCAACTCCGGCCGCGCTTTTTCCGCGCGAATCTGGTTGATGCAAATGTTAATCGCAATCCGCGAGACCCAGTGCTCGAGCGGGACCTTGCCGGAAAACTGCGGCAGTTTTTGAAAGATTTTTATAAAAATCATCTGACAGAGATCCTCCTCGGCCGCGCGTTGCGGACGGTGCGAACGAACCATGCGCAGCACGAGAGGGTAAAGTCGCCGCACCAGCTCGCGAGCGGCATCGTCGTCCTGCTGCAGCGCTCGCTCCACGAGAAGGCGCGCATCCGATTCATCCGCCATGAAAGGAAAAGCCAGTCCACACCAATTGAAATGACGGAAGAACGCGCCCAGCGGTTACAGAAGAATGGCTAAGTTGCGGGCGCATAAAATTCTCGACAATTTTGTAACCCCTCAGTTCAGGTCACTGTCATCTGTTTTAAACAAGCGTGCGTTGGTCGCGCTCGCGCAACAAAGAAAATACGAAATGAATACAAAATTGACTGTTCTTATGGGAGCACTCGTCCTCTCGCTTGTCACGCTGGCGATTGTCAACGCACAAGAAGGTGAGTCCGGTCCCGGAAGGCATCGCCATGGCGAACATGGCAAGCACCACATGATGCTGGAACGATTGAGCGACGACCTGAACTTGACTGCCGATCAGAAGGCTAAAGTGCAGCCGATCGTGGATCAGGCTCGTCCGCAGATTCGTGCGATCCACGAAGACGCGATGCAAAAAACAAAAGCGCTTATGGACAACACCATGGCGCAGATTCGTCCTCTGCTCACGCCAGAGCAGCAACAGAAACTCGACGGCATGAAGAAAGCGCATGAGGACATGCGCAATGCGCGACGAGAAATGCGCGACGCGCGGGGTCAGTAAATTTCAGAGGTAAGATAGTGGGAAGTGGGGCGGCGGCGGTCGAGGGGCCGCCGCCGCTCTTTTTCGGCGCAACGAATTCGCCGCTCAATTACGCGGCCGCGGTAGCGCGGAATTTGCTTTATCGAGCTTCTGTTTCATCTTCCCGACTTCGTCTTCATGAACCGTTTTTGTTTTTTCTTCTGCGCTTTTTTGCTTTCGAGCCAGTTCCTCCAGGCGCAGCCTAACGGAAAGATTCAAAAGAGTCTGGTCCGGATTACGGCGACGGATGTCGATCCGGATTACCGCGCGCCATGGAACTCGGGAGCGATTCAGCGCGGTGTCGGAGCCGGCTTTGTCATCGATGGCAACCGCATCATGACGAACGCACATGTCGTTAGCAACAGCCGCTACCTGACGGTCGAGCGCGAAGGCGATCCGAATAAATATCAGGCTACCGTCCGCTTCATCGCGCACGATTGCGATCTTGCGGTCTTGAGCGTGAACGCTCCGAATTTTTTCAAGGACATGGCGCCGCTCAATTTCGGCGCGATCCCGCAGCTTGAATCGACGGTTTCCGCCTACGGTTATCCGATCGGCGGCGAGCGCATGTCGGTGACGACGGGAATCGTTTCCCGCATCGATTTCCAACTCTACACGCATTCATCAATCGATTCGCATCTTGCGATCCAGATCAGTGCACAGATTAATCCGGGAAACAGCGGCGGACCGGTAATGCAAAATGGCAGGGTAGTCGGCGTCGCGTTTCAAGGTTACAGCGGCGATGTCGCGCAAGGCGTTGCTTACATGATTCCTGTTCCGGTGATTCAACGTTTTCTGAAAGACATCGTGGATGGTCATTATGACAAGTATGTCGATCTCGGTCTCACTTACTCCAAACTGCAGAACCCGGCGCAGCGTCGTTATCTCGGATTGCCGGATGACGGCCGTGGCGTTTTGATCAACACCGTCATCACGGCGGGCCCGGCGGGGAAGTTCGTGCAAAGCGGCGATGTTCTGCTCGCGATCGACGATCATCCAATCTCGAGCGACGCGTTTGTCGAGATTGATGGCGACCGCGTGCAAATGCCCGAAGTGGTCGAGCGCAAATTTAAAGGCGACGTCGTGAAGCTCGATTTATTGCGCAACAAACAACCTACGACGGTGAAGGTAGCGCTCGATACGGTCTGGCCGTACTTGCTTCAGGGACGCGGTTACGATGTGCGACCGCGTTATGTTGTTTATGCGGGTCTGCTCTTCCAACCGCTCTCGCTCGATATGGTGGAAGCGTATCGCCCGACCGATCTCCGACTACGTCACTTCTTCGATTTTTTCGTAACCGAACAACTCTATCTCGAACACCCCGAAGTGATCGTGCTCACCAATATTCTGCCCGATCCGATCAATACTTACCTTTCTCCGTTCCGCTACAGCATCGTGGACGACATCAACGGCAAAAAGATCCGCACCCTCAGTGATCTGGCGAAAGCGTTCGAAGAAAAGCCCGAGCGCTTCGTTGTAAAAATGATCGGAGAAGGTCCGCCTCTCGTGCTCGATCCCAAACAGGTCGAATCCGCCCGTGAACGAATCAAGACACGTTACAACGTTGTCTCAGAACAAAACCTGGAAGAACAGCCGGTGGCGAAACCACCGAGCGATCAGACCCAAATTTGAAATGCGCAAGCTTGTTGTCATTACTGCTTCGTTAGTTCTCGCGCTCGTTTCAGTAGAGGCGAAAAGACCGCCCGCAACTCCGAAACCGATTGCGAACACGCAAACGGTCATCAAGCCGAAGCTGGCACTCGTTAGGGTAAACGTAACCGGGCAGGCTTATGATTATTTCCGACCTTGGCAGAAGCGAGCGCCGTTCACGAAGCGGGCGCTCGGCGCAGTTTTGCCACGTGCCCGCGTGCTCGTGACGGCGGATTTGGTGACCAACCAAAATTATGTGGAGTTGGAGCGCGCGGAAACGGGAGAAAAGACAGCCGCCAACGTTACCGTCGTCGACTACGAGGCAAACCTCGCGCTCCTCGAACCGGTGGACAAAAAATTCCTGGACGGGTTGGAAGCGCTCGATCTCGCGCTCGACACGGTTGTGGGCGATCGACTCTCCGCCTGGCAACTCGAAACGACCGGTGCGTTAGTCGTCACGGAAGGCCTCGTCACCACCATTGGGATGACGCGCTACCCGGCAGAGATCGGCGATTTTCTCACTTATCGGCTCAGCATTCCGATGCAGTACCGCGAAAACAGCTACACCGTGCCGCTGGTCAAGAAGGACAAACTGGCCGCGCTGCTCTTACGCTTCGACCCGCGCACGCAAGCACTCGACGCCATTCCGGCTCCTATCATCGCGCATTTTCTCAAGGACGCGGATACGCAGAACTATCGCGGTTTTCCCTCCGCCGGAGTGAATTTTTTCCCGACCCGCGATCCTGATCTGCGCAAATACGCAGGGCAAACCGGAAAACCGGCCGGCGTTTACGTGACCAGCGTCCAGCCGAACATGCCTGCGGCCAAAGCGGGACTGAAAATTGGCGACATCATCGTTGCGATCGGAAAAGACGGACTCGACCCGATGGGAAATTATGTCGATCCGCTCTACGGCAAGATTGAGTTCACCAATCTCATCACCGCCCACGCTTTTGTTGGCGACACGCTGCAGTTTCACATTCAACGCGAAGGAAAACCACTCGATCTCAATGTTACGCTGGAGCACCGCGCTTCGCAGGATTATGTCGTCCCGCCATATAATGTCGATCGACCGCCGTCGTATTACGTTTTAGGCGGCTTCATTTTTCAGGAGCTGTCGCGTCAATACCTCCGAGAATGGGGCGGCAACTGGCAAAAAGATGCGCCGCAGCGTCTTGTTTATCTCGATCGTTTTCAGTCGGAATTATTCCCGGAAGCTAATCGCCACATTGTGGTGCTCAGTCAGGTGCTTCCCGCCAACAGCACGATTGGATATGACGACTTGGCCTACATCGTTGTGCAGAAAGTAAACGGCAAGGATATCAACTCGTTAGGCGATTTGGCCGAAGCGGTGAAACATCCGATCGGTGGTTTCGTAAAAATCGAGACGCAGGAAGATCCGAAACAATTGGAACTTGATGCCGCTCAAGTAACGGCAGAAGCGCAGGCCTTGCAGCAAAATTACGGATTGCCGTCGTTGCAACGTTTGGACTGACCTTAAGTAACTTTGCGTTCACGCTTCCCGAAAGTTCACGAGTCAGTCCTCTCCCTTTTGGAGAGGATTAAGGTGAGGGCAGATCGGCTTTCGCTTTCGTGAGGCGCCCTCACCCTACCCTCTCCCTCAGGGAGAGGGATTGCCGTCAAAGATTGCTCCGATAATTCTTCCACCAGGATGGATTTACGAATGCAACCTCCGCGAAAAGCAACGCGGCCTTAATTGTCCATTGGCGCAGTGCTGGCGCGCGCTAGAAATTTTGCGACCTCATCGTTGTAGTCATTGAACGGGTCGCCCATGACAAGGAAATCGCGGCTATCGCACGCGATGGAATCCCAGTTGATCACGTACGGGTGATGACGTTGTTGGAAGTACGCGACAGCGCGAGCGCGACCTGACGCGCGCGTGTTAGCGGGCGGGGTCAGCAACGCTTCTTTGTGGCGCACGCTATCGTTCCATTCGCCGATGCGCTTTGCCGGCGTGACACCGAAGAACAAGCCCTTTTCTGGATCGATGTTGTGATACTCAAGATCGAGGCTCTGCAGCCACGGGTCTCCCCAATCGAGCTTTTCTTCTTCCATGAAAGTTTCGAGCAACCATTTTTTTGTGATCCAATCGACGCCGCCGAGCAAGGATTCCGGTTTTTTCTGCAGCGCCTCGAGCGTGAACTTCCAGCTCTCGAGAAGCCAATCGGTCTCTTCGTTCGCGCCGCTCAGTTGTTTGCAGGCCAGTTCGTAAAATTGCCACTGAATGTCGAGCGCACCGATCGTTTTCCCATTTTCCAAACGCACGATCCATTTGCCGGTGGAATCGCGGGAGATATCGCGCGTGCTCTGAACGGCATCGGCCAGGCTGAGATTTTTGGGCAACCGGCCATCTTCCAGGAGCGAGAGCACGCACGCGGTCGTGCCCATTTTCAACGCCGTGGCAAACGGACTCATATTCGAATCGCCGATGAGCAAGTGCAGCCGCCGATATTTGCGATAATCGGCAAGCGGTTCGTCGCGCGCGTTGATGATGGCGCGATTAAATTGCACCCACTGATAAATGTCGTTCACGATGTGATCCGCGCGCTGGCTGATTTGGAAATCGATCTGCGTTTCCGGCTGCGGCATTTCAAAATCGAAAGCGAGCGGATTTGCCTGGCCGACACGGCCCGTACCCGTGAATAGCTGGCGCGTTGCCAAAAAAGAAAGAAGCGTTCCGAGAACTGGCGGGGTGAATTGCGCTTCACGTCGCATGAGATAGTTCTCGTGACACCCAAAGGTCGCGCCCGTGTGATGATCCACGTTATTCTTGATGAAGGCGACCCGGTCGTTGGCGCCGAGTTCGACCAGCGCTGATTGCAGAAGCTCGTCGCCCGCGAGATCGTAGGTGACGATGTCGCGCAGATTTAAACATTCCGGCGACGCGTACTCGATGTGGCCCATATCGAGATAGAGCCGTCCGCCGTTTAAAAGAAAACCGCCATTGCCCGGCGGTTCTTCGTAATCGCGGTAGTGCAAGTCGATTGTTCCGACCTGCGCTTTGCGAAATAAATAGTTCTTAACTTTGACCGGCCAGGCATCGGAAGTTCCCTGAAGGTCACGACCGCTCAGCAGGCAACCGTACTCAGTCTCGAGTCCCACGATACGATCCATCAAGCCAGTAGATAACAAATCCGGCTTGGAGTCCAATGGCTCGATTTCGCCACAACCCGACGCCAGCGCTGCGCCCCTTGAAATATTCGGACAAAAGTCGCAAACTCTCCTTGTGACGAAAGACTTAGGCGTGCGCAGTCCTTCTGCCAAAGTCGGTGGTTTGTTCTTTTTTGGCCGGACTTTGGACAAGATAAAAGTCCACGCCAAAGGCGAACTGCCCGCAGATTATCAGCCCAATCTCGGTAAAGGGTTCGACGAAAGCTTAATGAAGTTTTTAGGCGTCAATTACAATGAACTTGTCGAGCGCGTGAAAGAGGGCGGAAGCGATGAAGAAATTTTGCAATGGTGCTTCAGCAAAGGTCGCAAACCCTCTGAGGAAGAAATTTACGTCTGGAACGAGTTCATGCGAAAGCGCGGATGGAACGACGAGGCTTCCGATACGTTGAAGCGACGGAAAAAAGAAGCTGGCATGGCCGGCCGCTCGGAAATCAATACGATGTTCACCTACATCGATGCTGATGAAGGACGTAGCTGGATGATGCCCTCGCGCCCGGTCGATCAAGTGTAGCTGCGGTCGCACATCGCCATCTGATTGTCTTTAACAAGAATCGCACGCGTCACTTCAATTCCACGCGCTCGCCGATTTTGTGCGGAGGCGGTGGTGCCTTCATTCGGTAATCAATTACCCTCCAGACTATCGCTACGAGCGCGACAGCGATCAGTGCGGCGACAATCATTCGCGCGCGCGTCGGCGCTGGTGAAACGACGCCGGGCTCGGGCATCGAGAGCGCGTTATTCCGCGAGCGTATCGATTCGCTCCGCGAGAGCGAAATCAAGCTCGGTCAAGCCACCCTTACTGTGCGTGGATAGGAGAAGGCGGACTTTGTTGTAACGAATATCGATATCGGGGTGATGCTCTTCTTCTTCGGACACTTCCGCGACCGAATTTACAAAATCAATCGACTCGGAGAAATCGTCGAACTCGAACGTCCGTTCGATATGCTTCTTCTCCAGCTCCCATTCGGGAACTTTCTTGAGGCGATTTTTTGCCTCATCCGATTTCATCAAGTCAGCCATAACCGGGAACGAGTAACACCCTCAAATCGTTTTGCAACGGCGAATCGTCTGACTTTTTTTTAGGTGGCCTAAACCCCGAGCATCCGTCGGAGATTAGCGGCCGCGTCGAATATTTCGACTGCGCAGCTTCGAGCGGCTTTCGAGATTTTACGCCAGTTTCCCATCACTTCCCTTGCGGCCGCCTCCGCTTGATTTGTGTCGCGCACAAAAAAGAAGCCACTCTCGCGCGGCAGATATTTCGTCGCGCCGGTGTCTTCGGTGACGACGGGCCGACCGCGCGCAAGGAATGCCGCCGCGCGATCGCTTAACCATCCCGTTCGCCAACTCACATCGACGCCTTTGACGGCAGTAAATTCCGCCGTCGCGCCCGCGATATACCGACGATACGCCCGCGGCGTCCGCGCCACTTTATGAGGATCAGCCACTCGCCAGCCGTGCCGCGCCAGCCTTGCTCGCTCCGGATCGTCGGCATTGATATTCATCGCTAATTCAAACTGCGCGGAAGCCACGCGGCGCGGCAGATCGTGATAACGCTCGAAGGCAAACTTCTTCGAGAGGTCGGGAAATTCGCCATCCACCTCCACCGCCCCGTTCCAATACCATTGACCAATGGTGGTGAACTTCGGAACTGCTGGCGGCGTAATTGATCGATACAGCTGCGTATCGACGAGCGGATAAAACGTTTTCCACTTCAACTTCGATTTTGGCAACCGGCAATCAGGTCCATGGACATTTAATCCGATCGTCCAGAAGTCGTGATGATGCGATTGCCCCATTTCCATCTTCGTCATCCAATAAAAAATTTCGCTTGGATCGAGGTCGCAAAATATCCTGTGCTCGAATTGCAGCAGGAATGGCGGGTGCAGCGAGTAACTCAGGTTGAGCAGCGTGTTCGGGCCGCCCAGTCGCTCAAGTAATTCACGTTTCGTTAGGCCGTAACAATGCATTGCGTCGACCTCATGCGCGGCGGATGCCAGAGTTTGATAAAGCAAACAATAACGCCCACTCAGTCCATGTTCGCGCAGACGACGTTGAAAGCTCGCGATGCATTTTTCATCAGCGTGGCGATCTTTGGTCGCGGGCAGAATCTCGAGCCAGATCGCATCCAACTTCAGGCGGCGTAACCCAAGCATCCATTGCAATGGCACCGAAAAATTCCCTCCGCCCTCGCGATATTTTGCCGCGAAGCCGCAGGCGAGGAAAATTGTCACGCGGTAATTTGACGGTTACCGCCCCATCCGCTAATTAACTTTTCTCTCAGCGCCCGTAGCTCAACTGGATAGAGCATCTGACTACGGATCAGAAGGTTTGAAGTTCGAATCTTCACGGGCGCGGTTCCTGAGCCTTCAACCAAAAAAATGGCCGGGCCTTTTCAAATTTTTTCGGCCCAATGCCTTTCACGCGCTGGAGATCGTCGGCGTTTTTAGATGGGCGTGACGCGACGATTCGCTATGTCAGTGCGGGTCCGATTCCACTTATCTGAAGTCGCTACTGAGCCGGAGCAGGTGTAAGGAGGAAGGCAGTCGCCGGGGCTACAGCGCAGTCGTGCTTGGCATGAGCGGTTCTTCCGTTCGAGTCTGCCTCGGGCACTGTCTTACCCAGAATAAGAATCTGACCAGTGTTGTTGATAGCGTGGGCTTCCGCGAAAACCACCCCTAAAGTCGCGGACGCGGCGCTGTTCAGATCGGTCATACCCTCTTGCTTCGTCCAGATAAACGCATGATCGCCCGATGAACTTAAAGAACTGCCGACTACACAACCTGCGTCATTAATATCAAGAGCGCGACTCGCGCTGCCGCCGGGAAGCGCTCCGAGATTTTGCATGCCGGTCGCTTCGGTCCACAAAAACGCGTGCAAACCACTTGAACCTTTCGAACATCCCACAACCTCGCCGGCATTATTGATTGCAATAGCTTCACTGACAGTGTCTCCAGGCAAGGTCCCGAGGTTGTGGACTTGTCCGTCTTTTGTCCACAAGACGGCTCGGTTGCCAGCTGGACTTTCAGACATTCCGACGACCTGAGCTGAATCGTTAACCGCGCGAGCTCGACTGTAATTTCCTCCCTCCAGACAACCAAGGTTGCGAATCCCTTCCCGTCGCGTCAACCGAAACGCTCTGGTCCCGTTTGGGCCCGAGGAATATCCAACGACGTCGCCGGACTTGTTGATGGCCAATCCCTGGCCGCCATTATCGCCTGGAAGCAAAGGAAGTTGTTGCCAGCCACCTTTTGCTTTCCAAACGAATGGAACGACCGACGTGCCGGTATTTGAGAACCCAGTAATTTCGCCCGCGTCATTGATGGCTGAGGCGGAGCTATAATCACCCGCGAGCAAGGCACCCAAATGCTTCGCTTGCATGTTGCCGCGGGTCCAGGACATGGCTTGGGCTTGCCCAGAACCTCCCCCTCTTCCAACGACGTCGCCAAGATTGTTAAGCCGAGTGGGAATTTCGCCAGCGGGAGTGAGCTCCACTATGGTGTATGCAGAGGTTTGCGCTAACGAATTCTGCACCGAGAGAATTCCTGCCAGTAACAGCGACAACGCGAAAATCGGGAGGGAATGCAATTGGACCTGACGTGTCGGGATAAACATCGGTCTCATGGGGTAACGCTTACGACGTTGCTGTAGGCCGAAATGCCGGTGTTGTTTTTAGCGCAGACGCGATAGTAGTACCGCTGTCCCCTTGTCACAGTTGAATCACGATAGCTCGTCACATTTGCGGCTGTCGTTGCGATAACAGTGTAAGAGGTGCCGTTAGTGGAACGCTCCACCTGAAAACCGGTTTCATTGTTCGACTTATCCGTCCAGGCAAGATTTACATGCCGCTTGCTTCCAGATACAGACGCCGTCAGGTTAGTTGGAGCGGCAGGCGTTGTGGGTGGTGAAGGTGTCGGCGTTGCCGTCGGTGTGGGTGTGGGTGTCGGCGTTGCCGTAGGTGTGGGCGTTGCCGTAGGTGCAGGTGTGGGAGTAGGTGTAGGAGTAGGTGTAGGAGTAGGTGTAGGAGTAGGTGTAGGAGTAGGAGTAGGTGTCGGAGTCGGGGTCGGAGTTGAGGAAGCACCGCTACCCACTTGAACCATCTTCGCCACAGAGGGAATACCGGAGGAATTCAAAATGAACAGCATGTAATAGCCCGGCGGCGCAACGTTGCCGCTGGCAGGAGCCGTCACGTTCAGTCCCCCGCTACCTTGTGAGAACGTCGGCCGAACTATCCGCTGACCCATATTGAAGCCATGAGTAACTGAACCTAACGAGATCATCGTTATCTTCGAGATACTCGTCGCGTTAGGTGTGCCCACGAAGAACGACTGTCCATAAGCAACGCTTGATGGGGCAGAGCTAATTGTTGGCCGGGAACCTTTAAACAAGTAGGGAGGCGAGTAAACTTCTGCTGATGGCCCCCCAAGTTCACCACCCGCTGACAACACCCGCCCGTCGGGCAGCAAGAGCGCAGTCGAATGATAGCCACGGAAAACCGTGAGACTCGCCATAGTGGACCAAGTGCCGGTTGCCGGATCCCACATCTCGGCAGCATAAGCGGGATTGCTCGAAACAGTATTGGGATCCTCCGTTCCTCTGCTTCCGCCGGTCACCAGCACTTTTCCGTCTGCCAGCAACGTAGCATTATGGAGCTTGCGACCATCCGCCATTGATGCGGTGTAGCTCCAGGCGGGAGTTGAGTTGGTCAGGTCAATTATCTCTGCGCTCGCTGTCGGAAGTGTAGTGCAAGTATTAGAGTAAGCATCGCAGGGGGTCCCTCCCATGAGCAATACTTTGCCGGTATCGTATATGACCGCCGAGCCCCAATTGCGCGTGCCGAACTTGTTATTGCCAACCGTGCTCCAGGCTCCTGTGCCAGAAACACTCAAATATCGAGAGAGCTGGCTAGGTCCGGCGCAGAACACCTTGCCGTTAGGCGCAACGAACATGAACGGGTAGAAGGGTAGCACGAGGTGTGCTGCGCTGAGGTTACGCCAGGAGGTTGTTGCTAAAATCGGTCGCCTAACGGCGTACGACTTCCGATCGATCCTCGAAAACGTGTTGTAGGATGTGGAAGCTATCGAGTTTTATTACCGTAAGCGCGCTCATGTAGTCCATCACAAACTTGTGGGTTCACTGGATTTCCGTAAGAAGCGCGCTTCGTTTGTCGGACGCGGTCGCGGAAGCGGAGCCGATGTTCCCGAAGATAATCTATTTCAATGCGGTTTAACTTCCCCAGACAAACAGTCCTGCGCGAATTCCTCCGCGGCTGAGTAATCCGCATCAATTAAAAGACGGCCGAATCTTTTCATATTTCTTCGGTCCAATTCCTTTCACGCGCCGGAGATCGTTCCCGCTTTTGAATGGGCGAGCCGCGACGATCCGGGCTGCCAGTACCGTTCCGATTCCGGGGAGAGCGTTCAGCTCTTGCTGACTCGCGGTGTTCACATCCAGTTTCTTTTGCGAAGATTCGCCCGTCTCGTCCAAAGCATCAGCTGCACTTCTCAGGACCTTTGCCGCGCGATCGCGGAGCCCCGCACTCGGTGTCGGCGGCGGCATGGCGCGAACGCTCTGGATGAAAGAATGCGTCGAAAGAATCTACAGCGTATTGCTCCTTTGTTTCGACACGCGTGTTCAACCGGCCCACGCTCGCTCCCCACGCGCCGACTTTTTGTTGTTTTGCGGCGCGTTCCAACTGTTCGAGCTTTTGCCATTCCACCTCCACCGAATTCATGCCCGGCGGTCGCGAGTCAGTGCCGTGCAATCTGGCCAAGCCGTTCGCGACCAGCTCTTCGCCGAGATCGCGATGGTCGACTTCAACGAAGGCATAAAAGCGCTCCATCTTGCTGCGACCGAGCGCGTCCTGCATGCACGTTCGGATAATGAACGGATGTGAAAGTTTCGCTCGCACAAAACTTTTCGCGGCCTCGCCCACTTGAACCGTTTGCGGAATGGTCACTCCAAAATACTTCGCCTGCTCGTTCACCCGCTCGCCGAATTCCACATCGGTTTCGGGCGCATCCACAAAATAAAGGCGAAAGAGATATTTCTTGTTGCCCGCGCGAACATGAAAGCTGTCGCCATCATTGGAATCGTTGGCCACATAGTGGCAATCGGTCAGCGTTACCCACGGTTCGCGCGCTTGCAGATTGGCGAGATAGAACGCACAAAAAGCGAGCGTTGTGAAAAATCGAATCACGCCATCACTTCAATCTGGCTCATCGTTCGGAAAACTTCATAACGCTCTTCAATTTCCTCTTTCGTTAGGCTGCGCAAACGCTCCATGCTGAATGCTTCAACGTTAAAACTGGCGAGCACACTTCCGTAAATCATGGCCCGGCGTAGATCGGAAAATTTTACCTGCTCTTTTACGGTGCCGGCGAGATAGCCGGCCATTCCGCCGGCGAACGTGTCCCCTGCTCCAGTCGGATCGTGGATGTCTTCCAGCGGATACGCGCCGCAACTGAAGAATTCGTTTTCGCTGAAAAGCAACGCACCATGCTCGCCTTTTTTGATCGCGACATAACGCGGTCCTGCTTTGCGAATTTTTCTTCCGGCTTTGATCAAGCTGGTTTCTTTCGTCATCTCGCGTGCTTCGCTGTCGTTGAGAATCAGAAGATCCACGCGCGGCAAAAGCGCGTCGAGCGCCGGTCGCGCGATTTCGATCCAAAGATCCATTGTGTCGGCAACGACGAAACGCGGCTTCTCCATTTGATCGAGCACATGTGATTGCAATTCGGGAGAAATATTCGCGAGCAACACGAAATCTGTTTTGCGATACGACTCCGGCAGGGCCGGCTGAAACTTTTCGAAAACGTTCAGCGCAACAGAACGTGTCTCGCGCGTATTTAAATCCCACGCGTATTCGCCGGACCAGCGAAATGTTTTTCCCCTGGCCCGTTGCACGCCCGCGGTATCGACGTTGCGTGATTTCCAGAATTCAAATTCGGATTCGGGGAAATCATCGCCCACCACGCCGACAAGTCTCACCGGCGTGAAAAAACTCGCGCCTAACGCCGCGTAGGAGGCAGAACCGCCTAACAAGTCGGCATGTTCTTCGACCGGCGTCTTCACCGTGTCGAGAGCGATGGAACCAACAACGAGAACTGACATAGAGTAATGTGGATTAAGAACCGCGGCGTTGCGCGAGAAGCGCCCGCTTGGCCGTCTCTGCGTATGCCTCAATATTTTTGCTTTGCAAGAGGCCGGAAACGATCACGACTCGCCGCGCTCCCGCCGCGATCACATGCATCAAGTTGCTGAGCTTGATTCCACCAATGCAAAAAATGGGAACCTGAACGGCATCGTGGACTTTTCTTATCGCGGTTAAACCGATCGGCGGATAATCGGGTTTCGTCGGCGTGGCGAACAACGGCCCGAAGCCAATATAATCCGCATCCTCTTTTTGTGCGGCAACCGCTTGTTCAAAACTGTGCGTAGACTTTCCGACAAGCAGGTTGCGGCCAGCAATCTCGCGGGCCTCCGCAATCGCCATATCGTCCTGCCCAAGGTGAACGCCCTCAAGCGCGACCCAGCGCGCAACCTCGGCGTGGTCGTTGATGATAAGGGGCACGTCCTCTTTCGACGTGATGAAATGCAATTCGGCTGCGAGCTCCGTTAATTTCTCTACTTCCTGCGTCTTGCCACGGAGTTGGATGATATCGACACCGCCTGTGGTCATCGAGCGAACTGCGCCGGGAGCATCTAAGACATCAACATAGCTTAGATCTAAGATACCGTAGAGCAGCCGCTCACTTAGATTGCTCAAGAGGATTCCCGCTAAGTCCTAACCCTGCTCGTGCATCCGGGCCGCACGTAGCTCGAAGCCCTCCGCGGACATGACGCGCGCGACGAAACCAGTGTCGTAAGTGCCGTTGCGAAACTCGGCGCTCCGGAGAATCGCGTTGTGAAATGGAACCGTCGTCTTGATTCCGGTGATGAAGTATTCGTCCAATGCGCGTCGCATGCGAGCGATGGCTGAATTGCGCGTCGCGCCGACCGTGATCAACTTCGAGATTAACGAATCATAATACGGCGGCACGGTGTAACCGGTGTAAACATGCGAATCGACGCGCACACCGCGGCCACCGGGCGCGTAATAAAAAGCAATTCGTCCCGGTGAAGGTTGGAAATTTGCCGCCGGATCCTCTGCGTTAATGCGGCATTGAATCGCATGCAGTCTCGGCTGCGCCCGCGCGACGTGCGGCGAAATCTTCTCCCCCGCGGCGATGCGGATTTGTTCCTTCACCAGATCGCAGCCGTACACTTCTTCCGTAATCGTGTGCTCAACCTGGATGCGCGTATTCATCTCGATGAAATAAAAATGACCGTCGCGATCGACCAGGAACTCGATCGTTCCGACGTTTTGATAACCGACCGATTGCGCGAGGCGCACGGCGGCGTTGCCCATTTTTTTCCGGAGCGCCGCTTTCATAAAGGGCGAAGGACATTCTTCGATCACCTTTTGATTGCGCCGCTGAATCGAACAATCGCGTTCGCCCAAATGCACGGTATGCCCATGATGATCGGCCACGATTTGAAACTCGATGTGATGCGGATTGAGAATCAGTTTTTCAATGTAAACATCACCGTTACCAAACGCCTTCTCTGCCTCGGTGCGCGCGGCGTGAAATCCCTGCACCAGACTCGCGTCGTTATGCGCGGCGCGCATACCGCGACCACCGCCACCGGCCACGGCTTTGACCATGACCGGAAAACCAACCTTTTTCGCGACCTTGATCGCTTCCTGTTCGTTCTCAACGATTCCATCGCTTCCCGGCGTCACCGGCACGCCCGCTTTGCGAGCGCAGCCACGCGCCGAATTTTTGTCGCCCATCAAATACATTGCGCTCGCGGGCGGCCCGATGAATTTAATCCGGCAACTTTCGCAGACTTCCGCGAAGTGCGCGTTCTCGGAAAGAAAACCGTAACCGGGATGAATCGCATCCACGTCGCCGACTTCAGCCGCGCTCATGATGCGGTCGATTTTCAGATAACTTTCCGAACTCGCCGCCGCGCCAATGCAAATAGCTTCGTCTGCTAACTGCACGTGCAGTGAATCAACGTCTGCGTCCGAATAAACCGCGAGCGTGCGAACGCCTAGTTCCTTGCACGCGCGAATGACGCGCAGGGCAATCTCGCCACGATTCGCGATCAGAATTTTTTCGAACATGAAAACTTATGGTCGGACACAACCGCCGGGCGCGCCGTGACGGACGGCTCGGCCAGCCGTCCCTGTCAGTTAACGCACGCGGAAAAGCACTTGCCCGAATTGCACCGGCTTTCCGTTTTCCGCCACCACTTCGGCAATGACCCCTTTTATTTCGGCTTTGATTTCGTTCATCACTTTCATCGCCTCGATGATGCACACGACTGTTTCTTCGTTCACTTCGCCGCCGATATCGACGAAGGAAGGAGAATCGGGCGAGCCAGCCCGATAAAACGTGCCTACCATCGGCGAGACAATGTCTTTGAGCGCTTCGGTTGGCTTCTGCGCGGGCGCCGCTGCTGCCGCAGCAGGTGGGGCTGCACCCACCGGCGCCGCTGGGACGGCCGCAGCCACTGGCAGAGCAACTGAAGTCGCCACCGGCGTTAAAACCGTTTTTTCCGAAATGCCTTTTTGCAGTTTGAGCTTGAAGCCATCCTTCTCCATCTCGAAGACCGAGAGATCGTTCTTCCTCATCAAATCGATGATGGCTTTGATGTCTTTGAGTTCCAAGGCGAGTCCTCTCGGCGAAGCTGAGGCGTTAGGTAAATCGGTTTTCCGAGTAAGGTCAAGTAAACGAATCGAGCCTAACTCTCCGCCATCTCTTCGAGTTTGCGCGCGCGGAAATCGAAAATCTTCCCAACCTGCCGGCGAATAACCAGTGCATTGATGATTCCGCCTAACGGACCGAGTGGCGGCGCGTAATAGACGAGATCATGGACTTCCACGTGTCTATCACTCAATTCGCGGAAACGATGCTCATGATGCCAGAGTCGATACGGTCCGATGCGCTGTTCATCGGCGAAATAATATGGCTCATCGACCTGCACAATTTCACTCAGCCAATCGAGTGGCAGGCCGAGAATCGGCGAAACCGCGTAATGAATCATAAGCCCTGGATAAATTCGCGGAGGCAATTCTGTTTTAATCCGGAAACGCAGAGAGGGCGGCGTGATCTTCTTGAGATTGCGCGGATCGGAGAAGAACGCCCAGCATTGCGTCAGTGGCATCCGCACGATTTGTGTTCGCGACAAAGTGTAAATCGGCATGAGGTTTCTATAGTTACGTGAGCGAGGTCATGTCGGATGTAATTGCGGAGAAAGAAAAAGCGAGAGTGTGGTCTCCGGATTTTTCGGTAGTTGCCGAAACCGACGATTATGCGGTCGTCGACAAACCGCCTTTCTTATTAGTACATCCAACAAAGCCCGGCGGTCCGCGAACGCTCTGGAGCGAATTGCGCAATCTCTTCGCGTTTGAAATCGCAAACGGCGGACAGGTCTCAATCATCAACCGCCTCGATCGCGAGACGAGCGGTTTGATGCTCATAGCAAAAACTTCCGCGACGGCGCGGCGTTTCGGTTTGCTCATGCAAGAGCAGCGAATCAGAAAAGAATACCTCGCGATTGTTTGGGGATGGCCAGAGTGGGACGCGACGACGGTGGATGCGCCGATTGCGCGCCTCGGCGAGTTCCGCCCATCGCGGATCTGGTTGAAGCAAGGAATTCATCGACAGGGCGCGGCGGCTCTCACGCAGTTTGTTGTCGAAGAGCGTTTCATTCGCGCTGAAGAGCGTTTCGCAATTGTGCGCGCAATTCCACAAACTGGGCGCACACATCAAATTCGCGTCCACCTCGCGTTGCTTGGTCATGCGATCATCGGCGACAAAATTTACGGACCGGATGAAAATCATTATCTCGACTTCATCAAGAATGGTTGGACGGCCGAGCTCGAACGCGCGTTGCTTGTGCCAAGACATGCGCTGCATTCGTCGCGCATCGAGATCGAGGGAGTTGGTTCATGGAAGAGTCCTTTGCCGATCGATTTACTTCAGTGGGTAACCCGTCCACCTAACGCGGTGTATATCCGCTAATCTCTGGGGAGCGCACGCGCCTCGCGTGCTGGTTTCGGCGCCCTCGCCGAAACAATCTTTTTACGTGATCATTGCGAAGGGAAACAAGTTCACGATCGCGAGGCGCGATCGCCAGCACGCGAGGGCGCGTGCGCTCCCCAGCAATTGCAATTCGAGGAAGCCTCCATATGCTACGCGCTTTCATGAAGAAATTGTTCTCTGTCGCACTCCTCTTCATCGCGTTCGTCGGTCCGATGCGCGCGGGAAGCGAAACAACTTCGAGGCTACTGACCGAGGATTTGGACGCACCGCGTTTCGAAATCTCGACGGAGTCGGCTTATCTGATGGGCATCATCGGAAATCCAAACAGCTACGAAATTGGCGCGCAGTTTCTAACGGCGAGAATGCGTTGGGGCGCGGTGCACAGCGACGGGTGGTTGCGGGGGTTCAATCAAGTCTATTTCCTCGCGATGGCGGAACCGATTTTTCGCGGACCGGAAAATCATTACTTCGGAATCTCCTTAGGCTTGCGTTATAACTTCGTCAGGCCGGGTGCTCGACTGATTCCGTATATTTCCGGTGGTGCCGGTTTGGGATTCATCGATAGCCACCCGCAGATCTTCGGCGCGCAAGGCGAAGATTTTACTTTCAATATTCTGACCGCTGCCGGCGTTTCCTACAAAATCAATGACCATTGGAAAGCCAGCGCCGGAATTCTCTATCAGCATCTTTCTAACGCGCAGCTGACCGATCCAAATCCGAGTTTGAATCTTCTCGGTCCACAGCTCGGGGTTACTTTTTCGTTTTAATTAGTGGCGCCTGATGAAAATGTTTTAGTCGTTAGGCGGAGTCTCTTCGACGAACTCGGCAGTTTTCACGGATTAAATTTCGAACCGCGCCCATACCTCGACGCTTTGCTCTCGCGCGGGAATAATTTCTTTCTTCCGCGCGCTCAAGCCGAAAACGATCCGACCCACAAACAGATCATTCCCTACGCGATCATCGCGCATAACGACACCGTTCTGCATTACGTCCGCGGAAAGAAAGCGGGTGAGCAGCGTCTTGTTGCGAAAGGCTCGATCGGCATCGGCGGCCATATGAACGACACGGACGAATCGCTTTTCGCGTTGGACGAGAATGCCTACCGCTCCGGCGTTGAGCGCGAAGTAAACGAGGAGATCAAAATCGAATCGCCATTCGAAGATCGCATTGTCGCGCTGCTGAACGACGACACGACGGAGGTTGGCCGCGTCCATCTCGGGGTCGTTCACGTCTTCCGTCTCGTCGAAGCTAAAGTTCAAAAACGCGAGGCAATGATCACGAACCTCGCATTCCTCTCCAAAGACGAGCTCTTAGCCCGCCGCGACCTGCTGGAAACATGGTCGCAGATTTGCGTTGATTCATTCGATCGCCTCCTCGCGTAGAGACCAGGAAGCGCCTAGGTTTGTTCGAACGCAACGGCATGTTTTTTGTCTCACAAAACCTATGAGATCAACGCAGGAAATCACGCAACAAGTCCAGGAGCTGGGTCGATGGATTCCGGCGTTGCGCGAACAGGTTGGGCACGTGATCATTGGCCAGAAGTATCTGGTCGATCGATTGCTGCTCGGCTTGCTCGCCAACGGCCACATCCTCCTCGAAGGCGTGCCCGGTCTCGCGAAGACTTTGACGGTCAAAACGATGGCGGCAGCTATCCAGACCGGTTTCCAACGTTTGCAGTTTACGCCCGATCTTTTGCCGGCGGATTTAATTGGAACGCTGATTTACAACCCGCGAACCGGCGAGTTCACAACGAAACTCGGCCCGCTCTTTTCGAATTTAATTCTGGCCGACGAAATCAATCGCGCGCCGGCAAAAGTGCAGAGCGCTTTGCTCGAAGCGATGCAGGAACGTCAGGTCACGATTGGTGAAAAGACGTATCCCCTTTCCGATCCGTTTCTCGTGCTTGCAACGCAGAATCCGCTCGAACAGGAAGGGACATATCAACTGCCGGAAGCGCAGCTCGATCGCTTCATGTTGAAATTGAATGTCGGTTATCCGGAGAAAGCAGAAGAGCGGCGCATTCTCGATTTGATGGCTACTTCGGCGCCGGATCTGAGCGTTAGTCCCGTGGTCGATCCGCAGCAGATCATCGCCGCGCGTTCGGTCGTGAATAGCATTTACATCGATGATCGCGTGAAGGATTACATTGTCGACGTCGTTTGGGCGACACGCGAACCCGCTACCTACAATCTGAAACTGGAAGGTCTCGTTCGCTACGGCGCATCACCGCGCGCAACGATTTATCTTGCGCTGGCCGCGCGTGCACACGCGTTCCTGAACGGACGCGGATACGTCACGCCCCAGGATATTAAAAGCATCGGACCAGATGTTTTGCGCCATCGCATTATCGTCAGTTACGAAGCCGAAGCGGAGTCGATCACGAGCGAGACCATCATCGAGCGAATTTTTGCGGGACTGCCGGTGCCGTGAGCTGCGCGGTGATGAAGCACTCTGTCATCCTGAGCGAAGTGAAGGACTCTCGCATCCGCTCGGGATGACAAGCGTCTGTTTCATTTGATTCTCAATGAACGAAACACAGAAAACTCCCGCTGAAATTCTCAAGAAGATCCGCACGCTCGAGATCAAAACCAAAGGATTAGTCCAGACTGCGTTCGCCGGGGATTATCACAGCGTCTTCAAAGGGCGCGGAATGAATTTCGAGGATGTGCGCGAATACCAACCGGGCGACGAGATTCGCGCGATTGATTGGAACGTAACCGCACGACTCGGCACCGCCTATGTGAAGAAGTTTACTGAGGAGCGCGAGCTAACCGTGGTGCTCGTCGTTGACGTTAGTGCATCGGGAAGTTTCGGGAGCGTTTCCCAATCGAAGCGCGAGCTCGCCGCCGAAGTCGCATGCCTTCTCGCCTTCAGCGCCATTCGTAACAACGACAAGGTCGGACTTCTTCTCTTCACCGACCGCGTCGAGCTTTTTATTCCGCCGAAGAAAGGTCGTTCGCACACCCTGCGCATCATTCGCGAAATTTTGTTTTTCGAACCGGAGGGGAAAGGGACGGAACCCGCACTGGCATTGGATTACCTGAACAAAGTTGTGACGCGCCGCGCGGTGGTGTTTT
Source organism: Chthoniobacterales bacterium (assembly GCA_038237805.1). Classification (GTDB taxonomy): domain Bacteria; phylum Verrucomicrobiota; class Verrucomicrobiia; order Chthoniobacterales; family UBA10450; genus JBBQFI01. The sequence continues at coordinate 41,654 of JBBRYI010000003.1, read as the reverse complement.
TCATTTCCGATTTTCAGACCGGCGATTTCTCCCGCTCGCTCGCTATTACTGGGCGACGACACGATTTCATTGCCATCCATGTGCAGGACGATCGCGAACGGACCATTCCGAACATTGGGATCATCACCCTGGAAGACGCCGAAACCGGCGACCAGCTTGAAATCAACACCGCGGATCGCGCGACGCGATCGCGTTTCGCAGATTTAGCCGAGGGACATCAGGTCGAACTCACGCGCACGTTGCGACGAAATAATATCGACGCGATTTCGCTGCGCACCGGAGAGGAATACATCCCCGCACTGCGCTCGTTTTTCAAACAACGCGAACGCCGGCTGGCGATCCGATGAAGCACGATGAACTTCTTTCTCGCCCAGGAATTTCACGACATCGCGCCGCCGGTTGATTACTCGTTAGTCCCGCCGTGGGTGATTTTTTGTGCGGCATTCGTGGTGCTGGCATTGGCGGGTGCGGCTATCTGGTGGTTTTTGCGGTGGCGCGCGCGCATTCCCGCTATCGTGCGTTCGGCGCGCGAAATTGCGCTTGAACGTTTGGAGGGAGCCCGCGTCGAAATCGAGCGGATCACTCCGTACCAATTCAGCATTCGCGTCTCCGATATTTTGCGGCGTTACGTGACCGAGCAATATCAATTGCCGCTCACCCGCCAAACGTCGGTGGAATTTCTCAGCGCGCTGGCGCGACGATCCGAATTTTCTGAAGACGACAAATCGTTGCTCACCGATTTTTTAAACCGCTGCGATCTGATCAAGTTCGCGCGCTACGAAGCAACGACAGCGGACAGCGAAGAACTGCTCGAAGAAGCTTTTCGTTTTGTGAAAGGAGCTCAGCTTGAACCTGTCTGATTGGTTTTCGCACGAATGGGGTTTTTCGTTCGCGCGACCATGGATGCTTGCGCTCCTCTTCGCGCTGCCTGTGATCGCCTATCTGCGCGGACAACGCGGGCCAGCCGCAGCGCTGATTTTTTCCTCGACGACCATTTTGCACGGCATCGGTAAAGCGAGCGTTTCGCGCGCCGGCAGGATTTTGCGCGCGTTACTTCTTCTTAGTCTCGCGCTTTTCGTCATCGCGCTGGCGCGTCCGCAACTTGGAAAAACGCTTAGCCAGGTTCAGGCGAGCGGCATCGATATCATGATCGTGCTCGACGTTTCGGGATCGATGCTGACAAAGGATTTCACGATCGGCGGCGACCGTGCCACACGCCTGGATGCAATTCGCGAAGTCACGCACAAATTTATTGAGGAGCGGCCTAACGATCGCATTGGTCTGATCGCATTCGGCGGCCGGCCTTACGTCGTCAGCCCGATGACACTCGATCACGATTGGCTTCTGCAGAATCTGGAGCGCGTGCGGATCGGGCTGGTGGAAAACAGCACCGCGATCGGATCGGCGATGTCCGCCGCGGCGAATCGATTGAATGACAAACGTTCAAAAAGCCGCGCCATCGTCCTTTTGACCGATGGCGAAAACAACGCCGGCAAAATCCCGCCAAATACCGCAGCCGAAGCAATCAAGGCTCTGCAAATCCATTTCTACGCCATCGGTGCGGGCATCAATGGCATCGCGCCTTATCCAGTGATGGATCCGCGCACCGGAAATCCCGTCACCGATGTGATGGGTAATGTGCTCTACGAAAATACACGAGTTTCTTTTAATGACGCCGGTTTGCGCGAAGTAGCGCGAATCGCGGGCGGGCAATTTTATCGCGCCACCGATACGAAGTCGTTGGAGCAGATCTATCAGGACATCGACAAGATGGAGAAGTCGACGGTGACGGTGAATAAATATCAGGAATACCGCGATCTCTTTCCGGCATGCATCGTTGTCGGGTGCGCGCTGTTAATCGGACAGGTCCTGCTGTCGCAGACTATTTGGAAAAAATTGCCCTGAGGATTGAGTCATGAGTTTCGGTGCACCAGCGTGGTTTTGGGGATTATTGCTTGTCCCTTTTTGCGCCTTGCTCTTCATTCGCGCAGAACGGCGCTCGGCATTGCGCCTGCATGAATTTGTTTCGCCTCGTCTGTTTTCGCGGTTAGCGGGAACGGTGAATCGTTTCGCGCGGGGATTGAAGTACCTCCTTTTGTTAGCGGCACTAAGTTTCGCGTTGGTCGCCTTGGCGCAACCCCGCTGGGGCTACACCTACGACGAAAAGAAACGCAAAGGTCTCGATTTAATTTTTGCGATAGATACTTCGCGCAGCATGCTTTCAAACGACGTGCAGCCGAACCGCCTCGAGCGCGTCAAGCTGGCGACTCAGGATTTGGTGAATGACCTTCAGGGCGACCGCGTGGGACTGATCGCGTTTGCCGGTCGCGCTTTTCTACAAGCGCCACTGACAATTGATTACGGCGCGGCGATCGATTCGATCGACGATCTCGACACGAATACGATTCCTGAAGGCGGGACAAACATTTCGGAAGCGATCAATCTGGCGGTAAAAACTTACGGCAAAAGCGCAGTCGGAAATCGCGCGCTCGTTATTTTCACTGACGGGGAAGAATTGAGCGGCGACGCCGCCAAAGCCGCAAAGGAAGCGGCAGACAACGGCGTGCGTCTCTTTACGATTGGGGTTGGAACACCAGAAGGATCGTTGATTCCAATCAGCGGCGAAGATGGTGGCACCGCTTTTGTCAAAGACCCAAAAGGGCAGGTTGTAAAATCGAAGTTGGACGAGAAGCGGCTGCGCGAAATGGCGGAAGCAACCGGTGGCTTTTATCTTCATTTGGAGAACGGACCGCGCACGATGAAACAGTTGATCGAGCAAGGACTGAGTAAAATGCAGGCTGGTGAAATCGACGCGCGACTGTCGCGGCGGCCGATAGAACGTTATGAGTGGCCGTTGGGCGCGGCTATTCTCGCACTCGCGGCTTCGCAATTGATTAACGATCGGAAAAAAATACGACGAGCGACGCCGCGGTCGCGCACAATGCAAACAGCGGGAGTGGCGGCGGGCATTCTGTTGTCGGCGACGATTGCTGCGAATGCGAGCGCGCCGGGTCTCGATTTATATCAACAACAAAAATTCAACGACGCATACACCGAATTTCAGAAGACGTTACAGGAACATCCGCAGACGCGCGCGACGGACAAAATCCAATTCGATTCCGGAGCTGCTGCGTACAAAATGAAAGATTACAAGAAAGCGCTGGAGTCATTCAGTCAGGCGCTGCTTTCGAAGGAGTCCGGTTTACAAAGCAGCAGTCATTACAATCTAGGCAACACACTCTACCAGCGTGGTGATGCCGAAAAGGGTGATGACAAGAAGCTAACCGATTGGACGAATGCGCTCCAGCATTACGAGCAGACTCTCAAACTCCAGCCGCAGAACAAAGAGGCGAAAGATAATTACGAGTTCGTTAAAAAGAAGATCGACGAACTGAAGAAAAAGAAGGAGCAGCAGCCAACTCCGACGCCGACCCCCACTCCCACCCCAACGCCGTCGCCTTCCCCGCAATCAGGCAAAAATAAAGATCAACAAGACCAACAACAGCAAAACAAGGACAAGCAGGACCAACAGAACCAGCAGGGAAATAGCGGCAAAGACAAGCAGGAACAAAATCAGCCCCAATCAAAAGGAGAGAACAAGGACTCGGGAAAGGATAAGCAGAATCAACCGCAAAACGGCGCATCTCCATCTCCTTCGCCAGGCGAAAGTCCGTCGCCATCCCCTTCACCATCGCCAGGAGAAGGCCAGCAACAAAACGAAAATAAATCCGAACAAAGCCCTTCTCCAACTCCGGGTGAGAATGGCAACGAACAATCACCTTCCCCGACTCCCGGCGAGGGCAACCAGTCTCCCGAAGGCGAATCCCCCACTCCAACGCCAACCAGTTCGCCGGAAAAAAAATTCGCGGGTGATGTCAAGAATACCGGTGATGAAAAAGACGACCAGAAGTCGCAACAGAGCGCGGCGGCGGAGCCGGTAAAAGAAGGCGAGATGACTCCGGAGCAGGCGGAACGACTTTTGCAATCAATGAAGGACGAAGAGAAGCGGGTGCAGCTTGATGAACGCAGAGCAGTGCGTCCTGTCTATAAAGACTGGTAGGAATGATGTTGCGAAAGGAATTGAAATATCTGGCGTTCTTTTTCGCCACTGTCTTCATTTGCGGAAATCTTTTCGCAGATGAACCCTCGGTGACAGCGGTCTTAACCAGTTCGCAAACTGCGCTCGGACGTCCGGTGCAGTTGCAAATAAAGATCACAGGTTCGCCGAGCGCGCGTCCTCCGGATTTTATTTCCGTCGATGGATTGGACATTCGTTACAGCGGGCAATCGCAAATGGTGGAGGGCCGCAACTTTCAATTCAGTTACAGCTTTGTTTACAGCTATACGGTTATGCCGCAGCGAACGGGAACGTTCCGGATACCGTCGCAAAAAATTCAAGCAGGGAGCCATTCGTTGCGCACCCCTGAGCTTACTTTGACGGTGGGAGATTCCGGTTCGCGCACAACGCGCGGCGGCGGCCAGCGGGCGCAACCATTCGACGAACGCAAACTTGTCATCGCTGAACTCGTCCTGACAAAAAGCGCCGCCTATGTCGGAGAAGTAATCCCGGCGGAAGTGCGGCTTTATTTCAATGCACACACGCGCGCGACTTTAAAGGATGGCCCGGAAGTTTCGGGACAAGGTTTTACGATGCAGAAACTGTCCCAGCCGACACAGACGCGGGAAAACGTCGGCGGCCAGACCTACGAAGTTTTCACGTTTAAGACCGCGATTGCGGCAGCGCGTCCAGGGCGATTTGATATCGGACCAGTCAAGGCGACGGCGACTGTTGCCGTCCCGCGTTCATTCGGTTCGGGAGGACGTTCGCCGTTCGATATTTTCAACATGGATGACCCCTTTGCCGATCCGTTTTTCGCCGATCCCTTCAATAATGCTTACGAGAAGCGAGACGTTGACATCGAAAGCAAACCCGCGGCGCTTGAAGTGAAACCACTGCCCGGGAACGCGCCCCGCGATTTTTCCGGTGCCATTGGCGCCTTTACGATGGAGGCGGACGCAAAACCAAAAACTGCGCAGGTCGGCGATCCGATTACGGTTACCGCGCAGATTTCTGGGCGCGGAAATTTCGATCGCGTGACCGCGCCAGTACTCGAAGACGAACAGGGCTGGCACAAATATCCGCCCTCTTCGAATTTCAAACAGGACGACGACATCGGAATGAGCGGCGTGAAGAACTTTGAGATGGTGCTTACGCCTAACGAGTCGAAGAAAAATGTCCCACCGCTGGTCTTCTCCTACTTCGATCCGGTGAATGAGAAATACGTGACGTTAAGAAGCAATGCGATTCCAGTCCGGATCGAAGGGGCTGCGATCGCTTCTCAACCGCCAGTGGCGGCCTCCGGTCCCACCTCAGCTGCGACACCGAAACCTTCGGCAAAACCAGAGGACATTCTCTATCAGATCAACGACTGGTTGGGAACGGCGCGATCCTTCGTACCCATTTATATGCGATCGGAATTTTGGGTCGTTCAAATTATTCCGCTACTTGGATTGTTGGGTTTTGTGGGTTGGAAGTTGCGCCAGGCAAAGTTAAGCGACCGCGAAGCACGCCGCCGCGCGGATCTGCAGCACGAAGCGGCAGAGGTGCAAAGGCGTCTGCGGCGCGCGGATGCGCCGTCACAGGAATATTACGCAGAGGCCGCGCGTGCCGTGCAGCTCAAGACCGCTTTGGCGAAAAATGTCAATCCGAACACGGTGGATGCGCGAAGCGCCGCCACCGCCTTTCAACTCGACGATGCTATGCGCAGCCAACTTGAGACGTTATTTCAGCAGAAGGATGAGTTGCGGTATAGCGGGCGCCCCAACGATGAAGGCACAGTTTCGCCTAACGAACGGCGCGAAGTCTTGGAATTAATCGAACATCTGCGCGCATGAGATCATCCATGACACTGGCTGCGGTTCTTTTCTTCGGCACAATCAGCGCGCTGTTTGCTGACAGTGCCGCCGACTTTGCCAATGCAAACCGCGAATATGCGACCGGACATTTTCAAGCAGCGACCGAGGGGTATGAAGCGATCGTGCATGCCGGGCAAGTGAATCCGACTTTGTTCTATAATCTCGGCAACACCTGGTACCGCCGCGGCGACCCTGCACGTGCAATCTTGAATTACGAACGCGCGCTTGCGCTTGACCCGCGGCATGCTGAAGCAACGGCGAATCTGCACCTTGTGCGCGACCAGGCGCGGGCCTTGGAGCTGGTGTTGCCGTGGCCCGAACGTGCTCTCGATTCAGTAAGTTCCGATTCATATGCCTGGATGGCGGTGATTGCCTTCTGGACCGGCGCGTTTGCGCTGGCGGCGTTTTTGTTTCGCCGTTCTACATCCAAAGCGGTCGTGATGATTGTGGCGTTCCTTTTTTGCGGTGGCGCGCTCTATGCGCTTTACACGGTAGAAAACGGAAGCCACGGACAATCGCTCGCAATTGTAACTGGGAAAAACATCGACGCGCGTTTAGCCACCGCTGACAACGCCAACAGCGTGTTGGCGCTTCCGGCCGGCAGCGAGATCAACATTTTGAGCACGCGCGGCGACTGGAGCTACGCCGCGCTGCCAAACAATTTGCGCGGCTGGGTTTCGACGACGAGCGCGGAATTGGTTCGGATGTAAGTTGTAGCTGCCGCTGTCCTCAGCGGCAGGACAGAAAGATCTGCCGGCAGCTACAACGCGGAAGTTGCAACATTTGCGACGATCGGAGATCGCCGCTACAGAATTTGTATGAACGCGGAGATGGATATTGGGACGAATAAGAAGGCGTTCCAAATTAATCTCGATGCGGATAAGTACGGCACCTTCGCGGAGATCGGCGCCGGACAGGAAGTGGCGCGCCGTTTTTTCCATGTCGGCGGTGCCTCGGGCACGATCGCCAAGACGATGTCGGCTTACGATATGCGTTTTAGCGACGCGATTTACGGGCCATGCGATCGCTACGTCAGTCGCAACCGTCTGCACACGATGCTCGATCATGAATACTGTTTGTTGCTCGAGCGGTTGGACGACAAGATGGGCGACGAGCGCACCTTTTTCGTTTTCGCCGACACGGTCGCGGCGCGCAGTTTCAAGCAGCACAACGAAGCGCATGGCTGGCTCGGCGTGCGCTTTCAAACGCAAACGCGTTCCGAGCCAAGTCAGATCATCATTCACGTGCGTATGCTCGATGAAGAAAACGTCGATCAACAGGAAGCGCTCGGTGTGATCGGCGTGAATTTGCTCTATGGTGCGTTTTATTATCATCAGCCGGAGAAACTGATTTCATCACTGCACGAAAATCTCGCGCCCGGCCGGCTCGAGGTGGATATGATAAAATTTTCCGGACCAGCTTTCGCCGGAGTCGATCATCGCCTGATGAGTTTGCAGCTCGTCAGTCAGGGCCTAACGGATGCGGTCATGTTCACGGCCAACGGCGAGACGGTGCAGCCGGCCGAAGTTCTTTATAAAAAATCGATCCTGGTGGAACGCGGCAGTTTCCGGCCCGTCACCTACGCGACTAACGACATGCTGGATGGAGCGCGCCGGCGCGTTTTATCTGAAACCGGCGTATCCGAGGACGACGTAGTGGTTTTGATGGAAATGACGCTGGAAAATCTTCTTTCCGAGGGACAACTAAACCACGCGGATTTTCTTGCGCGCGTGGATATACTGGGAGCACTTGGCCGCACCGTTTTGATTTCTAAATTTGGCGAATATTATCGGCTCGCTGGCTACCTCGCGCGATACACGAACAAGATGGTGGGACTGGTCATGGGCCTGCCAAGCCTGATGGAAATTTTCGATGAAAAATATTATCGCAATCTGGAGGGCGGAATATTGGAAGCGCTCGGACGGATGTTTAAAGGCAATTTAAAACTTCTCGTTTACCCGATGGTTGACGAAAAAACAGGCGAGATTATTACCGCCACCAAACTGCACGTCGCGCCCAATCTGCAGTCGCTTTACCACTACCTGATCGATAACAAATTCATTGTCGAAATTGCCGATTTTAACCCGGAATATTTGGCGATTTTTCCGCCCGATGCGCTGGCAAAACTACAATCAGGCGACAGCGATTGGGAAGCGATGGTCCCGCCGGAGGTGAAAGAGATCATTAAAGAGCGCGAATTTTTCGGTTATCGAGCGCCGAAAGCTGCTTAAGTCTGGGGCCCGTTCGAGTTGCCGGACCCTCGGTGCAGGAAGGCGTTGGCCAGAAAAACCGCCAACGTGGGCACGCTTCCCGCTACATGAAATGAGCATCATGGCGCGACGTGGAAATTCTGTCATTGGCATCGATCTGGGGAAGCGCAATTTCAAGGGTGTCATGCTGCAACGGAAGAGCGATCAACGATTCGTTCTAACGAGTTACGCTTCGCGCGAAGTTCCCGAAGAAATCAAAACCACTGACGAGCTCGCGCAGCAGATTAAACTGCTGGTCAAGGACCTTGGAAGCACGACAAAGAATTGCGCGCTCGCGGTTTCAGATCCGGATACTTTGCTGCGCATTATCGAGCAACCGCATACGCCGGTTGATCTTTTGCGGAATGCGCTGCGGTTAAACGGTCTCGCCGTTCTAAACCAGGAATGTAAAGACTTCGTGCTCGACTGCGCGCCGGTGGCGGCCAACGGAATTGAAGGCGGAGCCGTGAGGGAAGCCGGGAGCGGCCAGGGTAATTCCGAAGCGACCATGGTCGCGACGAAAGCGAAATATCTCGTCGGCGGAATGCTTCGCCCGATGGTGAAACAAATTTCCGACGCAGTCGGCAAAACCCGGATGTCGGCTGAACTTCTGCAACTCGCGCCGGTCTGCTCATTCAACGCTTTCGAATTCGCGTATCCCGATATCTTTGCCAACGAAGCTTTTCTCCTCCTCGATATGGGTCATTTGCAGAGCACCGTTCTGATCGGGAGCAAAAAGGAGCTCGTGCTCGTTCGCAGCATCGATTACGGCGGCAAAGCGCTGACCGAGGCACTCACCGCCGAAGGGGCTCTCGATGCCAATGCCGCGCACCTGATGGTGGAACAAGGCGACGCCGGAATGACTGAAATTTGTCGCGATTCGCTCATGCGGCTTGCCACCGAAGTGCGCAATTCGATTGGATTTTTTGAAGGCCAGCGCGAGGAAAGTATTCATCGCATCTTTGTCTCGGGGGGCCTGGCGCGGGTGGAAGCTATCCTGCAAACTTTAAGCGATGAACTCGGGTTGCCCTGCGAGATTTGGGACCCGCTCGAAACATGTGAAGTGGCGTTACCGGCCGCAAAACGTCAGGCCCTGCCGAATGAATTCGTTTCCCTCAATGTGGCCTGCGGCGCAGCCTTCGAATACTTGAAGAATTAGCGGGCCATGGCGCTGCATCTCAACCTCCTGCACGAGGAGATTTCGGAACATCGGCAGCGCCAGCGCGATCCGCTGAAAATCGGCATGATGGTGCTGGCGGGGATTACCGCGCTGCTCTTCCTCTATTACATGTGGAACGCGTATCGCACGCTCGAAATCAAAAGCCGGCTTTCGGCGGTGCAAGCCGACTGGGCGAAAGTCGAACCAAAAATCACGGCGGCGCAGAAGAAGGCCGCCGAGCTCGCCGGAATTATCAGCACCACGCGTGTCCTGGATGAAATGATCGCGAACCGATTTTACTGGGCGCCTTTTCTGGACCGTGTCGCGCGTTGTGTCGCACCCAATACGCAGCTTACCGGTCTCGATGGCGGTATCGGCGACGACAAATTGGTGCATGTCTCGATTGAAGGCGTGGCCGCAGGGCGCGAGCCGCGGGCAGCGGCCGAAGATTTGCGGCAACTTGTGGGCGAGCAACTCGGAAAAAATTACAGCGATGTAAAAGTGGAGTTCAAAACGCTCGAAGACCTCGACACGATCGTAAACGTAGCCGGTGCGAACATGCCGATGGCGCGTTTCGTTTTGACTGTGAACTTCAATCCGCCCGTCGCGGCAAATGCCGCCGCTCCTCCCGCACCTGTGCGCAAGAAAAAGTCATGAAGAAGATCAATCTAAACAAATTCAGCAAGGACCAGCTTCAGAAAATGGGTTTGAGCGTGATCGGTTTCTTCATTCTGCTTTACGTTTATTTCAGCTTCTTTCTCGGACCGTTGAATCGGAGTCGCGATACCATGCTCGCGTCGATCACTGATCTGCAGGGTAAAATGGGAGCTTCTAAGAATGAGCTGGCCAAGGTGAAAAATCTGGAGCAGCAGGCCGGGGCAGCGACAGATCGATTCGCTACGCTCAAAGCGCTTAGCCCGGAAGGTGCGCCTATTGCGTGGTTCCCGCCGCGAATCAAAACATTTTTTGCTAACCAGAAGATCGACAAGGCCAACGCTCGCTTGGATACGAGCGAAGTTTTCACTCAGCCGGAATTGTCCGGGTGGATCAACAATGGCTGGACGATCGATATTCCGGAAACGGATTTCGCCACGCTCGGGACAGCAATGGCCAAACTCGAAAATACCGAGCCGCTTATAACGGTGACCAAGCTGAGCATTCGTGCCAGCGCGGCCGAACCGCAGTATCAACAAGTGACGATGACGATTGCCACTACTCTGGTAAAACGATGAAAACGATCGCTCTTTTGCTCGCTCTCACGATTCTGGGGCGGGAAGTTACCCGTGCCGCCGATGCGCCGTTGATCGATAAAAAAAATCAATCGGTCTTTACGATGGAAGCGAATGATCGGAATCCATTCTGGCCGATTGGCTGGAAGCCGGCCACCAAAACCGGTCCGGAAGCAGCCGGTCCGCAGATTCCTCCAAGCGTATTTCTCGTTAGCTCCATTACTCTTGGTGAAACGGAACGCTTTGCCATCATCAATGGCAAACCAATGAAGGAAGGCCAGCAGTTTGGATTGCAGTTAGGCAATCAAACCTATCAGATCACGCTGAAGGAAATTCAGGATGGCAAGGTTGTTTTGCTCCGGCGCGACGAGCAAATCATTGTTCCGCTACGGCGCAAGTAGAGCGCTCAGGTTCGTTAGGTTGAAAAACGCGCGGCTTCTGCCATACTTATCGGCACGAATTCGCTTTCGTGCAGGACGATCCGTTTCGTTCCGCGGAGCAGCCGCCACCATTCTCGCGTGCAGCCGGCTAGAATCAGAAAGACCAGGACCAGGAACGCGAGCGCAACGATTGCATCGAGCCGCCAGACTGCTGCCTGCCTGATCGCATCAGTTGCTTTTGACAAATCCGTTATGGAATCCGTGCTGCGCAGTAAAGATTGCGCGCCGCTCAAAAATCCAATCTTCGGGTCCGGAGAAAAAACTTTCAAATATCCAGCGGAAAACGTGACCACGCACATAAAGGCGAGCGGGATTAATGTGACGAAGAGATACTTTGTTTTCTGCATCTTGATCAGGAGAGTTGTGCCCAGACAAAGCGCGATCACGGAGAGCAACTGATTCGCGAGCCCGAAGAGCGGCCAAAGCGTGTTTATGCCGCCAAGCGGATCGATCACGCCCTGGTAGAGAAACCACCCCCAGGCTGCGACAAGAAGGGAACTGGAAAACAAATTGGCGCTCCACGATCGGGTGTTGCCGAGCGGTCGCCATAAGTTGCCTAACAAGTCTTGCAGAAGAAAGCGCCCCACCCTCGTGCCGGCGTCGATCGTCGTTAAAATAAAAAGCGCCTCAAACATGATGGCGAAGTGATACCAAAGCGCCAGCGCGGTCGGACTCGAAGAAACGCGCGCAAACATATGCGCCATGCCAACTGCGAATGTGGGCGCACCACCCGCGCGATTGAACATCGTCTTTTCCCCCAAATTCGTAGCGAGCTGCTGCATTTCGCTTTCCGAAACTGGAAAGCCGGCCGCACTTACCCTGGCTACGACTTCAGTGGGCGTGCCTTTGGTGTTGATGGCGAAATATTGTCCGGGCTGCAAAACACACGCCGCGACCATCGCCATCAGCGCCACCATCATCTCCGTTACCATTGCACCGTAACCAATGTCGCGAATGCGTACTTCGCGCTCGAGCATCTTTGGTGTCGTGCCCGACGCAATCAGGGAATGAAAACCCGAGACGGCACCGCAAGCGATCGTGATACAAACGAAGGGAAATACCGGACCTGCGAAAACAAGACCGCTGCCGTCAATGAAGCGAGTGAGAGCCGGCATTTGCAATGTCGGATGAATCAAGATCACCGCGACGGCGAGTGCGGCGACAGTTCCAAGTTTCAAAAACGTGCTGAGATAATCGCGCGGTGTGAGCAACATCCAGATGGGCAAAATCGATGCGGCCAAACCGTAAATAATAATCGCCCACGCAATCCACTTTTCGTCATGCCGAAACCAGCCTTCGACTACCGGAAAATGCGCGAGGAACTGACCCCCCCACACCCCAAATGCCAGGCCGATCAATCCGAAAATCGTGATCGCAGTGACATTTACTTTTCCGGTGCGCAAACCAATGCCCATGATGAATGCGACTGGAATCGTCATCGCGATCGTGAAAACGCCCCACGGACTTTTTGCGAGCGCTTGCACGACCACGAGCGCGAGGACCGCCATTAGAATAATCATGATCGCCAGCACACTGATGAGCGCGAGCGCGCCGACCCCGGCGCCGATCTCTTCACGCACCATTTGGCCCAATGTTTTTCCGCGACGCCGAACGGAAGCGAAAAGCACGATCATGTCGTGCACGCCACCGCCGAGCGTGGCGCCGATTAAAATCCAAAGCGTTCCTGGCAAAAAACCAAACTGCGCCGCCAGCACCGGACCAACGAGCGGGCCCGGCCCGGCAATCGCCGCAAAGTGATGGCCGAAAACCATCCAGCGATTTGTCGGAACGAAATCTTTTCCGTCGGCCTGCACAACAGCCGGGGTCGCGCGTTCGTTATTTAGAACAAGAACTTTTGTCGCCAGCCACTTGCTGTAGAAACGATAACTGATCGCGAGCGCACAAAGTCCGGCCGTGATGATCCAGAGCGCGCTGATTTGTTCGCCGCGCGACATCGCGAGCACGGCGACGGAGCCAGCGCCGATGGCCGCTACGGAGAACCACAACAATTTTTTCCAAAGGCTCATGGCAATTCCTGCACGTCATTATTATATCAAAGTCGGCTTACGCGCCACCACGGTTGACAGCGACAGTCCCTCGAATTACGAAGCGGCTCATTCCCTCGTGCGTTTCTCTCACAAAATCGGAAAACTCTTTAGCGGTGCCGCCTTCAAAAGTGCCGGCCATCGTTTTCGCCGATTTCTCCTCAAGAAACGCACGCCTCGTGAATTCGACGCCGACGCAATCGTTAAGACAATCGATCGCGAAAAGTTTGACAAAATTCACGCGCGTTACCGCGTGGACAATCCCGGCGAGACCCCGGCAAAATACCTGGATCTGTCCACGTGGCTCGATGCCAATCTGCGAAGAATCCGCGATCTCGAGCTGGATCTCGGACGGCGCCGCCGTGTTTTGGATATCGGATCGGGCAGCGGATATTTCCTTTACATCTGCGGGTTGCTGGGTCACGACGCCGTCGGTTTGGATCTCGACGACATGCCGATGTTTAACGAAACAATCGCGCTTCTCGGAGTAAAGCGTGTCGTCTGGCGAGTGCGTGCGTTTGTTCCCCTGCCCGATCTTGGAAAAAAATTCGATCTCATCACTGCGCACATGATTTGTTTCAACAATCACAAGGTACCAGGCCTTTGGGCCGTTGAAGAATGGGATTTTTTTCTCGACGACATCTCACGCTATCTCGCCCCCGGCGGAGGCATTTGGTTCGAATTGAACCGCGAGTACGACGGCACCTGCTATACGCCGGAGCTGAAAGAGTTTTTTGAAAGTCGCGGTGCGCAGGTCCTCAGCCACCGCATCATATTTAATCAAGGGCCGCGCGCGCGCGCCGCAGCTGCCCCAGCCGTTCGCTGAAATCGATTTCACGACGCCGATGTTCTTCGACGACGTTGACGGGAGCTTTCTCGACAAAAGCGGAGTTCGACAATTTGCTATTCACTACGCGTATTTCGTTTTCAATCTTTGAAATTTCCTTATCGAGTCGTTCGCGCTCCGCTTCTTTGTCACCCTGCGGAATTATGAGGAACAATTCCCCCAGCGCCGTCGCCGCGACAGGAACGCCAGGTTGAGTTTTGTAGTCGGGATCGATTGTCAGTTCGTCAGCATTTAACAAGCGCGCGATCGTTGGCAATTCTCCGCTAATCGATTCGTTAGGCGTACGGAGGACAAAGCGCACTTTCTTGTTCGAAGGAATCTTCGATTCGGCACGAAGATTGCGCCCGGCTTGCACGGTTTCGAAGATGATCGAAACGACTGATCTCTTGCTTGTGAGGTTCGCGTCCAGCTCGAAAACTTCCGGCGGCGCAGCGAATTGAATCGAATTTTCTCCAAACCCGAGCAACGACCAAAGTTCCTCGGTGATATGCGGCATCAGTGGATGAAGTGATCGAAGAACGGACGACAACACCAAATCCATCACAGCGAGAGCGGACTTCTTCTTTCCCTCATCTTCAGCGAAGATTTCCGTCTTTGCGGTTTCCACGAACCAATCGCAGTAATCGCTCCAGAAAAAATCGTAGAGTCGCTGCGCCACTTCGTTGAATTTGTATTCGCGATAAGCTTGCTCGATTTGCTCGATCGTCTCGTTAAGGCGCGCGAGCACTTCTATTGAGTAAATGGAAAGCACTTGTGCCTCGATCTTCGGTGCGGCCGAGGAAGGTCCGTGCATCTGACGAAAGCGCGCCGCGTTCCAAAGTTTTGTCGCGAAATTACGCCCCTCCTCGATCTGTTTCTCCTCGAAGCGAATGTCCTGCCCGGTGGGAGCGATGCGCATCAAACCGAAGCGCAGACCGTCGGCGCCATATCTCGAAATTAAGTCGAGCGGATCAGGCGAATTGCCTAACGACTTGGACATTTTGCGACCCTGCTTGTCGCGGATCAGGCCCGTGAAAAAGACGTCCCGAAACGCAACGTTATCTTCGATCCGCGCCGAAGGCCCGGGTTGGAATTGCAACCCGGCCATGATCATGCGCGCGACCCAAAAGAAAATGATGTCCGGCCCGGTGACGAGCACGCTCGTCGGATAAAATTTCTTCCGCGTCTCCGGATCCATGGTTTCGTAAGCCCAAAGCCACGACGAAAACCAGGTATCGAGAGTGTCGGCATCCTGCGCCCATTCCTCGCCGGGCGAATCCGCCTGAACCGCAACTTTTCCTCCCGGGCCGTACCACGCCGGAATGCGATGGCCCCACCAAATTTGGCGGCTAATGCACCAATCCCGGATGTTCTCGATCCATTGTGCGTAAACCTTTTCCCAGTGTTGCGGAAAGAATCGGATAAAATGTTCGCGAACAACTGCCAAAGCCTCCTTTGTTTTCGGATATCGTAAAAACCATTGCTCGCTAATTCGCGGTTCGATCGGGACGCCGGCGCGCTCGCTGAAGCCGATATTATTCTCGTACGGCTCTTCCTTAACGAGCAGGCCGCTTTCTTTCAGCATCTCGGCCGCTTTCTTCCGCGCATCAAACCGATCAAGCCCGTCCAATTCCGGAACGGAAGGACAATTGATGCGAGCATCTGGATGAAGAACATCGACGATTGAAAGCTTGTGGCGCTCCCCGATCTCGAAATCGACTTTGTCGTGTGCCGGCGTCACTTTTAAAACGCCGGTTCCAAACTTCGGATCAATCGCCTCGTCGGCGACGATCGGAATCTTTTCGCGCGCGAGCGGGCGCCAGGCATGTTTGCCGATTAGATCGCGATAACGTTTGTCTTTCGGATGAACCGCCACTCCGGTGTCGGCCATTATTGTTTCCGGGCGCGTGGTGGCGATTTCGAGAAAACGCCCGGGCTCTTCCACAATTTCATAGCGCACATAAAAGAGTGTGCTCTTCTGCGGCGTTGGGATGACTTCTTCATCTGAGAGCGCGGTCAACGCCACCGGATCCCAATTGATCATTCGACGGCCGCGGTAAATCAGCCCTTCTTGGTAAAGACCAACAAACGCATTCTGGACCGCGCGCGCGTAAGCTTCGTCGAGGGTGTAGCGTTGCCGTGACCAGTCAGCCGACGAGCCGAGACGTTTCAGTTGCTCGATGATGATCCCGCCGTGTTTGTCCTGCCATTGGATGACGCGCCGGAGAAATTCTTCGCGGCCAAGATCGTGGCGGGTTTTCTTTTCTGTTCGCCAAAGATGTTTTTCCACCGCGGTCTGCGTCGCCACTCCGGCATGATCGACGCCGGGCAACCAAAGCACTTCATGGCCGCTCATACGCGCACGTCGCGCGAGGATATCTTGAATGGTATTGTTGAGCACGTGCCCCAATGTCAACACGCCAGTGATATTGGGCGGCGGCATGACGATGGAGAATGGCGGCTTCGTCGAATGCGCGTCCGCGCGAAAATCGCCGCGCTCCAGCCATCGTGCGTACCACTTTTGTTCTACGCTCGGTGGGTCGTAATTCTTGGGTAATTCCGCCATTGCGCTGCAATCATCCGAGACGACAAGCTGATTGCAAGCTGGTAGGGCGCGACGGCCAAGCCGCCGGAATCCGGGGTAGCGCGGGCGTCCCGCCCGTGTTGCTTCGCGTCTCGCGGAGCAAACCATAATGCGCCTTCGGCGCCTATCATTGTGTCGGACGAGACGTCCCACGGCGCGCGAGACGCGCCCCCTACGCATGCACTTGCGGCGCGCACCGCCCGCCGCCACCTTTGCGTGCAAAATGGGCGCCGCGATCAAAATAATCTGTTGCGGAGAATTTATTCTGGCTTCGTCACTACTCGCCTCCGATTGGAACGTAATCCGTCTGCAAAACCGCGATTATGTTTCATTCGCGAACGTGGCGGAGTTCTATCAATTTCCCGAATACACGCGCGTGAATCGCAATGTTTCATTGCGTAACGATCGCCGTGGACTTCGCGCGCAAGCGGGCACGAGCGAAATCGATATTAACGGTGTGCGTTTCTTCACCGACTTTCCGATTCTCGGCACCACCACCGACACCTTGGTTTCGGCAATGGATGTCAGCAAAATTATCGAACCGATCTTGCGGCCGAACCGGCTGCGTAACGCGCACAAAGTCGAAGTAGTGGTGCTCGATCCTGGTCATGGAGGCGATGATCAAGGCGCGGCTAACGAATGGGGAACGGAAAAAGGCTTTGCGCTCGATGTCGCGCTCATCGCGCGCGAACAGCTGCAGCACGCTGGATTTAAAGTCGCAATGACGCGTTCGAACGATGCCGCACGCTCGCTTGAAGACCGAGTCGAATTTGCCAATCGGTTTCCGAATGCGGTTTTTGTCAGCATCCATTTCAATACCAGCAACGGTGGCGCCGGAATCGAAAGTTACGCTCTCGCGCCCGCTGGCGTTCCTTCGAATGCCACGACCGAAAATCATGCTTCCGTTGCCGACACGCGCGCCTATGACGGAAATCCCCAGGACGAACAAAACATGGCGCTCGCTGCGGCGGTGCACGCCGCCGTTCTGGCGCGATTGTCGGTGTTTGATCGCGGCGTTCACCACGCCCGTTTCCATGTTTTGCGGAATATCAAGATTCCAGCAGTGCTGTTGGAGGGCGGTTTCCTCAGTCATCGCGATGAAGGCCGGCGAATCGCGACGCCGCAATATCGACGCCAGATGGGTTTGGCCATTGCCCAAGCCGTGCAGAATTATGATGCTGCCGTAAACTTCCGCTCGACCGGCGCAACGCTCGCGGTCGCGACAAATAATTTGCCGCCCCACGAACATTCCATCACTGAGCCGTTGCGCGACGATATTGCGCCCTCGCTGAATCATGCCGACAAACCCTCCATCTCGATCAACGGCGGCGAATAAAAGTTCGTCTCAAGGAGCGGCGGTTTCCAAGTCGCCAACTTCCGATCCGCCGCGTTCCGACACGCGACCGATCGGTGTCTTCGATTCCGGGATTGGCGGTCTCACGGTTGTGAGCGCGTTGCGCGAATTATTGCCTAACGAGCAAATATTTTATTTGGGGGATACGGCTCGTGTTCCTTACGGCGGGAAAAGCGCGGCCACGGTCGAGCGCTACAGTCTCGAAATTGCCGAAATGTTGTTAGAGGAAAATTGCAAGGCGATTGTCGTCGCCTGCAACACCGCCTCCGCCCTGGCCCTTCCGCGCCTTGAGCAAACGCTTACCGTTCCGGTGCTGGGCGTTATTTCACCGGGCGCCGAGGCGGCGATTGCAACTACGCGCAACAAACACGTCGGTGTCATCGGCACGCGCGCCACGGTAAAAAGTGGCGCCTACGAACGCGCCTTGCGCTGGCTTGATTCCGAAGTGCAGACGACGGCACTGGCCTGTCCTCTTCTCGTGCCCCTTATCGAAGAGGGCTGGCTGCAAAACGAAATCACCGATCATGTGATCAAGCGATATCTCGATCCGCTCGTGCAAAAGGAAGTCGACACGCTGGTGCTCGGCTGCACGCATTATCCTTTATTGCGTGATGCGATTCTTCGTTTCCTCGGCGATCGTGTTCGGCTGGTCGATTCCGCAGAAAACTGCGCCATTGCTGTGCAAAATTTGCTGGAACAAAAAGGGTTAGGTGCTTCGGAAAATAGCACCGGCTCTCTGGCCGTAGCGCTCACAGATCAGCCCGACGCTTTTCTGCAAATAGCGCGCGACGCTTTACAACTGGATGTGGGAAACATTCAACTGCGTGAAGTTTTGCATCCGACCCGGTAGGGCGCGACCGCCGGTCGCGCCCATCGAATGAGTAATGGCGCGAAATTTTCAGAGATCGCGCTTTACTCGTTCGGCAGGACGCTTCCTTTTTGTTGTCGGCGCGACGGGCCGTCGCGCCCTACCTTTAGGCAAACTCTGCACGACCAGATCATACGAGTGGTCGATCATCTTAGTGATTTCTGTATTCGGAATCCCGCTGCTCAACTCCACCGTGTTCCAATGCTTTTTGTTCATGTGATAACCCGGTCGCACCTGCTCGTAGCGATCGCGTAATTCGAGCGCAAGGTCGGGATCGCACTTTAGGTTCACCGTCGTCGGGACTTCGTCGAGCGAAGCGAGCCCAAACATTTTGTCGCCAACTTTGAATACCACCACTGTCTCCCCGAATGGCATTCCTTCGGTCGCTCCTTTTTTCGTTAGGCAATAGTCGCGAAATGATTCTAGATCCATTTCTTATTCTTCTGTAGTTGCGGTCTCTGACCGTCGCTCGAAAATCCCAGGGTGGAATAATGCGACGGTCAGAGACCGCCGCTACAAATTTAGACGATCGCTTCAAGCAAACGATCGCGCAGTTCCGAGATCTTTACGCGCTCTTGCTTCATCGAATCGCGGTCGCGCAAAGTGACAGTGTCTGTTAACGCCGGATCTTTTTCTCCGAGCGTCTCGAAATCTACCGTCACCCCAAAGGGCGTGCCGATTTCATCCTGCCGCCGATAACGCCGCCCGATCGCGCCGCTTTCGTCATAGAAGACATTCATATGCGGACGAAGCAGACCCACAATTTCTCGAGCCTTTGCCACGAGCGGCTCCTTGTTTTTCAAAAGCGGAAACACCGCGCACTTCACCGGCGCCATGCGCGGATGAAACCGCAGCACGGTGCGCGTTTCCATTTTTCCTTTTTCATCCGGCGCTTCATCTTCGGAGTACGCCTCGCAAATGAGCGCGAGGACCGAGCGGTCGACGCCGGCGCTTGGCTCGACCACATGCGGAACAAATTTCTGCTTCGTTTCCTCATCGAAATATTCGAGCGACTTCCCGCTCGCCTTTTGATGCTGCATCAAATCGTAATCGGTCCGATAAGCGACGCCCTCCAGCTCCTGCCGGCCGAATGGAAATTCGTATTCGATGTCGAACGTCCCTTTCGAATAAAAGGCACGTTCCGTCTCCGGCACATCGAGCACGTGCAATCGCCCGCGTGCAATTCCGATGTTCTGATAAAACTTGATTCGCTCCTTCAGCCAATACGCGAGCAAATCCATCCCCTGCTCCGGTCGGCAAAAATATTCCAGCTCCATTTGTTCGAACTCGCGTGAGCGAAAAGTGAAATTGCGCGGATTGATTTCGTTGCGAAACGCTTTCCCGATTTGCGCGATGCCAAACGGCAATTTCTTCCGCGACGTCTCGAGCACGTTCTTAAACTGCACGAAAATAGATTGCGCCGTTTCCGGGCGCAGATACGCGATCGAGTTCTCATCTGCCGTCGCACCGACGTTTGTGCGAAGCATCAGGTTAAACGCTCGGGGTGGCGTCAGTAACGAACCATTCTCAGGATTGTATTGTCGCGTTTCCCTAACAACACTATTTGTCTCTCCCAACAGCAACGGATTCCGAATACCTCGTGCTCTGTAGTACTCAATTGCAGTTTTGCGGGCACGCTCTGAATTTTTCTCGGATGAGACCAAAACGCTGTAAGGCTCAGTAACCAATGGAAAATCTTCGTCGCGCGGAATGTTCGTTTTCCCGGTGGCTCGCTTTTCCAAAAGCTTTTCGAGAGCTCCAGCTTTTGGATCTGGCCCCAAGAGGCTTCCGAATGCGGTCAGATAATCGGCGTCGGCTGCGCCCTCAAATGTGTATGCCATCCCGCTTTGCGGTTCGACCTGATCCGCTCGAAAACGTCTCTGTGTTAATAGGCAATCCACCATCGGGTCGCTGAAGGTATCTTCGTGCCCACTCGCCTTGAGCACAGCGCGTCCAGTCAAAATCGACCCGTCGATGCCGACAACATCGTCGCGCTCGCGCACCATTACGCGCCACCAATATTGTTTGAGATTATTTTTCAGCTCCACGCCGAGCGGTCCGTAGTCCCAAACGCCATTCAACCCGCCGTAAATCTCGCTCGCTTGAAAAATAAATCCGCGCCGCTTGCACAAGCTTACGATCTTCTCCATCCGCTGCGTATCGGACTTACTGCTCATAAGAAAGACAAAGGTCCACAGATTTCACAGATTCACACAGATTTTTCGAAGGAAGATTCGTTGGCTCTCTCGGGCTGTTCGAATCTGTGAAAATCTGCGCAATCCGTGGATACAGAAGGCGAAAGCGAGATTATTTCTCGACGGTCACATCGGTCTTCACCGAATTCGCGATGAAACAATTCTCGTGAGCGAAATGGTGCATCTCATCGAGATCTTTATCTGTCGGCTGATTATCGCCGGAGAATTTCAACTTCGGATGTAGCTCCACTTTCGTGATCGCCATTTTCCCTTCCGGATTTTTTTCCATGTGGCCAACGGCATCGTCCGAGTATTCATCGATCACGAACTTCTTTTTGCAGGCTGCGGCGAGGAACGTGAGCATGTGACAACTGGAAAGCGCCGCGACGAACGCTTCCTCCGGATCGACATTTTTCGGATCGCCCAAAAAAGCGGGCGCGGCCGAAGCCTGCATCTCGTGACCGCCATCAAATTTCCAAGTGTGGTTCCTCGGATATTTCTGATATTCGAAAGCAGCGTCGCCGCGTTCCCAACGAAGAGAGACTTTATGTTCGGACATGCCTCTTAATAGAATGCGTGAGCGGCGCTGACAAGCGCCTCGATTTGCGCGCCGTTGTAGCTGCCGCCGTCATCGGCGGCAGACGCCGAGCCGGGCGGGAAACTTTCTCTGCCGCCGGTGACGGCGGCAGCTACAACACCGGCGGCAGCTACAACACCGGCGGCAGCTACAACTCGCCTTGACTCATCACTTGTCACTCGTCACTTATCACTTCTCCAATCGCGCGATTAGCTCAGTGGTAGAGCGCTTGCTTCACACGCAAGAAGTCGCAGGTTCGAACCCTGCATCGCGCATGTGTACATGATTATGGTACGCCGAACCCGGAACGTGATTTCACCAGACTGACATCTGAAGCATTGATGGAACCATTAACAGTGACATCTTCACGATAGTTGCTGCCAGTAACGGCCAAGCCAGATTGCGACTTAGTCTGCGAGACATCGGACGCGTTGACGGTTTTGTTTCCCGTAGTATCGCCGATGAGCATGTTCACACTAATTGCTGTATTCGGCAGAACCTGGCCGAAATCATCTGTCACATTGTTCAGCGTCACCGTGAGCTTCTGCACGTCGGCAACGCCGGTCAGGTTCACGGTCATGCTATTGCTGGCAAAGCCGGGACTTCCCGAGATGCTTCCTGTTCCAGCCGTGACGCTCGCGCTGCCGCTCAGGACATTGTTGGTGAAAATGAACCGGAGAGTGTGATTGCCGCCACTACTGCGACATTCCACGCCAGGTGCACCACTAAGTGGCAGGTTGATATCGAAAGGGCCGAGGCCGCCATGCATCTTGCTAGAAACTGCGCTCGTGAGGTATAATGAAGGAACATAAATGTAGATTGTGGTGCGGCTGAAAGCGTAATTGTTGCTGAACGGAAACGATCCTTGCCCCGCTCCGGCATCACCACCGGGCACATACGCATTAAGATAATAGTATCCCCCCGGCACGGACTTTGGCACCGTGAATGTCCTCGAAGTTGACGGCGGATCGAAGTACTGAAAGCGAGCCAACGCGCCGTATGTGCTCGTGCCCAGATAATAATAGGACGAGTTGTAGTTGCGCGTGCTGGTCAGGTACCATTGCAGGGTCGGGGTCGCAATCGTCGTTGTTCCAACGTTTTCAAGATGATAGTTATTGACCGTCAATGTATCGCCCGCGGTAACAAATGACGGAAAGGTGGCGTCGGTGACGCTCTGATATCCCGACTCATAATACAGGTAAACACCGAGATCTGTCCGGCTTACTGCCACGCTGGGATAAGCAACCCTGATCGCCTCCGCGTCATCCATGTAGGGCATCCCAAAGAAGCGGAACACGGCCGGGAAATAATTCATGACGGAAATAAAATTAAACTGATGGTCCAGGCCCCACATGTGTCCGAGCTCGTGGGTCATGACCTGGCGGAATCCCTGGAGGGAAGAGCCGTCGTAAATCGGTTCGTCGCTCAGTGTGAAGTCGAAGTTTTCGTCATTGAGCGCGATGTCGGCCTCGATAATGATATTGCTGCTGTTCCATCTTCTGTAGGTAATGCCGATGGTGTTGGAATCCCAGGGTGCTCCAAACTGCGCTTGCATGTCCGCTGAGCTGGGCCATCCGCACAAATCGAATACATTATTCTGCCAAGCCCACGTTCCCGTGGGATTAGTGTAAACCCGGAAGACGTCGCTCGCGTAATAATTCCACTTTGACATCTGGTATTGGTCCTCAGGCGACCAAGGCGCGAAACTGGCCGGAAAATTATTTACTACGATAGGACGATTGGCGGTTCTGGCGTAAGAGTAATCGGGAGTAGGACGGTTCGAAGGGCGAGTGGGCGCAACTTGCTCGAAACCCCCAAAACCCGCCGGCGCCTTAGACGTGGGAGCACCCGGCGCGGATGCGGTGCCGCGCGGCGAGTCGGTCGCCGGCTCACGGCCAGTTTCCTTTGCACCTTGATTGGCATTGGGCGCCTTTGGTTGGTCTGGAGCGGGCCTCTTCGAAAAAACCTTCATCACTCGAGGGTCATTTCGATCCACCCTGGGCGGTAACTCGGAAGGCGCCGCCTTGATCGCCGCGATGTTGGAGCGCAGCCAGGAAACGAAGGTGTTGAGTTCCACGCCCGGCGCAGTTGACTGCGGATTAGACCCGGGCATGCTCTTCACCATCGTTCCGTCGGGCGTACGAACCAGCGGCGAACCGTTCGCGTCGCGAACCGTAGCGGGTCTGCCCGCCCCTTCCGCAGCCACAATAAAGAGGCCGTGATTTAATCCGACGACGGGGGAAAAATTGACCTTCTGCCAGCCAGCCTTGAGCATTAACAACAGGCGCTCGCCACGCACCGGCAGACGTGTATCACTGATGGCCTGCGTTTCTCCATCTAAGGTGCCGCCCCAATAGGTCACTGTGATCGTCTTCCCAATCGAGTCGGTTTTTTCTGACGCGTAGATCAGGTCTTCGACTTCGAACGTGTAATCTGTGACCATCCAACGATGGGATGGGTTGCCCCATCTGGTTTTCTGGGACACGACAGTCCCTAGAACAATCGTGTCTGCCTGGCGCACGGTTTCGGTCAGGGTTAAAGGGACGACTTGGGTTGCAGTCGCTACCCAAGGATTGAGAAGCCTGTGTAAGGCCAGGAAAGCTATTGCTAGATGGCTCCAGGAGAGCCGTGATTTTTTGGAGCGGAACATATAATAGGATGCCTTTCTATGAAGAAGTGTCAGAGTTCTTATGTCGGGTTGGAGTCGAGGCAGCTAACGAAGATTGTTCCTCTCTTTCCAACTCCCGGTTTGAGAAAGCCGATGTGTGAAAGTTCGTTTGCCATCATCGATCGGTTGCTGCGTTAAAACGGCCATCCCATCACTCCCCTTGTTAAACTGTCAACATAATTTTATTTCTCTCTCTCTCTCTCTGTGGTTATGATTGTCGGCAAAACGCGAACAACTGTAAGTTCGCGACCTAAATGTCCATTGTTGGAGTTGGAGGAGCGCAAAAGTGGACAATTAGGTCGCGAACTTCCATATGCTCGGCTCTCCTTCTCGAAATTTGGCGTGCATCGCTGCGATTGTCTTTCAGCCTCAACGGGGGTCCTCATCGGAGATGGGACGCAAATCGAGGAGTCACAAACGCGCCTGCCGGGATCACGAATGCGCACGTAGGTGTCGTTGAAGTGCAAGTAGCGGCCGGGGCTCCGCCGCAGTCCAAAACCGGCCCGCGCGGGCGGTGGCACCTCGCGTCCATAAAAAAATTGAGGGGCTACGTCCAGTTTCATTCCGAGATACGTTTTCTAACATTGTTAGACGTATGTTGGAACAACAACTCAGTCAGCTGGAGAAGGTCGGGCTTTCAACCGCGGAAGCTCAAATCTATCTCGCCCTGGTGCGCAACGGCGGCGCTCTTAGCGCTAGTGCCATCGTTGCCGCCACTGGAGTTCCCCGGAGCAGCGTTTATCCGACGCTAACCCGATTGACCGATCTCGGCTGCGTCGAAGCGGAAGCAGGGTACGGCGGTCGCTTTTCCGCCATCCCGGCGGAGCACGCCTTGTCGTATCTGATCGTGCGCGAGCGGGAAGAGCTTTCCCGGCGCGAGCAGGTTGCGCGGGAGCTGTCGGCTCAGCTCAAGCCAGTCACAGACGCGGTAGGGACGAACGGCGGCGAGGCTGAGCTGATTCAGGTGCTGCGCGATCCGCGTGTGATCGCTGAGCGCTTCGAGCGGCTGGAACTCGAAGCAGAGCGACAGATCGAAGTTTTCTGCAAAGCACCTGTCTTCGTTCGTGCTGGTAATCCTTCGCAAGCGAAGGCCATGCGAAGAGGGGTGCATTACCGGGGACTGTATGAGCGTGCAATTGTCGACGCACCGGAGGTCGAGCCATATCTCTCAAGCTGGATCACTGCCGGCGAGGAAGCCCGGATTTACGAAGGTGATCTCCCTCACAAGCTGGCGATTTTCGACAGGCAAAACATCCTTATGCCCCTGCCAACGTCCAGTGGCAATGGACGAACACTCTTCATAAGAAATCCGCAACTGGCGATGAGTCTGGGAATGCTTTTTGACTTTCTTTGGGAGAAGGCAACGCCGCTTCTCAGACCGAAGCAGAAGGGCGGCGGGAATCAGCTCACGCAGTCGCACCTTTCTATGCCCGATCGGAATGGCCGAAACCGGAAAAACCAAATTCACAAACCATCCCTGGGCGGTCAGTCGAACAAACCGCCAACTGAGAATGAGAGACGCGCGGATATCTCGCTCACGAAACGTAAATCCGTCACTGCGCTGCCCAAGCATTAATCAAACAACAATGAATAAACTCTACAAACAAACGATTCGGCCAATTCTCGCGATGCTGTTGCTCAGTGGCAGCTGGGGCCGCGCTGCCTCAAGCGCGACATCAGCTGCGACGGCGACCAGTCCGCCCGCCGTTACTGCTAATGTCTCCGATGTGCGGGGCGCATCTGGGACTTCGGGCGGGAAGGCGCTCATCGCCTACACGGTCAGGCACGATGTGAACAGTCATGTCGATCCTGGGGCGCCGCTGCCCGGCGCGCGCGTCGCGAGCGCAGATCATTTGGAAGCTTTCAGAGGAGCCTACGGCGATTCGCTCTTTGCCGCCGCGTGGCTGTCGCCTCAAGGAATTATCCAGCTCACGCCGAGCTCACAGTTATACGAGAATACGTACTTCTTCGATCGGCTTCAGGGCGTGGACCCTTTCGGCAACCAGCAGGGCATCGCGATGGAGGCGGGAGACCACGTCGAACTAGCCGTGGAGAATGTAACCCAGAACGCGGCCATGCTTCGCGATGTGCCGCGTGGCGCTGCCACTGGCCATCTGACATGGGACTTAGCGAAGGACTCGCGCAACGTTACCGCGTCCTACGGCACATTAACCGGCGACATGGACACGGTGTTCGTGCGCGCTGACATCGTGGCACGTGGCGGCGACGTAGATGCGCGCACTCAGGCGCTGGCTACCGATCCGCTGGTTATCGATCTTCCGAAAATCTACGCGCCCACGGCGCAGGGTGGCTATATCATAACTACCTTCTTCCCCGCGGCGCAGTATGTAAAAACGATGCGGATGCGCGTCGAGCCGGAGATGGGTAAGGCTTTCCTCGAGGCGACCGTCCAAGGTTACATCCCCGCGGCTAACGAGTACACGCTTCCAAGCGGCGCGCAGATCAACGAGTGGCATCTTCCGTTGAACGCAATTATCACGATCAAACCTACCGGCGGCCTCACCGCAAGTTCATCCATGGCTCTTCCGGCCGGTGGTCGTGCGGTCGCAGGTGTTGGCAATCAAACAAGAGAGTTAGACGTGCCAGTTGGCGGAAGCGTGATCGCGACGACCGACGGAAAAATCACGCTACTGGAAGGCAACGCGGGTTCACAATCGGCCGCAGCCGCTCAGGCCGCTACCGCACATCAGGAAGAGATAGCTGTTGCGTCTGCAATTAACCATTCAACCTCAGCGCCGGTTGATCTAACCGCCGGCGATTACGGCGTGACTCTCGATCCTGACTTCCGCGGCCAGGGTATCTTAGCCCTTAGATCACCAAGTCGGCTCCAAACTGGAACCGCCTTCGCTGACGCTCTGGCCGTTCCTTTCGTTCTCATCGATGGCGCCCCAGTCATACTTGATCGTAGCCGGCTCGTCGATCTAAGGGTCTATCCCGATTACGCCTGGGTTGTGGTTAGTTTTACCAACTTTAACGAGCCCGCCCTTCCATCACGTACTACTACTCTCAGCGGGGCCGGGTTCGAAGCTGGATTGGCCGTGCAGGCGGTCTACAGTCTTGGCGATGAACGATACGCTTTCGTTCAAACCACCGGCTTCCACTTCTCTGATAAACCGGGATACATTCACACTCGGGTAACGATACTCTCCCTTGCTACAGGACGCAGAGTTGCATCCGCGCCGGTGGAGTACATGGAAATCCCATTTAGCGGACCGATCACTTACAATGGCGAGACAAAGCTGGATGAGTTCTCCGCGCCGGTGGACGGCTTGTCTCCGAACATGAACCTGGTACTCGGCCATCGGTCGTTTGATGGAACAGTCTTTAGCTCGAGCACAGCTAGTGACGGCCTCGCTACAGTAGTAAGAGCGCCGGGGCCACTTACTGGATTGCCTCAGCCAAACCCTGGCCTTTCCTTGGATGGCAGACCGGCCGCTCTTTATTATGTCCAATCGCCCAGCGCGCCCACGACTCCAACCGGCTTGTCCGTTGCACTCGTGCATCTCGACTCCGACCTTGCGCCGCAGCCGCAGCCAAAACCTATTGATGAGCAATGCACCGCGCCTCAGATCGACGATGGTCCTATCTCCGATGCGCCGCCTGCCCTCGACGTGAAGTCAGCCTGGTTTGATGTAGACGATGCGAACCTCTACGCCAGCATAAAGGTCGCTAATCTGCCGTCGGCAGCGCCTGCGGGGACGACCTATTCATGGGCCATGCATTGGCGCAATGGAGATATAGCCAGTTATGGCCGCGCCATTCTCGACTCCAACGGCAACTTCACCTTTGAGTATGGCCCATACAACCTAAGCTCGGTAATACCTTCCTATTCCAAGCAGGCGGATGTGACCGGCGACTACAAGCTTGGCCCTGACGGCATCGTGCGGATCTGGATTCCATGGTCGCTGCTTGCTTATGATGCGCCGGTCCGGATGGGAGATTTGTTGCGCGATACGAGCGCACGTTCGCAAATTACTGAAAGCGGGCTATTGCGGGAAGTCGATCAGGCGCCCAATGGCTCGAACGCGGTGTATGGAACGGGCGGAGATTATCTGATCAAGAAGTGCGGCAGCACAGCTGCCGTCATATTAACCAGTGCTGTCTCCAGGAAAGTGCATGGCGACGGCGCCACGTTCGATATCGATCTTCCACTAACTGGAAAACCCGGCATCGAATGTCGCAGCGGCGGTGCGAACAAAGATTACCAAGTTGTATTCACATTCCCTAGTGCGGTGACATTCGGTAGCGCGACCGCGACCCCCGGTAACGGCGGGACAGGCAGCGTCTCGAGCACTAGCCGCAGTGCCGATGGAAAGCAAGTAACTGTGAACCTAACGAACGTCAGCAATGTACAGAAGATCACGATTACTCTTCTCAACGTAAACGATGGGTCAAACACGAATGATGTCGGCGTTCAAATGCGCGTAGTTATCGGTGACACAAATGGTAACGGTACAGTTAATAGCTCTGATGTTAGTCAGACGAAAGCGCAGAGCGGCGCAGCCGTCACATCCAGCAACTTCCGGGAAGACGTTACGGTAGACGGTTCGATCAATAGTTCCGACATCTCGCTCGTGAAATCAAAATCCGGCAGCGCACTTCCGTAATGCGATCAATCACTCAACAAAAACCGCTCACCCTGGTTGCAAACAAATTCCCAATGCAAAAGACTTCAACATCGCAAAGCCGATTGTTAACTGCCCGCGTTTTAACAGCATCTTCTCTCGCGTTTCTCGCGCTAGTTGCGCTAACATATGCCGACACGCCACCACGTTCGACACGTTCGCGCCTGGCCGCAGTGGCTCCGGGCACTATCCGCACGTTTACCGGGGATGGCGGCAGCATTGGTCGAGCGACAAACACGGCATTGGCGCCATTCGGCGGAGTTATCCTCGCCGGCCATCTCTATCTTGCCGATGCGCGATGGAATGTCATTCGCCGAATCGATCTCGCGACCGGAGAACAAATCGTCGTCGCCGGCAATGGTCTGGCCGGAAACGGCGTCGAGCAATACAACGGCGACAACATCCCCGCCACGCAGGCGCAACTGCGCAGCCCGATCGATGTCGCGATCGATTCAGGCGGCAATCTCTACATCGCTGATTTCGGAAACCATCGCATTCGCAAAGTCGACAAGCTCGATGGCACTGGCACGATCACCACTGTCGCCGGCGTCGGCCAGCCCGGCTACAACGGCGATGGAATTCCCGCCTCCGCGGCCCAAGTCGCGTGTCCCGAAGGTGTCGATGTTGATGGCGCCGGCAATCTCTACGTAGCCGACACTGGCAACCATCGCATTCGCAAAGTCTCTGCCGGCACGATCACGACGGTCGCGGGGACTGGTGTTGGAACTCAACTTTGCCTCACGGTTCCGACACAGGAAGGCGGTTACAATGGGGACGACATTCCGGCGAGTGCGGCCAAGCTCAACGCGCCGGTGGCGGTGAATCACGATGTCGCGGGAAATCTTTACATCGCCGATTTTTACAATCATCGCATCCGCAAGGTGAACACCGGTGGAATCATCACCACCTACGCGGGAAACGGCATGGGCGGCTACAACGGGGACAACGTGCCGGCGACTTCGGCGCAAATTTATAATCCCGGCGGGATGGACTTCGACCCTGCCGGCAATCTTTATTTTGCCGACGTTGCGAACCATCGCATCCGCAAGATCGACAACTCGTCTAATCACATCATCACGACAGTCGCCGGCAACGGCACGAAGGGTGTCTCGGAAGATGGTGGGCTCGCGGTTAACAGTGCGCTTGTTTTTCCCTGGAGCGTCGCCGTTCATCCCGCCGGCGATATTTTTGCTTCCGACACCTCCGATTATCCCGCGTCCGGTTATATTCTCAGTCGCCGCGTGCGAAAGGTCGATACAGCTGGCGTCATCAGCACAGTCGCGGGAAATCGTTACGAATTCTACGGTGGTGACGGCGGCATCGCCAAAGCCGGGCAGTTCAATGAGATCCTCGGCGTCGGTATCGGCGCGGGCAGCAACGTCTATGTGACTAACGACATGCCGCTTGAGCCTGACAATCATCGTGTCCGTCGAGTCGATTTCGCCGGAAATCTTTCCACTTTCGCCGGCACCGGCGTCGGCGGCTTCAGCGGCGATGGCGGACCAGCCACAGCCGCGCAATTGAAGGATGCAGTGGGAATTGCGGGCGACGCTTTTGGAAATGTTTACATCGCCGACTCGACCAACAATAGGATTCGAAAGGTCGATCGCTTCGGAACAATCACGACATTTGCTGGTACTGGCGTGCCTGCGTTCGGTGGCGACGGCGGACCGGCCGCAAACGCGATGTTGCGATTGCCGGAAGGCGTGGCGCTTGATAGGGCGGGTAATCTTTACGTCGCGGACTCGGCCAATTACCGCATTCGCAAAATTGCCGCGGCCGCTCCGCACAACATCAACACCATCGCCGGCAACGGCTCGTTCGGAAGCGCCGGTGATAACGGAGCCGCGACCGCGGCGCAAATTGGCTTTGTTCACAGCGTCGCGGTTGATGCGGCGGGAAATGTTTACATTGCCGATCGAAACAACAACAAGATCCGCAAAGTCGATAGCTCAGGAATGATTTCGACTGTCGCCGGCAACGGCGCGTTTTGTGGCAACACGCCCTGCCCAACTGGTGACGGCGGTCCCGCGGTCGCCGCGCAGCTCAATTCGCCCGAAGGCGTAGCGATCGATGCAGCGGGTAATCTTTATATTGCCGACGGATTCAATAACCGCGCGCGCAAAATCACAGCGGGAGTGAACGGAACGATCGAAGCGACCGACATTATCAGCACGGTCGCGGGTAGCGGTGACAAGGCATACGGCGGCGACGGCGGTGCGGCCACGGCGGCGCAATTAAACTTTCCGCAGGATGTCGCGCTCGATGGCCTCGGAAATCTTTACATCGCCGACTTCGCCAATCGGCGGGTGCGCCGCGTTGAAGCGCTTGGTCCGCAAATGCTCAGCGGCGTTGTTTCCCGCAAAAGTCATGGCAGCGCCGGCACGTTCGACGTCGATCTTCCATTAGCCGCTCCGGCGGGAATTGAATGTCGCAGCGGTGGAGCGAGCGGCGATTACACACTCGTCTTCAACTTTTCCAATCTCCTGACAAGTGTCGGCGGCGCGAATGTGACAAGCGGGAACGGAAACGTGAGCAGCAGCATGATCGACAGTAGCGATGCGCATCGATACGTCGTCAATCTCACCGATGTAACAAACGCCCAAACAATCACCGTCACTCTTGCGAACGTGAACGACGACGCCAATAATAAAAGTAACGCAATTTCCGGATCGGTGGCCGTCCTCGTCGGCGACACCACGGCCAATGGCACAGTCAACTCCTCCGACATCGGCCAGGCGAAATCCAATTCCGGTCAGACCACGACCGCCTCGAATTTCCGCACCGACGTGACCGTCAACGGAGTGATCAACAGCTCCGATATCGGCACGATCAAGGCCCAATCCGGCATGTCTCTGCCCTGACCCAATCTCAAAAAAGAAATGAAAAAAAACTCCCCTTCTCAATCAGGCATCTTCAATTCACACGCCTTGCTCAGGTTTAAACGAAACACGAAAGGCAGGGATTTGCTAACCGTTTTCCTCGGGACGATCGCCCTCCTTGGGGCCTCGGCGCAGGGCCAGCAATACCAGGTGCTGCATCAGTTCCTGCCGGCCCCCGCCTATCCCTACGGCGAGCTAGTCGAAGGAAGTGACGGAGACTTCTATGGCACTACAACAACTGGCGGCACGACTGATAATGGCACGGTTTTTAAGATGAATTCCTCTGGCGTTGTGACGACGCTCCATTCTTTCGCGGGAAGCGAGGGAGCGAGTCCCTACGGAAAACTAATCCAAGGGAGTGACGGAAGCTTCTACGGAACGACGGGGTTTGGCGGCGCGACCTACAATGGCCCGGTGACTGGCAACGGAACAGTTTTCAAGATGGATGCTTCCGGCGCGGTGACGATGCTGCATTCTTTTACCGGGGAAGATGGCGCCAATCCAGTCGCCGGACTGCTGCAAGGTCGCGATGGAAACTTCTACGGGACGACCTATCAAGGCGGCGCGGCCGGGAAGGGGACCATTTTCAAGATGGACAACTCGGGTGCGCTAACGACGCTCCACTATTTTACGGGAGAGAATGGGGCTAATCCGAACGCCAGGCTAATCCAAGGGAGCGACGGAAACCTCTACGGGACGACCTATCAAGGCGGCACGGCCAATAGCGGCACGGTCTTCAAAATCGATGTCTCGGGGGCAGTAACGACGCTCCATTCTTTTACGGGGGCCGATGGAGCATATACGTTCGCCGGGCTGCTGGAGGGGAGCGACGGGAACTTCTATGGGGTGACATATAATGGCGGCGCGAGCGGCATGGGCGCGGCTTTTAAAATGGATACCTCTGGTACCGTAACCACGCTCCACTCCTTCATGGGGAGCGATGGAATGAATCCCAGCGCCGCGCTGATCCAAGGGAGGGACGGAAACTTCTACGGGACGACGCGAAATGGCGGTGCAATCGCCAAAGGCACGGTGTTTAAGATGGATGCCTCTGGTGCCGTGACGACACTCCATTTTTTTGCGGGTAGCGACGGAGCGAATCCCTACTCCGGGTTGATCCAGGGGAGCGACGGAAGACTCTACGGCACAACGTTAGCTGGGGGCGCCTCCAACCAAGGTACCATTTTCAAAACGGATTCCTCGGGGGTGCTGACGACGCTCTATTTTTTTGACGGGGTCGATGGGGCGCTTCCAGTCGCCGGGTTGATCCAAGGGAGTGACGGCAACTTCTACGGGACGACGGTAAACGGCGGGATGATTGCCAAGGGGACAGCTTTCAGGATGAATTCCTTGGGTCTGGTAACGACTCTCCATTCTTTTGCCGCGAGCGATGGGTCTAATCCCAATGCCAGACTAGTCCAAGGGAACGACGGAAAGTTTTACGGGACGACCTATCTGGGCGGTGCGACCAACATCGGCACGCTTTTTAAGATGGATGCTTCGGGCGCGGTGACGACTCTGCATTCCTTTGCGGGAGTGCCGTTCGATGGCGCGCTTCCTTTCGCCGGGCTGATGCAGGGGAGTGATGGAAACTTTTACGGGACGACATATCAAGGCGGCGTGGCCGACAAGGGCACGCTTTTCAAGATGGATTCTTCGGGGGCAGTCACGACGCTCCATTCCTTTGTGGGACAACCATTAGATGGGGCGCATCCTTTCGGCGGGCTGATTCAAGGGAGCGACGGAAACTTCTACGGAACCACGTACCAAGGCGGCCTGTCCGACAGCGGCACGGTTTTCAAGATGGATGCTTCGGGCGTGGTGACGACACTCCACTCGTTCGCGGGCAATGAGGGCGCGCTTCCCTTTGCCGGAATGATCCAAGGCAGCGACGGAAACTTCTTTGGGACGACGCTCCTTGGCGGCACGGCCGGCAAGGGCACGATTTTCAAAATGGATGCATCAGGTGCGATAACGACGCTCCACTCTTTTGCGGGCAGCGATGGGAGAAGTCCCGAAGCCGGGCTGATCCAGGACAACGCTGGGAGCTTTTACGGGACAACGTATTATGGGGGCGCAACCGACAACGGCACGGTTTTCAAGATAGATGCCTCGGGTGCTGTAACGACGCTTCGTTCCTTTGCCGGGCCACCGTCGGATGGAGCGCACCCAGCCGCTGGACTGATCCAGGGAACGGACGGAAACTTTTACGGGACGACGGTCCTGGGCGGGAGCGAAGTAGGCACAGTTTTCCGCATCAACATCACAACCCCGGCAGTGCAACTGCTAAGCGCCGTCTCACGTAAAACGCACGGCAGCACCGGAACCTTCGATATTAATCTGCCGCAAACCGGCTCGCCCGGCATTGAATGCCGGTCGGGCGGCGCGAGTGGTAATCACCAAGTGGTTGTCACGTTTACCGTTCCAGTTACGCTCAGCTCCGCTAGCGTGTCGTCGGGCACAGGATCCGTTGCCAGCACCACCGTCAGCGGCAATCAGGTGTTTGTGAACCTTACCGGTGTAGCTAACGCGCAGACAATCGCGATAACCTTGTTCGGCGTGAGTGATCGCACGAACACCAGCAACGTCGTTATTCCCATGAGTGTGCTCCTCGGCGATACGAGGGCGAATGGCGCGGTTAACAGTTCAGATATAGGCGAGACCAAAGCGCAAAGTGGAACTGCAACCACATCCAGTAACTTCCGTGAAGACGTTACCGTTAGCGGATTGATCAATAGCTCAGACATCTCGCTCGTAAAATCGAAATCGGGCACAGCGCTCCCCTGATGCGAGAACCGATCCAATATAGTGCCGTCATTCGGGGAAAAATCGGGGAGGGACGAGTCCTGATTTTCACCGTAACACCGGCTTCAACATGATGGTCAGCGGGTTTATCTCCATGTATCGGACGAAGAAAACCGAGCCGGTGCGCAGAACTCGCGTCCTATTTAGAAGCGCGCTTTCGTCGTTCCTTCTCGCTGCCGCAGCGTTTAACAGCGTCCTGCTGACAGCACAGCCATCGAAAGGCAGTTGGACCAAATACGAGCCACCGATCCCGGTGGAGCGTGACCAACCGGGCATGGCGTTCGATAAAGTGCGAAGCGAGATCGTGCTCTTCGGCGGGAACAATTCGCATCCGCCGCAAAAGCGCAACGACACTTGGACTTGGGACGGAATGAAGTGGACGGAAAAACTTCCCGGCACCAAGCCGTCGGAACGTTTGCTCGTTGCCATGGCGTTCGACGAAGCGCGCGGGAAAATTCTTTTGTTTGGTGGATTCGATAGCGCGGATGTTAATGGAGGCTATCTCGGCGACACGTGGATCTGGGATGGGAATGCTTGGACACAGCAAACTCCGTCCATTTCGCCACCGCCGCGTTATGGGGCGGGTATGACCTACGACGCGGTCACGCATTCCGTCTTGTTGTTTGGAGGATATGGCACCGGGGGAGAACTGAACGACACCTGGTCGTGGAACGGCACGACGTGGACGCAACTTCATCCGGCTGTTTCGCCCCCGGCCCGAACGTACCCGTGCATGTCCGCTGATCCCGCCCGCAATTCGGTGGTCCTCTTTGGTGGCTTTAACTTCTTCGGCGGATATCAGCTGAATGATACGTGGACATGGAATGGCAGCACGTGGACACAGCAGCTTCCAGTCACTTCGCCTTCCGGCCGTTCATTTGCGGGCATGGCGCCCGATGCGGCCGGCAACGTCGTCCTTTTTGGCGGCGCGATATTGGTTCAAAACTTCGGTGACACCTGGACATGGGACGGCACAAACTGGGCTCTTCGGACATCGACTTCTTCGCCCGACGCACGGGCCGGCATGGGATTGGTTTACGACGCGGTGCGGAACTTGGTTGTCCTGTTCGGAGGACGCAGCTCGAGTGGCGTCGGCCTCGACTATCGTGATGACACGTGGACATGGGATGGCGCGCAATGGAGTCAACCACCTTTACCTGTGCCCCCGCCGCCTCGGAATGAAGCGGGCATGGCATACGACGCGGCGCGCGACGAGGTGGTGTTATTCGGTGGCTGGAACGGGAGCGAAAGTTTGGGCGATACCGGGATCTGGGATGGAGATGGGTGGAGCAAACGTCAGCCTACGGTCGCGCCGGTCGAGCGAAGTCTCCACGGGATGGCGTACGACGATGAACACGACGAGGCGGTGGTCTTCGGTGGGTTCAGCAATGGCGCGAGATTGGGCGACACCTGGACATGGAATGGTGCCACGTGGACGGCTCGGGCTTCCGTTACCTCGCCGCCTGCGCGTTACGGGGGAGGAATGGTTTACGACGCCGCCAGAAAGAAGATTCTCCTTTTTGGGGGGAGCCTCCTGGGCGCTTACCAAAACGATACCTGGACGTGGGACGGCACGAATTGGGTGCAACATAATCCCGTGACTTCGCCACCGCCGCGTTATCGCCCCGGAATGGCCTACCATGCTGCCAGCGGCAAGGTTGTGCTCTTCGGCGGATTCGACAGCGCCTTCAATCTGCTGGGTGACACGTGGACATGGGACGGGACGACATGGACTGAGGAAAATCCCGCACAGAAGCCCTCCCCACGTTACAGCGCCACGCTCGCCGATAGTCGCGGCCTCGATCGGCTCGTCCTCTTCGGTGGAAGTGACGGCAGCGCCGATATCACCGGCGATTTCAACGATACGTGGACGTGGGATGGTTCAACTTGGGCGCAGGAGCAGCTCGCGCTCGCTCCGGACCGGTCGTTCAATGCAAACATGGTTTACGATACAGTGCGGGCAAGGGTTCTGTATTTCGGTGGCGCCAGTTTGGAGAAAGGCGCCATGCGCGATACCTGGTTCTGGAATATGGCGCCGCAGCCAACTGGCGTTGTATCTCGGAAAACGCACGGCGGCGCTGGCGCGTTCGATGTCGATCTTCCGCTCACCGGACCGCGCGGCATTGAATGTCGCACCGGCGGGTTGAACGGCAATTACAAACTTATCTTTTCGTTCGCTAACACTCTAACCAGCGTCGCAGGGGCCAGCGTTACCAGCGGCACCGGAACAGTAAGCAGCAGTACGATCGGCAATAACGCCCATTACTACATCGTTAATCTCACCGGCGTTACGAATGCTCAGGTTATCACAGTTAGCTTAACTGGTCTGACTGACTCAGCAGGGAACAGTAGCAGCATTGTTTCGGAATCAATGGGTGTACTTGTTGGCGATACTACCGCGAACGGCGCCGTGAACTCCTCCGATGTCAGCCAGACCAAGGCTCAATCAGGGAGCGCGGTGACAAGTTCTAATTTCCGTGAAGATGTTAATCTCAACGGCTTGGTCAACAGCTCCGACATCTCACTCGTAAAATCCAAGTCCGGCACTGCGCTTCCCTCAGGACAGTAATTACTACAAGGTGAAAAAGCACCTCTTAATCGCTTCGCTCCTGATCGGCGGCAGTTTATCAATCGACAGGGTTGCCTTCAGCTTCAACGCTAACACCCACCCGCCGTTGCTTTCCGCTGCATCTGCCAGTTGTCCAGCGCAGTGGCAGATCGTTTCGAGCCCGAACTTTG
Organism: Chthoniobacterales bacterium; assembly: GCA_038237805.1. Lineage (GTDB taxonomy): Bacteria > Verrucomicrobiota > Verrucomicrobiia > Chthoniobacterales > UBA10450 > JBBQFI01. The sequence goes on along the minus strand of JBBRYI010000003.1, from coordinate 4,472 downwards.
GCTCGGGTAACAATGAACTCTATGGGATCGACGCCGTGTCAGCCAATGACGTATGGGCTGTGGGCCGCTATAGCGATGCAGCCGGTTATAAAACGCTGAGCCTGCACTGGGACGGCAGCGCGTGGAGCATCGTTTCGACCCCAAACGTCGGATCGAAATTCAACCAAATTTTCTCGGTCGCCGCAATCGCATCGAATAATGCGTGGGCCGTCGGAGCGTCCAGCAACGACAATCTGATCTACCAGCCGCTGATTGAGCATTGGGATGGCAATCAATGGAGCGTTGTCCCCAGTCCACTCGCCCCAGGGACCTCTTCTTTTCTCTATGGAATCGCGGCTGTCGCAGCCAATGATATTTGGGCAGTCGGCTACATCCAGGTTGGATTTTCCGCGCAGCAACCATTGACCATGCACTGGGACGGCAGCAGCTGGAGTCTCGTTCTGAGCCCGAGCACATCCCTAAACAACCAGGATATTCTCTGGTCTGTGACAGCTCTCGCGGCCAATAACGTGTGGGCCGCTGGAAATTCCACGGATGCGGTCAGCGGCCAATACCGGACGCTGGTCGAACATTGGGACGGCAGCGCCTGGAGCATTGTCCCGAGCCCGAATCCCACCGGTTCAATCTACAATTTCGTTTGGGGAATCGAAGCTGTCTCGCCTAACGACATCTGGCTAATGGGCCGCGCCTACACTGGAGACGCGTATCCGACCCTGATCGAACGCTGGGATGGCAGCGCCTGGAGCGTTACTCCCAGCCCCTCGGAGCAATTTTACAATGAACTCTATGATGCCTCAGCGCTGTCAACCGCGGACGTGTGGGCCGTCGGTCGCTCCGGTGGTGGCTTTGCCGATAACGTCGCCATGGTGATGCACTGGAACGGAAGCGTATGGAGCGTTGTCCCCAACCCCAACCCGCCTGGCGCAACGGAAAATAATTTTCTCTACTCCGTGAAGGCGATCTCGTCTCAGGACGTCTGGGCGGTGGGATCTTATTTTAAGGATGAAAGATTTCAGACGTTGATCGAGCGCTACGCCAGCGTTCCGTGCCTGACCGCGGTCGTTTCTCGCAAAACGCACGGCCCAGCGGGAACCTTCGACATCGATCTCCCCCTCGCCGGCGGTCCTGGAATCGAGTGCCGCACCGGTGGCGCGACTGGCGACCACACCATGGTTTTTACCTTTCTTGATCCTTTGAGCAGCGTCGGTGGCGCCAGCATGGCAAGCGGGACCGGATCGGTCAGCAGCAGCGCAGTCGACAGCGGCGATGCGCACAACTACATCGTCAACCTCACCGGCGTCGCGAATGCGCAAACCATCACCGTTAGTCTAACGAACGTGCGCGACGCCCTCGGCAAGACCAGCGCCAGCGTTTCCGCTTCCATGGCCGTCCTCCTCGGCGATACCACCGCCAGCCGCACCGTCAACTCCTCCGATATCGGCCAGGCGAAGGCCAATTCCGGTCAGACCGCGACCGCTGCAAACTTCCGCACCGACGTCACCATCAACGGCGCCATCAACAGCTCCGACATCGCGGTGGTTAAATCGAGATCGGGCATGTAAGCGCGCAACCGCCCCCGAGCGGCGTAGCTCCGATTTGCAATCGGAGTTCCCCCATCGCCGATTGCAAATCGGCGCTACGCGAGAAAATCCCGCTCGAAGTGGAGGAACACGGCGGAATAAAAACTTGTCGACGCAATCGAGACAGGCGTTGAAATGTTGTCGAATAATATTTGACATGTCTTTCCCATCTGCGAACCTCGCCGCATGCACCACATGCACAAAGCCGAGCTGGAGCGCCTTGGACTCTCTGCCCCGGAGGCGCAAGTCTATCTGGCCCTGCTCGAGAATGGACCGCTCGGCGCCAGTGGCATCGCCACCACCACCCGCATGCCGCGCACGAGCGTGTATCCGACGCTCTCCTCGCTCGCAGACAAAGGAATGGTGGAGGGCGGAGCTGGCTACGGCAGCCGGTTCTCGGCCATCTCGCCAGAGCACGCGCTGCCGGCTTTGGTCGAGCGCGAAAAGCACGAGCTGATCGAACGCGAACAACTCGCCGGCCAGCTGGCGGATCGGCTCGCTCCCCTGGCCGAACCTGGGGATGACATGGCCGAAGCGCCCATTCAGGTGCTTCGGACACTGCAAGTAATTTCTGACCGGCACGACCGGCTGCAATTGGAAGCGGATCGGACCATCGACATCATCACCAAGCCTCCGATCATCAACCTGCGCGCAGACAATCCTGCGCAGCGCAAAGCGCAGAGCCGCGGCGTGCTCGTGCGCGGCCTTTACGAGCGAAGCACGATCGACGATCCCGCGATCAAACCATTCCTGAACGACTGGATAAAATCTGGGGAAGAAGCGCGCGTTTACGATGGCGAATTGCCGCACAAGCTCGTGATCTATGATGCCCACACCGTCTTGTTGATTCTTGCCCTGCCGGGCGCGCAAACGCGGTCGGTCCTCATCAGGCACGAAGCCCTCGCGCGAAGTCTCGGCATCATGTTTGAGTTCTTCTGGAACCAGGCGGAACCGATTGCTCTGCATGTTGCGCACAACGGCGCGACGGCAGAACCGACGCGCGTCAACGGAGCGCGGCCCAAGAAAACGAACATCCGGCGTGCGACGAATCACGGTCGGAAAGTCGCGTCCCAGCGAGACTAACCCGGCGGATCGCCGGGTACAAGAACGCATCTCTTTTATGACTGAAAATCTTCACGCAACCAAAGTTCGGCAGGCTCCATCACAGAAACAAAATGAAAAACAACCTCCTCAGCAGCATCCTCTCAGCCCTTTCCCCAGTAGTTAGCGATCACAGTCTTCGCTGCACTTTTTCCGGGCTTCAGTTGCTGGCCGCGTTGGCAGCCGGAAGCGCGGGCGCGGCCGCACTGTCGTCCATGCCCGATCCCACCTACGTGACCAACGGCCCCGTGCAGGCGGTCGTGCGCGCGGGGGACACGATCTACATTGGCGGGCTTTTCGACCGGGTCGGACCGCGCACCGGTCCGGGTGTCGAGGTCGCGCTCGACGGATCCCAAAACCCCGGGCTGCCCGAGATCTCAGGCGCTGGGCCGGCCTCTATTCTCGGCTCTGGCGGCGGAGTCAGTGCGGTCGCCGCCGACGGGTCCGGCGGCTGGTACGTCGGCGGGCTCTTCACGCACGTCGGCGGAGTCCCGCGCACCAACCTCGCCCACATCCGTGCCGACCACAGCGTCGACCCGAGCTTCAACCCAGTACTGAACGACGGGGTCCACGCCATGGCAGTGTCGGGCTCGACGATCTACGTGGCCGGGCTCTTCACATCGGTCAGCGGCCAGACTCGCAACTACATCGCGGCGCTCAATGCGGACGGCAGCGTCAACGCGTTCAACCCCAATGCCAACGCGGGGATCGAGGCGCTGGCCATCTCGAGCGACGGCTCGATCATCTACGCTGGCGGCCGGTTTACGGTGATCGGCGGGCTGCCGCGTGTCGCGATCGCGGCGTTGAACGCCGCCGATGGTACCGCCACCCTTACGTTCAACCCAAGCGCCACCGGCACCTTCGGCGCCGGTGCGGTTGGCGCCCTCGCGAGATCGGGCTCGACCCTTTATGTGGGAGGTGACTTCAAAACCATTGGCGGCCAGCCGCGCGACAACATCGCAGCGCTCAGTCTCGGAGTCCCCCTCGACGGCGTCGCCGTCCCCACCTTCAACCCCAGCCCGAGCAGGAGTGGATGCGCTGCCTGCGGCAGCGTCTACGCGCTGGCGGTATCGGGATCGACCGTCTACGCGGGTGGGCTCTTCGACACCATCGGCGGGCAACCGCGCAGATACCTCGCGGGCCTCAAGGCCGCGGACGGCACGGCCACCACGTTCAATCCCAGTCCCAACAACACCATCTTCACGCTGGCGGTGTCGGGCTCGACCTTGTACGTCGGTGGAGCCTTTGCCTCCAGCGACGGGGCGCCATTAATTGGTGGCCAGGTGCGCAACTACGCCGCGGCGTTCAATGTTGTCGATGGCACCACCACCGACTTCAACCCCAATCCCAATCGCCTCGTTGCTGCTTTCGGCGTCTCCGGCTCCGCGGTCTACCTGGGAGGGTATTTCAGTTCGCTCGGCGGGGTGGTGCGCCACAGCATCGCGGCGCTCAACGCGGCCGACGGCACGGCCACAAGCTGGGACCCAAACGCCGGCGGCGTCAATGCCGGCAGCAACGGCATCGTCTACGCGCTGGCGGTATCCGGCTCGACGGTTTACGTGGGCGGCTACTTCGGTTCTATCGGTGGACAGTCGCGTTCCTGTATCGCGGCACTCAGCGCCGCCGACGGCTCCGCGACCAGCTGGGATCCGTCAGCCCATTACTTCACCGGCCCCGCGGTTGTCGAGACGCTTGCGGTTGGCGGCTCGACCATCTATGTGGGAGGCGTTTTAACAACGATCGGCAGTCAGACGCGCAACAACATCGCGGCGATCAGCGCGGCCGACGGCA
>JBBRYI010000002.1:0-316121 GCA_038237805.1 Chthoniobacterales bacterium | reverse complement strand
TTCTCGGAGCGATCGCGTTGCTCGTGCTTGCTTACATCACCGGCAAAATCACAGGTCGGCTTTTTAGGCGCTCGCAAGTTCGCTTCTTCCGCACCTACCGCCATCAATAACGCTGTGACGAGCGCAGTGCTCGTCGCTCCACCGTTAGAGCCGTTGCGCGGCGGCGCCTCTATATCGTCGGCGTTCCTGTATGGAACCGTCCACCTCCTCTCCTTCTCTTCAGCCTGCTGCTGAGCCGGAGCGTCTCGCCTATTCCGTGCACGAAGCAGCCGACCTCCTGGGTGTCGATTACTTCAGCGTCTATCGGCTTATTCAGCGCGGGAAACTTCGCGCCTGTCGTGCATTACGCGGCAAGCTGCTCGTGCCGCGCACAGAATTACTCCGGTTGCTAAAAGCGTAAGCGCGCAGAATCACGCGACGATGCCGAAGCTCACGCGACGCGCTTGCGCGAAGCTGTGGTCCTGTCGCAAGTGTCCGTAGGTCTTCATGCACAAAGCGCCCCCGTCTTTGTGGCCGAGCCATCGCGAGACAGTGGGAATATCAACGCCGCTCTCGATACAGATCGTCGCAAAGAGGTGCCGCAAATCATGATGCGTGATCCGTTTCATGCCGATCTTCTCCGCCGCGTGGGTCATGCTGTTCTGGCATTCGAATACGCGCATCACTGTTTTTGAGGCCGGCTCGCCCGCACGCTGCGAACGGAGCTCGGTCAACATTTGTTCAAGCTCAGGGATCATCGGTACGTAACGCGTTTCGCCGTTCTTCGTCGCCGTCTCGGGATCGCCGCGCACGTGCAGTTCGCGCCGGCCGAAATTCGTATCAGCCCACATGACAAACTTCGCCTCACCGATCCGGACGCCGCTGTAAGCGAGGAATTTCACGAGGTTGGCGCAATCTTTGGATTGTCGCGCACCCGCCGTGCGGATCTCCTCGACGAAGCGCAGGAACTCTTCGCGTGAAGGTAACTCAAGCCGCTTGGCTCGGACCTTCACGCGTGCCAGCTCGGCGGCGGGATTGTTGAACCGTGCTCCGGTGCTGATCGCTTCATCAAACACCGCCCGCAAAGTTCCGATGCTATTGTTCACCACCGTCGGCGCGTATTGCTGCTGGTAGCGCATCAGCCAGCCCTCACAGTCCCGCTCAGTCACCTTGCGCACATCCGTCTCCATGAGCGCTGGCCACGAGCGGCGGATGAAGGCTATCATCATCTCGCGATAATCTTTTGAACGTGGTTTGAGCGAAACGTTCGCCTGGACTTTGCGGAGATAAACCTCAGTAGCATCGCCCACATTCATCTTACCATTCGCGAACGCGGTCACCGATTCCACCTTTGCGCGATGTTCGCGGATCATGTCCCCCAACCGCTGTTTCGCGACGGAGAACACCGTCGTCTTTAGGCTTTTCCAGATGAGCTTCTTGCCGACTCGAAAGCGCGCGAAGTACGTACCCGATGCACGGAACCGCGTCAGGTTTTGGACCGCAGTTGTTTCCCACTCGGATTCGTTCGACGTGCTCACAGGACGGTGACGCGGCGTGATGCCGACCGTCACCACCGTTGACCATGAGCCGACCTGTAGCTCTCCGTGCTCAACCCGCGGAGCAGCCTCGCGGGATCAACCAGTGGCAGATTAGACTGACATTTGCGTTTCGTTGCGGCTCGCCGGAAATACGTGCAGAGCAACGATGCGAATCGCATAACGTGCGAAATCACAGCGTATAGGATTGCCGTATAAGATTGTTGTTTTGGACTCCGCTGAGAACGTCTATCTTCCCTCGTAAACGCCGGTATAGCTCAGTTGGTAGAGCAGCTGATTTGTAATCAGCAGGTCGTCGGTTCGAATCCGTCTGCCGGCTCCATCTTAGCGATTCGGCGCGTACCAAACCAACTCCCGCTTGCGCCTGAAGGCCCTTTCAGGAAGTAAGCACCGGTAGGACCGAGGCACTACCGGCAGCGATAGCGGGCGCGGATTGAAGGTGCGCAGCAATGGTCTGAGCAAGGCGATCTGGGAGATAAGGCTTAGCGAGGAAAGCGTGTTGCTTTTCGCTCTCAAAGTCTGTGCCTATCAATTCGGCACTGTAACCGCTGGTAAAGATCACTTTTAGGTTGGGCTTTTCCGTAAGAAACCTGTGCGCCAGCTCCCGACCCGAGATCGACTCGGGCATGACGATGTCGGTGAGTAACAGGTCGATGTCTTCGCGGTGCTCTGCCCATAATTCAAGCGCAGCCCGACCATTGGCTGCAGGCAACACGCGGTAACCCAACACACCGAGCGAATCACTTACAAACTCGCGCAACATTTCCTCATCCTCGACCACAAGAATAGTAGTGTTTTCAGTAGGCGCGCACTCGGCAGGCGTGCTCTTAGGCTCGACGGAATCTGGGGTCACTCCATCTGCGCTAAGCGGGAAGAAGGCGCGAACTGTAGTGCCGCGCCCGGGAGCGCTCTCCACTTCAATCCAACCCCCGTGTTGTTTAAGCACGCCGTAGACGGTGGCGAGTCCCATACCCGTGCCTTTCCCCGGCGCCTTGGTCGTAAAGAACGGTTCAAAGATACGGGCAACGGTCGCTGCGTCCATTCCATGGCCTGTGTCTTTCACCGCCAGACAAACGTGCGGTCCCAGCTGCGCTTCGGGATTTCGCGCGCACGCCGCCTCGTCAATCTCAACCTGGACTGCGGCAAGGGTCAGTTTGCCGCCGTCGGGCATGGCGTCGCGCGCGTTGAGCGCCAGATTCATCACCACCTGATCGACACTGCTGGAATCGGCAAAAATCGGTGGCAGATCGGCCGCGAGTTGCATGTCGAGCGCGATGTGTTCGCCGATGATCCGGCGTAACATCGCGACAGTCTGCTCAACTACTTCATCGAGTGCGAGCGGGCGGCGCTGAATAATTTGTTTGCGGCTATAAGCGAGCAGCTGGCGGGTCAAGGCGGTGGCGCGTTCCGCGGCGCGTTCCACCTGTTGCAGAGAGGAGGTGAGCTTTTCGTCGAGGTGCGGGTTGCGCAGCTGCATCGAGGTATTGCCTAAAATAACTGTGAGGATGTTGTTGAAATCGTGCGCAACGCCTGCGGCGAGACGGCCGACCGCCTCCATTTTTTGCGCCTGGCGAAGTTCGTTTTCCAAACGCACCCGGTCGCTGACGTCTTGCAGGATGAGGAGGTAGTAGGGAGCGTTGCCGAGTTCGAGGTTCTCCGCTGCGACCAGAACTTCGCGTGTCTCTGGGCCAGTCGTGCGGATAGTGGTCGCCAGATTACGAACCACATGTCGCCCGGCGAGCTCCTCGCGGATGGCGGTAGCTGTTGCCTCATCTGCCCACAATGTTGTCTCGCCGGCCAACACCGAGTCGCGTTCGGCATTGATTAACTCAAGAAAGCTGGCGTTCGCATCAAGGCAGCCTTTCCCATCAGGTCGCTGAATGATCATTGGAATAGGACTGCTATGAAAAGCTTTGGAGAAACGTTCCTCGGAGCGGCGCAGTGCTTCTTCGGCAGCCGCGCGCTCCGCGACTTCGCCGGTAAGCTGCGCATTGGCCGCGCGCAATTCCGCCGTGCGCTGATTCACGAGCACATCGAGTTCCTCTACCTGGCGGCGTGCGATCTGCGTCAGCTGCCATTTTTTCGCGAGGGCGTGTGCCATTTGCAAGACCTCAACGTTATCGAAAGGTTTTTTGAGCACGAGCATCTGGTCGGTGCTACCAACGGATTTAGCGATCTCGTCCCATGAGTAATCAGAATACGCGGTGCAGATGACGATTTGCAGATCGGGAAATTCTTTCCAGATGCGTGTGATCGTTTCGATTCCGTCCCAGCCGGGCGGCATGCGTACATCGACGAAGGCAACCGCGTAAGGCTCGCTTTTGGCGAACGCCGCACGAACTTTTTCCAGTCCCTCCTGCCCTTGGAAGGCAAAGTCGATTTGAAAACTCCATGGCCGCGAAGCGCTGGCGGTATCCCCAAAGAGCACCGCTTCATCGGCATCGAGCTCCTTAGCCAGTTTGGCATCGGCGGGACCGAGAATTTTTCGGAAGTCTTCGTGAATCGACGGATTGTCGTCGATAATGAGGATGCGGTGGTTCTCCGACTGGAGCGTTAGGGGTGCGGAGTTCATGTCTTCGATGTGATTGAGGCGACGGGAAGCTCAAGAGTGAAAGTGGCGCCCTGGTCAGTGCCCGCGCTCGCCGCCGAAAGCGATCCGCCCATCGCGTGCGCCGCTAACGCGCCGCTATGCAATCCAAACCCGTGACCCTGTTCTCTGGTGGTGAAACCGTGCGCGAAAATGCGTGTGAGATTTTCCGGTGAGATGCCGATGCCGTTATCCGCGACAACGATGTGCACGCCGCGTTCGTTCACGGCGAAAATGGAAATGGTGATACGCTTGTCGGTGCGTTTGGATTCATCAAGCGCATACTTCGCGTTGCGAAAGAGATTGATGAGAATTTGCAGAACTTTGTGCCGATCCACGCGCACGAGCGGTACCGGCGAGAATTGCTGAGTAAGGACAACACCGTGGCGCTGGAATGCGCCGATGTTCATGGCAATCGCATCCTCGACCAGACGGTGCGGCGGCAGATTCTCAAAAACCCCACTAACCTTGGCGTAGCTTTGCTGCATGGCCACGACCTCTTTGATGTGCTCAATGTTGCGCCCGAGTTGATCGACCTCTTCCAGAAGCTCCGCGTTTTCGGCAATGAAGAATTCGCCGAGCTTGGCAAGATAGCCGGGCAATTTCTGTCCGTTCGGATCGTTGGTGAGATACTCGCCAAGGTTGCCATTTTGCGCGGTGAGAAGCGCGGCCGCTTTGGCGAGCTTTGGCGCCTTCGACCGCCGCAGCTTCTCCACGACCAAGCTAGCGGAAACGTTCACGCTATTAAGAACGTTGCCGACGTTGTGCAAAACGCCGGTAGCTACTTCGGCCATGCCGGCGAGGCGAGAGGTTTCGAGTAACTTTTGCTGCGAAAGGCGCAATGCTTCCTCGGCCTGTCGCCGCTCAGTTATGTCGCGCATCACGGTCGAAAAATATTCCGGCTTGCCCGCCGAATTCTTATGCGCGATGAGCACCTGCGAAACGTAAATTTCCTGCCCGTCGCTATTCAGGATGGCGGTCTCTCCGGCCCACGATCCGTCTTTGACGGCGGCCGGAAAACCCTCGTTTGAGATGAGGTCGCGCGCCCAGCGGGGATGAAAATCGAGCGTTTTTATTTCGGAAATATCTCGGTCTTCAGCGAGCCCTACGATTTTGCGCCCTGCATGATTCAGATAGAATGCGGTACCGGTCGGATCGGCGCTCATGACGATGTCCGGTGTCGCTTCCAGTATTGCCGTGAGACGCGCATGCGCCGCTTCCGCGCGTTCGCGCTCGCTGATTTCGCGCTGGAGCGCATTGACTTGTTCCTGCAATTCTTTCTGTGCACCGTGCAAGGCGCTGTCTTGCGATTGGATTTGGGCCAGCATCTGATTGAATGCATCGGTCAAAACTCCCACCTCGTCGCTGCACACTTTGTTTGCCCGCACGGAATAGTCCTTATCGTCCGCAACCGTGCGCGCAGTCTCGGCGAGCCGCAGGATTGGGTTCGTGATGAAATGCAGGAATTGGCTCGAAAGCAGAAACGCAAGAAGGAGTGAGGCAGCGAGAACGAGAGCAAAGATGCCGCCGTAGAGCCTGAGCAATTGCGACGTCATCGCGTGCAAATCTGCCAGGAGGTAAAGCGTTCCTTCCCGGGTGCCGTTGAGCATCACGGGCTGCGCGAGGAGGATTCGATTGCCGTCGATGCGAAAGCCGGACTTCAAGCGCGCCGCTTTGATTTCCACTTCATCTCGCATCCCTCCGAAAAAGGCCAGCCGCTGCTGGTCCATCGGCTCGAGTCGAGCACTAACGATCTGCGGCATCGCCTTAAGCCCGCCAAGGATTTGGCGAGCGGCTTCCTCATCCTTGAACATGACGGCCGCAGCGCAATTATGTGCCGTGATTTCACCGACAACGGCGAGTTCGTGCGCGGATTGTTGTCTAAGTGTATAAGCTTGGAAGCCGAATAACGCGGCGAAGGCGATAAGCAGCACCACGCCAGCAATCAGCATGATCACGACCGTGATTTTTTTTCGGATAGGGCGATCGCATAGTCGTTGCAGAAGAACGTGCATCAATTGCCTACGCCTCCAAGCCGGGAGTCAGCGTCGGGATCAATCAAGTTCACGGTTGGTCGAATCCAGATTAACTTCAGCACGATTAGGTTGCGTTTAGGCATGTTCGGGCAGGACGCGTCTTTCCTAAAAATAGCAACAATCATGCTATCTCCGGCTAAACCGCTGGAGTGGGGCAAGTGATGGAACACGTATTGCTTTGAAAGGCCGCGCCGTACGGCCTTGCTCAGATACCAACACGCCTGCGGCATTACTCACCACGCGATGGCCTCTACCGACGAGATTGCAAATCCGGAACCACTGGCGCAGCGCTCGTCGCAGGAAGAATTCGCCCCCACGACAACTCGCACTATTCACGTCCGCAAAAAAAAACGTGGGCTCAGGATCGCCTTGTTCCTGGCGGCAGCATTGGCGCTGGGTTTCGGGTTTTGGAATTTGTCACGCCGCTTAATTCCCGAGATCACTGCGCCGACCTCGCCTGAGTCGGCTTACATGGCTTCTTTCCCAGAGAAGAGTATCGCGGTGCTCCCATTCGAAGATCTCAGCGACGCTAAACAAAATGTTTACCTGGCCGATGGCGTGCAGGACGACATTCTCACCGCACTTTCGAAAGTAGCGGATTTGAGAGTGATCAGCCGGACCTCCGTGATGACCTATGCTCCCGGTAAACCGCGTAATTTACGCGAAATCGCCCAAAGCCTCGGCGCTGCATATATTTTGCAAGGAAGCGTCCGCGCCTCCGGCGACAAAGTACGGATTACCGCACAGCTGACTGACGCTCGCCGGAACGCCAGGTTGTGGAGCGATAGCTATGAACGAGACGTAACCGACGTCTTTGCAATGCACGGCGATATCGTTCAGCAAATTGCCGCTAATCTGCAGGCCGTAGTCTCGCCGCAAGAGAAAAACGCCATCGACGAACGCCCGACCGAAGACATTGTCGCCTACGGACTTTATGTCCGCGGCAAGGAGCTCGTCGCCAGCGTTTCGTTTAATGCTCAAATCAACGAGAAACTCGTGCAGGCTACTCAGCTGCTCGATCAAGCTATCTCGCGCGACCCCAAATTCTATCTCGCCTACTGCCAATTGGGCGCGGCGCACAATTACCTTTATTTTTTTGGTCTTGATCATACGCCCGCGCGCCTCGCTTTGGCGGAAGAGGCGCTCAAGACTGCCACGCGGCTCCGTCCTGATGCAGGAGATACGCATCTCGCGAAAGCGAACTTCTTCTACCGCTGTCATCTCGACTACGACAAAGCGCGCGCCGAGCTTGCCCTCGCCCAACGCGTAATTCCCAATAACTCCGAAATCTTTGAGCTGACCGGCTACATCGATCGGCGCCAAGGCCTTTGGAAGGAATCAGCTCGGAGCTTGCAAAGAGCTCTCGAACTGGATCCGCGCAACTTTTTCATACTCCAGCAGATCGCCTCCAGTTATCAGGAGTTCCGGCAATTCGTCGCAATGTCTGCCGCCCTGGATCGCGCGCTCGCCTTGGTTCCTCGTGATCTGGACACGCGCGTCACACGCGCTTTGGTCGATCTCGAATCGCGCGCTGACACCCGGCCGTTGCGCGAGACCATTCACGCTCTCCTCGTTGAAGATCCAACATCGGCGCCAGATTTGGGCGATCAATGGTTGTACGTCTCGCTGTGCGAACGCGATCACTCGGCCGCGGCCGAGGCTCTCGCTGCCATCCCCGCAAGTGGAACAGCAACTGATTTGAATTTTCCCCGCTCTTGGAGCGAAGCTTTGGCCGCCCGCGCCAGAGGTGATGAAGCGGCGGCGCAAACTGCTTTTCTCGCTGCCCGCGCGGAACTCGAAAAGACAGTGAGCGAGCAACCTGATTACGGCCCCGCCTTTTGCGTGCTTGGTTTGATCGACGCCGGACTTGGCCGCAAAGAAGAAGCCATGCGCGAAGGCCGACACGCTGTTGAGCTGCTCCCCATCACGAAAGATTCTATCGATGGCGCGGAACTGATGAAATATCTGGGGGTTATCTACGCGTGGTGCGGGGAGAAAGATCTCGCCATCGAGCAAATCGCCGCGACCCTGCGCATTCCGAGTACTTTGAGCTACGGCAACTTGAAGCTGCACCCAAATTGGGATTCGTTGCGCGGTAACCCTCGTTTCGAAAAAATTGTGGCTGATCTCGCACCGAAGAATGCTGAGAACTAAGCAGCCGGCGGTCTCATCCACTTTTTCATGAGGCCGAGAATTCACGGCGCTAATTGATGAGTGCCTGATTAACCAAATTTCGTTACGCCAACTTCAAGTCAGCATAGACTCGGCCGCTCGCCGTGCTTCGCGTTTACGAACGACTTCAAGAGTAACGATTGCGGCAAGCGCGCAGATCAATGCACCGATCGCGATCGTAGTTGGCGTGCCCAACACATCTGCCATCAAGCCCGCTTGCAAACTTCCCAGTGGCATCATGCCGCCGAAAACCAGTGTCCAAATTCCCATGACGCGTCCGCGCATTTCGTCGGGCACGATCGTTTGCAATACCGTGTTGGAGGTTGAGAAATAGAGCACGATACCGAAACCGCTGAGCGCAAGCAGCGCGAGCTCGACGTAGAGATTTCGGTTGAATGCAAACAGCGCCAGACCCGCTGAAAAAATCCAGACGCCGCCGAGCGCCAATGCGCGCGCAGGAAGAGAATGACCAACGCTCGCGACCGTGAGTGCTGCAACTAAAGCGCCAACACCGCTCGCCGCCATCAACATTCCATAACCTTGCGCGTTGAGATGCAAAACATCGTGCGCGAACGCGGGCATGAGGACGGAATAGGACCAGCCAAAAATGCCGACGACAGCGAAAAGCGCCAGAATTGTCAAAGGTCGCGGATGATTCCAAACGTAACGAAACCCTTCCAGCGCCTGGCCAATCGCGCCGGTTTCGCTCGGAGCGGATTTGCGTTTTGGCAATCGCATCATCAAAAGACCGGTGATGACCGCGATGAAACTGACGCCGTCGAGGAAAAAGCACATCGCGATTCCCACTTTCGCCATAAGGATGCCGGCGATCGACGGACCGATCACGCGCGCAGCATTGAAGACGGAGCTGTTGAGCGAGATCGCATTCATCAAATCCGCGCGACTCGTCATTTCGATTACGAATGATTGTCGCGCCGGCATGTCGAACGCCATCGTCACGCCGCCGATGATCGCGATGAGAATGATCTCCCAGGGCTTCACATGGCCGCTCCAGACGAGGACCGCCATGGCGAGCGACTGAATCATGGAACTGATTTGCGTAAGGACGAGAACGGAACGTTTTGAATAACGATCGGCCGCCCATCCTCCCCAGGTGGAGAAAACCAGCATCGGCGCGGACGCGCAGGCTGCGACAACACCGAGTAACGCTTTCGATCCCGTGAGTTGATAGACGAGCCAACCCTGCGCGGTTGTCGTCATCCATGTGCCAGTCATCGAAATAAGCTGGCCGTAAAAGAAGAGGCGGAAGTTGCGATGGCGCAGGGCCGAGAAAGTTTTGCGCAATGAAATTCCACCAGTAACCACACGCCGCGGCCGGCCCGTCATGTCTTCGGGCACAGAAGCCGTTGGCGGATTTGTGTTACTCATGCGCAGCGATGATCGCGAAAGGCGCAACATCGGTACGCTCGTTGAGCGCAGCAAGTTTGTGCGCGAAGTTTTACGCCGCGGCGGTCTCGCCGACACGCAAACTCATTCCCATGACGCGGAAAATACGATCGCGTTTTTCCAAATAACCGGCGGAATCCAAATCGCGCGGACGTGGCAGATCGATCTCCACGATTTGCTGAATCGTCCCAGGCCGTTTGCTCATGATGAGAACGCGATCTGCGAGTTGCACCGCTTCCTCGATGTCATGCGTCACGAAAAGAATGGTCTTCTTTTCGCTTTGCCAGATACGAACAAGGTCGGCGCGCATCTTCATGCGGGTAATGAAGTCGAGCGCGCCAAACGGTTCATCCATGTAGATAATGTCGGGATTGGCCGCGAGCGCGCGCGCGATTTCGACACGCTGGCGCATGCCGCCGGATAGTTCGCGTGGATAAGCATTCTCGAACCCGTTGAGTCCCACCATTTCCGTGTAACGCGCAACGATTTGCTCGCGTTCCTCTTTACCCTGAGCGCGCAAACCAAATGCAATGTTTTCGCGCACGTTCAGCCACGGAAAAACGCCGTTCTCTTGGAAAACAAAAATGCGGCGCCGATCAGGACCTTCGACCGGATTGCCTTCCACCAGGACGTCCCCAGCCGTCGGAAGGAGGAAGCCAGCGACAATATTGAGGAGCGTTGATTTTCCACATCCGCTCGGTCCCACAAGACAAACGAACTCGCCTTGTCCGACTTCGGCCCTGACATTTTCCAAGACACGAATCTCTTCCCCCGCACGCTTGCCGGGAAAAATCATCGAAACATCTTTGATCGAGATGGCAGTCTTCATCGATTGGCGTAACCTCAGCGCACTTCGTCGAAGTTCTCCAGTTGCCTAACGAGTAAATCGAGGACAAGTCCGATCAATCCGATCATCACCATCCCGGCGACGACGAGATCGTAGCGTTTACCGGCGTTGCGCGCATCGATGATCAGGTAACCGAGTCCGCTATTCACTGCGATCATTTCCGCGGCCACCACGACCAGCCACGCCACGCCCAGCGCGATGCGGATGCCGGTGATAATTTGTGGCAGACTCGCGCGGAAGATCACCTGTCGGAAGAGTTCGCTGCGGCTGAGACCGAAGTTTTGCGCGGCGCGCAAATACACCGGCTGCATATTTTGCACAGCAGCAATCGCGGAAACCGTAATCGGAAAAACGCTGGCCAGAAAAATCAGAAATACCGGCGCTGCGTCGCTCACGCCGAACCAAAGGATCGCCACTGGAATCCACGCGATTGGCGAAATCGGGCGCAAGATTTGGATGATGGGATTGAAGGCTTGAAACAAACGCGAATACCAGCCGAGGACGAGCCCGAGAGGAACCCCAATCAAGACAGCGAGTGTAAATCCCCACGTCAACACGGAAGAGCGAGGCGACAATGTATTTAAGGAGCAAACCTTTCTCGATTAGTTCGCCGATCCCGATCGCGACCGTGATAGGAGTCGGAAATAAATCGCTATGCGAAAGACGAACCGCTACTCCCCAAGCCGTGAAAAATATCGCGAGCATTCCAATCGGCCTAACGACCTGGAAGAAACGTGAGTCAGGATTCTTGAACCAGCCCAGACGAGCGTGACGGCGCACCGTTGTGGTCGAGCGCTCAAGCGAAACTTCCCTCTCGGTAGCACTCATTTTTTTAATGTCGGTTCCCATGCGTATGGCTGCACCGCAGTATCATCTTTTACGAAGGACGCGTCGGTATAATCCTCAAAATGCGCAGTGCCATTGAGAATTCCGACCTCGCGTCCGAGCTGCTCGATTTCTTCAAAGTCCGGCTTGCGCAACGCGAGGTTGGTATACGTCACGCGATCGGGCGGTTTGCTCAGCACAAAAGTGAGCAGGCGCGGGTTTTGATTGTAGTAAAACTTGCTCACAAACTGCGCGGTCTCCATGCGGTGCTCCATACTCTGGTCGATCCACTTTCCGCTTTTCGCGATTCCATCCACCAGTCGCTGCACCGCGGGACGGTTCGTTTTAATCATTTCTTCATGCACGGCGAGGACGCACGAAATAAAATTCGGCCAGACGTCTTTTGTTAACCAGAGGACACGTCCGTAACCATCGAGCTCCGTTTGTCCCATAAACGGTTCGCCACTCGAAATCGCATCCACTGCTTTGGCGTAAAGCGCGGCCGGCATATCTGGCGGTGGCATTTCGACTAGCTCGATGTCTTTGATCGTCATGCCTGCCTGCTTCAGCGCGCGAAAAATAAGAAGGCGTTGATTCGAAAATCGATTTGGCACAGCGACGCGTTTGCCGCGCAGATCTTCCATCCGATAGATGTGCGAATCTTTGTGCACCATCACGGCCGAGCCGTCCCGGTGGCCGAGATACACGATCTTGATCGGCACGCCTTGTTCGCGCAGCGCCATCGCCATCGGCGCCAGAATGAACGTCGCCGGCGTGTATCCGGACAAATACGCTTCCTTTAACTCCGGCCAACCGTTGAATCGAATGGGCTCGAAGATGCTTTCACCCGTCATCTGCTTATTGATGAAATCGGTGACCGGGCAAGTGAGGTGACACGTCACCGGCAAAAAACCAATTCGGAAATTTGTCTGCCCCGCGACGGTTACTGGCTTCGAGCGAAACAAATGCAGGTTTAGCGAGGCGTGCAGCAGTGTGATCGCAATGAGCCAGGCGACGCCGATCGTGATTAAGGTTTTGCGGAATGACATGGGAGATCTTGCAGCCGCGAATGTTCGCATCGAACTGCCGCTTTTAAAGGAGCTGATATGGGTCGACGTCAACGGCCACGGCGACGTCTTCAGGGAACGGAAGTTTGTCGAGGACTTCGCGAATAAGACGGCTCAGGCGCATGATGGCTTCGCCGCGAATCAGGATGTGAAAACGAAACTGGCCCTGCAGTTTTTCCAGCGGCGCGGGCGCCGGCTCTCCGAGAATGAATTCGTTAGGCAACGCTTCCTTCAAACGCCGCTTCAGCGTTTCAGCCGAGAACCTGGCGCGCTCCTCGTGAGCGGAACGCACGGTGATAAGGACCGCATGCTTGAACGGCGGAAAGTCGCAGCGTTCACGAAACTCGAGTTCCTGCTGGAAATAGCCTGCAAAATCGTGATGCCGCGCAAATTGAATCGAGGGACTGAACGGCGTGTAGGTTTGCACGAAAACTTCGCCTGACGTTTCCCCGCGTCCTGCCCGCCCCGCGACTTGGGTGAGCAACTGAAATGTCCGCTCTCCGGCCCGGAAATCCGGCAAATGGAGCGCGAGATCGGCGTTGATGATTCCGACGAGTGTGACGTTCGGGAAATGCAGACCTTTCGCGATCATTTGCGTGCCGACCAGGATGTCGATTTTTCCGGCGCGAAAACTTCTGAGCGTTTCGCGATAGGCGTCCTTGCGTGTCATCGAATCGGCATCCATTCGCCTAACGACTGCGCTCGGAAATAGCTGGGAGACGTTTGCCTCCACCTTCTCTGTTCCAAAGCCGGAATAAATGAGTGCGTCTTCACCACAGGCCGGACATTTTTTGGGAACCGCCGCGGTGTGACCGCACAAATGACAGCTCAGCCGCGCCGCGCCACGATGAAACGTGAGGGCGACGCTGCAATTGGGGCAATCGCGCGCTTCACCGCAATTGCTGCAGAGCAGTGAAGTGGAAAAGCCGCGCCGGTTAAGGAAAAGGATTGTTTGTTCCCGCTTCTCGAGTCGGGCGGCAATCGCGTCACGCAACTTGCCAGCGAGAATGGTTAACCCTTTTTCTCTGCGCCGCTCATGCCGCAAATCGACAATCCGAGTGAGAGGCATCTGATTTTCGTCTACGCGCTTTGTTAGCGTAGCGAGTCGATATTTTTCGCGCGTCGCGTTGTAGTAACTTTCGAGCGAAGGCGTGGCGGTACCGAGAAGGACGACGCAGTTCTCGATCTTCCCACGCACGACCGCAACATCACGCGCTTGGTAGCGCGGTGCTTCCTCCTGTTTGTAGGAAGACTCGTGTTCTTCATCGACCACGATCAGTCCAAGATTTTCTAGCGGCGCGAAAACCGCGCTACGCGCGCCGATGACAATGCGCGCGCGACCGGAATGAATTTTATGCCATTCGTCGTGGCGCTCGCCCTCGGACAAATGACTGTGCAATACCGCAACGCCATCCTGAATTTCCGCGAAGCGACTTTTGAAACGCTCGACCGTTTGCGGTGTGAGCGAGATCTCCGGCACGAGCACGATGGCATTCTTTCCCTGCGCCAGTGCGATCTTGATCGCTTGCAGATAAATTTCTGTCTTGCCGCTGCCCGTTACGCCATGCAGCAAAATTGGTTTGGCGGAATCAGTGTCGGCCATCCCTTCCTGCACCATTCGCAGCGCGATAGTTTGCTCCTCGTTGAGGACAAGATTCGACGTCGCGATAAATGTTTCGTCGGCATGAGGGTCACGTTGCACGGCTTGCTCTTCCAACACGGCGAAGCCGCGCTTCACGAGCGCGCGCAAAGTCTGGTTATCAAGCGAGTGTTTGCGCAGGAATTCGGTGGCTGCTACCGGCTCGATTAATCGGGCGAGCGCTTCCAGCAATTCTGCCTGTCTCGGTGCGCGCTTCCGTAACTTTTCCACATCATCAAATGAAATTTCACGCGCTCGCCTAACGAACAATTGTTTTTTCCATCCAACCTCGCCGCGTCGGATCACCTGCGGAAGCAGGCTGCGCATGACAGTCTCGATCGGACAGCAGTAATAAGCGCCCATCCAGCGCGCGAGTTCGAGAAGTGATTTGCTTAAGACAGGCTTATCTCCAAGGACCGCTTCAATCGGGCGGATTCCCTCGGCGTTGCTCGCGTCGAGCATGGTAACGACTGTGGCTAGTGCCGATTTTTCGCGGAAAGGAACGCGCACACGCGAACCGACATCGATTCGATCGGCGAGCGTTTCCGGCACGAGATAATCGAGCTCACGATGGATCGATCGATCGACGATCACGCGAGCATAGCGGGAGGCGGTCATGAGGAGATGGAAACTTCTCCGTCTTCCCGCAGTTATCCAACTTTCCCTGCGCCCGGAATGGGACATGTTCTCGGCGCGACATGACGCGCTTCGTTTTCAAACTCATCATTTGTCTGCTCCTCGCGGGAGCGGCGGCGCTGGGATATTTCGCCTATCGATCGGGCGACCCGGTTTACACATTTTACGAGTGGATCAGCCCAGCTCGTTTTCACCAGTACGACAGTTTGATTCGCAGTGTGGCGAAGGAACATGGAATCGATCCGATGTTGGTGAAGGCAATTGTGTGGCGCGAGAGCAGATTCGAACCAAAAAAATTCGGAGCAGCCGGCGAACGCGGTCTCATGCAGGTGAGCGAGACGGCAGCGAGCGAATGGGCCCGCGAAAACCGGATCGATAATTTCCAAGTCGAAGAGCTTTTCGATCCGAGAAAAAATCTCGAAGCCGGCTCGTGGTATCTGCGGCGCGCACTGCAGCATTGGCAACATGAAGCGGAACCGATGCCATTTGCGCTCGCCGAGTACAACGCGGGCGCGAGTCGGGCGCAACGCTGGGCCGGCGGCGCTGACGTGGCGATCTCGGCCAGTTCCTTCCGGCGCAACATCGATTTCCCCGGCACACGCAATTACGTCGATTCGATCATGCACCGTTACGAGTTCTACAAACGGCGTGGCCGGATGTAGCGCCCGTGCTCGTGCGAGCAGCCCGCTTCCTTGTCATGTCGAGCGCTAGCCGAGACATCTCTTATTGTTGAGAGATTCCTCGACTGCGCTCGGAATGACAAAATAGGAGAGGTATTCGACGCGCATCGAAATCTCGTTAACGATTTGGGACGAATCATGACCAAAGAAGGAATCGCCGAAATTCTGGAGCAAATCGCGACGCTCCTCGAGCTAAAGGATGAAAATCCTTTTAAGATTCGCGCTTACACCAACGCGGCGCGCTCGATTGAAACTTTCGGCGGCAATCTCGGCGATTTGAAAGATGAAGAAACGCTGGAGAAAATTCCCGGAATCGGTAAGGCGATCGCGGCCAAGATCAAGGAACTTGCGGAAACGGGTTCACTGAAATTTTTCGAAGAACTGCGCGCGGAATTCCCCGGCGCCATCCTCGAATTGTTTTCGATTCCGGGGTTGGGCGCGAAGAAGATCAAAGCACTCTATGAGAAACTGCACGTCAGCTCGATCGCGGAACTGCAATCGGCCTGCGAGAGCGGAAAAGTGGCCGAGCTTCCGGGCTTCGGGAAAACGACGCAGGAAAAACTTTGCCAGGCGATCGCGACGCGCGCGAAACACAGCGGCTCGTTTCAACTGGGACAAATCGCGGCCGAAGCCGAATCATTGCAGACGGATTTGCGCGCCCATCCGGATACGCTCCAAGTCTGTGTTGCCGGAAGTTATCGTCGTCACAAGGAAATCGTGCGCGATCTGGATTTCATCGTGGCTACGAAGGAACCGGCCGCCATCACGAAATCGTTTATCGAACATCCGCTGGTAGAAAGCGTGATTGCGCAGGGCCCGACGAAAAGCAGCGTGCGATTGCGCTCGGGTATTCAATGCGATCTGCGCGTCGTCACTTCAGCGGAATATCCATTCGCGCTCAATTATTTTACGGGGAGCAAGGAACACAACATCGTCATGCGTAACCGCGCCCTGCAACGCGGTTGGACATTAAATGAATATCGGATAGCGCCGGCACCGATCGATCCGAAATCGAAAAAGACAAAGACGGCGGCGAAGATTCCGGTGATTCGAGATGAAGCGGAACTTTATCGCGCACTCGATCTCGAATTCGTTCCGCCCGAGTTGCGCGAAAATTGCGGCGAGTTTGATGCGGCGGCTGCAGGAAAATTACCGCGCCTGATCGAACTGGAGAATTTGGGCGGAACATTTCATTGCCACACCACGGCGAGCGATGGTCATAATACGCTCGAGGAAATGGCGGCAGCGGCCCAGGAACTCGGCTTGCAATATCTCGGCATCGCCGATCACAGTCGTAGTTCCATTCAAGCGCACGGACTCGATGTCGAACGCCTGCGCGAGCA
Source organism: Chthoniobacterales bacterium (assembly GCA_038237805.1). Taxonomy (GTDB): domain Bacteria; phylum Verrucomicrobiota; class Verrucomicrobiia; order Chthoniobacterales; family UBA10450; genus JBBQFI01. The sequence continues at coordinate 299,347 of JBBRYI010000002.1, read as the reverse complement.
GATCGCTGCGATCAAAAAACTAAACACCCGTTTCGATGGCTTTCGCATTTTTGCCGGAGTCGAGTGCGACATCTTGCGGGACGGCACACTCGACTTCGAAGACGACGTGCTCGCGCAATTGGATTTTGTCGTCGCCTCAATCCATTCCGTTTTCAGTTTGTCCGAGGCGCAAATGACGGAGCGCGTCATTCGCGCGTTGCAAAATCCTTACGTAACGATGCTGGGACATCCGACAGGACGGCTGCTGTTGAAACGCGATCCTTACGCGATCGATATTCCTGCGGTGATCGAGGCTGCAGCAGAGACAGGAACATGGATCGAAATTAACGCGGCGCCGAAACGGCTCGATCTCGATTGGCGCTGGTGGCCGCTCGCGAAAGAAAAAGGAGTGAAGTGTGTGATCAATCCCGACGCGCACCGTGTCGAGCGCCTGCAGGAATTGCGTTTTGGCGTGGGCGTCGCGCGCAAAGGTTGGCTGACGAAAAGCGACGTGATGAATTGTCTGCCGTTAGGGAAAATTGAGGCTGAGCTCGCGCGCAAAAGATCTGGGTAGCGCGGACGTCTCGTCCGTGTTGCGTCGCGTCTCGCGCGCGAATAACATAGGCGCCTTCGGCGCATTTACAGGTGGCGGACCAGACATCCGCCACAGTGCGCGAGACACGCGCCCTACCCTTAAACCTTCTCGCGCTGCGGCATGAACATCGTCAAACATTTGCAGGCTCCGCCCGCTTTCAAAAATTCCGTCATCGGCAACGCGTGACAATTAAATCCGCGATCGCGCAGCGCTTTCACCAGCTGCGGCGCGCCTTCCGGCAGAACGATGTCGCGCTCGAGCACGACGGCGTTACAGGAGAAGTGCGCCGCTTCTTCTTCCACGACATCAATCAGGTCGGTGACATGTTCGCGAATAGCGCGTTGGCCATACTCATCGAATGCAGCTGGAAACCAAACCACGCCACCGTCCGGCAATGGAGCAAAACACGTATCAAGATGATAAAAGCGTGGATCGACCAATTCGACGGAAATGACGAGACCGCCAAGAATGTCGGCGACAGCTCGATGTGAGTTAATGTCCGAACGAAATTTGTATCCGCAGAAAAGTGCGTCGCCGGCGAAAAGCGCGTCGCCTTCACCTTCGAAGTAAAGATTTTCCGGTAACCAAATCACGTCGTAACCCTGCTCCTTCATCCAGCGGGCGAAATGCGGCGCTTCGCCGGAGCGCTCGACGTGCCGAAAATTGCTCGGGATAAATTTCTTGCCGACCGTGAGTCCGGCATTCGCCGTGAAAACCATGTCGGGAAGTTTTGGCTGCGGCGTGATGAGATCGATCTCGCAATCGAGACTGGAAAGTTTCTCGAACAATCCTTTCCACTGCGCTTTTGTCGCTTCGACATCGGCGCCGCGTGCGCGACTCATCCACGGATTAATCTCGTATTCGATGCCAAAATGATCCGGGGGACAAAGGAGCAAACGTCGCATCGCGCCACTCCTTAAGTTCGCGCCTTGCTTTTTTCAGACGTGCGCAACGCTTCCAAACAGCCGGTCAGCTCGCGAAGGAACGGCTCGATGTCCGTAATTAATCCGACGGCCTGAAAAGTTCCGCGGTCGGTCACTTGGTTGATCACGCTTGGATTGATATCGACACAGAGCGTTTTTACATCGGCAGGAAGCAAACTCACCACCGCCATCGAATGCAACATCGAGCTCAGCAAGAGCGCAATCTTAACGCCGCCAATTTTTTCGCGCATCGCTTTCTGCGCTTCGATCGCATCCGTAATAACTTCCGGGAGGGGACCTTCGTCGCGAATCGAACCGGCGAGGATGAAAGGAATTTTGTGTCCAACGCACCTGAACATGACACCGCGCTGCAAAACTTTCTTATCCACCGCGCGCGCGATTCCACCGGCGGCGCGAACGACGTTGATGGCGTGGATCTGATTCTCGTGAGTGAGGTTGGCCGAGACGGCTCGTGCCAGTTCGACGTCGGATGATGTATGAAAAAGCGCGCTCTCGATGTCGTGCAGCGCAAACCCGTTCCCGGCGAAAAGCAGATCGATGTATCCCCATTCGATCAATTTTTCGAGATGCTCGCCCGCACCGCTTTGCACCACCGCGGAGCCGGCCACGACGAGAATCTTGCCGCCGCTTTCTCGCGCGCGTTTGAGCTCGCGCGCGATCTCGCAAATGACCGCGCTCTTCGGTCGCTCGACCGCAGCGTTACTCGCCATGAATTCGAAAATGTCAGTGCGCGAGGTGGACCGTTGCACAGGCACGACTTTGATGCCCTGGTGGCCGACTACGATCTCCATTCCGCGTTGGACTTCGTAGAACTTTACCGCTCTGGCCCGCCCCGCCGCGCGGTCCACCGCAATCCCGCTATCCATAATCGTCGGAACCACCTCGATTTCCTTGCCCCCCGTGTGAACAAAAGTTTGCTGATTGGTCGTGACGTAAAAATCTGTCGGGAAAACGCCGTCAGCCGGCGCATCCGCGAGTTGCGCATCTTTTTGTTCGACAACTTCCGCGCCGTGCTGGCGCAGGCGCAGCACGAGATCATCGAGCGTTTCGTGCGAATCGGCTGAAACCTCGATGCGCGCGAAACTTTGATCGGCACGGTTCTGACCAATCTTGATTTCGCTGATCTTGAAATTGCCGTGATGAGAGAGGATTTGATCCAACACCTTCGGCAGGATCAGCGAATCGATAATGTGTCCTCGCAATTCAACGGTTTCCGAAACCATCGGCCCAAGGTAGCGAGGAGAAGCCGCAGCGCCAGTCGCGGCCGGAGCGATAATAGCTTGTCCTTTGTTTCAACCGCAGGACGTTGCGTGGTGCGAAGATTAGAGAAACCGGAGGCGCGCGGTCCGACACCGCATGAAAAAGCCGCTCGCACGCTCGGGCAAAAACTAAATCGCAAGTTCAAGCCGCCGCCGGATCCTTCGGTTCTCGATGTAAGGCCGAAGGCTTCGAATAAAACCAGGGACAATTGATGCATCCCGATTTGCCAGGGTTGGAGGGAAAAATCGAACGAGTCCTCGCCATGAAACCGGAATATTTAGTGACACATCCGGCTGAGCTTCATGTCCTGCGTTCCCTCTCAACAGACGAGCTGGATGACACCGCGCTTCGCCATGGTTGGCGAGTCGTCAGGCGAGTGGGTGGCCGTCAGATCGAATTTTACAACGATGCCACGGTTCACTTTAAGCCGCTGTAGGTTAACAATGTGGGAGGGACCTTTGCGTCCCGACTCTGCAGCCATCGCGGCGCTAAGGCCGCTCCCACATTGAAGATTAGTCGCCGCGCTCTCTGAAAATTCCCGTCAGTGGGCTCGTGGCTGACGCGCCACGAATCGCCTGTGCCAGACCAATTTCGTACGCTTCGCGACCAGCTTCGATGGCTTTACGAAATGCTTGCGCCATCCGACTGGGATCCGCTGCGATGGCGATCGCGGTATTCACGAGTACGGCATCGGCGCCCATCTCCATCGCTTCCGCCGCCTGACTCGGCGCGCCGAGACCGGCATCGACGACCACCGGCACAGTGGCCTGTTCGATGATGATTTCGATTTGCGCGCGCGTTTCAATCCCGCGATTGCTGCCGATCGGCGAGCCAAGCGGCATGACCGTTGCCGTCCCGACGTCCTGCAATCTTTTCGCGAGAACCGGATCGGCGTTGATGTACGGGAGGACGGTGAATCCTTCCTTCACTAAAATTTCCGCCGCGGCCAAAGTCTCGATCGGATCGGGGAGCAGGTAACGTGGATCGGGATGAATTTCGAGCTTCACCCAGGTTGGCAGTCCGGCGGTGGCGGCGAGGCGTGCTAATCGCACCGCTTCCTCCGCGTTGCGCGCGCCGCTTGTGTTCGGCAAAAGCAGGAAACGTTTTGGATCGATGAAATCGAGGATGTTTGCGAATGGGTCGCGCTTTCCGGAAAGATTCGCACGCCGCAATGCGACGGTCACGATTTCCGCGCCGCTCGCGTCGAGCGCGTCCCGCATCAATTCGTTCGAAGCGAATTTGCCTGTGCCGACAAGCAACCGCGACGTGAATTCGCGATCGGCGATGCGCAGCTTCGAAGGTTTGTCCGCCATGGTCTTACTCGGTAGAGATTTCAAGCATAATCATTTTTTGAGCGTGAGTGGCCATTCTCGAACTGCCAGCTCGCCCAACCATTCTTGCCGCGCGTCAATACTGGCAGGCGACCATTGCGCAAACTCTCCGGCTTTGTTCGTAATCAACGCTTCCTGCTTTTGATACACGGGTCGTTTGACGTCGAACGGCAGGTTCGACAAATCCCTGTTCGTGTCCTGAAGCAGCAGCGTCAGGTTTCCGAGTCGGTTAAGATTCCCCTTAAATTCATCATCATCAAAGCTAGGCCATGAATGGAGGTCGGCTCCTTGGGGCAAGATATGCTCCAAACTCACGATATCTTCGTCTGCGATCATCCCGTGTTCTTTAGAACCCGCTTCGGCTCGAGCGCGATTCTCGAGCTTCCTTAGATAGTATCGCGCGAGCTGGCGATTTTCGATCGACAGCGTCTTAAATCTTGAACGAAAAACACCGTCCGCTGGAGCTTGACCTGCGAACCGCTCTGCGAGTTTCACAGCAGTTACGATTTTTTCTTCTCTGACAGCTTGTGCCGCTTCGGGATAGAAGCGTTCAATTTCACTGCTACCGAGTTCTTGAGTAGCCTGAAATCGGACGCTCCAAGCGACAAGCAACTCGAGCACTTTTTTTAGCTCATTCGGTTTCTCAGGGTCGAAGACATCCAGGCACGATAAGAGCAGTGGCTTGTACTGCTCCATTTTCAGGGTTTTCAGATCCGATACTAGCTCTTTGCCTCGCGTTCCCACCCGTGCCCACACCGGACTGTCGGCATCTAAGATCGCAGCGTAGTTATTCGCGCTCCCTGCGAGTTCAACAGTGAAGTCGAGCGCCTGCCTTTCATTTCTAATCGAACGCCGAATACGTTTGTACAACTCGCGTTCACGAACTAAACCATTCTTCGACGCCCAGAAGTGATGAATGAATCGTTTAATAATCGCATCTCCACCCAATCGTGAGACCGCAGTGGTCCACTGAAATCGCACTTGATCAAAGTTTCGCTTGCCGGCTTTACCGAGAACGTAATTCTTTAAGAGGTCGGCGATCGCGAGCTCGAGCCCACGGTCGTTCAAGGTCTCAAAAATTTGGTAGGCGCGGCTTTCATCTCGCACCATGAGGACCAGGACTTTGACGCTCTTTTGTAAAAACTCTTCCCATTCTTGTAGAACCTTGTTCGGTTCATGACTCCCTTGGGCAATCTTGCGAATCCGATCGCTGATTAGCTCAAAGGCTTTCAGAATCCGTTTGTGCGAATCGGGAACTTTGCGCACTCGCTTCGTGTCACGTATTTCAGAATCAACTCGAGCGATGACCGACCGTTCAAAGAAGTCTGCGTCTTCATCGCTGAGTTTTAGGCGCGGTGTTCCTTCTTTCGTCCATTTGTGACGGCTGTAGAGATATTCCTTCTCTACATCATCCGCAGTTTCGATTTCATCTTGCTCGACCAGATAATCGCGAATTGCTGCATATATCATCGTCACCGACGCGAGTCTCTGTTGCCCGTCCACGACTGCCGGACGGCTATCACCGTCGGAGGCGGTGATTACGATCGATCCCAAGAAATATTCGCGCTCTGCTGCGTCACTTTCTGACATCGCTGTTTCGAAGTCGCTAAGCAAATCTTGAATCTGCTCCGCCTTCCACGAGTACGCCCGTTGGTTGGGCGGTACACGCAGCGGCGTCGCCAACAGAGAGCCGATCCCAGTATACGCAAACGGCGTCTCAGGTGAATACGCAGGTTCCATCTTCAGCTACATTCATCAGATCACGCATCAACACAAATCCGTTAACGGCCATTGTCCCTGGGCAATTTGGATTAAAAAAAGGCTGTACATCCGTCTGCCCGGTTTGGTACGAATCGAATCGATATGGTGCGGCTCCGAAATGACGCGGATCAGACCCTCTTTCCGTTTTTCAGCTCTGATTTAAGGCTTCAAGATTGCGTTGTTGGAATGCGCAGCCTTCCTCGCGAAAGCATCGACGTCGTCGTAACTTCCCCACCGTACAATCTCGGTATCAAATATCGGAAGTATTCAGATACTGCAGACCGGGAATCGTATCTTGAATGGTGCGATCATTGGGCAGCCGAGCTCGATAGAGTTCTCAACCGGAGTGGATCGTTCTTTCTGAATGTTGGCGCGGCGCCTTCGAACCCTATGTTGCCACATGAACTGCTTCTACGGTTGCGTCAATACTTTGTATTGCAGAACACGATTCATTGGATCAAAGCGATCACAATCGAGGATCGTGACGGCAACGTTCGTTCATATGGCCATTTCAAGCCTATCAGCTCAAAGCGCTTCGTTAACGACTGCCATGAGTACGTATTTCACTTTACGAAGACCGGCCACGTCGAAATTGATCGATTAGCAATCGGAGTCCCTTACCAGGATAAGAGCAATATCGCGCGCTGGTCACACACTCGTGGAAAAAACCTACGATGCCGTGGCAACACTTGGTTCATTCCTTACGAAACAATTCAAAACCGGGCTAAACAGCGGCCGCATCCCGCGACGTTCCCTGTTCGTTTGGCTGAATGGTGTATCAAGTTACATGGCATTTCCCGGGTGAACTCGATGCTCGATCCGTTTCTCGGGATTGGAAATTCCGCCATCGCCGCGAAACTGTGTGGCGTAAGGAATTTTATCGGATTCGAGATTGACGAAACCTATCTTGCCGAAGCGAGACGTCGAATTGCCGCGCAAAGTTCTTCCGGCTGATCGGTCCCGAAAGAGACGCGGCGGCCGTTGCGCAAGGTAGAGGCTACTGCGTCCCAACCAGAAACATTATAGAGCCAGCCGGACGGTGTGAGGTGAATGCCCCATCCGTACCACCAACGAATTCGAATCGGTTCGCACGCCGTGATATCAGCGAGCTTGATCTTCCGAAACGTAAAGCCGGGTCCGAAAATCGCGCGCACATGAACATCGTCGACGGTAATGGTGAGCTTGGAGAAAATCACTGTCGTGATCAGCACGATCCCAGCAATGATTGTCCCGAATAGGGCGCTCGTAGCAGAAGTGATAGAGACTCCAGCTACAAAAGCAGTCGTGATTAGTCCAAAAATGAGAGTGAATCCGACCTGGGAGTGTCGATAGCTCGTCATGACAATTTTCCTGATTCTTCCGCGCTGTCACTGCCGTTTTGAAATTTCTCCAGTGGTGTGATTAGATGTGCAGGTAAAGGCCGCACGCGATCGAAAATACGTGCGGCTAATGGCTTCGCCGTCATGTAGCCCGCAAAAAACATCTCCAGACGCGCATCAAGGTTATCGATGTAATGAAGCGCCATTGCTTCCGGCGTTTTCGGATAGACGGGCGAACCAAGCTCCATCTCGCCGTGATGTGCGCCGATCAAATGCAAGAGGTGCAAACGCACATCTTCCGATGCGGGAACGAGATCTCTCCAATCCTCGATATTTTCTGAAGTCTGCAAATTGCGCCAGAGCGAATTAACCAATTCGAGCCCGATCGAGATGTGGCCGATCAATTCACCGCGCTCATCATAGCCCATGGTGAATCCAGTCTCCGGCAAGTGATTTTCCCAAAGCTTTCCCGAATCGTGGAACAAAATTCCAGTGATGAGCAAATCGAGATTCAATGGCGCATACAGCGGAGCGATCGCGCTCGCGACACGCATCATTTGCGCCGTGTGCTCAAGCAGACCGCCGCGACGTGCATGGTGATAACTGCGCGCCGCCGCCGTGCGACGAAACCGATCTCCCCATTCGTTCAGGAACGCTTCGCCTAACGAGTGAAGACGTGGATCGGAGATTCTCTTTATCGCAGTCTGGAGATAATCCCAATCCGCAGATTGTTTCGCGCGTAGTTCGGCCGGTCCTTGCAGCAACTCCAAACGTTCCTGTTCGTTGAGCGATCGAACCTTCCAATTTGGTCGCGCCTCCAGACCGAATTGTTGATGCTGGTTGAATTCACCCGCAAGCTCGATGAAATCGCCGATCTGCATTGAACCGCATGCCCGGTATTCCGGATGATCGCTCCAAACGCGCAGCGTCATTCGATCGCACGCGTCGGCGAGAGCGAGTTCGCAAAATGGCTTTTGCTCACGTGTCATCTTTGCTGAGGCCGCTTCCACCTGAACGTGGACATGCCCCTGGACCGAGCCGTTCTGTGCGGCTCTGCGAATTTCACTCAGCGTCATCAAGTTCATAGGAGTTTCGATTGTAGCGGCGGTGGGTGTCCGTCGCACGTCTTATGGGGGTAATTTTTCGACGGTCACAGACCGCCGCGACAGAAGATGTCTCACGGTTTCGCGACCCCGACGACTCCGCATGCTGAACGGCCACCCGCGTTACCGGTCGGCTGCGTTTTTAAGTCATCGACTTTTTCGTGGACGATCAACCCGCGGCCGATGATCGAATCTTCACCGCTCATTTTCATTAACTTGTCGGTTAACTCGAGATGCGCTTTTCCTGAACTATCGGCCTCTATATTGCCCAAATCGCCGACGTGCCGCGGTGATGCATCATGTCCCGCATGCGGCGCTTTCGTGGGGTTGAAATGTCCGCCCGCCGCCATTCCATCGGATGACGAGCAGTCCCCGAACTCGTGAATGTGAAAACCATGTTTGCCCGGAGTGAGTCCGCTCACATCAGCGACGACTTTCATTTCGTCACCGCTCCTGGTGAATGTAACGGTGCCCTCGACTTTGCTTCCTTTAGTGGGATGCAGGACGGCGATTGCCTTTGTCGGTTCTTGCGCGGAGGCAGCGGTTAAGCCGACGAAGAAAATTACAGCGATCGCTGCAACAAGCGCGGGGAAGAAGTTTCGTTTCATCCATGAAACTACACCGGCGTAGTGCCGCGTGTAAACTGTAGCCGCCGCCCGGGGGGCGCGTCAATCGATCATTCGCTTTTGAATATCGGAATATGCGTCGATGCGACGATCGCGCAGGAACGGCCAGTGCGTGCGATGTTCGTCGACGCGTTTCCATTCGATGTCCGCAATGACGAGCTCTTCTCTGGCGAGACTTCCTTTGGCAATGATTTCGCCGCTTGGCGCGACGATGAAACTTTGGCCCCAAAACTCGATCCCATCACCACCCGCCGGTCGCTCATGACCGACACGGTTTGCCACCGCAACAAAACATCCATTGGCGATAGCATGACTGCGCTGGATCGTCTCCCACGCGGAATGTTGCGCGACGCCGTATTTTTCTTTCTCGCTCGGATGCCATCCGATCGCCGTCGGATAAAACAACATTTCCGCGCCACGCAACGCTGTCAGGCGCGCAGCTTCCGGATACCACTGATCCCAGCAAACGCACACGCCAATCTTTCCCTGCGAAGTCGACCAGCTTTGAAAGCCGAGATCGCCGGGCGTGAAATAAAATTTTTCGTGATAAGCGGGATCATCCGGGATGTGCATCTTGCGATACTTTCCGAGAAATTTCCCATCGGCATCGATGATCGCGGCGGTGTTGTGATAAACGCCCGCGCTCCGTTTCTCGAAGAGCGAAGCGATGATGACGACACCGAGCTCAGCGGCAAGTTTGCCTAACGAATCAGTCGTCGGCCCCGGTATTTCTTCGGCCAGGGCAAAATTAGCGTGATCTTCCAACTGGCAGAAGTACTGCGAGCGGAAGAGTTCGGGCAGACAAATGATCCGGGCGCCCTGTTTGGCCGCATCGCGGATAAAATCGAGTGCGCGTGCAAGATTTTCTTCGGGCTTAGTGCCGCACCGCATCTGCACGAGTGCAACCTTGGATGTAGCGTCCGGCATTCGTTAGGCGAAGTTTTCTGTCATGTCGAGCGGAGTCGAGACATCTCTTACTGGTGGGACAATGAGAGATTCCTCGGTCCAAGCCGGACTGGCAAGTTCGCTCGGAATGACAAGGAGCGGACCGTTTACTTAACCGAATCCGCCGGGACCACCTTGATGCTTTCGACTCCAACACGTTGCGTGGGGGAACTTCTTTCGGGACCGCCGACGGGCGTGTCACCAATTTTCGTGAGCACGTCGTCGCCCTTAATCAATTTCCCGAAAGCGGTGTATTGATGATCGAGATGAGTCACGCGCGCCAGGCAGATGAAGAATTGGCTGCCTGCAGAATCGGGATCAGCCGAACGCGCCATCGAGAGCACGCCGCGTTCGTGCGGACGATCGTTAAACTCCGCTTTGACCGAGTAACCGGGTCCACCCGTGCCGTAGCGGCTTGATTGCGCTGGATTTTTCGTCAGCGGATCGCCTCCCTGTACCATGAAATTTTTAATGATGCGGTGGAACGCGGTGCCATCGTAAAAACTGGAATTGGCGAGCTTCTTAAAGTTCTCGACTGTTTTCGGCGCCACATCAGGCCACAATTCGCAAACCATTTCGCCCTCGGTCGTTTTGATGACCGCGACTTCTTTTTTTGAATCATTCATTGAAGGTGTGTCTTTCTTTTCCTCGCCCCGAGCTTGCGTGAAGCCGAGCGCCAATCCCATCAAGCAACAGAACAACGTCCGTTTCATCTGCGACCTGTGGCACGAATGCGTTCCGATGTCACGCGCTCGTTGGCATCGGCGTGATATTCTTGCAGGCTTTTTACGCGCACCGGACTTTTTTGCAGTGAGCGAATTCCGTTCAGGCTCGCTTGCGCGGCCCGGATCGTTGTTATGATCGGAATTTTCTTCGCCAGCGACGCATTGCGAATCGTGACTTCGTCTTCGCGCGGAACTTTTCCGCTTGGCGTATTAATGATGAAGTTGATGTCGCCATTGATGACGCGATCGAAAACATTGGGTCGTCCCTCGCGTAACTTAAAAACTTTCTGCACCGAAATTCTCGCCCCCTGCAGCGCCAACGCCGTTCCCGAGGTCGCAATAATTCCAAAGCCAAGCTCGATAAATTGTCGCGCCAGTGAAATGATAGCTTCCTTGTCGGTGTCCTTCACGCTGATGAAAACGTTTCCACCTTTCGGAAGCGGGGGCGGCGCAGCCATCTGGGACTTGGCAAAGGCGAGGCCGAGGTCCGCGTCGATTCCCATCACTTCACCGGTTGATTTCATTTCCGGCCCCAAGGAAATGTCCATGCCCTGATAACGCAGATAAGGAAAGACCGCTTCTTTCACGGAAAAATGCTGCGGGATGATTTCTTTCGTAAACTCAAGTTCGCGCAACGTTTTTCCCGTCATCACTTTTGCTGCGAGTTTGGCGAGCGGAACACCGATGGCTTTGCTTACAAACGGCACGGTGCGCGATGCACGCGGATTGACTTCGAGCACATAAACATCGCTGCCCTTTACGGCAAACTGCACATTCATCAGCCCGCGCACGTTCAGCTCGCGCGCCATCGCTTTCGTCGACGACGTGATTTCTTCGAGAACATTTTTGCCTAACGAGAACGTCGGGATAACGCATGCGCTATCGCCGCTATGAATTCCGGCTTGTTCGATGTGCTCCATGATCGCGCCGATGACCGCGATCTCGCCGTCGGCGATGCAATCGACGTCGACCTCGATCGCATCTTCGAGAAAATGATCCACCAGCACTGGTCGATCCGGCGTAACGTCGATCGCGCTTTGCATGTAACGGCGCAAATCTTCTTCGTTGTAGACCAATTCCATCGCGCGACCCCCGAGCACAAACGACGGGCGCACGAGTACGGGATATCCGATCGTTTGTGCGATCGCGATCGCACCGTCGACGTTCATCGCACTCCCGCTCGGCGTTTGGCGCAAGCCAAGTTTATCGAGCATCGCGGCGAAGAGTTTGCGATCTTCCGCCATCTCGATGCTTTCCGGTTGCGTGCCGATGATCGGAACCCCGGCGGCGCGCAATCCGTTGGCGAGATTGAGCGGCGTTTGCCCGCCGAATTGTACGATCACTCCCTCCGGTTTTTCCTGATCGTAAATGTTGAGGACGTCTTCGAGCGTGAGCGGTTCGAAGTAGAGTTTGTCGCTCGTATCGTAATCAGTCGAAACGGTCTCCGGATTTGAGTTTACCATGATGGCTTCGAACCCGAGCTCACGCAGCGCGAAGGCCGCGTGCACGCAGCAATAATCGAACTCGATTCCCTGTCCGATGCGGTTCGGTCCGCCGCCTAGAATCATGATTTTGCGCTTTGTCCCCGCGCGAATCTCGTTCTCGGTTCCGTAGGTCGAATAATAATACGGCGTATAAGCTTCGAACTCCGCTGCGCAGGTATCGACGAGCCGATACGTCGGAATGATTCCCGCTGTTTTTCTTTGTTCGCGAACCTCCGCTTCCTGCTTCCCATGCAAAAACGCAATCTGTCGATCAGAAAAGCCCAATTTCTTTGCCCGGCGTAATGCGGTTAACTCTTCCGTCTGGGTAGCGCGGGCGTCTCGCCCGTGCTGCTCCGCGTCTCGCGGAGCAGATACTGGCGCGCCTTCGACGCGTATATTTATTGCGCCGGACGAGACGTCCGGCGCGGCGCGCGAGACGCGCGCCCTACCCAGGGATCGGGCTTCTTCCACGATCTGTTTCAAATTTTGCAGGAACCAGCGATCGATTTTTGTGAGCTCGTAAATTTCATCGAGCGACATTCCGTCTTGCAGCGCCTGTGCGAGATGGAAAATGCGATCGGCATTTGGGATCGCTAGTTTGCGTCGCAGCGTTTCCGGATCGACGCGAGTTTCATTTCCATCAGCGCAAAACCCAAAGCGTTTAATTTCCAGACTGCGCAACGCTTTTTGCAGCGCCTCTTTGAACGTGCGGCCGATTGCCATCGCCTCGCCAACACTCTTCATTTGCGTCGTTAACGTGGCATCGGCTTGCGGAAATTTTTCGAACGTGAAACGCGGAACTTTTACGACGCAATAATCAATCGTCGGCTCGAAACTGGCGGGCGTTTCGCGAGTGATGTCGTTCGGGATTTCATCCAGGGTGTAACCGACGGCGAGCTTGGCAGCAATTTTAGCGATCGGAAACCCGGTCGCTTTCGAGGCGAGTGCGGAAGATCGTGACACGCGCGGATTCATTTCGATCACGACCATGCGGCCGTTTGTTGGATTGACCGCGAATTGGATGTTCGACCCGCCGGTCTCAACGCCAATCTCGCGAATGACAGCAAATGAAGCGTCGCGCATCATCTGGAATTCCTTATCCGTCAGCGTCTGTGCGGGCGCCACTGTGATGGAATCACCCGTGTGCACGCCCATGGGATCGAAGTTTTCGATCGAGCAAATGACGACGCAGTTGTCCAGCCGGTCGCGCATCACTTCCATCTCGAATTCCTTCCAACCAACGAGGGATTCTTCGATCAGGACTTCATTCACGGGCGAAAAGGCGATACCGCGCGCGGCGATGGTTTCGAGTTCTTCACGATTGTAGGCAATTCCCCCGCCCGAGCCGCCAAGTGTGAACGCTGGCCGAATGATCAACGGCAATGTGCCAATTTCGTCGGCAACGCGATGTGCATCTCCAACCGAGCGCGCGATTCCGGAACGCGGAACTTCGAGACCGATGCGCAACATCGCTTCTTTAAAAAGCTGGCGATCTTCGCCCTTGGCAATCGCCTGCGCATTGGCGCCGATCAATTTCACGCCGTGACGCGCGAGCGCGCCATTGCGATTCAACTCCATTGCGGCATTCAACGCGGTCTGGCCGCCCATCGTCGGCAGAATCGCATCCGGTTTCTCGCGTTCGAGAATAGCCTCGATCACTTCGGCCGTGATGGGTTCGATATAAGTGCGATCGGCAAATTCCGGATCGGTCATGATCGTCGCCGGATTAGAATTGATGAGGACGACCTCGTAGCCTTCTTCGCGCAGCGCCTTGCACGCTTGCACGCCGGAATAATCAAATTCGCAGCCCTGACCAATGACAATTGGTCCTGAACCTATGAGGAGAATTTTCTTGAGCTGATCGTTCCGCGGCATTTGCGCAGCGGGGAGCGTAGTCGAAATAACTCGAACGTCACCTGTTAAACTTCGATCTCTTCTAGACGTGCCTCACAAATAGATCGACGACGCGCAAGAGCCTTAAATTTAATTATACTACGATTTGTTAGGCAACATCCGCCATGCGTTGCCTATCGAGGTAAACCTTGCAGATACCTTTGATGCGTGTCAGCACGTAGTATGTCGTCTGGCTTCGGACGCGCACGAGTTCGGAACCGACGATGCGCGTAACGAAGTCGGCTGGGAGATCGAGAATTTCCTGCGGGGTAGCGCCTTCCAAACCTTTGCAAAGAATCGCGGTCATTGCTCGGGTGAGCGTTTGCACCTCCGGGCCGAGCGTCATCCGTATATGCGACTTGCCCTGCTCATCCACATGCAGGTAGACGCCCACGGTATCCGCACACTCTTCGTCTTTGCGAACATCTTGCAGGTCGAATTGCTCGCCTTCGCGCGGTTCCTGTTTCTTCGCGTTGTCCGAATAAGAGACCAGCGTTTCGCGTCGCTCATCTTCAGGAAGCGACTCGAAGAGATTAATGATTTTGTCTAATTTGGGCGGATACATCGACGGTACAATTTATCCCGCGCCCTGCCTTTTGTCATTCCGAGCGTAGTCAAGGAATCTCTTACCAATAAGAGATGTTTCGACTTCGCTTCGCTCCGTTCAACATGACATCGAGTTACGCTGATTTTTCGATCGGTGCGCCGACCTTATTGCCCCATTCGGTCCACGAACCATCGTAGTTGCGCACGTTATCCAATCCGAGCAGGTAGGTGAGAACGAACCAGGTGTGGCTGGAGCGTTCGCCGATACGACAATAAACCACGGTGTCGGTGCCCTGCTTCAACCCGCACTGGTTGAGATAAATTTCCGCGAGTTCATTGGCTGGTTTAAACGTCGCGTCATCCTTCGTCGCTGTTTTCCACGGCACACTTTTCGCGCCCGGAATGTGGCCGCCGCGCAACACGCCTTCCTGCGGATACTCCGGCATATGCGTGACCTCGCCCTTGTATTCGCCCGGCGAGCGAACATCGATCAGCGGCTTGCCAGCGTTGCTTTGCGCGAGAGCTTCATCAGCAAACGCGCGAATCTCTTTGTCGAAACGTTTATTCGGGACAGGATAATTTGTCGCCGGATATTTGGGAACATCGCGTGTCATCGGACGTCCTTCCGCTTTCCATTTGTCACGGCCGCCATTTAGAATTTTCACTTTCTCGTGGCCAAATAAACGGAAAGCCCAGAGCGCGTAACAGGCCCACCAGTTCGCTTTGTCGCCATAGAAAATGCAGGTCGTATCCGGCGTGGTGCCGCTGCGACGGCAAAGCTCGGCGAATTTTTCCGGTTTAATATAATCGCGAATCACTGGGTCCTGCAGATCGGTGCGCCAGTCGATGTGCACCGCACCTGGAATGTGACCAGTGTCGTAAAGTAAAATGTCTTCGTTCGATTCAACAATCCGAATGCCATCGTCTTTGAGGTGTTGCTCGAGCCAATCGGTCTCAACGAGCGCTTCGGGATGCGCGTAGGAGTTTGGAGTTGCCATAACTCCGAAAGCTTCGACCGCTTGGCGTGCGTCGCAAGCGCCAATTATCTGCGGCGTCGCCCGAAAGAGTAGCCGCGATGCGTTCGGCCGCCGCCGATTCCGCGCTTGCCTGCACTCGCCGGTTCCGGTTCGAAGAGTGCAGTGTAGAGATAAGGGAAACTCTCGAGCTTTAGACGAGGGATCTTCTGCCCAATAAACCGCTCGATTGCTTGCAACGCTGGAAGCTCTTCGCCATTCATCAAAGTAAACGCGTCGCCAACATTCTGCGCACGACCGGTTCGGCCGATGCGGTGCACGTAATCTTCCGGGTGTTCCGGCACGTCGTAATTGATGACGTGGCTCACTCCCGCGATGTCGATCCCGCGCGCGGCGATATCAGTTGCGACCATGATTTCATATTTCCCACTCTTGAAACCCTCGAGCGCTTCGACGCGTTCGCGCTGCGTCCGATTGGAATGCAAAACCGCGATTGAATGTCTCGCCGACTTCAGTTTGTGCGCGATGCGATCCGCGCCATGCTTGGTGCGAGAAAAAATAAGCGCGCTATCGAAATTCGTCCGATCGAGCAATGCCATGAGCAGATCGAACTTTTGTTCTGCGGCGACGGGATAGACGGCGTGTGTGACCGTCTCCGCGGGCGAGCGTCGCACGCCGATTTCCACAAGCTCCGGCTCACGCAGGACCCAAGCAGCGAGGCGTTCGATTTCCGGCGGCAGTGTTGCTGAGAAAAGCAGTGTCTGACGATCGGTGGATATTTGCTCCACGATGCGACGAACATCGGGCAGAAAACCCATGTCGAGCATACGATCGACTTCATCGAGCACGAGAATGCTCACTGCTTTCAAAGTCATCGTTCCCTGCTCGAGGTGATCGAGGAGCCGGCCAGGCGTCGCGGCCACGATGTCCATGCCGCGCTCTGCGTCTTCGCGTTGTTTTCCGTAGCCCACCCCGCCGTGAACAACTGAAACGCGAAGATTTGTGAACCGCCCGTAATCACGAAATGCCGTTTCAACTTGCGCCGCCAGTTCGCGCGTCGGTTCGAGGACCAGACAGCGAAAGTCGCCGTGTGTCGCGAGATTCGTGAGAATAGGAAGTGCAAACGCCGCGGTTTTGCCCGTGCCGGTCTGCGCCGTCCCGATCAAATCTTTCCCCGCCAGAACAATGGGAAAAGCGCGTAGCTGAATCGGAGTCGGCTCGGTGAAACCCATGGCTTGGGTTCCGCGTACGACCTCGGGGGACAAGCCGAAATCTTTGAAGGACACCGCGCAAGGTAGCCTCTCGCACTAAGGACGCAAAAGGAACACAGCGAAAAGATCGAATCATCTTTGTGAACCGTTGTGACCTTTGTGCGAGAATCGCCACACTCGATGAATCAAGCCTTACGGATTTTTGTTCTCGGGGATACGCACAATCGGCTCCCGGAAAATTTGGACCTCTTAGCCAATGGCGTGGATGAAATCTGGCATCTGGGAGATGTTTGCGCAGAAACCATTCTGGACGAATTGCGCGCGCTCGGTCCGCCCGTATTACTGGTTAGGGGAAATTGCGACAGCAATCCCGAGTGGCCGCTCGTGGTGGACCTGGTTCGAAACGATCTTCGCTTCCGATTACAACATATTCCGCCAGATCGTGCGCCTGACGATTGCGACGTCTTGCTGCATGGACACACCCATCTGCCTCGCAATGAAGTCATTGGCGGCGTACGTTTCCTCAATCCCGGTTGTGTGACGCGGCCAAACCGCGGTGCGCCGGCGAGCGTAGCTTTTCTTGAAGTATTACCCAATAAGAAGTTACAATGGCATCTCGAAAGGCTGCGTTAAGCAGCGGGGTAATCCAATGCACAACTTATTTTCCAAGAAACCGACGCGCCTAATTGCGAGCTTGGGTTTTCTTCTTCTCGCGATCGCGTCGATAACTTTTTTCCAAAAGCAATCGGTTGCGAAGGAAAAACCGATTGAGGCGCCAATCCCGCCACGTCTTGCAGTTAAAGTTGTTCCCGTCGGCCCGAGCCAAAGCCAGCTGGATAGCTTGAATAATTCGCTGCCAAATCAACTCGCGGTCGCCGCGTTATTGCAGGGTAGTAATTACCGCTATCTCTACACCGAGTTAATCGATTCGAGTGGGAACAAGCGCGAAATGCGTTTTGCCGCCCCGTCCTATCGTTTCCGCGCGTTTTTCTACGATTATTCCAAACAACGAGCTGTTGTTGCCGAGGGCTCGCTTTCTAATCCGTCGGATACGACTGCCCATATCGAGAGCGGCCTGCAACCGCTCCCCAATGACGCGGAATTTCAGGACGCGATTACGTTGCTCATGCAAAATTCGTTTTTCGGTCCGGCAATTAATTCACGCAATTTGGCGACATATCATCCGATGCCGCCGGTTCGGGAACAGGTTGCGGGGAAATCGCGCCAACGACAGCGCATTATTCTTGTCGGCGTGATGCCGAGCGAAGACGGCAACGGTTTCCAAAACGAAATCGTCGGTGTCAATCTGGCAGAGAAAACAATTTTGCGTTACCCAAAAGGCTCGCCGCGAGAAGCTGGGGTGGAAGGTTCGGCGTGTGGCGTGGACGCGGGGAACCAATCCACCATCGCACGCGGCACGTCTGGCCAATATCAACTTACGGTCACGGATGGCGCGACGACACTTTGGGACATGGTCTTCATACGTCCGGCGGCTTCATCCGGGACACGTGCGTCGGCGATCGAATTGCGAGACGTGAAATATAAAGGCATTTCCGTTTTGAAGCGCGCGCACGTTCCGATTTTGAACATCAAATATGTGGGCGACCCGTGTGGACCATATCGCGATTGGCAATGGCAGGAAGGTTCTTTTCAGGCCTGCCGAGCCGAAGACCCGAATTCGCAGACGCCAGGCTTTCTCGATTGCGGCACAAGCCCTGCCACTACCGAAATAGAGAATGGAACTGACATGGGAAATTTTCGCGGCGTTGTGCTCTACCGGCAGGGCAGTGAAGTCGTGCTCGTTTCCGAGATGGAAGCGGGTTGGTATCGCTACATCAGCGAATGGCGTTTCGATACGGATGGAACGATTCGGCCGCGTTTCGGTTTTGGCGCAATCGTCAACGCCTGCACGTGTCAGGTCCACGATCATCACATGTTCTACCGTTTTGACTTCGACGTGAACGGGACCGCTAACTCAATTTACGAGCTGCCTAACAAGTCAGTTTCTTCCAGTCAGCCAGATTTCCTGCGCCCAACCGGTTTGATCCCAACCGAAAAGAAAATTTTTCGAACAGGGAATTTGATGCACCGCTATCGCATCAAGGGTGGCGCCCGCAGTTATGTCTTTACTCCAGGCGCAAATGACGGCGAAGCCGATGCCTATGCCGGCGGCGACATGTGGTTTCTCCATTACAAAACGGGAGCAACCAATCTGCAGGCCGAGATTGATGACGGCAGAAATCCGTTCAACAATACGAATACCGAGGCTAATCTCGATCAGTTTCTAACGAACGAGTCCCTGGTCGATCAGGATTCGGTCATCTGGTATCATGCTTCATTCCACCACACGCCGGATAGCTCGGCGGATGCAATACCTCGCTCCAACGGGATCGCACCCCAGCCTCAGGTCCTCAGCGGAGATCATGTGGTCGGGCCGGATTTAACTCCGGAAAACTGGTAGCGAAGCCTCGGTCTTAACCGCGGACGTTTGTCAGCTGGTGAACTGGTCTCGCGCTGATCCGCGTTACATCCGTAATTGTTGTGACGGCCTCGAGCGGCAACGCAATCGGTTGCTTTACGAATTGCCAAATCGCGGCGATCGCACTCAGAACAACCAAAAAATAAACCACTGTCTCCAGTAAAGTTCTTTCCTTCTCTTCCGAGCGCACCAGAAGCGCGTAAGTTGATTCGTGCGAAGCTGCTTCATCTTCGCGGTCATCGGTTCCAAAAACTCTTGGGTTCATGCACGTAGTATTCATAAGGTGCACATCTCTTATGCACTCGCCGTGCCACCTCGAGAGATTGAGTTATAAGCGGCTGGAAGGCTGTTTCTTAGCGAGCGAACGGAATTTGCACAGACTACCCATTCGTTTCGCGTTCGGGAATCGGATGTTCCGGTTTTGGGACACCCTTCATCGCGTCGCGCCTAACGAATCAACGCGCGAAAACAAATTGTTGCCTAACGAGTTATTTCGTGTCCGGCTCTTCGCTCTTCTTCGATTTGCGCGCGGATTTCGGCTCCGCTTCCGCTTTGGCAGGCTTGCGCTTTTTGTCGGCGTCATCGGTTGCGATTTCGGACACGGCTTCGGGCGCGTCGACCCACTCGATGAAGGCAACGCGTGCGGCGTCACTCTTGCGTTCACCGAGCTTGATAATCCGGGTGTATCCACCCTTGCGCTCGGCGCTGCGCGGCGCGATGTCGGCGAAAAGTTTTTGCACGGCATCTTTCTGCCGCAGCACCGCGAGAGCAGTGCGTCGCGCGTGGAGAGAATTCTTCTTCCCGAGCGTGACCATTTTTTCCGCAAGCGGACGAACAGCTTTAGCTTTCGCCAGCGTCGTCTTGATGCGCTGATGCTGAATTAAACTGCAAACCTGATTGGCCAGGAGCGCTTTGCGATGCGCCGCGGTTAGTCCCAGTTTGACGGTTTTCTTTTGATGTCTCATGACTTCATTTACGAGCGGTTGTTTTGCCTGACGAATTATTCCGGACCGACTGCCGCCGCCCCGTTCGCGCCCGCGCCTTCAACTCCAGCACCGGGTATTTCCACCAGACCCGCATCGAACTTCATTCCCAATCCCAGGTTCAACTGCTGAAGCTTGTCCTTGATTTCGTTCAGCGATTTCTTGCCGAAGTTACGATACTTCAGCATTTCCGCTTCCGTCTTTTGCGCAAGCTGCCCCACCGTTGTGATGTTCGCGTTGTTCAGGCAATTCGCCGCGCGCACACTCAGCTCGATTTCGTTCACACTCATATTGAGAAGCTTCTTCAGCTTCATATTTTCCTCGCTCACGCCCGCCGGGGTCTCATCGAATTCGATTACGTCCTCGTTGAAGTTCACGAAGACATCTAGGTGGTGACGCAAGATCGCGGACGCCTGCAGCAACGCATCGTCCGGAGTCAATCGGCCATCTGTCCAAACGTCGAGGACGAGCTTGTCGTAATCGGTGCGCTGTCCCACGCGTGTATTCTCGACCGCGTATTTTACGCGTGTGACCGGTGAAAAAATGGAATCGATCGGAATGAGCCCAATCGGCTGATCCGCGCGCTTATTTTCTTCTCCGGTGGCGAAACCGCGTCCGACGCGCACTTCTAGTTCGGCGTCGAACTTATGTTTCTTGTCCAGCGTGCAAATAACCTGTTTCGGATTCAGCACGTCGTAACCCTGTACGGTCTGAATATCGCCGGCCGTCACTGACCCTTCCTTGTTAACCGAAAGCGAAAGTTTGCGCGCTTCGTGGTCGGCGGCTTTGAACTTCACTCGCTTAAGATTGAGAACGATGTCAGTAACATCTTCCATCACGCCCGGCAAAGTGGCGAATTCATGTTGTGCGCCGGTGATTTTAACGGCGGTAATGGCCGCGCCTTCGAGCGAAGAAAGCAACACGCGCCGAAGCGAATTTCCGACCGTGTGGCCGTAGCCGGCTTCAAATGGTTCGGCGGTGAACCTGGCGAAAGTTTCAGTGGCTGTGCTCTCGTCCTTTGAGAGCGTTTTGGGCATTTCGAAACGACCGTAACGGATTGGCATTTTTTCAAAAAGCGGAAAGCGGAGATCGGATTGCGGAAAGGTTCTGTGCTCTCCGATTTCCGGTTTCTACTTTCCGGTATCTCCTTCTGCGCCGGGTTTCCCCTGGCGAGTGTGGTTAGGCATCAAGCGATGTAAACCCAGGGACCTACGGCGTAACTTAAAAACTCGCTGCGGGACGTGGAATCAACACCAAACCGCTCAATTTGCAAGTGCGGATTTCCGACCCTTAGCTTTCGATGATCTCGTCCGGAAGTTCATTTTTGGCACCGCCCTGTTTCGGAAAATACTGCCGCAGCAATTCACCTGTTCGCCCGATCGCTTCCAGCAACGCCTGGGTGAAATCTTCCTTTTGGAAATGTTCGCGCATCGAGTCAACCAAACGCGTCCAATATTCTTCGCCGCACTTCTGATGGACGCCGTCATCGCCGATGACGGCAAATTTTCGCGCGCGCGGGGCAACAAAAATGAGAACGCCATTGCGCTCTTTCGTTTTCTCCATTCCTAAATTGCGAAACTGCTTTTGCGCCGCCGCCAGCGCATCGCCCTTTAAGGTCCCGCGCTGCAAAAAAACACGAATTTCTCCGGAGGTATTTTCCTCGGCCTCACGGATCGCGCGCACGATGCGATCATGATCAAGCTTGCCCAGAAATTCGTCCGTTCGCATCGGCGAGCACAATGCCATCTCCCAAAAGTTTTGTATTGCCAAAGTTGCAAACATTGTGAAGAACACGCCTCGTGCGTTGACGATCCAGTCTTCGGCTATAAATGTGCAACGCCTCAGCCGATGAGCCGTCTTTATCGTAATATTTTATTTCTCGTCGCCATCGCCGGAATCGCGGCGCCTACCCTCGGCACGGAATCATTTTCCTCGTCTGGTCCCGTAGTGCCGGGATCGAGAGCGCTGTTGTTCTTCGGTTCGGCCGCCGCGCCGGCGGACGCGCCATTAGCGGTGAAACGAGCCATCTGGGCGGGTAACCAACTTCACCGCAAGCCGTATCGTTATGGTGGCGGACATAAGACGTTTTTTGATAAAGGGTACGATTGCTCGGGTAGCGTCTCCTACCTACTAGGCGCATCGGGCTTAATCCGATCGCCGATTAGCTCAAACGAATTTCGTTGTTACGGCAGCAGAGGCAAAGGAAAATGGATTACGATTTACGCGCGAAATGGGCACGCCTTTGCTGTGATCGCGGGCCTCCGTTTTGACACGACGGAGTGGAACGAAACCAGACCGAATCGCCACTGGGCTCCACGTTGGCGCCTGAGTTATCGCGAACCGCGCCACTTCGAAGCGCGCCATCCGGTTGGGTTGTAAAATTGCCCCTCGCCTAACGAGTAATCACCAACTCCCGCTCGCACCGCCGCCGCCGCTGAATCCGCCACCGCCGCTGAAGCCGCTAAATCCGCCCCCCGAACTTCCACCGCCCGACCAACCGCCTCCGCCGCCGCCCCATCCTCCCATAAACGGACCGATGAAGGGTCCGCGGCCGCTAAATCCGCGACCGCGTCGGCGCGATGCGCGGGCAATCATGATCATCACGATGACGAAAATGATCACGAATGGGATCGCGCTACCGTTGCCGTGACTCCGAGCTTCCGCCACGGTTTTGCCGCTGCCTTTATATTCGCCGCGCGCGGCCTGCATCATCGCTTCGATTCCCGCGGCCAGGCCGCCGACGTAGTCGCCCCGCTTAAAATGGGGCGCGATGACATTTTGAATAATGTCGAAGCAGATCGCATCCGGCATTGCGCCCTCCAGACCGTAGCCGGTTTGGATCCGCATTTTGTGATCGTTTACGAAGACAAACAAAAGCGCGCCGTTGTTTCTTCCCTTCTGTCCGATGTTCCACGCTTGAAAAGTTCTTTGGGTGAAATCGTCCAGGGAACTGGCCGATGGAAAATCGGGCCACACCACGACGACGATTTGATTTGAAGTCTCACGCTCGAACTGCGCGAGTTTCTCGTTCAACTGCAGGGCAACATCTTTCGGAACGACGCCGGCGTAATCGTTGAAATAACCCGGCGGCTTTGGCGGGATAGTTTCTGCAGCAAACGCGGTTGCAAAAAAAAGCAGCAAGCTCGCAGTGAAAGAGAATATTGTTCTAATATGAG
Source organism: Chthoniobacterales bacterium (assembly GCA_038237805.1). GTDB lineage: Bacteria > Verrucomicrobiota > Verrucomicrobiia > Chthoniobacterales > UBA10450 > JBBQFI01. The sequence continues at coordinate 276,013 of JBBRYI010000002.1, read as the reverse complement.
GGCCTAACGAGTAGTGATACTTTCTTCGCGGTGTCATGTTCAGCGAAGCGAAACATCTCTCAAACTATCTGCCGCGTAATTTCTCGTGAAATCCTTCGCTTCGCTCAGGACGACGCGCGAAATAATCTTCAACTACGGAGTAGCCGCGGGCGCAGGTGACGGCGTTGCGTTTCCGAAGTTGAAGTTTACCGTCGGTGCCTTCTCCGCTCCCGGCTGCGCGTTAAAGAACGGTCGCGGCTGGAATCCAAGCATACCGGCAAACAAATTGGTCGGGAACCTGCGCACGGTCGTGTTGTAAGTCTGCACGGCCTCATTGAAATTTCCGCGTTCAACCGAGATACGATTCTCCGTTCCTTCCAACTGCGCCTGCAGCTGCTGGAAATTTTGATTCGCTTTCAACTCCGGGTAACGCTCGCTCACCACGAGCAAACGCGAGAGCGCATTACTGAGTTGGCCTTGCGCTGCCTGGAATTGTTCCAGTTGCGCCGCATCCGTCGGCGCTTTGTTCGGGTCGAGTTGAACGCGCCCGACGCTCGCTCGCGCGTTAGTTACCGCTTCGAGCGTGGATTTTTCGAAATTGGCCGCGCCTGCGACCGTGTTAACCAAATTGGGAATCAGATCTGCGCGCCGTTGATAAACGTTCTGCACCTGCGCCCATTTGGCATCGACGTTCTGCTGCAAGCCGACGAGGCGATTATAACTTCCCGCAATCGCGATTCCTCCGACGATTAGAATCAGAACGATGACGACGACGATCCCACCACAACCGATGGCAAATTTATTCATGGGTTCAGAACGTTAAGCGCATGTCACGCAACAGCAAACCGCGCATTCACTTCGCCGGTTCCGGTTCGTTCGTTTTCGCCGGTGCTTGTGCTGGAGCAGCAGTCGGTAAATGGCGGCGCTTCAATTCCTCCGCGTTCGGCAGCTCGGTGAGATTGCGCAAACCAAAATGATCCAGAAAAGATTGTGTCGTCTCGTAAAGCAGCGGCCGCCCCGGCAGTTCCGCGCGTCCCGCAATTTTGACCAGGCCCCGCTCCATCAGGTTTTGTAGTACGCCATCGACGGCCACGCCGCGCACAGCTTCGACATCGGCCCGGGTGATCGGTTGCCGATATGCAATGATCGCGAGTGTTTCCAGCGCGGGTGCGCTCATCCGTGCAGTTTTTGGCGCCGGATAAAGTTGCTGGACCCATTGCGCATAGACCGGATCTGTTGCGAGCTGCCAGCCCTCTGCCTTCTCCACCAGCTGAAACGCTCGCGTCCGTTCGATGTATTCCACCTTCAATTTTTCGAGCGCGGCTGCGATCTCAGCTTCCTTTGCACCGGCGAACTCGTTAGGCAAAAGCTCGTCCGCGCCGCCGGCGTTTTTTACGGCGGTAAGAAGTTCTCGCGCCGTCAGTGGTTTCTGCGCGCTGAAGAGGAGCGCTTCGATCACCTGCGATAGCGTCATAAAAACAAAAAGCCCGTCATCCTGAGCGAAGCGAAGGACCTCGCCTTTGAAGTCATTGCTATCATGCGTTTACAGCGTGATCCCTCGTCGTAGTGAGGTCCCTCACTTCGTTCGGGATGACAGCGCGTTCGCTCGTTGCTTTCAATTACTCCCGATCGCTTGTTGGATTGCATCGGCAATTCGATTCGCGTGTTGGTCGATTTGATCTAACTCGCGGCCCTCAATGAGCAATCTAATTTTTGGTTCCGTTCCCGAATAGCGTAGGAGCACGCGCCCCTTACCGGAAAGTTCCTTTTCGGTTTCATTTACCAGTCTCATCACGTCCGGTAGTTCCGTCAGCGGCGGTTTTTCTCTCACGCGCAAATTGCGCTGCGCCTGTGGATATTTCGTTAGGCATTTCTTCAAATCACTCAAGGGACGTCCACTCGCCTGCATAATGCGCAAAATCTGGAGAGCGCTGACAATGCCATCGCCGGTCGTTGTAAAGTCGCGGAAAATCATGTGTCCGCTCTGTTCGCCGCCAAGATTCAGGTTCCGCTGCACCATTTCCTCGATCACGTAACGGTCGCCGACTTTTGTGCGGAGAACTTTGCCGCCTTTCGCGGTCAGCGCTTCGTCGAGGCCGAAGTTGCTCATCACCGTCGCGACCAAAGTATTTTCGCGAAGCTGGCCCGACCCGAGCAAATCGATCGACGCGATGGCGAGGATCTCGTCTCCGTCCACGATTTCGCCTTTTTCGTCGCAAAGCAAAACGCGATCGGCATCGCCATCGTGCGTGATACCAACTTGCGCGCCGCTTTCTTTGACGATGCGCTGAATTTCCGCCGGATAAGTGCTGCCGCACTCGGCGTTGATGTTGGTGCCGTTCGGTTCGTTATGCGTGATGGTCAAATCCGCGCCCAACTCACGCAGGATACAAGGCGTCGATTTGTAGGCGGCGCCGTTGCCGACATCGATGGCGATCCGCATTTTCTCCAGCGATCGACCGCGCGGAAAACTGGTCTTCGCGAATTCAACGTACCGACCAAGCGCATCGTCAATACGACGGGCTCGCCCGATTTTTCCGGCCGTCGGCCTGATCGAATCGATCTCTCCGGTAAAAACAAGCTCCTCGATTTGTTGTTCGATTTTGTCGTCGAGCTTGTAACCGTCGTGACGGAAAAATTTTATGCCGTTATCTTCGTAGGAATTGTGCGAAGCCGAGAGGACAATGCCGGCATCGGCCCGAAGCGAACGCGTAATGTACGCGACGCCTGGAGTCGGCAACGGACCGATGAGCAAGACGTCAACGCCTAACGAGGTGATACCGGCGACAAGCGCATTTTCCAACATGTACCCGGAAAGGCGCGTGTCCTTTCCCAGAACAATTTTTGGCCGCGTTCCACTCGGCAAGATGCGTGGATTTAATTGTGTAAAAACGTGAGCGGCAGCCCGCCCAAGTTTCAACGCCGTTTCCGCCGTGACCGGTTCAACGTTGGCGACACCGCGCACGCCATCGGTGCCAAAGATTTTTTTCTCCTGCGCCACGTTCGTATTCAAGACCGCTATGTCGTTCCCGTAAACCGCAAACTCTCGAAGGAAACGTCTCGCTCAGCGTTCTGATCAACGGCCCTGGTTCTTTTGCCGATTGTGGTCGCTGAAAAACATGCATTCACTTTCCAGACCGAGCAGCGTCACCCACGGTAACGGAAATTTCTGGACATCGATACTTCGCAAGATCACCACCGCCCAGTCTTTGTATTCACCTTTCATGATGTCGCTCAACGTATTTAGGCTTCCGCTGACCGGAGTGAGATAGAGTCCGTTAATTGGCGCACCCAGGGTCTGGTAATCATTTAGATCGGTCATTGCTTTGACGCTTTCCGGCAGCCACACCGCCGGTCGATCCGCATACCACGCGATGGCCCAGGGCATGTCGGACGCGGTGATCTCCTGCGGTTTCATCCAATCATTGAGCACAGCGATATAGGGCGGAATATACGGCGGCCAACGCACAGGCGATTTGTTTGGCGCCAGAGCAATCGTGTAAATTATCGGCCAGCCGCAGAGCAGAAACAGCAGCACGAGGAAACCAATCCGTGTCAGGCCAAGATCGATGTCCAATCTGTTCCATAACACAAGCAGGAACGCGAAGCCGTAACATGTCATCACTGGGACGAAGAGAAGATGAAGCTGGTTGGCAGTGAAGCCTTGTTCTTCGTGCATGCCGTAAATCGACATGCCCACGACTGCGCCGACCCACATGAAAAGAATCATCCAGCGCATCGCCGCTGTTTCCGGCCGCTTAAACCGATGCATGAGACTAACGAAGAATAGCGGGGCCACAACGCTCCAGCCCAGATACTCAAAAAGACGGCCGAGCTGTCTGGTAAATTCGGTTGTGAGCCGGGCGCGAAAATATCCAGGGCTGATGCCTTCGAAATCCAGATCCACGTGCCGCATCCAACCCGCCTCGCTTTGGCGAATACCGTCCAGGACAGAATAGATCGCGACGCCACCGGGGTTGCCGCAGACGATATAATTTCGCGCCAGCCAAGGCGCATAAAGAATGAGGAACCCAACCAGAACAATGACCGCGGCGTATCCGCGCGGTTTGAAGAAAAACACGCAATAAATTAACGCGGGGAGAAAGATCCAGATGGTGAGCGCGTGCGTAAGAGCAAGCAAGCCAAAGCCCAGGCCGGCGAGGACGAGCCAGATGCCGACTGCCCCGCCTCCATATTGCGCCTGCACGGCCCTAAGGAGGCTATAGATCGTTAGGCTAAACAGAAACAACAACAACATCTGCGGCAGGCCCGTGAGGGAGTATTGCCAAATCGTGTCGCAAATAAACACAAGCGAACATGCGAGTAAGGCCACGCGTTGATCAAAAAGCCGTCGCGCGATGAAAAACAAAACCACGATCGAGCCGAGAAAGAACAAAATGGAAACAAACACGATCGCTTTGTCGCCGGCATATATGATGTCGCGCGGCGTCATTTTCCAATGCCCTTTCACCGGGAAAAGAGCGATCGCGTTAACGAAAGGCGGAAGTGGTGCATTATACGTATCGGTCCAAATCTTCTGCGACACGATCTTACCGTTGCTTTGCAATTGCCCGATCGCACGCGGCCGAATCAAATTTGTCCGCCAGCCATGTCCACTCGCTATCTGGCGCCCGATCTGCGCCTGATCCATCGCCTGCGAAGTCGCGAGCCCGCGGAATTCGTGAATGAAATAGAAAAGCGAGAGCGCTACCACCACCACCACCGCGAGGCCGCGCCGCAACCAAACCGCCGCGCCACCAGCTTCGATGGCGTGCACGAGACGTTGAATGGCATCGGCGCTACCTGGCATGGTGTGATAATTCCGAAATCCGAATGACGAAGTCCGAACGAAGATCCGTTGTCATCAATCGTTCCTTTTTTCGGACTTCGGATTTCCAGTTTCGGAATTTTCCTTTGAATTCATCTCATTGATCTTGCGATGTAACGTTCGCCGGCTGATTCCCAGCTTTTTCGCAGCCGCGGTTATATTTCCCTCCGTGGTCGCAAGTGCCTGCATAATTAATCGGTTTTCCGTCGCGTGAAGATCCAGCGGACTTGATTTTTCCCCATAAGCCTTAGCGGGAGTGATGCCAGCAGGCAGCACATTCATCACAGCATTGCGGACGTTTGCCGGCAGATCGCGCAGCGTAATTTTCGGACCCGTGGCCATGACAACACCGTGCTCGATCGCGGTGCGCAGTTCGCGCACATTGCCGGGCCATTCATAAGTCAGCAGCATATTCATGGCATCGGAAGTAAGTTCCAAGAGCGGTTTCTCATTCGCTTTGGAGAAATGCCGTAAAAATTCGCGCACAAGAAGCGGAATATCTTCCTTCCGTTCGCGCAATGGCGGCATGGTCAGATGCACGACGTTGAGACGGAAGTAGAGATCGTCGCGAAATTTCCCTTCCTTGACTAAACGCGCCAGGTCCTTGTTCGTCGCTGCGATCAGGCGCACATCGGCGCGCAAAAGTTGGTTGCCGCCGACGCGTTCGAAGGCGCGCTCTTCGCTGATCACACGTAGCAATTTCACCTGCGTGCTCGCATCGATCTCGCCGATTTCATCGAGAAAAATCGTGCCGCCGTTGGCCTGTTCGAAGCGGCCAATTCGTCGTTCGTGCGCGCCGGTAAACGCGCCGCGTTCGTGTCCAAAGAGTTCGCTCTCGAGCAAAGTGGGCGAAAGCGCGGCGCAATGGACGGTGACAAATTTCGCCTTGTGTCTTCGGCTCAGGTTATGAATGGCATGCGCCGCGAGTTCCTTGCCCGTTCCCGTTTCCCCTTCGATCAAAACATTCGCGGAAGATGGCGCGATCTGCCGGATCGTATCGAGCACCTCACGTAAAGCGGGGGATTCGCCGATAACATTCTCGAGTCCGTAACGTTCGTCCACCTGCTGACGCAACGTGCGATTTTCCTGTTCCATGCGGCGGCTTTGCAAACCGCGCGCGATCAGCATTTCGACTTTGTCGAGATTGAGCGGCTTCGTCACAAAATCGTAGGCGCCGCGTTTCATCGCCTCCACTGCCGTATCGACAGAACCGTAGGCCGTCATCATGATGGCGATGGGCGGATGCGGCAGTTTGAGCGCGCGATCGATCAACGTCATTCCGTCTTCACCCGCGAGTCGCAGATCGGTAATCAGAACATCGATCGGTTCGCGTTCCATCACGTCCATCGCACCGCGAATGTCCTCCGCCACGTACGTGTCGTACTCATCCTCGAGCAAACGGCGCAATCCATCACGCGTATGCTTCTCGTCATCGACGATGAGAATTGTTGGCTGGAGAGCGTCGGGCTTCACACTCGTTAGGCACTTTAATTGATCAGAGGTAGGGGCGGTTCACCGAACCGCCCGCGCGCGATTGTGGTCAATCGCCTCTACCTGCACCATTGGTCAACCCATTCGTTTACTGTTTTGTACCAGAGCCGCGAATTTTGCGGCTTCAAAACCCAATGACCCTCATCTGGAAAGTACAACATCTTCGACGGTACCTTTAGTCGCTGCAGGGTCGTGAATAACTGGAAGCCTTCGCTAACATCGAGCCGGTAATCGAGCTGGCCGTGCACGACCAGCGTCGGCGTTTTAAATTTTTCGGCGAACAAATGCGGCGACCATTTGCGGTAAAGTTCGCGATTCTTCCAAGGCGGACCTTTGAATTCCCATTCCGCAAACCAAAGCTCTTCCGTTGTGCCAAAGGCGGACTCGGTGTTGAACATACCGTCGTGCGAGACGATGCATTTGAAGCGATCGGTGTGGCCTAACAACCAATTCGCCATATAGCCGCCGTAGCTCGCGCCCAGCGCTGCCTCGCGATTCTTGTCGATGAATGGATAAGTTTTCTCTACGTAATCGAGTCCTTTCATAAGATCGACATACGGTTTACCGCCCCAATCCCCCTGGATCGCATCCGTAAACTTCTGCGCGTACCCCGTCGAGCCGTGAAAGTTGATCATGACAACGACATAGCCGTTTGCGGCAAAGAGTTCCGCGTTCCAACGATACGTCCACGAATTTCCCCACGCCCCCTGCGGCCCGCCGTGAAGCAAAAACTTGAGCGGATATTTTTTGTTCGGATCGAATCCCGGTGGTTTGATGATGAACCCCTGGACGTCATCGCTATTTGCGCCTTTGAACGTGAAGGCCTCGCTCGGCTGCATATCGATTTGCGACAGCAGCGCATCGTCCAGGTGTGTCACGGCAACAGGATCCCGCTTCGCTTGCGATACATCGAGTCGCCAAATCTCGTTAGGCATCGCAATCGACATGCGGGTGAAAAATAAATTTCCGTTTGCGTCAAACGTCAGATCGTCAGCGTGAAGCCTTACAACTTCCGTGGGTTGCGACGCTTCCAGGGCCAGCGCGTAGATCGGCGATTCGCCATGATCCTCGGCGGAAAGAAATACGGTTTTCGAATCGGGCGACCAGGCGAAGCTTCCGACAGAGCGATCGAAGTTTTGCGTCGCATCACGAATCTCGCCGGTCATTCGATCGCAAACTGCGAGTGATTCCTTATCCGCCTCGTAGCCGGCGCGCGCTTGCGAGCGCCACGCCACAAATCTTCCATCGCGCGAATACAACGGTGTCGAATCGCTTCCCGGACTCGTGGAAATCTTCTTCGGCGTGCCGCCCGCGATCGGCACGATGAAAATCTCGTTGTTCGTACTTGTCGCTTCGACCTCATCGATGTTGCTCGTGTAGGCGAGCTCCTGACCATCCGGCGAAATCGCATACATATCCTGGCCGCCTAACGAGAATGGAGGCACATCGTGGTCGCCGGGCGTGAGATCGCGCGCAGGCGTTTTTCCATCCGCGCCCATCGCGAAAAGATGACTGCGCTTGAATTCGTAAAATGCGTTCCAGTGCCGATAGAACAGGCGAGAAAAGATCTTCGCCTTCACTTTGCTCTTCTTCAGCTCCTCATCGCGCAGCTTGTTCTCCGCATCGGTTTTCGCTTCCGGATAAACCGACGAAACAAAAACGATGTTCTTGCCGTCGGGCGCCCACATTCCGCCATCAGCTCCCGTTGAAATATTTGTTAACTGACGCGGCTGGCCGACGAGCGCGCCTGCGTTCGAATCAAAATCGCTCATCCAGATTTGTGTTGGATCGGTCGCCTTCGACGTAAAGATAATGCGTCGACCGTCGGGAGAAAACCGTGGGCGCTCTTCCGCCATCGGAGTTTGATTTAATCGACGCGCTTCTCCGCCCGTCGCCGGCACGATCCACAGATGTGAAGTCTTTGTGTTTGCTTCTAGGTTCACGTCCTCTGCTCCGAACACGATCCATTTTCCATCCGGCGACGGAACCGGTTCGCCCACGCGCTTCAGCGACATCATGTCTTCAAAGGTGAATGGGTGTTTCGCCGTCGCGGCGGGGGGCGCTGGTTGCGCAAAACTGGAAACAGTGGCGAGAAGGAAGATCGAGATGAAGAATTTCGTGTCCATTGGGTGTCGGTTGGTTGAAAGGTTCTCGTCAAAGCTTCGCCCGCGCAAGAATTGCCTCATCGCGAAATTTCGGGGCGCAAACAATGAAATACGCTATCCTGCCGCGCGTGATTCCTTGTTTTCCATCATTTCGTGGCAAATCCGCGGTCGTTGTCGTCGCGTTCCTGTTCGCTTCATCGAGCATTGGCCTTTCTGCTTCGCGCTCTCTCCCCCGAAACTTCCAGTTTGAGACACTGCCACTGGAACGTTCGCAACAGAATCACTTACTCGTGCGCGTCGTCATCAACGGCAAACCCGCCCGGCTTGGTGTCGATACCGGAGCGCCCGTGAGTGCGATCGCGCTAAACCGGCGCGATTATTTCGGTCTCACCTCCATTCCTTTGAAATCGAAAATTCCCACTCGGCTCCAAATCAATGGAGCGTTTAATAGCGTGGCCATTGCCCGTCGTTTACAGCTTGGCGCCCTGAACTTGATTGATGAACCGATGGTGCTGATCGATTTGAGCAGTTCGACTCAGGCTGCGAAGATGTTAGATGAGGAACCGATTGATGGTATCCTCGGCGCTGATGTTCTTTTTCCCACCAGCGCCATTGTCGATTGTCAGACACAGACACTCGTTCTTAAGATCGATCCAAGGTTGTCCGGAACTGTTCCGGGATACGACTTCCGCGGCCTTCGCGCCGTGCCGCTCCGTGTCGGCAAAAATTTCAATCTCTACGTTGACGGTGCCGTCAATGGCGCGGCTGCGGTGTTGATGGTCGATACCGGCGCATTCGCTACGTTAATGCACCGGCGTTTCATGCGTGGGATGAAGATTCCGCTGCGCGATACACCCTACCGATCCGCCGGTGTTAACTTAAGTGCGCGCGGTCTTCAGCTCGCTACCCTGAACAGGCTTTCGATCGGCAGCGTCCAGCTTCGGAAAAAAGAAGTCGGCGTCATGGACCTGGGAGGTCTGATACATGGAAAGATGCTCGATGCCACGCCGCCGGTTGTCGGTTTGCTGGGTTCGGAAATTCTGCAACGCCATCACGGCATAATCGATTTCGGCACGCTCACGCTCTATTTGAAGCGATAATACCTAACGAGTTTGATCGCGTAATCAGGCAGGCTTTGGTTGCAACGCGCTCGTGACGTTATTTCTGCAAAATGGAAAGATCGAAGTCTTCTAGAAATGTTTCCATTTGCGAACGATTGCAGGCGTGAAATTTACTCGGCCTGTCCCCCATAGTTTTGCGAATGTCGATGACGAAGTGTTTCGCGAGCCGATCAAGCAGAAGCCATTCATCAACTCCATGAACCTCGCCAACGATCCATTTACACTGTGCCAGTTGATGATCGTCCATTGAGCTGATAAAGGGGTATTCGCTTCCTTCTATATCAACCTTGATAAGATCGAACCTGGGGACACCGGATAACTTAAGTACCTCGTTGTAGTCGTAAATGGGAATACCGCCCGAAGAATTCTCAACCACCTTCACATTGGCATAGTCACTAGCTACCGGTTGCAGGACATTGCCTGCACCAGTTCTCTTACCCAGAGCGCAATGCAAGATGGTAACGTTCGGCAGGTGCGCCGTGTTTAGCTTAAGAAGCTTGAGGTTGTCGCTCGATGGCTCGCAGCATACGATCCTAGCATCTGGAAAATACTCGGAGAAAAAGAGCGTGGCCAAACCAATTTGACTACCCGCATCCAGAATAAACTCTGGAGCAATGTTTCTCGGTAGATTGTATTCACATCGTTGCCCAAGTAATAGTAAGCGTTCGATGTGCTTTGGGTCGGAAGACTTGCTTCGATAATATATGCGATGCCTCTTCCAGCGCAGAGTTTGTTGTGCGCCTGGCCTACCGAGACCGAGCGCAAATGTTAGGCTGCGCGAACGAACGAATCGCTTGAGTATTTTGATGGCAGACTTCACTCAAGACTTGGTTTCAAAGGACGGGCTCTGCAGTGGTTTTAAAAACCGAAAACACCCTCACCCCGACCCTCTCCCAAAGGGAGAGGCGGTGCCTGCTCCCTGTGGGAGAAGGCTAGGATGACGGCTTTGCCGCGCAATTTCCCACCGTAAATTCATTTTAAGAACCATTTCTAATGCCGGATCAGCTCAACCCAGGGAAGCTTTTCTTCTGGAAACGAGTCTCTCGCCGGAGGAAAATCTTCTGGATGATCAAGACTTGCAGTCGTGATATCGATTTCGTCGGGATGATTGGGGTGCTCATAAGTTAGAGAAGTCCCGCAGCGGCCGCAGAACGTTCTCCACGCATCCGTATCCGTGCGATACCGGCTCGGAGTTCCGTGTTCGAAGCGAAAGTCGGTATGCATTACCGTGATCCAGGCGACGGCCTGGGCACCAATGGCTCGCCGGCAGTTTTCGCAGTGGCAATTTGAGGGATGGAAAGGTTCCGAGGTGGCGCTGAAACGTATTTCTCCACAATAGCAGCGGCCGGTGATGGGACTGCGGTTCATCTATTGAGAAAGATCAGCTGCGGCTTTCGGAGAAGCAACCCGCATCGAGAGGCTCGCGGCCGCGGGCGCCTTACAATCGGCGTTAGCTCTTGCTGCAAGCCCAACTACTCACCGCATACCGCTGTCGCACGTCCACTGAACTTGGTTAATCTGACCGGCAATCACATCCACCTCAAACGGTCCGCGACGTCCGATTCCGCGTCTTCCGTCTTTAATGGAAACGGTGTAATGACCCGGGGCTAACCGAATGCGAAAGCGCCCCTGATCGTTTGTTTTGAAAGAGGCGACTGTATCGTCGCCCTTTTTCACAACGAAATCGATATTGGCAAAGGGTCTTGAATCAACTTCGCCGATCCTCGCGGGTCCGCCGTGAATGGGACTTATGGTTATAACCCCTTCCAAACCTGTTTCCTGTTCCGGTTGCGCCAAGGCCAAACAACAAAACAGACCCAACGTTATCGACACTAATGAGAGCAGGTGCAGTTTATTCATAAGCAAGATGCCTAACGATAAAAAGACTCACAATATTGTTACTGGAACGAAACGCCCGTGTATCGCTTATGGTGGGGAAGGCAAAGCCGAGCCGGACGCCGACTTCACGACCGACACGTCCGTGCTGTTAATAGCTCCATTGGTCAGAACATCTTCCCGGAAATTACCGCTACCTACAGCAATACCTGATTGAACTTTGGTCTGGCTCACATCCGAGGAATTGACTGAGCCGTTGCCGGAAGTGTCGCCCACCAGCACACCCATTTGTGGGCCGGTCACGTTGCCGGTGCCGCTGGGAGTGACGACGCCGTTGAGATTGACCTGGATGTACTGAGCATTAGGTACGCCGGAAAGGTTCACCGTGCATTGGTTAGCATTAGGCCCGCTACTTGCCACTCCAGTGCTAGCGGTGCCGCAGTTCGTCACCGCCGTCGCGAAGGTAAAGACGAGCTTATAATTGCCATTTGCTCCGCCGCTTCGACATTCCACTCCGCGTTTCCCACTGTAGGGTAAGTCAATATCGAAATCACCGACGCCGGTGTGAGTTTTTCTGGATACAACTGTGACAAGGTTTCCGTTGCAGCAACTGAAGCCTTCGCTTACCAAAACACCGTCAACCCACCAGCCTACTCCAGCCACCTGTAGGTCTGAACCCATGCGGAAACGCAGTTGCACGCTCTGTCCGGCCGCCGATGGCGGGAAGTTCGCCTGCGTCGTAACATACCCGCCCGAACTTCCGGTCCATGCCATGCGGCCTACGATGGGACTATTGTTTTGCGGAGAGCTGCTAATCGTACCGTTGTAGCCGTTAGCGGTAAAACTGCCTCCTGCTGCCAGCCAGTCCTGGAATGCTCCCGCGCCAATTTTTATTTCTAGAACACCACCGTCGAAACCGCTTTCGAGACTCCACTTATTACGGAAGGTCAATTTGGCCAGGGACGAGGTAACCATAAACGAGGGTGAGTCGAGCCTCTTGTCGTTAGGCACCATCGGATCGTCGACAAAGGCGGCATTAGGCGGCGTATCTGGTCCGTTTGTGGTAGTCTGCCACGTAGGCGGCTGTGAGGTTGGGGAATTGGTCGCCGTCCAGCCAGGGGGCAACGCTGGCGCGACCACGCCATCGAAGTTCTGTTTAAGTGGAGCGATCGGCGCACCGAGCGTTAAAGTATATGTGACGGTGCCGAGGTTGACGGCCCCATCCTGCAATTGGAGCGTAAGAGTAATCGGACTGCCGCATGCCTGGTTAGCGGCAGTGAAAGTGAACGTCCTGCACACGGGTGCACCAATTGCTGGGAGCGCGCCGTAGCTTTGCGGAGATCCCGGATTGGTTACGCCGCCTGTGGCTGCGAGCGTGGCGACGACGTTCGTGCCGTTGGCACTGCCCAAATTTCTAAGGCAGAGGCTGACCGCTACTGGTTCGTTGGGATCAATCGCGCCGTTGGCTGGAAAACAGTTTTCCGCGACAAGACTCGAGCTGGTGGCGCGCATCACGGGCGTTCCGGGCGGTGGTGTAATGGGAACGCACTGGGGAAATTTGAAACTGCCGACCCGCGTGTGCCAATTGCCCGTCGCCGCATCGATCTGTGCGTAGTACTCGGTTGTGTACCAGAAGGTGCAGTCATCGCTCGGGTCGACGGTCATGTCGCTATAATCGCCCCACCGGCCAAAACTTGGGGCAAACAATTCGCCGTGCTGCGGTCCGCTTCCCGCGAACATTTGTGCTTCCCCTTGCGCCAGTGTGTTAACAGGATCGCCGGCGAGCCGTCCCGCCCATGCGATGGACGGGAAATTCGCGCTCGAGGAGGTGCTATAACCAATCGCAATGTCTCCGCTATGATCCATCGCGATGCTGCCCATCCAGCGATGCAGAAGATCGGTCGGCCCCGAAGGTCCGAAGGTGCTTTGTTGGAAAATGGTTGGTGTCCCGCCAGGGTTACGCACTTCGTACCAGCGCGGTCCCATTTGCCCAGTAGTGCTATTGGCAACAACCGTGTGGTTCAGGACCAGGGATTCGTGGTCGCCAAAATTGCGATATGCCAGACGGAACATAAGGCGGTCGCCGATTGGATCCAATTGAAATGGATCGCCTAGCTGCGGCACGCAGCCCGCGGTGTACTCCACGCAATTTGGCCGAACAAAGTCCGTGACAGGCGTGATTGTATTCGGCTGACCATTCACGCCAAAGGTCGAGTTAGCCGGGGTAGTCCAGTCGACGTGAAATTTCCAAATGCGCAGGTTATTGCCCAAGCCAGTATCGGCAGAGCTATCTACTTCGGCGAAATAACCGGGCGCACCGGCGGGAGGTAGGGTGAACCCGTCGAGGTTCGCAGGTAAGTGTCCGCCGAATGCTGGATTGGCGGTGTTCAGGTCAAAGTAAACCATCTGCGCGTGTTGACCGAGGAGCATCTTGGCGCGTTCGAATGCAAACACGCCCGCGCCAATGTAGTTGTTCGGATCGAATTGATGCGTGCTCATGTAGTATGCATCCGGCCACAAACCAAAGTGCGGATAGTCCTGAAACTTCTCCGGCGTCACAGGATTAAGCAAAAAGTCATAGACGTAGTACGGGCCTGAGGCATCGGGAGTCTGCGAGATGGCCATGCATTCATGGTAACCAACCGCACCGCCGGGGACGGCGAACTGACTCAGCATCCAGCGATCGGCAAGCTGGTCGTAGACGACAACAGGGTCACCATTGTTATTGTCCTTACACGCTCCGGGCAATCCACCAAACAAGGCGTTGATTGAAGTTGGTCCCGACAGTTGCGTCCCGCTCTTGCTATAAACAGAAAAAGCGGAGTTAACCATTTGCACGTATTGCGTGCGACCGACAGCGCCGTTTGTATCGGGAGGAATGCAGCCGCCACAACCATCGGCCTGGTTAATTCCTTCGAAGGTCTGACTCGGACCCGGTATCGTGAGCGCGCCCGGCGAAGTCTGCACCACTCCATCGACGAAACCCGCGGGTACCGGCCGATTTGGTCGCACGCGACGCAGATCTTCTTCGATCACGCGTGGCGCTTTTTGCGGACCTGGCAACTCGCGAGCTGCAAGCGACACCCCGTGAAACATCGCGCCAGTCACTATCGGTTTGAAGAGCTGCGAGGGTGGTTTCGCGCCGGCCCCGGCGGGAGCGGATTTGCTTGGCCCTGCGAGACCGAGCACGGCGAGGAAAGCGCCAGCTAAACAAAGCGTGAGCGCTAAAAGGAGGCGTGAATTAAAAAAACCGGATTCGGAGTTGGGGCTTGTTTGCATAATTACATGGGCTTTCTGGTACTATTAACTAAATACCGCGCTGAGTATGTCATTCGGCCGTGCGGTGGGAATTCTTTTTCACTTTTTTCACATGACAAGTTTGTAAGGAATACAGCGTCGCGCTGAAAAATTGCGGCCTTATCGGGGCTCTGTTCAAGTTCACCTGATTGTTACTTGGCTGCCATGCGATCGTAACAATCGCTTCCTAGGTTCTGCGCATCCGAAACAACGGATCGGTACGATGACGACCAACGTATCGACAGAATTAAGTGCGTCCTAACCAGTCGCACCCAAGGATGAGAAACAATGTTTGTTAAAAAATTTACCTTAGTTGCAATAACAGCCGGCATGCTGGCAGGTGGAACCGTGCGCGCTCAAGATGCAGGAGCGCTGCTCGACTTGCTCGTGCGCAAACATCTTATTACCGACCAGGAAGCGGAAGAGGTGCGCGCGGATCTCACAAAGGAAGCGGCTACTACTTCTGCGGGTAAGTGGAAGCTATCGACCCCTATTACTGAGTTAGAGCTATACGGTGATACGCGTATGCGCTACGAAATCCGAACCGGCGAAGTAGGCCCGCCTAACACACTCGACGCCAACGGCGATAACACCCAGCGCAACAGAGCGCGCTATCGCCTCCGCCTCGGTTTGCGCGGCGTTTTGATGGACGATTGGTTCTTCGGGCTGCGTTTGGAAACGAGCTCCAACCCGCGTTCGACTAACGTAACTTTCGGTGCCGATTCGAACAATGGTCCATTCGCGAAAAATGACGACGGGATCAATGTAGGACAAGCTTACCTTGGATACAAAGGCATCAAGGAAGTCACACTGACGGCAGGCCGAATGGCTAATCCGTTTGTTACTACTTCCATGATTTGGGATCCAGACATCAATCCTGAAGGTCTGGCAGAACAATGGAAGCATACCTTCAAGATCTCGTTAGGTGGGGGAGAGTCCAGTGCTGGTTCCGTGGCCTCAATGAGCAAGGACGGCAAGACGGTTGCATCCGCCGGGACTGCGTCGGAACCGCGCTCGATTACCATCGATCTCTTCGCCAACTTTGCCCAGTTCGTTTATGACGACGAGAATCCGGAGAATTCGATCGGACCCGCGCCGAGCGGCGTACCCAGGACCGATGCGTATATGCTCGGCTGGCAGATCGGCGCGAAGGTCAACTTCACCAAGACCGTTTATCTTCAGCTTGCGCCTACCATGTATAACTATACCGGGAACGGCGACACCTTTAACAAGCATTTTTCCGGTGATCCCGATTTCCTCGATCCGGTAAATGGCCGAACTTCGCGTAATCAGACGGGCATTAACAGCCTGCTTGTGTTCGACATGCCGGGAGAATTTGGCTGGACCGTCGGCGAACTGCCAATGCGCATCTTTGGAGATCTTGCCGTCAACCTCGATGGAGACAAACGCGCGGCCGCAGCTGGACATCCGGACAAGGGCGATAACCGCTACGCTTATCAGATTGGGCTGGGTCTCGGAAAACTGAAAGTGAAGCATGATTGGCAAATGGACGTATTTTGGCAGCATGTGGACCAATACGCAGTCGATCCCAACCTGGTTGATTCTGACCTCTACGACAGCCGTGTAAATATGGAGGGCATCGCTGTCCGGCTCGGATACGCGGTGACTGACGCTATCACGGCCAACCTGACCTATGGTTACGGCTGGCAAATTGACGACGATTTGGGAACCGGCGGGACCGGAGACGCGTTTACAATCAACCCACTGGACAAATATCAAATCTTCCAAGCTGACCTGAGTGTGAAGTTCTAATCGATATAAACCTAACGACAAATACGAAGTTCTTTAAATCCTATGAAACTAAAAACCATTGCAATATTACTCGGCCTTACGGCGATCACGACACAGGCCCATGCTGACCGTCTCGTCATCAAGGGCTCGGACACGCTGGGCGCGAAGTTGGTCCCGCAGTTGGCGGAGCAATTCAAGGCGCAGCATCCCGACACTACATTCGACATCGCGGCGGAAGGCTCCACCACGGGCATCTCCGCCATCATTGATGGAACCGCGCAAATCGGGATGTCGAGTCGACGCGCTAAACCAGCCGAGGTTGCTGCTGCCTCATCAAAGGGCGTCAACCTGAAGCCAATAATCGTGGCTTATGATGGCATCGCCGTTATCGTCAACAGCGCGAATCCAATTAAAAGCCTGACTAAAAAACAGGTGGAACAGATCTTCGCCGGCGATGTAACTGATTGGAGCGCGCTCGGTGGTTCCGCCGGAAAAATTTCCGTGTATACGCGTAACACCTCGTCCGGCACCTATTCCGACTTCAAAGAACTTGCGATGAAGAAGCGCGATTACGCGGGTAGTTCCCAGAAGATGGCGGGCAACGAGCAGATCGCGTCGGAGGTCGGGAAAAATCCGAACGGAGTTGGTTACGTCGGACTTGCTTATACCAATGCGTCCGGAGTGAAGACGATGCCGATCGACGGCGCCCTCCCATCCGTGCAAAGCGTGCACGCCAAGACCTATCCCTACGCCCGTCCCACCTTTTACTACACCAATGGTGAACCGAACGGCCTCGCGAAAGAGTTCCTTGATTTCACCATCGGTAAGCCAGGACAAAAAATCGCATCGCAGGTTGGCTTTGTCCCTCTCCCTTAATCCAGCGAGACGCGGTTAGGTTAACTGGAAGCCCGCTGAGAAGCGATTCTTAGTGGGCTTCTTGCTTTTACCGTTGCAGGATAAGGCCCGTTATTGAAAACGCCCACCGGCTCGCGCTTCACGATTCGGGCGAGCGCTTTTAAGTCCTTCACGAAGACAGGGTCCGATTGCGTGCAATCCTGCAGACATTTCAAGTTCGTTTCTAATTCCTTTCCACGCTTCACCGGCAACGCATAAATCATCCAATTGCCGCAACGCTCCACTTCGACCATGTCGCGCTCACGCAAATAGAGCAAATGCTTGGAAATTTTTACCTGCGGCTCCTTCAGGATGTCTTGCAGATGACAGACACAGAGCGGCCCTTGCAGCAGCAGGTTTAAGATGCGAAGCCGCGTTGGGTCGCAGAAGCATTGGTAAATCCGGATCAAATCCATTGCCTTACGCGCAACAGGCCGAAGCCTCGCAATTGTCGTCGATCCCGCATTTGTCCTTCGCGAGGCAATCGGTGTGTTTGATCGCGAGCTGAAAGTCGAGGCGATCGCTGGAAACTTTCCAGCCGGTCACCGGGTATTGCGAGATCACGCAGCAATCGAACTCCACTTCCACGTCGAGATCGTCATGCGGGACGATGCCTTTACCCAGATCGAGAATCGCGCCGAAGCGGTCCGAAGTGAGGCGATGCTCGACATCGTTTGCCACGTAAGTTTGTAGAACAGCCGCTTCACTTTTGCGCGTTGTCCCACCGCAATCAATAAAATTTTTAGCCACGTGTCCGACTTCGGTGAGGTGAAAGTTTGGTGGAATCGAATCGCCGTTCGGCAATTCAAAACGCGGATAGGTGTTCGGATGATTTTGCAGGATCGACTTCATTTCTCGGAGTTTCATACTCCGATTCTATATTCCTATATAGGAATACAGTCAAGTGTCGCTCAACATTGTTGGCGACCTCCTCAATGCCCGAGCGCATCATGTCTATCGCGTACTGATCCGCCTGCCTGTCGGCGGCGCCATGATGTTTTATTTTGCTCGATACCGGAAGGCTGATAGTTCCTCTTACAAATGAACACTTCGCAGATTCTTTCGGCATTAGGCTTTCTCTTGATCGCAACCACACTTGAAGTGAGCGGAGACGCGCTCGTGCGGGTGGCAATATTCAACCAGGTCGGGATTACTCGTCTGTCCATGATGGTAATCGGTGCGAGTCTTCTATTCGGATACGGATTCTCTCTCAATCTAGCGCCAGTGGAATTTCGCCAGGTCGTCGGCCTTTACATCGCGACGCTTTTCGTTGTCTGGCAGATAATTAACTTTCTTGTGTTCCGAACCTCGCCAACTCCCGCGATTTTGGTTGGAGGTGCTCTCATCGTCATCGGTGGATTGGTCGTAACGTTTTGGAGAACCAGTTAACTGCCTAAATCGACGGACTTCGCCTTTTCTCTACCCACTCATAAAGCACCGGAAGTAATACGAGCGTTAAAAACGTTGAGCTGATAATGCCGCCGATAACCACGGTGGCTAATGGTCGTTGCACTTCTGCACCGGCACTGCTTGAGAGAGCCATCGGTATAAATCCAAAAGCAGCTACGGCTGCGGTCATTAAAACGGGGCGCAATCGCGTTAGCGATCCTTCAATAACAGCGGAGTCGACATCGTTTCCTTGTTCGCGAAGCTGATTGAAATAGCTAATCATAACGACCCCGTTAAGCACGGCGACCCCGCTCAATGCGATGAAACCTACTGCGGCGGAAATGCTGAACGGCATGTCGCGTATCCAGAGAGCGAAGATGCCGCCCGTGATTGCTAGTGGAATTCCCGAGTAAACCACTAACGCTTGCCGCACACTTCCGAAGGCCATGAAGATGAGGACGAAGATGAACACCAAAGCTGTCGGCACGACCAAGGCGAGTCGCGCCTTTGCCTCGCGCAGATTCTCGAACTGACCACCGAATTCGAGAGTGTAACCTTCGGGAAGTTTGACGGTCTCTCGCACTTTTGCGTCAGCCTCGCGTACCCAACTTTCCACATCGCGACCCACCAAGTTCACCATCAATGCTGATCGGCGTTGCGCGGAATCGCGAAGAATCGGTGATACCGTTTTGACGCGTTCAATATCTGCGAGCGTGCCAAGCGGCAACATACCAAAGTCCCCGACGCGAACGGGCAATGCGCGAATCGCGTCGAGATTTTCGCGATCTTTATCGGGGAGCCGCACAACGATGTCGAAGCGACGGTTTCCTTCTACCAGAGTGCCCACAGTCTGCCCGCCTAAGGCGGCAGCGATGACCTGATTCACATCGCCGGAATGGAGATTATATTTAGAGAGCACGTCACGCTTGACCCTGATCTCTAGCATCGGTGCGCGACCGGTCGTTTCATATTCAACTTCTCCCTCGCCCTCACGCGTACCAGGGATGTGTTCGAGCACCTCTTTTACTTCTGCGCCGAGACGCTCCAGCACATCGTAGTCGGTCCCGAAAATCTTTACGGCAATATCGGCGCGAATTCCTTCTAGCATCTCGTTGAAACGCATTTCGATCGGTTGGGCCACCATCACTCGCGCACCTTCATTGATCGCTTCGATTTCTTTACTGATGATTTGGGCAAGTTCCTCTTTGCTGATTGTCTTGTTATCAATCTTTCGCCATTGATTGCGGGGTTTGTAATAGATGTAGAAGTCGGCATCGCTTGGGGGCATTGGGTCGGTGGCAATCTCGGCACTGCCAATTCGCGAAAACACTCGGTCGACTTCGGGTACGCGCGCTTTGATTTCGCGGTCGGTCTTGGTTTGCGCTGCGACGGTTGCGTCAACACTGATGCTATTCGCCCGAAAAACCATCATGGTGAATGCGCCTTCGTCGAGCTTTGGAATGAAGTCCGCCCCGAGCCGGTTGAAGACAACTAGCGCGAGCGCGAACAATCCAAGCGCCCCGAGTACAACAAGCCAGCGCAATCGGAGCGCCGCGCGAAGGATGGGTGAGTAAACATTCTTGCACAGGCGTACGACAAGATTGTCGCCTTCATGAATTCGACCGCGCAGCACCAACGATGAGAGCGCTGGCATGAGCGTCAGCGCCAGAACGAGCGATCCACCCAGCGCTAACATGACCGTCAGCGCCATCGGATGAAACATTTTCCCCTCGATGCCGGAAAGCGCGAAGATGGGCAGGTAAACAATGGCGATGATCAGGACGCCGAAGAACATCGGTGTGCCGACTTGCTTGCTCGCCGCCAGAACGATATGCAGCCTTTCGTCTTTGTTCAGCGCGCGTCCGATCTGATTCTGTTTCAAACCGAGTTGTCGGACCACGTTTTCTACCATCACGACCGCGCCGTCGATGATGAGGCCGAAGTCGATCGCGCCCAGACTCATCAGATTTCCGGAGATGCCAAGGCGCGTCATGCCGGTAATGGCGAAGAGAAACGCGAGCGGGATCGCAGTAGCGACGATGAGCGCGGCGCGCCAGTTCCCGAGTAGAAATAGCAACACCACGACGACCAGCACCGCGCCTTCGAAGAGATTTTTCGCGACCGTGTGAATGGCCCGATGCACCAACTCGCTGCGGTTATATTGCGGCTTGATGATCACACCCGGTGGCAATCGCTTCTGAATCTCGTCGACTTTGTGAGCGACGCGCTCAGCGACGGCGTGGCTATTCTCGCCCATCAACATCATCGCCACACCCAGCACTGCTTCTTGACCAGCGTCAGTCGCGGCGCCGCTGCGAAAAGCGTGCCCGATCCGAACTTCGGCTACGTCTTTAACTCGCAGTGGCATCACCCCCGCCGCGAATTTCACCGGGAGCTCCGCAATTTCTTCCGGCGACACGACACGGCCGACGCCGCGGATAACAAGCTGTTCGTTACCCGAGTTAACGATACCGCCGCCCGCGTTCTCCACGTTCTCACCGACGACGCGGGCAAGCTCGCTCACAGTCAGGCCTGCATCGCGCAACTTGTCGATCTTCGGTTGCACGACGATCTGTTTCACATAGCCGCCGTAAGCGTTGACCTCGGCAATACCGGCAACCGTGCGTAGTTGCGGCTTGATGATGTATTCCTGGATTTGCCAGAGTTCCATCAACTGTACTTCACGTGTCGGCGGTGCCGGAGTAGCACCGGGCGCGTAGTCCACCGAATAGTAAAAAACTTCTCCTAGCCCGGTCGAATTCGGAACGAGCTTTGGTGTGAGTCCGGACGGGATTGAATCAGCCGCACTTTGCAAACGCTCGGTAACAAGCTGGCGCGCGCGATAGACGTCGGTGTTGTCGGTAAATTGAAGTGTGATTTGCGATAAGCCGAACCGCGACAACGAACGCAGGTCGGTTACGCCCGCGATGCCGCCGAGCGCCGTTTCGAGCGGAAAGGTTACCAGGTTCTCGACTTCTTCCGGCGCGAGCGATGGAATGGAAGTGTTGACCTGCACCTGCACGCCCGTGATGTCGGGAATTGCGTCCATCGGCAGCTTTTTCGCCGACCAAATTCCGCCAACGAGCAAGGCGAACGCGGCCATCAGCACCAGCGCTCGCTGTCGAATCGAGAATTCGAGAATCTTATCAATCATCGCTGTTCTTCTCCTTGTAGAGCTTCAATCCGGTGAGGATTTCCAACTCTTGTGCCGCCTGTAGCGCGTCCTTCTTCATCTCCAACACGGAGCTGAGAACTTCGAGATATTGCTTTTGCGTTTCGACGTAGATGGAAATCGGAACAGCGCCGAGACGGTAATTGCGATCAGCGAGTTCGGCTGTCTCGCGGAATTTTGTTACGGTGTCTGTCTGCCACTTGTCGATTTCATCGCGTTTGGTTTGATAGATCGCTGCGCTTTGCGCGACACGCCGCTCGACTTCGCGTCTTGTCGTCAACAAGGAGGCGAGTGCCTGCTGTTCACGTGCCTTGCTCGTCTCAATGTTTCCAGCGTTGCGGTCCCACAGGGGTAGTGGCACGGAAACGCCAATGCCCGCTTGCTGTTCTCTCTCCACCGCATTCTCCTGCGAATAAAACGGCCCAACTGCAATCGCGGGATAGCGTTCGTTTTTCGAGAGCGAGACTTTGAAACCTTGTTGCACCAACTCGGCTTGGCGGATGCGAATATCCAAGGCGTTGTTCCCCGCAGCTTCGAGTAACGATGGCAATGGCACTGGCGCAAATCCGAAGTGACCGCTGCTGACCGTCAATGGCGCCGTGATCGGTTGGCCACGCAGTTGATTCAATTCCGCAATCGTTGTTTTCTCCGCGAGTGCTGCCTCGCGTTCTTGCCGCCGTAACGCGAGTGTATTGCCGTCGAGGATGCGTGTTTCCAACAATGGCGTCACTCCCGCCGGCTCACGCTGCGAAAGGATATCGGTTAAGGACTGAAAGCGGTCCGCGACTTCGCGGGCTGCGATCGATTTTTCGTGTGCAATCCCTACGCTAAAAGCCAGCGCGCGAACACGCGCTGCCAACGTTATGCGGAATTGTTCGAGATGGAGCTCAGCCACTCTCACATCACCGTGCGTGATGGCTTTCCGTAACGCGATTCGGCCGGGATACTCAAATGTTTGACTAACCGAAAGCGACCAGGTCGCTCCGTCCCCCAAAGTAGAACCGGAGTAATCCCGTGTGTTTTTGTATCCGGCCTGCGCGTTTAATTCTGGATTGCGAATCGTTCCCGCCGTTTTCAATCCTCCTTTCGCTGCCGCGATTTCCGCGCGGTAGAAATTCAGCTCGGCGTTGTGCGCCAGCACCTCACTGACGAGCGCTTGCGGAGAAATAGATTCCGCAGCCTCCACCCGCACGGGGAAGACCAGTGCCAAAAAGACAACGCAGAAAATGTAAGAGTGAAATGATTTCATTAAGTACGGACGCGACATACGAATGCGCGGCAGCACGCGGAATCCGCGCGTTGCGACGAGAAAGCCAGACCCCGAGCGGGATCTGCCTAACTAATGGAAGGACCGCGCACGGGAAGCGCGGTGCGCGCGACAAAATGCCAGAGCGGGCGTTCTGGCGGCGTATAACAGTAGTCGACTACCTGCGCATTCAGATCGGATCGCTCCGATAGAAGCCGTAGAATTCTTGTTTGCCAGACATTCTCTTTCGCGAGCGGCTCCACTTTCACTGCGTGGAGCAGGGAGGTCGTCAAACCGGTTTCCACATTCACGCATTGCTGACAGGAGTTTTGAGAGCAATCACATCCGCCCCCGGCCGAATCGTCGCAGCAATCCGAGAAGATTTGCGGCGCTGCCGCCGCCAGCACGCATCTGTTCACCGCCGGCCCCCAGGCCAGCAACAACAATGCAACAACTATCGGTCGGACTAATGACATGCGACCTGGTTTCCTATCATACCTCGCATCGTTCGCAAGCGTGACCAACCGCCAACACTTGTCATCGCCTGAGCAGTTTTGCGATCACGACAATCAGCAAGACGATCAAAGAATCCCAACAACGACCCACACCCACATCGGACAACCCATCATCATGATACACCTCCCACTTTCCTTCCGCGCCACATCAAAAAAATCACCGGGTAAATCAGCAGCTCGAGCATCGTCGAAGTTATGACGCCGCCGATCATCGGCGTGGCGATCCGTTTCATGACATCGGCACCGGTTTGGGTGATCGGCGACCACATGATGGGCAGGAGGCCGAACAAAATCGCACAAGCCGTCATGATTTTCGGACGCAGGCGTTGCACCGCGCCTTCGTGGATGGCGGCGCGAAGATCAGCAGTCGATTTCATCCGACCTTCGGCTCGAAATTTTTCCCAGGCGTGATCGAGATAGAGCAACATGACAACGCCCGTTTCGGCATCGAGACCGGCGAGCGCGATCAATCCAACCCAGACGGCGACGCTTATGTGATAGCCGAGGAACCAAAGAAGCCAAAATGCTCCGATGAGCGAGAACGGAACGGCGAGCAGAACGATAAAGGTCTTCGCGACCGAACGCGTATTTATATAGAGAAGCAGAAAAATGATGGCGAGAGTCAGCGGCACGACGAATTTCAAACGCTGTTCGGCTTGTTGGAGATATTGAAATTGCCCGGTCCATTGCATCGTATATCCGGGCGGAAACTTTACGGATTGCGCGATGCGTGCAGAAGCCTTGCGCACGAAACCGCCGATGTCGCCGGTGGTAGCATCGACAAAGACGAAGCCGGTGAGCTGTCCGTTTTCGCTGCGAATATCGGCCGGACCGGTTTCGTATTTGATGTCGGCGAGTAATTCGATTGGCACTTGGGCACCGGCCGGCGTTGGAACCAGCACGCGCTTAATCGCGTTGAGGTCCTGACGAAAATCGCGGGCGTATCGCGCGTTCACCGGATAACGCTCGCGGCCTTCGACAGTTGTTGTGATTGTTTTGCCGCCGATGGCGGTTTCGATGACGTCGTTCACGTCCTGCACGGTGAGACCGTAACGCGCGGCTGCTTCGCGATTGACGGTAAAATCGAGGAAGTAACCGCTGCTCGCTCGCTCGGAAAAAACACTTCGCGCGTTCGGAAAACCGGCGAGCGCGTGCTCGATTTCGACCGAAACATTTTCGATCGTCCGCAGATCGGTGCCAAAGACTTTGATTCCGAGATTGCTCCGCATTCCGGTCGTGAGCATTTCGGTCCGGGTCTGGATTGGCATCCAGAAAATATTGTTCATGCCTGGAGTACGCAGATTCGCATTCATCTCGCCTACGAGTTTGTCCCACGTCATTCCCGGTCGCCATTGGCTGAACGGCTTGAGCGAAACGATGGTCTCGAACATCGAGAGCGGTGCCGGATCGGTTGCGGTGTCGGCTTGCCCAGCTTTGCCGAAAACAGTTTCGACTTCCGGAAATTTCTTCAGTTGTCGATCCTGGATTTGCAAGATTCTCGTCGCTTCATCGATCGCGATGCCGGGAACCGCGGTCGGCATGTAGAGCAGCGTCCCTTCATTGAGCGGCGGCATGAACTCGGTCCCGAGTCGTTGCATCGGAATGAGCGTGAGCAGGAGAACGACAACTGCGCAGCCGAGCGTGAACCAGCGATTGCGCAGCACGAATTCAACAACTGGATCATAAACGCGAATCAGAAATCGGTTGATCGGGTTGCGCGCTTCCGGAGCGATCCGTCCGCGAATCAGCAGCGTCATGAGGACGGGCGCGACTGTTACCGCCAGCAACGAGGCAAAGAACATCGAGAAAGTCTTTGTAAATGCGAGCGGCCTGAACAGGCGCCCTTCCTGAGCGGTGAGCGTGAAGACGGGAATGAAGCTTACGGTGATGACAAGAAGCGAAAAGAAGAGCGGGCGACCGACACTTTTCGCGGCAGCAATGATGGTAACGATGCGCTCGCGATTGTCCGGTTCACGTCCGTGTTCCTCGCGAAAATGTTCCAGCGCCTTGTGCGCGTTCTCCACCATGATGATCGCCGCGTCGACCATCGCGCCGATGGCGATCGCGATTCCGCCTAACGACATGATGTTGCTCGTGAGATGCAGATAAAGCATCGGCACGAATGAAAGAACAATTGCGATGGGAAGCGTAATGATCGCAACCAGCGCGGAGCGCACGTGCCAGAGGAAAACAATGCAAACCAGCGCAACGACGATGCATTCCTCGATCAACTTTTCGCGCAATGTTGCAATTGCGCGTCGAATCAGCTCACTGCGATCGTAAGTGGGAACGATGCGCACGCCGGGCGGGAGCGATGATTTGATCTCGTCGATCTTGCGCTTCACACCGTCGATGACGCGCAGTGCGTTTTCACCGAAGCGCATGACGACAATACCGCCGACGACTTCGCCTTTGCCGTCGAGCTCCGCAACGCCGCGTCGAAACGCCGGACCGAGATGGACGGTTCCAACATTCTTCACGTAAACGGGCGTGCCGTTGTTTACTTTCAGCACCACGTTCTCGATGTCCGTGAGGCTTTTGAAATACCCGCGGCCGCGCACGTAATATTCAGTCGTGGCAATTTCGAAGGTTTTTCCGCCGACATCGCCATTGCTGGCCTTGATTTGCCTAACGACTTCGCTCAGCGGAATGTTGTAAGCCGCGAGCGCGTTTGGATCGAGATCGACCTGATATTCTTTTACGAAGCCCCCGACGGGCGCGACTTCCGCCACGCCCGGCACCGATTCGAGCGCGTAACGCAGATTCCAATCCTGCAGCGAACGCAATTCTGCGAGGTCATGTTTGCCGCTATCATCGACGAGCGCGTACTCATAAACCCAACCCACGCCCGTCGCATCAGGACCGAGCACCGGGTTTACATCTTCGGGTAGCGAGCCGCGAATCGAGCTGAGATATTCGAGGACCCGCGAGCGCGCCCAATAGATATCCGTGCCGTCCTGAAAGATGACGTAAACGAATGACTTGCCGAACATCGATTCGCCGCGGACGAACTTGACCTTCGGCGCGGATATAAAGAGGGACGAAATCGGATATGTGACTTGATCTTCCACCAGGTCCGGCGAACGCCCTTCCCAATCGGTGTAAACGATGACCTGGACATCGCTCAGATCGGGAATTGCATCGAGCGGCGTGCGATAAATGCTGTAAATGCCCAGCGCGACCGCCATGATCGACAGCGTGATGACGAGGAATTTGTTCCTCGCACTCCAATCAATCAGTCGCTCAATCATCGTCGCCTTTTACTTCCGACTGAACTCCGCGAGCGCGCTCTGCACTTTCGCTTCGGCATCGATCAGGAAATTCGCGCTCGCGATGACGCGTTCGCCATCCGTTAAGCCGGAGTCGACGGCGTAAAAGTTTCCGAATTGCCCGGCGAGCTTCACCTCGCGCGGTTCGATTTTGCCGTTTCCTTTATCGACAAAGGCGATGTTGCGCGCACCCGTTGGCATGATGGCGCGCGTGGGAATAGCGAGATGTTCACCCGCGTCGATTGCAAGATCGACGTTGGCATACATGCCTGGGCGCAATTTGAAATCGGGATTCGGAATGTCGATTCGCACTTTCGATGTGCGATTTGTTTCGCCGATAAACGGATTTACAACCGCGATCGTGCCGGTGAACTCCGCATCGGTAAACGATTTGCTCGTAATCGTGACGGGTTGCCCAGCTTTCAACACGCTAAGTTCGGTCTCGTAAAAATCGGCCCAAACCCAGACCGTCGAAAGATCGGCAACATCAACCAAGTGATCGCCCATCTTCACGTTCACGCCCTGATGTGCGGGAAGCTCCTGCACCACTCCGTGAAACGGTGAACTCAGCGTGATCGTGTCACTTGGATTCCGATTCTTCTCCAGTTCGGCGATTTGCTCGGACGTTACGTTCCACTGTTGCAAACGCGCTTCCGCTGCGGCGATCAAACGCGCCGGCGTCTCGCGCCCTTGCGCGGTGCGCGCCTCGTCGCGCATGCGCAGCAGCATTACAAGTTCGCGCTCGGTCGTCGCCAAATCCGGACTGTAGATCGACAAAAGCGGCTGCTCCTTTTGCACAACTTCGCCGGCCGATGCGACGAACAATTGCTGCACGTACCCTTCCACTCGCGCGACAAACGCCCAATGCTTTTGCGAATCGTATTCGACGGTTCCGACGGCACGGATTTCTTTTCGCAGATGCTCGCGTTGCACTCTGGCATATGTCACCCCGATTTGTTGTTGCCGTTCCACTGGAACAACGAACTCGCGTGATATCGCTCGGGTCGTTTGATTCCCTTGCATTCCCGGCATCCCGGCCATGCCTTGCATACTTTCCTCTCCTGGCGAGGCCATGGCAGAAGGGGTTGCGCTAATATTTTTCTTCACCGGCACGAGCTCCATGCCGCAGACCGGACACTTCCCGGGGGCCTCGGCATGCACATAGGTGTGCATGGTGCAGGTGTAGTAGTCGACGTCCGCTGGCTTAGTCGGCGTCGCGGTTTTTGCGCACGCCGCAAGCAAGCCCACAGCGACGGCAACAATGATGTTCGTTAGGATTTTCATTTTGTTTTCTGGTTTGGAGTTAGAGGAAAAATATTGAGATCAGCGCCAACGACCGACTCCAGTTCGGCGAGAGCGCTTTGATAATCGGTGAGATGTTCACGCGCTTCCGCTTCGAGGTCGCGCAAGGTTCGTTGCGCGGTCATCCACTCAGCGAAGGTGGCTTTGCCTGATTCGTAAGCGAGCTGGCTCGCTTCAAATGTTTGCCGAGCCTGCGGGACGAGTTTTTCACCAAAAAGATCGACGTGATGATGCGCAGTCTCGACTTTTTGGAACGCATCGCGCATCGCGCCGATCGCTTCGGTTTGCGCTTGCTCCAGTGCTGCACGCGCCGCATCAACATTTGCGCGGGCCTCACTCTGCACGGCGGAGTATTTGCGATAGTTTCCCCACGGAATGCTGAATGAAATTCCAGCGTCGAGTTCGCTGAGGTCGCGCGCGGTATCATTATAACGCTGGCCTTCCATCTTCAGCGACGGGTCCGGAATCCAGTTGCGATGCGCGAGGTGTAATTTTGCCTCCTCGGCATCGACACGCGCGCGCGCCACTCGCGTCTCCGGTCGATTCGCCAGGGTCAGAACGCGCAATCTGTCGATCGAAAAATCCCCGCGCGGAATCGTCGGTTCGTTAGGCATTCCGAGCGATGTGAACGCATCGCGATTCATTAGTACGTTCAATTGCGATTGCGCTGTGGCTACGTTGCGCTCCAAATCGCGGCGCATTTCCAGGAGCTTGGCCGCTTCGGTCTCCGACATGAGCACGTCCGCTGCGCTTTGCGTTCCGACCTGGTAACGCGAGCGATTGATCTCGGCGATCTGCGTCATCGACTCGAAATTTTTGCGATTGAGTTCAATCTGCGCGTAAGCATTGGCGAGTCCGAAATAAGAAGCGCGCGCTTTTGCCAAGACATCGAGCTGCTGCCGTCGGACTTCTTCAAAAGCAGCAACTGCATCCGCCGCCGCAATTCTTCCCCGTACGCGATTCTTTCCGGAAATCGGGATCGACTGCTCGACCGAGACTGTTTGATCGGTAAACGCGTTCGGGGGAATATCGACATAGCGACGCACCGTCGAAGTCCCTGAAACTTTCAGATCGTCCCAGGCGCGTTCCTGAGTCACACGCTCCTTTGCCGCTTCCCACCTTCGCAGCGCTCCGCGAATCGCTGGATTTCGCTCCAGCACAACGCGTGTGACTTCGCTCAGCGCGAGCCGCTGCGAATTCGGCGCTCTCTCCCCGCCGTCGGCGAGCGGTTCAGCGACTGTGTGTAAAGTTGTAAGTAGTAAAAGTAATAGAGTGTTTGTTTTCATTGATCCAAACGAACGGTTGAAGTCGAAGCATGCCGCTTAATGGGCACACCCCAGGCGTCAGCGCGCGTGGATCAGATGAGGAAAGTGCAGAGTAACGCAGCTCTCGGCGGCGAATGCGCGCGAGAGATAACGTCGGCACGAGCGATCGATCGAGTAACAGTCGGATGAGTGATTGAAATGGCGACTACGGCCGGAGCGACAAGCGTCAAAAGGTCGGTCGAGGCGGCCTTTGCCAGCGGTTGCGCACTGGGTCCGGTGCGTTTGGCTGACGTCGCGCAACAAGTTTTATTTGCGCAACAACCGGGCTGGCAGGCCTTCTCACTCACTCCATTGACGACAATACAAGTGTTCGCCCGTAGCCGCACAGGCGCGACTAACAAAGCGAGAGCGACGAAAACTCCGATCGCCATTTTTGCCGTCATTAATGACTTAATAGCACAATCAGCACCATCGGTCGAGGTGGAGAGGATCAAAATTTCATCTATGTTAAGGTTCCCAATGAAGTTACTGCCAATTGTTATCTCACTCGCCGTAGCGACAACTGCCATAGCGGTGGATCCGAAGGATACAATGTGCGTGAAGCAAAAAAACGGCACGTACAAGTGCAGGGCGAGCGGTAAAATTGAGAAGAAGCCTTGTTGCGATACTCCCAGCAACGATCCGAAGCCAAGGTCCAAGCCTAGGAAGTAGCCGCGGACCTTTCGGATGCAACCGTTTCAGGTGCCCTGGGTGGTGCGGAAACAAGAACCCCCGCCAGCTTTCACTGACGGGGGTTCCGTTTACTAACTTAGCTTATTCAGACTTTACTTTGCTTTCGCGCAGCAAGCCTGTTTAGCCTTGCAGCAAGCACCGCCACCGCAGCAGGCAAACGACGAAGTCGCTGTTGCCGAGCTGGCCAGTGCTACAACCGCAATAAGAATTGACAGGTATTTCATAGAACCTCCTGTTGAATTTCCTTTTTAACTCCCGCACAAAAGCGCGGGAACCGGCGCGCCTAAGACACCGCGTCGCGCGGCGGCGGAACAGGAGGTCGCAGCGTGCGACTTTCAGCAGCTTCAGAAAATCTGAAATATGATCGTTCGCTTTCGGAACGGTTGGGGATCGACGTCGCCGCTTCCACAACTGCAACGCAAGCAAAACAGGTGGCGCAGCATTGCTGATCTTGCGGCAATTTCGGCGCGTTCTTTCCGCAATCGTCGTGTTGATCAGCTGCCGCCTTCTTGGCGCAACAATCACTTTTCGCTGCCGGCGGCGCACTCGCCTGCACCGGAAGCAGTGAGATAGAAAGCGACGCAGTCAGCGCCGCGCACATGATGCGCCTCATCAGCATTTTCATTCTCGTGCATCATCGAGCAATCACAGTGCCGTTGCAATGCTGAATCGGTCCTGGCGCTTAGGAATAAGGCCACGATTCTGTCACCTGCTTGTTTCCGAAACGTAACTTCGTACCGGCGGCGGCCTCGGTTATAGAGACACCATCATGGCGCGTCCGCTTTATCAGCTTCACTGGGCCATTCTTCGCGCGGGTCTTCTCTTCGGCCTCATCGCAACGTTAGCACTGGTCGCGCGGGCGGATTCGCTTCCCCCGCCGCGCGCCGCCGGGTTCGAACACGTTGTCGTTGTGATGATGGAGAATCGTTCCTTCGATCATTTTCTTGGTTGGCTTCCGGGTGCGAACGGTCAGCAAGCGGGCCTCGCTTACAAAGACAGCGCGAACGTGTCTCATCCCACTCATGCGCTTGCGCCCGATTACCAAGGGTGCGGTTTTCTCGATCCGGGGCACTCGTATGAAAATGGACGAGTGCAATATCACAACGGCGCCGCGGATGGCTGGTTGCTGAACGGTTCTGACGGCGATTCGACGGATCCGAATCGAGCCAACGACATCTACGCCATTGGCTATTTCGGACAGAGCGATCTTGCATTTCTTGGTGCGGCCGGTCCGGCGTTCACCGTCTGTGATAATTATTTCGCGGCCATTCTCTCGGCCACTTATCCGAACCGTTTTTACATGCACGCCGCGCAAACGGACCGCCTCTCGAACACAAGCACGACTTCGACCTTGCCGACGATCTGGAGCCGATTGGAAGAGCACGGATTTTCGGGGCGTTACTATTTTAGCGATCTGCCATTCCTTGCACTTTGGGGTAGTCGTTACGTAAATATTTCGAAACCGTTCTCGCAGTTTCTGATCGACGCCGCCAATGGCACGCTGCCGAATGTCGCGTTCATCGACCCGCGTTTTGGCGGCGAGGGTCAAGGGCTTTCCAATGACGATCATCCGCATGCCGACATTCGGAACGGCGAAGTGTTTCTAAATCAAGTCTACGACGCGCTACGCAACAGCCCGAATTGGTCGAAGACCGTGCTCATCATAAATTACGATGAGTGGGGCGGGTTCTTCGATCATGTTCCGCCGCCGCTTGCGCCAATTCCAACCGCGTCCGCCGCGGCTGGCGACACGGACGGGCGCATCGGCTTTCGTGTGCCATGCATCATCATTTCGCCTTACGCCCGCCGCAACCACATCGCGCATGGTCAATACGATCACACTTCGATCTTGAAGATGATCGAGTGGCGTTTCGGACTCACGCCGTTGAGTAATCGTGATAGCACAGCCAATAATCTGGCCGAAGTTCTCGATCTCGCGTCGCCGAATGTGAGTGCGCCCGCATTCACTGTTCCGAGCGGACCTTTCGGTAGCGCGTGCGCGTCGCTGGCGAATGATCCGGAAGCGGCAGAGTGGGCGGAGAATCTCCAACAACTTAGAGCACTCGCTCTGCAATACGGCTTCCAAGTGGTGCAGTAATTATGAAACACCGCTTCTACCTCGCACTTCTGCTGTCAGCTTGCGCTGGAAGTGAACTACAAGGGCAGGCGCCCGCGTTTGATCACATCGTGGTCGTGCTCGAAGAGAATCATTCCTTTTCCGACATTATCGGCAACCCCGCCGCTCCGAATATCAATGCACTTGCCGCGATGGGGGCGAATATCGTGAACGAATCCACCGACGCGATGGGTAACGCGAGCGGATCGCACGCAGTCCGGCATCCGAGTCAACCGAACTATCTTGAGCTTTATTCGGGCAGCAATCAGGGGACGATACAGGATGGCCATCCGGGTACGAGCGGCGAACCGTTTTCAGGCCCGCCTCCTTTTAATACGGCGAACCTCGGCGCGGCATTGCGCAACGCGGGCTACAGCTTCGCGACTCACTCGCAAAGCCTACCCTCGGTCGGATTCGACGGCGACAGTTCGGGTGATTATCAACGAAAACACAATCCGGTAGCCAACTGGGTGAAAGACGCCAATCCGACGGCAAACCAATTGCCTTCCACGGTCAACCAACCGTTCACGACCTTTCAAGCGATCGCCGCCAGTCCGGGAAGTTTTGCGAATCTGCCTACTGTTTCTTTCGTCGTGCCCGACCAGCAATACGACATGCACGACGGCACAATCCAACAGGCGGATAACTGGCTAAAGACAAACATCATCGATACCTATCTGGCGTGGGCAAAGACGCACAATAGTTTGCTCATCGTCACTTGGGACGAGGACGGCGACAACACCGCGTCCAACCAGATCCCAATTATCTTCGCCGGCGCAAAAATCAATCCCGGTAATTACACCGAGGCGAATCTAAACAGTAACAATCCACACGTGGGATCGCCTTCCGATCCGGGAATCCAAACGCCGACCGGCACGGCGATGAATCATTACAATGTTCTTTCGACAATTGAAGATGTTTACGGGCTTGCTCACATCGGCGGTTCCTTTAACCGACGGCCTGTCTCGGACATCTTTTCGACACCTATTTTTGCCGGGCCACTCGTTGTACCTAACGACTTGAGCACGGCGCAGGGCGACACCGGAAATCTTTTCCCGCTCTTTTCTTCACAGCCGATTCGTTATCAGCAGGTTTTCGCCGCGAGCCAGTTTGCGCGATTCAATCACGGCGGTGGCTTGATTAATCGCATTGCCTTTCGCGGTCATGGACCGGGCATTCCCTTTAGCGGAGTCATTCCGCAACTGCAGGTCAATCTCTCCACCACAAGCAAAATGCCCGATGCCTTGAGCTCGACCTTTGCGCAGAATGTTGGCACTGATGACACGCAGGTTTTCTCCGGACCGGTTCCAACCAACGTCACTTTTAGTGGTGATCCGACCAACTTCGAGATCGTCATCAATTTCCTGGCTCCTTTTTATTACGATCCAGCCAAAGGCAATCTCCTTCTCGATATCCGCAACCTCCAGGGTGGCACGGAGGTTCCGCCTAACGACCAGGAAATGGACGCCTCAATTGCGAACGGCGATTCGATCTCGCGTGTTTACAACTATGGCAACGCTACCGCCGCTGCCGCCGGGCAGAGCGGCAACGTCGACGAAAAGGATACGTATGGCCTTGTGACGAAGTTCAACATCGTGAGCGCTGTTTCACGCAAGACGCACGGCAGCGCCGGTTCCTTTGATGTCAGTCTGCCGCTTCTCGGCTCGCCGGGTATCGAATGCCGCGATGGCGGCGTCGCGGGCAATTATCTAATGGTGATTACTTTTCCCGCTGCGGTCACGCTCGCCGGCGCACAAGTCACTCAGGGAACCGGCAGCGCATCGAGCACGACCGTGAGTAACAATCAAGTGTTTGTGAACCTGACCGGCGTGACTAACGCGCAGACTATTAAAGTAACTCTTCTGGCGGTAAATGATGGAACTACGACGAATAATCTCACCATCCCAATGTCGATTCTCATTGGCGACACCACCGGCAACGGCAGCGTCAATTCATCCGACGTCAGTCAGACCAAAGGCCAATCGGGAAAGAGTGTTACTTCTGCGAATTTTCGAGACGACGTGACAGCGAATGGCGCGATTAACAGCTCCGATGTTTCGTTGGTGAAATCCAAATCCGGAACCGGCCTCAGTTCCGCTGCTGGAAAAACTCGGTCCTTCCCTCAAGAACGTCGAAGCACCGCGCTTTCTTGAGATGCCCTCGATTCAGGATTAGCCAGACCGGGCCGAAGTGATTGCCTGGTGATCGGCCGCTGGTGAGCAGACTTCTTCGCACCATTCCTCGATCTTCTGCCGGATCTCGTCGCGAATTTCGCGCACTTGCTGAAGCTTTTCTTCACTCGTGCCTGTGACGGCGGACGGATCGGGGAAGCTCCAATGCAATCGTTTCGTCGGGCCAGCAAAGATGGGACATTTGTCGGCGCTGGTTTCATCGCAAACAGTGACGACGTAAGCAAAGAGCTGACCGGACTTGAAGACATCGAAGACAGCCTGGGTCTGCTTATGTGAGATGTCGATCCCAGCTTCTTTCATAACCTGGATCGCCAATGGATTGAGCGTGCCCGGTTCGAGACCCGCGCTTTGCGCTTCGAAAAAATCTCCACAAGTCTCATTAAGCCACGCTTCCGCCATTTGGCTGCGCGCGCTGTTGTGCACGCAAATGAAGAGAACTTTCTTTTTCATTGTGACAGAACGCTAGACATGGCCTGCGCACGTTAAAAGCGCGATCTGTTTCCGACACACAAACGTAACAAACCACAGAGACACAGAACTGAGCAGGCAATCGGAAGAAAGGCAATCTCCGTGGCTCTCTGGTTAGATGTCTTCAGCGCCGGATGATTTCGGTCACGAAATCGTAACTGGGTTGCAATGGTTTGTAACCTGACACCCGTTGCTTTGGGCGTACGGAGTCGCAAACAAATCTATTATGACTTCTCACATTATTGTTGTAGCTCGCAGCAAAGATCGCAGGCAGGCTTCCATCCAAAAATCGGTCAAAGAATTTAAGCACGAATCGAGATGGTCGCTCCTCGTCGAGTTGCTCCTCTTCGGATTACTCGCCGCGATCTCGGCCTGGCCGATGATCCACGCCGCGGAGGCGCTACGATTACTTTAACCGGGCGCGCCGATGGCACCGCAGCGGCGGGCTCGGCGAGCCCGCCCTACCACTTAAATTGCAAAGCGAAATTCAGGACCGGCCGCAAGCTGCGAACTTTTGACACAGAAACGTAACAAAACTGCCTTTGTCTAACGCGCACGGGCGCTGGTAAAATTTTGCCAGCTCGTGATCACGCAAAACCCGCTAGTTTCGCGATTCTCTTTCGACCGACCAGGCACACAGGAAAGTTCCGTGCGCCGTGTGCGGGCGGCGTGGATTTCGGATGTGCACCTGGGCACGCGCGGGAGTAACGCAAGCGCACTGCTCGAGTTCCTGCGCGATTACGAATTCGAAACGCTCTACATCGTGGGCGATTTGATCGACATTTGGCAACTGCGCCGCGCTCGCTATTGGCCGCAGGAACACAACGACGTCATCCAAAAGATTCTGCGCAAGGGGCGCAAAGGCACGCGCATTATTTACATCCCGGGTAATCACGATGAATTCCTGTCCGATTTCTACGGCGTGTATGGAAACATCACGATCCAGAAGCACGCGATTCATCGGACGGCGAATGGCACGAAGATGCTTATTATTCACGGGCACGAGCTCGACACCGTGGTGCAAAATGTGAAGTGGCTCGCGTTCGCGGGCGATGTTGGTTATCAATTTCTTCTCTCGCTCAATCCGCTCATCAATTTTTTCCGACGGCGTCTTGGACTTGGTTACTGGTCTCTGAGTGCGTACGCGAAGAAGCGCGTAAAAGACGCGGTCAGCTTCATCGGGAAGTTCGAGGCGGCGATCGTGAAATATGCTGAAAAGTTTTCCGTGAACGCAGTCTTGTGCGGACACATCCACAGCGCGGCGATTCATCAATTCGGCGCGGTCACTTACTACAACTGTGGGGATTGGGTGGAGACTTGTTCGGCATTAATCGAACGTGAGGATGGCGCACTCGAAATGGTGAATCGACATCCTTTTTTGCCCGGGTTCGCGCGCGCTCAGGTGCCCGAAGTCGCCTCTGTTTTATGAAATCAAAACAACGGCGCCATAAGCGATCGGAAGTCACGCCGGCGATAATGCTCGAGAGAGAACTGGAAGCCTTGCGCCGTGATTTGCGCTCGACCATCCGTGCCTATGCGGCACGTCTCGAAATCGATCTGGCGGAAAGCACGCAGGCAGTGGGTTCGGTGAAGAACGGCGGAAACTTGTCGCGCGAAAGACTGCACGACATCCGCGAGCTCATGATCCTGGTGCGCAACCGCAAGGTGAAGCCGCAGAGTGGCCGGCGCAAAGATGTGCGCAAGATAGATGCTATCATCCGCGATGTGCATTCGATCACGCATCCGAATGCTGAACGATGATAGGGATTTGAATAACCAGAGACACAGAGATCGCAGAAAATGAGCAGGCAACTGGAACAACAGAAATCTCTGTGTCTCTGTGGTTAAATGGTTTCGAATCTGTTGGCTCGATCTGACTAGCGGACGCGATATCTTTGCGAAGTCATGGCAGCGAACAACGGTCGCGAAATTGAGCGCAAATTTTTAATCAAAGAGCTGCCGCCGGGGATCGAGCGGTTTCAAAGTTATCCGATCGCGCAGGGTTATCTGGCGAACGAAACCGGCGGCCGGCACGTGCGCTTGCGTAAGAGAGGCAAGAGCGCGTCGCTTACTTTCAAAGTTGGCCGCGGGACCAATCGCGAAGAACGCGAGATCAGACTGAGTGCGAAACAATTTGCCGCGCTCTGGCCGGCGACAGCGGGGCGACGATTGCGCAAGGCCCGCTATTACATTCCGTGGAAAGGACACACGATCGAGATCGATGTCTATCGCGGGAACAATAAAGGTTTGGTCGTCGCGGAGGTGGAATTTAAGAGCCAAGCTGCGTGTAGAAAATTCAAAGCGCCGATATGGTTTGGACCGGAGGTTACAGGCGTAAGGCGCTACAGCAATGTGCGTTTGGCGAGGGAATGATCTGTTCGCGGAAAAATGAGCTACCGATTGAAATCGCGAGAATCACCCTCGCAAGGTTTGCAGCGGATTTTTCGCGAAGAAATCAAATCGGCCCTAAAGGAATGCGAACATCCGGCGCAAGACCGGGGCGAGACCGTCCACGAGACCCGCAAGCATTTGAAGAAGCTTCGCGCGGCGCTCGATCTGGTTGCGCGTGAAGTAGGAAAACAACGGTTCGCACGCGAAGACAAGTGTGTCCGGCAAATCGGCAAGCTCGTTTCCGATTTGCGCGATGCGCACGTGCGGTTGCAAACGTTGATCGAGCTGCGCGAGGACAACACGCAACGGTTCGCGCATTTGGAGAATTTACTGGCAATCGACCGCGAAAGTTTTTCAGCGGCCTTCGCGGGCTGGCAAAAGCAGGCGATTCCAAAGTTGAAAGCGTTGAGCAATCGCCTCGCGCGATGGCCGATCGACGATCTGACATGGAAAAGCGTTTGCGCGTCGGTCGCGAAATCTTATCGGCGCGGACGTAATGCCCTCGATCGCGCGTTAAAGAAACGGAGCGCGGAGTGCATGCATGCCTGGCGCAAGGAAGTGAAACAACTTTGGTATCAATTGCGTTTGCTCCGGCCGCTTAATCGCGTGGTCCTGGAGGAAATTGCGGCCGACGCGAAAACCTTAGGACAGCTTCTTGGGTGCGATCACGATTATGCTTTTCTTCTAGAGCGGTTTGACGAGAAGCAACCCGAGCCCGAATTAAAAAGAGAGCGCGCCGATTTGGAAAAACTGATGCGTAAACGTGGACGCCGCCTGCAGCGAAACGCAACCGAATTGGGAAGACGCTTCTACGCCGAGCCGCCGAGAGCTTTCGCGAAACGCATTTCGAAGTTCACCGACAATTGGGTGTCCGGGAAATAGAAGCGCGCGCAAAATTGGCGCCCACTCCGAACGCATACGGACTTGGATTCATTGCCTGGTCAGATGCCCGTGAGAACTTCCAGCCTTGGCCGATTCAGAGTTAATCGTAGAAGGTGTTCGGCCTAACGACCGCCGAGCCGCGCTCCAGCTGTCCCGTGTCAGCCGTATCGATCATGGCTGTCCTTCACCTTAAGATTCGTTTGGCCGCCTTTCGCATTCTTCGTCGGCGCTATATCGCGGAACTTTAGATGCGGTTTGTCCTTCGTTCCTTTTGCCCGCGCTATTTTGGTGCTTCCTGGCTTGTTCCGTTGTAAGTTCATGGCCTGATTTATATAAGACAGCCTAACTGGCAATCAACGCCTGCTAAGTGTGGAACGCTTGGGTCCGACGCGTCGCCGAAGCGACGCCATCCCTGAGGGTGCGTTGTCATTAAGCGAAACGAGGCATCCGAGCGGCGAGCGATTGGCTCCATCGCTTTACGTTGAATAACTTATTCGTTACCGGCAGCAGGTACGAACGGTTGGTGACGAATGTCTTCCGCGGCCGCGGCGTAGACGGCGTCTTCGGCAATATTCGTGGCGTGATCGCCGACACGTTCGAGATGACGTCCGATGAACATCAGGTTCAGGTAACCGCGAAGTTGCTCGGGATCTTGCGCCATGCGCTCGATGAGACGGCGGCTTGCGAGGCGATTTAAGTCGTCAAGCTTATCATCGCGCGGAACAATATCGCGACCTAGTTGCACGTCTTCGCGGACATAGGCGTCCACGCTGTCCTTGAACATCGATAGCGCTTGTTCGTACATCGGCGTAATTAATTCTACTTCCGGAAGCGCGGGATGTTGATTCAACTTTCGCGCTTTCCGCGCAATGTTCACGGCCTGGTCGGCCATGCGCTCGAGATTTGAGGAAAGTTTCATCGCCGAAACAACACGTCGCAAATCGGAAGCGACTGGCTGGAATCGAAGAAGAATATCGACGCCGTCCTTGTCGATTTGTTTTTCCAACTGATCGATCTCCTCGTCATCCGCGATGGCGTTCGCGCAAAGGTTATCGTTGCGATCGAATAAACCTTTCATCGCGCGATCGAGGCTGCGCTCGGTCAGGCTCGACATCATGAGGACGTTGTCGCGCAGGGAAGCGAGCGCTTCGTCAAAGGTTCCGAGAATATGTCTTGGTGCGATCATCTGATTAACCGAATCGGCCGGTGATGTAATCTTCCGTCTTTTTTTCCGTGGGGTTTGAGAAAATTTTCGACGTGGCAGCGAACTCAATGAGTCGGCCGAGATAAAAGAAGCCGGTGTTATCGGAACAGCGCCCGGCCTGTTGCATGTTGTGGGTGACGATCACGATGGTGTAGGTGCGCTTCAGTTCGTGAATCAATTCCTCAACTTTCGCCGTCGCGATGGGATCGAGCGCGGAACACGGTTCGTCCATCAGAACAATCTGCGGTTCGACCGCGAGCGCGCGCGCAATGCAGAGACGTTGTTGCTGCCCCCCGGAAAGGCCGTAGCCGCTCACGTGCAGACGATCTTTCACTTCGTCCCATAAGGCGGCCGAGCGTAGACTTTTTTCCACGGCTTCATCGATCCTGGCCCGTTGCGTTACGCCAGCAATGCGCAAGCCATAGGCAATGTTGTCGTAGATCGATTTCGGGAACGGATTCGATTTTTGGAAAACCATTCCGACGCGGCGGCGCAAGTCGACTACGTCCACGCCCGGTTCATTGATATCCGCGCCCTCGATACGAATGGCGCCTCGCAAAATGCGTGAGCTGTCGATCAGATCGTTCATCCGATTCAGGCAGCGCAGCAATGTTGTCTTGCCGCAACCGGATGGACCAATAAACGCGGTCACGGCGCGCGGCGGAATGTTCAACGTCACATCGTACAGGACGTGATTTGCGCCATAGGCGAAATCGAGATCTTCGATCTCAATGATTCCACTCATTCCACTCGCGGTGGCGGTCGGCTCCGGCTCGGTCATTCTGTCGTTGATTTCGGGTTTAGAGGCGACTTGCGGCATTTCAATCAAGCTTACCATGATAAGCGGCTCCTGGTTCGTTCTCTCAATAAGATGGAAGTCAACGCGATCAGCATCACGAGGACGAGAAAGACGAGCGCGGCGCCGTATTGCACGCGCTCGGTGTATTCGTTCTGCGGAATTTTCGAGCTCACGACATAGATGTGATAGGGCAACGCCATCACGCCCTGGAAAAAGAAATCGGTCCAATGCGGCACTTGCCACGGCATTTCATCGCGCATGGCATACGCCGCGGTAAACATGATGGGCGCGGTCTCGCCCGCGACGCGCGCAATGCCGAGGATGGAGGAAGTGAGAATTCCGGGAAGCGCGTAGGGCAGAACGTTTTTGCGAATGGTTTGCCATTTGCTCGCGCCGAGCGCGAGTGAGCCTTCGCGCAATCCTTGCGGAACAGCGCGCAACGATTCCTCACTCGCCGTGATGATCGCGGGTAGAATCATCAGCCCAAGAGTGAACCAACCGGCGATGAGCGACACGTTCCAACCGAAAAAGATGACGAACAATCCAAAACCGAAAAGTCCGAAGACGATGGACGGAACGCCGGCCAGATTAAGGATGGCGATGCGGACAAGGCGAATCCATGGGCCATTACGGCTGTACTCGCTCAGGTAAATCGCGCTGCTAATACCGATGATTAAGGCGATGACCATCGATCCAATGACAAGCAATGCGGTGCCGACAATGCACGGCCAGATTCCACCGGCGGAGTAAGCGATGCTGGTCGCTTCCACTTCGACACCAGGATGCGCCGCTTTCCAGCTGCGGAATTGTCGATCGCTCAGCGTCCATTTCTTTCCTTCGTAATCGAAAACGTAGAGGGTCTGCGGAGGCTGCGTTAAGAACTCGAGATTGAAAAATGGCGCCGTCGTTTTGAATACGGTGCGGCTGCCTTTGATGGCGATGTCGAGAAAGATGTAGCCCGCGCACGCGATCACGAAATAAGTCGTTAGGCGAAAAATCCAGAACGAAATTTTCTCGATCGCACGGCTGCGACGTCTTTTCACCACAGAGGACACAGAGATTTGATTCTGTTGAATTTTATTATTCATCCTCTGTGATCTCTGTGACTCCGTGGTTGTCATCCGATGCTCATGCGATAACGCGTGACCAATTTCTGTGCGAGATAGTTGATGCCGAGCGTGATCGTAAACAGAACAAGGCCGACCATGAAGAGCGCGCGGTAATGCACGCTCCCGCGCACCACTTCACCCATTTCCTGTGCGATAATTCCCGTCATGGTGTGCACCGGCTGAAAGAACGCGCCGAGTCCCTGCGTGAAATCGGGAATGGCGATGCGATTTCCCGCGCACAACAAAACCACCATTGTCTCTCCGATAACGCGGCCGAGTCCGAGCAAGATTGCGGAAACAATTCCGGACAACGATGCGGGCACCAGAACGCGCGCAATGGTTTGCAGCCGGTTCGCGCCGAGCGC
The DNA here is from genome assembly GCA_038237805.1 of Chthoniobacterales bacterium. GTDB lineage: Bacteria > Verrucomicrobiota > Verrucomicrobiia > Chthoniobacterales > UBA10450 > JBBQFI01. Next base: position 234,294 of record JBBRYI010000002.1, on the reverse strand, counting down.
GTAGGAAGCTTCCTTGAATCCGCGGGGTACATTTCGCAGCGCGTCTTCCGAGAGCGTAAAAATGGTCGGCACGGCCATAAGCGCGAGGAGCGAGCCGGCGGTGAAAACATTGAGCCGTTCGCTAATCGGAAAGAATGAGACCCAGGAGAACCATGTGGATTGTGAAGCTGCGCGAACCGCTTGTCCGACAACGGCGATTCCAAAAAAACCAAGGACAACGGACGGAATGGCGGAGAAAAATTCAATGTAGGGTTTGATGAACTTCTTCTCGTTAGGCGAAGCAACCTCGCTTACGTAAATAGCTGACGCCACACCCAGCGGCACGGCAATGACGAGAGCGACAGCTGCAACCATGAGAGATCCGACAAGCAAAGGAATGATCCCGTACCAATCCTGCCAGAAACTCGCGGTGATCCATTCGCGACCGAAAAGGAACGACGAGATCGACCGATACCACGGCACAGGCCGATCCGGCGACCAGGCGCGCAACTTCTCCGCCGCGCGCGGCAAATTATCTCGATAGGCGTGGACGCGCGTCTGCCACTTTCCGAAAAGTTTTTCTGTCGTGCCGTCGGAAGGTCGCGGCGCGGATGCGAGCAGCGAATCGATCATGGCGCGCAGGTCGGCGCTGACGCTTTCGAATGCGGACGTGCCTTCGCGCAATTTCGCGATCGTTCCCGCCTGATCGACTTCGGGGACAACGATTTTCGCCGCTTCAGCGTGGGCGTGACGTTTTTCCAAGCTGGCTTTTTGTTCCGCAATCTCGGTGCGGACGATCATCTGTTCCTTCAAGCCGCTCGCCTCGTCCGTTAAATCGGAAACGAGACCGTGTAGATTTTCCGCCGCGTCACCAAACGCGATACTGAATCGATCGAACGGCGCAAGGTCCGCCGCGATTTTTACCGCTGGAATATTTTTCTCGGCGGAAACAAGGGCCTCGCGTTGACGGAAATCATTGAGCGCGCGCGACAGGGCGGAGTGTTTCTCGGCTTCGGCGCGAATGATGTCGACATACTCAAGGCCAGCCTGGCGATAGATCCGAAGATTTCTGAGATTTTGCCCGAAAAAACCGGAGCCTTCGCGGAAGAGAAAAATCGTGATGAGCGCGAGAACGAGAATCGCGACGAAAGCGTTCCCGCCGAAGTAGAGCTTGATCGCTTTTTCAGCGGTAAATTTTCCTACCCGCGATGGCGTCCAAACCGGGATCACGGACGGCATTTCTGCGGCAGCATTCACCGCCGGAACGATGCGGGCAGGGGTCCCGCCCCGGCAATTTATTTAGTGTTACGATTCTGTGACGGAGTCTCCGTCGTGCGGCCGAATGGGCAGAATCGCGCTGATGGTCGTGCCTTGTCCGAGTTCGCTTTCTGCTTCCACGCGGCCCCCGTGCAACTCGACGATATGTTTCACGATGGATAATCCCAGGCCGGTGCCACCAAGTTCGCGGCTGCGCGCTTTATCGGCACGATAGAAACGCTCGAAAATCCGCGGCAAATCACGCGATGGCACGCCGATCCCCTGATCGGAAATGGCGATGCGAACGTGATCGCCATTGCGTGTCGCGCGCAGGTCGATTTTGCCTTCGGGCTGCGAATATTTCACCGCGTTATCGAGCAAATTGTAAATGACTTCCTGCAAGCGACGCTCGTCGGCGGAAATAACCGGCAAATCGTCCGGCGCTTCGAACGATGCGTGCAGCAGTTTTGCGTCGAAGCGTTTTTGCCAATCGCGCAGAATAGGCCTTAAAAAATCCGGAAGGTAAATTTCGGTAAAGGTGAGCCGCGTTTTTGGTTCTTCCAATTTCGCCAGACTCAAAACGTCTTCCACGAGCAGGTTCAAACGGTTGGAATGTTTCTCCATCACTTCAAAAATGCGCAGCAATTCTCCCGGCGGTTGTTGTGGATCTTCCAGAAGCGTTTCGAGATAGCCGCGAAAAATCGAAAGCGGCGTTCGCAATTCATGCGAAACGTTCGCGACAAAATCGCGTCGCATCTCTTCGACGCGCCGCAATTGCGTGACGTCGCGGAATAAAAGAACAGCCCCGCGCACGCGGTTCGATTTTTCGTGCAGCGCCACGGCGCTCACTTCGACCTCGATTGCTTGCCCGGAGCCGCGAGTCATGCGCAAAGTGTGCTGGTGCGGTTCTCCCGTACGAATCGTTTCCATGACCGCATGTTCCACCGTAGCGTCGCGCAAAGTTTCAAATAAAAATGTGCCCGCAGGGACGGCGTCGCGATCAACCAGCCGGGCGAACGCCGGATTCGCCATCTGAACGCGCCGCTGCTCGTCGATCACGACCAGGCCATCGAGCATCGCACCGAGAATTGCCTCGAAGCTGAATTCCCTTTCGTGCGCGCTCTTCGTCAATTCGTGCTGCCGGTTCCAAATCTTTTCGAGCGCGAGGCCGAGAACATGCGCAGGCGGATTAGCCGTCAGCAAAAAGCCTTTTGGCTGCTCGTCGTTCGCAATGGCTTCAACCAGTTTTTGAGCGTGATGCCACGGTGTGACCCAGCGGCGCCAAATCCAAAAAAGAAAAAGGGCGAAGGCGACGGTGAGAAGAACGAGTGTCAGCCACCACATGCGCAATCAACTTTCGCGAACGCGATAACCGAAACCACGCACGGTTTCGATGGCATCGGCGGCTTTTCCCAGTTTTTCACGAAGTCTGCGCACGTGTGTATCCACGGTGCGGGTGTCGATCACGCTTTCGTAGCCCCAGACTTCATTGAGCAGGCGGTCGCGCGTCTGCACACGGCCGGGACGGCGCAATAACATCGTGAGCAGTTTGAATTCGACACTCGTTAGGCGAATCGGTTTCCCTGCCACCGCGACGTGATGACGCGACGGATCGACCGTGATCAGGCCGTGGCTTAATTTCTCCTCCGCCGATTCGCCGGCCCGGCGTCGGATGATCGCTTTGATGCGCAGAAGAATTTCGCGCGGACTAAACGGTTTCGTTACGTAATCATCCGCGCCGAACTCGAGCCCGACGATGCGATCGATTTCTTCCGCTTTCGCGGTCAACATGATGATCGGAATATCGCGCGTCGCCGGATCCGATTTGAGGACCTTGCAGACTTCCAATCCCGGCATCTTCGGCAGCATGAGATCGAGAATAATGAGGGCGGGCGCTTCTTCGCGGGCTTTGCGGACGCCCGTCGCGCCGTCTGTCGCCGTGGAGACACCGAACTCACCGGACTTTCGCAATTGCAAAGTAAGCAGATCGATCACATCGGGCTCGTCCTCGATGATCAGGATTTTTTTGGTTACAGTGGACTTCATGCGCTAAGAAATGGGTGTGAGAGGCGCAAGCCGAATGATGGCGGAAGACATGGCGACTTACAATTTGGGAATGTAATCGGCGTGCGTCGTCACTGAAATGTAACATGCGACAATATCACGACCTTCTGCGGTTGGTACTCGAGCACGGAACACCTCGCATCGATCGAACTGGAACGGGAACGATTTCCTGCTTTGGCGCGCAGACGAGGTTCGATCTGCGTGAAGGATTTCCGCTGCTCACGACGAAGAAGCTGCATCTCAAATCGATCATCTACGAACTGCTCTGGTTTTTGCGCGGCGACACGAATGTTCGTTATCTCAATGAGCACGGCGTCACGATTTGGGACGAATGGGCGGATGAGAAAGGCGAGCTCGGTCCGATTTACGGCGCCCAATGGTGTTCGTGGCGCGGACCGGATGGAGAGCGAGTCAATCAGGTCGATCGCGTGATTGAGCAGATCAAAACAAATCCGCAAAGCCGACGCTTAATCGTAAGCGCATGGAACGTCGCGGAAATTGAGAAGATGGCGTTACCGCCGTGTCATGTGCTCTTCCAATTTTACGTGCAGGATGGCGCGCTCAGTTGCCAACTTTATCAGCGCAGTGCCGATCTTTTCCTCGGCGTGCCGTTCAACATCGCTTCTTACGCGCTGCTTACGCTGATGGTGGCGCAGGTCTGCGATTTGGAACCGGCGGAGTTCATTCATACTTTCGGCGATCTGCATCTTTATCAAAACCATCTCGAACAGGCGCGTGAACAATTGTCACGCGATTGCCGCGCATTACCGCGGATGGAAATCACTCCGGCGGTGAAAGATATTCACGGGTTTGACTTCGAAGATTTCAAACTTGTCGGTTACGATCCGCACCCCGCGATCAAAGCGCCCATCGCAGTCTGAATTTTCGGATCGGATTCGCGTCTGAGTAACTTGCGGGAAGAATTGTCGACCACTGTATGTCGACGTCCGCCAGAAATAATATCACGGTATGCAAAAGGCGTTAGGGTTAATCGCGATCTGGATTTTTGCTTTGAGCGGGATTGTTTTCGCGCAATCCAATCCGTATTCGATCGAGATCGATTTGCAGCAGCAAACCGCATATCTCGTTCGCGACGGCCGCGCGGTTTTATCGACGCCGATTTCTTCGGGGCGTTACGGTCATCTCACTGACGCGGGCTCCTTCAAGGTCATCGAGAAGGAACGCAATCATTTTTCCAACATCTACGGCAAGATCGTCGATGCGCGTGGCAACACCGTCGTAGCGGACGCCGATTCGGACATGCGCGTCCCGCGCGGCTGCAAATTCGTTCCCGCGCCGATGCGCTATTTCGTTCGCTTTGACGGTGCGAATGGTCTGCACGCCGGGATTCTGCCTGGCTACGCGGCCTCGCATGGCTGTGTCCGTTTGCCGGAACGAAATGCGATCGCGATTTTCAATGCGGTCGATGTTGGCACGCCTGTCACCGTGTTCGGCAGAACTCCGCGCGGCCGCAATGGTTTCGATTCGGGAATTACGATGCAGCAACAGCAGCGCCGCCGGCAGATGTACGACCCGCGCACTGCCTCGCCAGATTGGTGGAGATAAGATATCGTCGCTGCGGCGATGACGGAGCGATATCTCGAAGATCTAAAAGTTGGCGATCGCTTCGAGTCGGGTGCCTACGAGGTAACCGAACGCGCGATCATGGAATTCGCGCGTGAGTTTGATCCGCAGCCGTTCCATCTCGATCACGCGGCAGCGAAGCGAAGTGTCTTTGGAGGATTGGTGGCAAGCGGCTGGCATACGGCCGCGATCACCATGCGTTTGCTTGTGACAAGCAATCTCAATCTTGCGGGAGGTGCGATAGGTCTCGGCGTTGACGAGATGCGGTTTCCGAGACCAGTGCGACCGGGTGATTCGTTGCGGTTGGAACTTGAGATCGTCGACGTTCATCCGTCGCAATCAAAGCCAGATCGCGGGACGGCACGAATTCGTTATGCGACACGCAATCAGAATGACGAAATCGTTTTCACGCAAACTGCGACCGTGCTCGTACCGAAGCGCCCGCGCTAAAAAAACTTACGGCTTCGTTGCGCTGGCCGTCTTTGGTCCGGCGCTCAAATTCACCAGATCACTCAGGATGTTGAGTGTCTCGTCGCGCGCGGGATCAATCGCTGGTTCCTTCGTATCGTCGCCGGTCGGTATGCCGTCCTCTTCCGAATCGCTGTCAGCCGCGGCCTCCGGAGCAACTTTCAGTGAACCACCATTCTTCTTCGCCGAAGCCAATTTCCCCGGGAACATGATCAACTGCAGGTTCGGCTGATCGACAGTCTCGAGGGTGAGACGGTAAATACGCGGCTCTTCCACCTGGCGCGCGAGTCGTTCTTTCGATCGCGTTTCCTTGCGAAGTTTATCCTCGGTCAGCTCTTTTCGACGCGTGTCTTCGTTTAGCGAAATCTTGTTCTCGTCCAATCTGTGGCGCAGGCGTTCCATGTCTTCCATGACGTAATGGAATTCCGCGTCGCCCTGTATGCGTTGTGCGGACCGGCGCTTAAGTTCATCGACGAACAACGAGTGGGAGTCCGACCACTTTGTGAATTTTGCCTTTGGCACTTCATCATAGGCCAGGCAATTTTTCAGCGCACCTTCGCCATATTCAGGCAGATCGGTTAACGTCGGCAGAACAATATCGGAAGCGACACCGTGCAATTGTGTCGAGCCACCCGCGACGCGATAAAATTTTTGGATCGTGAGCTTGAGTGCGCCATCGTCTTGCGAGCGGCTACCGAGAAGGGAAGTGAAACGACCGATCTCGAGAATCGTTTGCACCGTCCCTTTGCCGAACGTGCTTTTGTCGCCCACGATGACGGCGCGTCCATAATCCTGCAGGGCGGCCGCGAAAATCTCGCTCGCGGAAGCGCTTTGCCGGCTGGTCAAAACGACGAGCGGTCCGCCGTAACCCAAGCTGGGATCGGGATCACTCGAGACCGAGATGTGGTCATGCGAATCTTTTGTTTGCACAATCGGCCCGGATTTTAAAAACAGACCGGTGAGCGCGATCGCTTCCTCGAGAGAACCACCGCCATTACGCCGTAGATCGACGACCAAGCCCGCGATATTTTCTTTACGCAAACGCTTCAACAACGCCTGCACGTCTTTGGTCGTGCTTTTTGAATGCCGATCCATGTCGGCATAAAAGGAAGGCAACGTCAGCCAACCGAGTTTCACCGGGTTCCCGTCCGCGTCCTTCTTAATAATGATGTCGGCGCGCGCTTCCTGGTCTTTCAGTTTAATTTCGGCGCGCACCAACTCGACCGACTTGCGCTTGGAAGGATCGGCAACATCGGCCGGAATGATCAGAAGCCGCACTTTCGTGCCTTTCTTTCCGCGAATCATCTCCACGACCTTGTCCAAACGCATGTCGCGCACATCGACGTAGTCCGAAGGTCCTTGCGCTACCGCGGTGATGCGATCGCCGACCTTCAATCGCCCATCCGAATGAGCCGGACCACCTGGAACAAGGCTCTCGATTTTTGCGTAGCCATCCTCGGAGCGCAGCATCGCGCCGATGCCCACGAGCGACAGCCCCATATTGATACTAAAATTTTTCAGATCCGCCTTACTCAAATATTCGGAGTGCGGGTCGTAAGTTTGCGCGAGCGCGTCGAGGAAAAGTTTCACTTGTTCGTCGCGATCTTCTTCATGCACGTTGCGCGCGAGCCGCTCGTAACGCCGCGCTACCAGTTGCGGACCGGGTTCGATCGGGTGCTCGCTCAGTTTTTCCTGGAGCAACTCGCTTTGAACTCGTCCGCGCCAGACATCGTCAGCTTCAGCGTCATCCTTTGGCCAGGGCGCTTTTTGACGCGTCAATGTGATCGAGCCGTCGCCTTTGAATTCTGTCGGCGGCTGTTTCAGGTAATCTTTAATCTTGGCGACGCGGTCATCGACGCGTTTTTCATAGAGATCAAAAATCTCATAAGCCGGCTTCAAATTTCCCAGCAAAACGTCGTCATCGATCGAGGTGCCGTATTTGGCCGTTAACGCCTCGACATCTTTTTGGGTGAAGAAGAGGTGACTGAAATCGAGCAGTTCGAGATAAGTCTTGAGAAATTTCTTCGAAACCTCGTCGTTCAGCGGCTGGTGCGTGTAATGGCCCTCTTCCAGAAGTCGGCCCACGGAGACCGCGACTTGTTCGGCGTCTGTCTTCGCCTGCAGGGGCGTCGTCGTCAGCGCCGTCGCGAGCGAAATTGCGATTAGAGTGAGTGAACGATGGACAAGAGACTTCATTCGAGAAAAAAGAGGTTAAGCAAAGTGCCAGAGTTCAGATGGAACGCAAGAAATCGGGGTTGCTGCATCGGTGTAGGGGAGTGAGACAATCGACCAGCCGGAAAATTCAAAAGTGACCGGAAATAAATCTGCAAGATGCAGGTTTTGTTCCGTCCATCGACCTTTTCTTCTCCTGCTCGTGCTCTTACTCTGGCGCGTGCTCGGATGCGAAACTGTCCATTAAGAAGCAAGAGCAGAGTATGAAGTACGAAACATTTTGTGGTGGAATTTTTGAGACGAATTGCTATTTGCTCGACGCGCCGCAAGGGCCGGTTTTGTTCGACGCTCCGGATGGCGCGTGCGATTGGCTCGTCTCGCGCGGTGTTGACCTCAAACTTCTCCTGCTCACCCACGGTCATATCGACCACATTTCCGACGTCGCGAAAATTAAGCGACGCTTCAGTTGTCCCATCGGATGTCATCCCGACACGGCGCCGATGATCTTCGATCCGGATTTTTTCCGAAACTTCGGCTTCGGTTTTGAAGTCGAGCCGACACAGCCCGATTTTCTCATCGAAGCAACGCCGTCGCGCGATTTTCTCGGACTCGTCTTTGAAATCTTCGACGTCCCCGGCCATTCGCCCGGCAGCCTCTGTTTCTTTCTGCGCGAAGAGAAACTGCTCATCGGAGGCGACGTGCTCTTTGCCGGCGGAGTGGGACGTTGGGATTTGCCGGGTGGGGATGCCGATGTACTCTTCGATGGAATTAAAAGAAAACTGTTTCCACTCGGAGATGATGTGACGGTTTTGCCAGGTCACGGCCCGCCCACGACAATCGGAGAGGAACGACGCTCGAATCCGTTCCTCGCTGATTAACTACTCGTTAGGCCGGGGTTGTCGCCAAAAACGCAAAGATGACGAGGTCCTGGACAAAGTGAATGGAAAGGGCCCACATCCATCCACGCGTTTCGATCATACTTTTCCCCCAAAGCCAACCTGCTATTCCGGCCAGAAGAATACCGACCGGTCCTGACGGCTGGCCGTAGTAATGCGCCAGGCCGAAGAAACAGGCAGTGAGCCAGACTGTTTCGTTTTCCGGAAGCAAATGTTTGAGTCGAGCCAGCAAAACGCAACGGAATTGAAATTCTTCATTCGCCGCATTCACGGCCGCAGTCGCAACCCCCCAGGGCAGAAATTGCAAGATGCGTCCAACGAGCGAGGGATCTGGGCGCATTGAAAAATATAAAAACACCGGCAGAACTACGCCAAAAACGATCAACAATAGCGGTCCGAATTGCGTCCAGGGCATGGAACGGCGGAACCAAAGAATCGGCTGCGCCGGTGCGCCTGGATCGCCCCAACGCAAGAACAAGTCGCGGCGAGTTAGACCGCTGCCAATTAAAGTAAGACCGATAATGAGCGCCCCGCTCAAGGCGAGGACTCGTCCGACAAATAAGCGTGCGCCCCAGTTGAGGTGTTGCGTCCAGCCCGAAATGGTATCGCTCCACGCGAATGCTGGCATGATGACCGACCAACCAAGGCGTAGCGCGGCAAGTGCGAGGACAAAGCCGCACAAACCTCTCCACTTCGGCGAAAACGCGAAAGCGATCGTGCCAAGGAGCAGCGCGCCGATTTGGGCGAACGGAAGCCAGGTCGGCGGATCAACCGCAAATTGCCGGAAGATGATATCCGGCAGCGGACTCGCCACGAGCATCGCGCCCCACGCAGCCCAGCGAAGCCGTGAATTCTTGTCGCGATGCCCAGCTCTCTCCACCTGATTATCCGAACATCATTTTGCGAGGGGAACAAGAACAGAGTTCATCTGAACATAAACCTAACGAGTCTGACTGTTTACCGATAGGGAAACGAGCACCCGCTCGAGTTTCTTCAAACCCGACTTGTTCTCGATCAGCGAATGCAACGATTCAATCGCCGGTGCAATGTGACGAAGAAACGACTTGGAGCCTTTAACCAAACCAAGAAAGCCGTACGCCCCGAGTGCCTGCATTAAACGCTGCATGGCACAGCGCTCGAAAATTACCGGCGCACTGGAGCCTTTGTCGCCGCGCGCAGTCCAGTAATATTCAAGCAGCTGCGCCCGTTCGTCAGCGGAAAAAGCGACATACGGGTCGTAGAGTAAGGATGCCAGATCATATTCCGCCAGGCCCGGCCGCATTCCTTGGAAATCAATCAAATGCGCCTGGCCGTTGCGAATGATGATATTCTGCGATTGGAAATCGCGATGCACTAAAACGCGCGGCAGATCGCCAAGCATCCGCGCGATTTCATTTAGCGCAGGCAAGTCTGCCAGTTCGGCGATCTGTTGTCCTGACAAACCGAAATAGCGGCCGAGACAATTTTCAAAAAAATAATTTTGCTCCCACTGATAAAGCGCGGCGTTGAATTCCGCGGCCAGATGCGGGCGAATGCGCTCTGCGCTAGCCGGCGGCAAGCGATGCAATTTGGCCGCTTGATCAAGCGCGGATTCATAGAGCGATCGGCGCACAAGCCAGCTTTCCTCGCGGTGATTCCACAGATCGATCTCGCCCAGATCTTCGATCCAGATCAAACCCTCCTCCGGATCGTGAAAGTAAACTTTCGGCGCGCGAATTTGATGTTCTGCTAAGAACTCCGCGATCTGCACGTAGAGCCGGTTCTCTTCCCGCTCCAGATTATATTTGACGAGAATGATGGTTTGCTCCGGCGAGAATCGCACCCGATAAAATCTGCGATCCGATCCGCCTTTTTCGATCGGCGCGATGTTGACCTTTGCATCGCTGAACGCCGGGAAGCGGATGCGCGTCTGATGGAGCAACAAATCCGAACTAGATATCAAGGTCATGGAGGGCGCCGTGCGCTTTGCGATGGGAGCGGACAATACAGTTCTGAAGATGACTTCGGGAAGCAATTTGTGCACCGGGCCAAAGGATCGTGTCCTCAAGAATTGCTCCCGCGCCGACGCGCGTGTTTGCGCCTGCCACTGAACATCCGCGCAGCTGTACGCCCTCTTCGGTCATTGCGGTTTTGTGAACAGGCGCCCGCCATGCGGAATCGCCAACCGGATACCGCGGAAAATTCAGCGACGGCAAATCGCGATGCAATTGCAAATAAGCCGCACGCGTTCCGACATCCCACCAATGCGCGTCGTCAATGACAATCCCGCCGAGTCGTTCGCCGCGCCGAATGAGTTCGAGAAAAACGGGAATGACCGAACGTTTGACGCCTTTTTCCAGCCAATTCAGAAATTCCGGATTGACGACGTACACGCCGGTAAAAACGAACTCGTTAGGCAAACCGGTCCCAAGTTGGTTTCGAATGTCAGTAATGCAACCGGAAATTGAATCCAGTACGATATCCTGCGGCCCGCCGCTCGACCGCAACGCCAGGGTCACAATATTTTTTGCACGAGAATGTTCATCGAGTAGCGGCCGCAACGGTAGATCCGTGAGGATATCGCCGTTGTAGACGATAAATGGCTCATTGCCTAACGAATCGGCGATGTTCGCGATTCCGCCGGCGGTTTCGAGCAGGAGCGGCTCGTGCCGAAAATCGATCGGGACACCGCGATACGTATTCTCAGAAAAGTTTTCCGCAAACCGCGCTGGCAAATGGTGCGTGTTGACGAAAAAATTCGTGATCCCAGCATCGATTAAGTGATCGAAAGCGAAAGTGATGAGCGGCTTTTGAAAAATTGGCACGAGCGGCTTTGGCAAATCGTCAGTTAGAGGCCGCAAGCGCGTTCCAAGTCCGGCGCTGAGCACGAAAGCCTGAGTGATCATCCGTGGTAGCGACCTACAGTTCTTGTGCTCGCGGCCTCGTCTGCTAAAACGTTTCGCATGCCCGAAGAAACTGTCTGGCGCGGAACGTCGTCACAATGGAAGAACCTGGGCTTGTACATTCTGTGCGGCCTCTTTTGCTGGCTCATTGTGCCGATCTTCATCGCGCTCGCACGCTATCTCCAGACGAAAAATAAAATCTACGAGCTCACGACGGAGCGCCTGAAAATGACTGAAGGCGTTTTCAACAAAGTCACCGACACGCTCGAACTCTACCGCGTCAAGGACATCGCGACGCGTCAGCCTTTTCTTTACCGCATGTTTCACATGGAAAATATCGCGGTCAACACATCGGATGCTTCGTCGCCGTTTATCCTGGTCGAAGCAATTCCTTCAACTGTCGGTTTCGCCGACAAAATGCGGAATCAAGTCGAAGCGGTACGGATGCAAAAAGGCGTGCGCGAAATCGACGTCGAATAACCAGCTCGCGTCTCTATGCAGGTTCTTCCAGCGGCGGAAAAGATTCCGGACATTGCAGCACCGCCGCGGTTACTCCGCGGGGCGGAGGCCGTTCCCTATTACATTGGATTTTTTCGTGATCCGATTGCTTGCATGCGTGATGCCCGCCGCCGGAATGGCGACCTGACAATTCTCGGCCCCGTTTTACCTCATGAGGAAAATCGCCGACTCAACGTTCTTAGTGTCGGTCCCGCATACAATCGACAAGTCCTGGGCGATCCCGAACTTTTCCGCACCACAGGACAAACCTTGCGCGGTCCGGATAATTCCGCACAACGCCGGCTGCGTTTCGGCCTCACACGCATGCAAGGCGCGCAGCACAAACAGCAACGCAAACTTGTCATGCCGCCATTTCACAAAAAAGCGGTCGAGGGCTACCACGATCTGATGATCAAGACTGCGGAGACGCTGCTGAACGATTGGCGCGCTGGCACTGTTCGCAACCTTTATCGCGAAATGCGAAACGTCGCGCTTCGTCTCGCGAGCACTGTTTTATTCAGTCCCGATCCGCGCGAGTCATTGAAGGTTGGCAGCATGGTCGAAGAATGGTTACGGCGGAATTTTGCCGCCTCGGTCTGGCTTTTCCCATTCGATCTGCCGGGAACGGCTTATTACAGTTTACTTCGACACGCAGAGAGATTGGAAAAAGTCATCCTCGCCATGATCGATCAGCGCCGGAAAAATCCCGAAGGGCGGACCGATGTCCTCTCCATTCTCGTGCAAGCGCGCGATGACGAAAACCACGGCATGACCGACATGGAACTCGTCGGCCAGGCCGCAATTCTTTTCGGCGCGAGCTACGAAACGACCGCCAGCACGTTGACCTGGACGCTTTTTCTGCTCGCGCAACACCCACAGATTTCGCGTGACCTGATGGATGAACTGGATGGCGTTTTGGCTGGCTCGCCGCCGCGGTACGATCAGCTGCCGCAGCTCCCGTTGCTGGAGCGCGTAATAAAAGAGAGCATGCGCATTCTCGCACCCGTTCCGTACACGATTCGTTCCGCCACCGCGGATGTAGAAATGGGCGGCTACAAAGTCCCAAAAAATTCGCGCGTTATTTGCAGTCACTTTCTCACACATCATCAGCCCGATCTTTATCCCGAGCCGGAAAAGTTTTTGCCGGATCGCTGGTTAACGATCGACCCGTCCCCTTATGAATACATGCCGTTCAGCGCCGGGCCGCGCGCATGCATCGGCGCGAGCTTCGCCATGCAGGCGATGAAAATTTCGATCTCGATGATCCTGCAACGATTCCGGCTCCAGGTCGTTCGCGGTGCAAAAGTCGAACGTGTCGTGCGCGTGACGATGAGTCCGCGCTACGACATTCCAGTCGGGATCTTCGGACAGGATCGAAATTTCACGCGCAGCGATGTGCGGGGGAACATTCACGAGATGGTGGAAATGAAATAGTCCCGAGCACGGCGACTGCTTCCTGCTGATTTCACAAAAATGTGACGTGGCCTTCACCTGCCCGTTACATTTTGGCTGCAAAATTTCGAAATGAAAAAGTCAGTGGCAGATTTTGACGAGGCAAGTAAAACACGCATCCACAACGGCCACACGTCGGGAACGAAGGGCGCGGCGATTCAACCGAGCCGTGGCGCAAGAATGAGGTACGGCGCGCGATTGAAGCGCGCCGCGCGAGGGGCGGAGCACTTCGACGCGTCATTTAGCCTAACGAGTAGAATGCGCAACGGATTTCGCTGTCGGTTCGACTAATCCGCCGATTGACTCCACCGGCAGAGGTGCGAGACAATTCCGGGATGGAGTGTCCGTTCAATCAATACTACGGGACTTATCTCGGCGTTGACGAACTTCTCGCGCTGCAAAAGCCGCTCAGCCTGAAGGACGGAAAAGTCCACGCGCACGATGAGATGCTCTTTATCATCGTGCACCAAACCTACGAACTTTGGTTCAAGCAAATCCTGCACGAGCTCGAGGCCTGCTCCGAAGTATTGCGCAAACCGTCCGCGGATGACGACGGACCCGACATGAATGTCGTGGTGCATCGACTCAGGCGAGTCGTCGAGATTTGGAAGTTACTCAATCAACAGGTCGACGTGCTCGAGACGATGACGCCTTTGGATTTTCTCGATTTTCGTTCGCGCCTTGAGGGCGCATCCGGTTTTCAAAGCAAACAATTTCGCCAAATCGAATCGACTCTGGGATTGCGGATGGAGAATCGGTTTCGTCCCGATTATTACAAACACACCGATGTCGGTGGCTTTAACGAACAGGACTACAAAGACATCAGCGACGCTGAGAAGTTGCCGTCGTTGCTGAAACTGGTCGAGCAATGGCTGGCACGGATGCCATTTTTTGACGATTCGTTTTGGCAGGGATGGAGCAACGACAAAGGCGAGGCCGGCGATGCAACTCAGCCAAAATTTTGGCGGCGCTACCGTCAGCTCTACGGAGAAGGTCTCTCCGCCCGCGACGACAAACCCGATCTGCTGGGGAAATTTGACGACATGTTTTTCAAAACCGGCGCGGGCGATTTTTCACCGGGGGCTTTGCGCGCGGCGCTTTTCATCATGCTCTATCGCGACGAGCCGCTTTTCCGCCTTCCTTTCGCTTTGCTCAACGCCTTGATTGAGATCGACGAACAAGTCGCCAACTTTCGTTACCGTCACTTGCAAATGGTGCGGCGAATGATCGGGACGCGTGTCGGCACCGGCGGCAGCAGCGGCGAACAATATCTGCAGGGCGCGGTGAACAAAAACTACATCTATAAAGAACTCGCCGGAATCATTACCTTCTTGATCGAGCGCCGAAGTCTTCCCGATTTGCCTGCACGTTTACGGCAGGCATTGCGTTTCAGCTCTGCCGCAAGCTGACTTACTGCGGAACGGCGACCGCATCGACTTCGATCGGCGATTCGCCGTTCACTTTTGCCGTCCCGACGATGTGGGCGGATGACTGTTGTTGATTTGCGGCGCCGGATTCGTTAGGCGCTTTCGACTGCGACGGTGTCGCGACGTAGTTGCCTTCAAAAACAATCGGTTTCTTTAGAGTGCTGTTATAACCACTGGCGCGAAAAGCGAATTGGTTGCTGTTGTCCTGTTGCTCCTGCTGGCTGCGCTCGGATCGCAATGCAAAGTCTGCTTCCTTTTCCCTGAACGCTCGACGCATGGAATCTTGGGTGGCTGGTTCGATTTTGCCTGTGTAGGTCGAACCATCTGCATCGACGACGCGAATTTGATCGCCCGTTTGCTGAATCTGAAACGTCGTTAAAACATTGATTGGCTGTTTCATTTTTGAAGCTCTCGCCCCGGCGTGCAGGCTTTGTGAAAACTGCTGATTGAGGTTGGTCTGCGCTTTCTGGTTCTGGGTGAAGAAAGTGGAGGAAGAGACAGGGCTTTCCGGTTTCGCCGCCGCGGCCGGCATCTCCTGTTTTGACGCATTGGCGACGTCGGCAAATTTCCCCAAAGCTTTCGATTTCTCTTCGTCCAGCTTTGTCGCTGCCGCTTGCGGCGCGCTTGAGGGCAATGCTTCATCCCGCGCCGGATGCTTCGCGGCCAATTCGTGGCTCTGCTTTTGAGGTTGAAATTCATGAGAACGCGACATCACAAATGCCACCACAAGAACCGCGGCCGCGACTGTTCCGATCGGCCATGATATCGCGAACCAATTCCAGCTGCGTCGCGGTTTCGGCTCCTCTTCCCGCGTCGCGTGCGCAATCTCGTCGTGCAATCGCGTCCGCATCGGGTTCGGCATTTTCGGATCGGCACCAAACTCCGCACGCCGCGCTTTCGCGGAAGCCTGTAATAGTTCCTCGATCGTTTTTTTAGATTCCCTCGGCATGACCTTATTAATTAGACGGCAAATAAATGTTCCGGCGGAAAAATTTGTTTGGCGATGGCGCCGAGCTGGTCGAGACACTTGCTCAAGCGCGAACTGACGGTTTTTGGCTTCAGTCGTAACTCGGCGGCGATTTCGTCGTAGCTCAGATCGCCGTAGTAGCGCAGTTCGATAATCTCGCGACACGCTTCGCCGAGTCGATCGAGACTTCGCCTAACGAGTTGACAGGTTTCCGTGTTCAGCAGCAAGGCATCCGGCCCAGGACGTGAGGAAGGCGGATCGATCGGCGGGTCGTCGCTGTTGCGTGCGCCATCCAGAGAAACATGGATTGCGCTTCCGCCTCGTTTTACCGCCTGCGTTTTCTGCCGATAATCCATCGCCTTGTTCGCAGCGATACGCAGCAGCCAGGTTTGAAAAGAACTCCTGGCTTGAAACGAGCGAAGATTCCGCACGACGGCGAGGAAGGTTTCCTGGCAAATCTCTTCCGTATCTTCGTGGCTGAAATCCGCGGAGAGTTGGAATACGAAGCGCGCGGCGACTGGATAGTATTTGTCGAATAACGCGTCCCACGATTCGCTTCGGCCGCCGCGACATCCTTCGATTAATTCGACGTCGGTACGCTGATCAGCAATTTCCGCCACAGTTCGCAACATCTTACCCACATCTGAAGTGTTCAGCCAGAATTGGGTTCGGGAAAGATGCGGGAGCATTTTTTCGGCGATTCCGACTAATGCTTTATGAAAAGATCGTTCCTTGTTCTGGCCGGTTGTTTGCTTGGGGTTTTTTCTCAGGCGCGCGGCGACGGCTTTATCGTGGTCGAGCGTCCGTTCCTCATTCCGCCCGGCCATTATCCCTTCGCACCGCTCGAAGTGAGCAGCCACCACGTGGACGTAAAGATCGACGGCCAGATCGCTCTCACTTCCATCGACCAGGAGTTTTACAACCCGAACGATGCCCGGCTTGAAGGCATTTACATGTTTCCGGTTCCGAAAGGCGCACACATAGATAAGTTCAGCATAGAGATCGGCGGCAAGATGATGGACGCCGAATTGCTTCCCGCGGATAAGGCGCGCCGCATCTACGAAGACATCGTGCGCACGATGCGCGATCCCGCGCTCCTTGAATATGCAGGGCGCGACATGTTCAAGGTTCGCATTTTTCCGATTGAGCCGCACAGCCGCAAACCGATCAAAATTTCCTACACCGAGCTTCTGCGCTCCGATACCGGCGCGGTCACTTATTTATACCCGCTGAGCACGGAAAAGTTTTCCGCGCGACCGATCAAGGATTTGAGCGTGAAGGTGGAAATCAAAACGGCGCAACCGCTCGCATCGATTTATTCGCCGAGTCATAAAGTTGAAATCAAACGCGATGGCGCAAACCGCGCGGTTATTGGCTACGAAGCGAAAGAGGAAAAGCCGGACACGGATTTTCAACTCGTTTTTAGCACGGAAGCGCGCGATGTCGGCTTGAGCGTCATCACGCACAAGCCCGAGAGTGAAGACGGCTATTTTCTCCTCCTCGCCGCACCGACTGTTGCGAAAGAATCGAAGACCGCGCCGAAAGACGTCGTATTCGTCGTCGATACCTCCGGTTCGATGGCCGGCGCAAAACTGGAGCAGGCGAAGAAAGCGCTCGCCTTCTGCGTGGAAAATCTAAACGCGGAAGATCATTTCGACATCGTGCGTTTCTCGACCGAAGCCGAACCGCTTTTTGGCAAACTGGTCGACGCTGACGCCGCCAATCGGAAGCGCGCTTCTGATTTCGTCAGCGACCTGAAACCGATCGGTGGCACCGCAATCTCCGATGCCCTGCAGGCGGCGTTGAAAATGCGCGCGGAGAAAAGCGAACGGCCGTTCGTCGTCATTTTCCTTACCGACGGATTGCCAACGGTGGGCACGCGCAATCCCGATGAGATCGTGACCGCGGTCAAGAAGTCCGGCAATGTGCGCATCTTTTCCTTCGGCATTGGATCGGATGTAAATACGCAGTTGCTCGATCAAATCGCCGAAGGCACACGCGCTTTCAGTCAGTACGTGCTGGCGAACGAAGATCTCGAAGTAAAAGTGTCGAACTTTTACACGCGCATCAAAGAGCCGGCCCTAACGAATGTGCGATTGGAAATCAGTGGCGGCGTACACGTCAGCAAAATGTATCCGGCGGAGTTGCCCGACTTGTTCAAAGGCGACCAACTTGTTTTGACCGGGCGCTACAGCGGTTCCGGCGAAGTTGAAGCCAAACTCATCGGCACCGCAGCCGGTCGCGAACAGACATTCACTTACAAGGTCAAATTCGATGATCGCAATTCATCGAATGATTACGTCGCGCGTTTGTGGGCGACGCGACGCGTTGGGTTTTTGCTCGATGAAATTCGGATTCACGGGGAGACGAACGAGCTGCGCGACGAGGCTACGGAGCTGGCGCGTCGTTACGGCATCGTGACGCCATACACTGCGTATCTGATTGTTGAAGACGAAGACCGCCGCCGTGTGCCGATGGCGGAGCGATCGATGCAAGACATGAGCGCGGACGCGACTGCACGCGATCACGTGTCGAAAGCCTGGGCCGGTTTCAAAGAGAAGAAGGACGGCGCCGACGCAGTCGCGAACGCGCGCAGTCAGAATACTTTCAAGTTCGCCGAGCAACCCGCGGAGTCCATTGGTTCTGGCGCCGCAGAATCGTTGCGCGGACTCGCCATTACCGCGCCAACGGCAAAGGCGGAATCTGAACGTGTCACGCGTTACACGCAGCAATCAAAGTTCGTGAACGGGCGCGCCTTTTTTCAAAACGGAAAGCAATGGGTCGATTCGAACGCGCAGAACACAGCCAGTCGCCAGCGCGTTCAGTTTAACTCCGACGCTTACTTCGATCTTCTCAAAAAACATCCCGAGGCGGCGCCGTGGATGGCGCTCGGCCAGAACGTCCTGCTCGCTCTCGACAACACCGTTTACGAAATCACCGAATAGAAAACATACCATGAAATCAACATTGAAACTCCTCGCCTTACTCATCGCTTGCTCGCAAGCGCTCCTCGCAAAAGAAACAACGCCGGAAGTAAAACCGACAAAACCGCGCATCGAAGTTTGTTTCGTTCTCGATACCACTGGCTCGATGAGCGGTTTGATCGAAGATGCGAAACAAAAGATCTGGTCGATTGCCAACGAAATGATCAGTGCCAAGCCGACGCCGGAATTGAAGATTGGTTTGATCGGCTATCGTGACCGTGGCGACGAATATGTCGTGAAGTCGTTCAAATTGACCGACGACATCGATTCAATTTACGCGCACTTGCGCGCATTCGAAGCGGGCGGCGGCGGCGATACACCCGAAAGCGTGAACGAAGCCCTGGCCGAGGCGATCGACAAAATGCCGTGGAGTCAGGATCGCAAAGTTCTGAAAATTGTTTTCCTCGTCGGCGATGCCCCGCCGCACATGGATTACGCCGATGGCCCGAAATATCCTGAGCTCTGCCGTGCCGCTGCGAAAAAAGACCTCATTATTAATACCGTGCAATGCGGAGGGATGGCCGAAACCACACCTATCTGGCAGGAGATCGCGAAATTGTCGGAAGGAAATTACGTGGCCATCGCGCAATCCGGCAACATGGCTGTGGTTTCGACACCGATGGACGACGATCTGGCGAAATTGAACAAGCGCATGGGCGAAACATTGATTCCCTATGGTGACGCAAGCGTTCGTCGTGAGGTCGGCGCGAAACAAGCGTTTGCCGAAAGCGCGCCCGCGTCTGCCGCAGCCGACCGCTTGGCCTACAACGCCAGAACGAAGAAGTCCGTTCAAGGCGCGGGTGAATTACTTGATGCGCTTGCCAGCAACGAATTGAAACTTGAAGCGATCGATCAGGAAAAACTTCCAACCGAATTGCAAAAATTGAGCCGTAAGGAAATGGAAGCGCGCATTGCGAAGACGCGTGAAGAACGCGCCGCAGTGCAAAAAGAAATCGATGACGTTTCGAAAAAACGCGACGCCTACATTCAAGCCGAGAACAAACGTCTCGCCGCGGAAGGTAAAGGCGACAGCTTCGACGAGAATGTCGCCCAGACCATTCGCAAGCAGGCCGAGAAAAAAGGCATCAGTTACGAATGATGACTGCCCGCCCGCGAAAGGCATCACGCTCTCCGTTCGATCGAATGCCGACTTCGGACTAGTCTCTTCTCGGGCGGGTGGAGTCGGCGTGTTCGATTCCGCGTTGGGTCGTTAGGTAAACCGCGAAACTGCCTAACCAATGGCCGCCTTCATAATGTTCGCCGGTGACGGCGGCGAGACCCGCGCGAGTGTGGACCTCGGCTGCAGCTTGAAGCGCGGGCCGACGCGAATCATCCGGCGGTAATGCTGAGAGAATTCCTTCCAGCATCCAGGCGCGGCTTAGATTCAGTCCATCGAGATGCGCCAGTTTCGGATCGCCCGGATCGGGTGAGACCGCGACGGGAAGCCAGTCAGCTTTCGCGGCAGTTGGAATTTGCGGCATGAATTCTTGCAACCACTTCGCGAATTCCTTTTGCGGAAGCACGCGTCGCATTACGTCTGCCTCGCCCAGGCAGGGCGAAAGAAAATCTTCGCCGGACGGTTCGTAAGCGAGCGGACAATTTTTGTCGGCCAGAAAAAATTTCCGCGCAGAATCGATGACAAGTTTGGCAAAGGAATCGTTATGTTTGCTCCGCGCGTAATCGAGCATCAGCCCAAGTCCAAACGCAGTCTGATCGTGCTCGCCGATTCGCACGGGATGCGACAGTTTCGGCAGCCACGTTTTCAATCGCTCCACCGCCGCTTCTTCGAGCGGCTGCAAATTCGCTAACATCTCGCGCGCCTGCGGATCGTCCCATTCGCGCAGTTCCGCACACAATTGCAAAAGCCACGACAATCCGTACGGCCGCTCGAAACTGGCGCGGCCCGTTCCTTTCAAATACGCAGCTTCCTGTTTCAGATTTTCGGCCGACAAGCTCTTGCGCAGCGCAGCGCGCGCGGGCGCGACAAATGCCGCTTCTGGAAATGTGCGGACTAGCCTAACGAGTAGCCAATGGCCGTGCACCGACGAATGCCAGTCGTAGCAACCACAAAATGCCGGTGTCAGTTTGCGCGGCGGCGCCACATCCGCATCGCTGTTCAGGACGTGACTGATGTGGTTCGGATATTCTTTAGCAACGCAAGCGAGTGCGAGCTTCGCAAATCGGTCCGCCGCTTTCGCGTCGAATTCGTTAGACGACGGATTCGCCGTAGCGAACGTCGCAAGTGGCGCAAACAGCAGAGCGAGGGTGAGCTTTTTCATTTTTCAGATTTCACGAAGATGCCCGGGCCCAGAATGATTGTCGATCTTGCCCGAAGCCAGTTGTGTTCTAGCATGGAGGCCACTCAACCTGCGCTACGCGCGCGCTCAGTTTTGCCGCACGAGATCTTCGCCAAATGAAAAACAAATTACCTCAAGTCACCGTTGCATTTTGGGTAATCAAAATCGCCGCCATTACTGTCGGTGATGCGTTGTTGGGCAAGCAGCGAACAATGATTTTGGGAGGATAAAAATGGACAAAAAAAGATCGGATCTCGTTGCTAAGGTACCCCAGGTAACGTTGGTATTCTGGATCGTTAAGATCCTCGCGACCACGCTGGGCGAGACCGGCGGCGACGCCGTCACCATGTCGTGGCTTGGCGAAACTACTGCCGCGACCAAAGGCACCGGCTATCTTGTCGGCACGGCAATATTCGGCGTTATTTTTGTTGCCGCGGTCCTCGTCCAGATCAAGGCGAAGAAATTTCACCCATTTCTGTACTGGCTGACGATCGTCGCAACGACAACAGTCGGCACCACGCTGGCCGATTATTGCACCAGATCGCTCGGCATCGGCTACACCGGCGGTTCGACCATATTGCTGACCTTGGTAATTGTGTCGCTTTTGGCGTGGCGTTGGTCAACTGGGAGCATATCCGTCGAAACGGTGAATACGCCGAAGGTCGAGACCTTTTACTGGGTTACGATAATGTTCTCACAGACGCTGGGTACGGCACTCGGCGACTGGGTAGCGGATACCAACGACATGGGCTACCTCGGAGCTGCAGCGGTCTTTGGTGGTTTACTCCTTCTGACCGCACTTCTCTACTACTTCACGAGCATTTCGCGCGCTATTTTGTTTTGGGCGGCATTCATCTTGACCCGCCCCCTCGGAGCCGTCGTCGGCGACTTTCTCGATAAGCCGATGCAGCAAGGAGGATTGGCTCTGAACCGCTATACCGCATCAGTAGCGCTCCTGGTGGTGATTGTCGCGTTGATCCTGATTTTCCCCCAAAAGCCGGCTGCAAAAGCGCATTAACCGATCAGTAAAGCAACTGCACGCCGAAGTATCCGATGAGCGCGGGTGGCGTGTCGTTAGGCATGCGAACTTCGTGACCGACTGATGTAATCAGAATGCACGCGTCGGTTAGCGCTTGACGAAGGCCGACATTCGCAATCAGCACATCACGCGTGAAATTAGAACGCGATGTCCCATGCAGCTCGGCCATGAGCGAAGTCTTCCTGGTGACGTCGATGCCTCCGACAATTCCGTAAAGCCATTCGCTGCGACCTACACTACTAAAGAGCGGACCGAGTTCGAAATCGAGATCGATCGCGCCGACTTTGCGCGCGAGCTGCACCGGAAATTGCACGCGCGTCCCATCGTCGACGAAACCGCGCCGGACCGACGACCGCAGCACATTGAAGATCACGCGCGGGAAAGTGGACATCGCAATGCCACTGGTTTCTTTATCGAGAAAGCGCCACTTCACCGCCGCTTCGGTGGCGCCCAGACCGCCGATCGCTCCACGGCCGCTTCGCTTCAGCAGAACGTAGGAAGTTTGGAGCGTGAGTTGGATGTGCTCGCCGAGGCCGTAATTCAAATCGATCGCCGGTAAGTCGATCGCCCACTCGTTAGGCCGATGTTCGAACGCGATCGCAAAATTATTCTCGACACGCCCGTTGCCCGGAGTGCCCGGATCGTCCGTGATCATGGGCGGGCCGCCTTGCGCGTGCGCCGCGCCCGCCGCGATCATCCAAAGAACAACCGCGAGCAGTCTCGTTAGGCAACGCATTAGGCAAGTAGCTTATGGCTTCGACTCGTTCGGGCCGTAGACCAGGAGCTTCATCGTGTTTGGCACGACAGTTGGTCGAGCGGGAGATGCGCCGGGGGCAGGCGGTGGAGCCGGCTGAAACTCGGCGGTCGGCAAGTAGATTCGATGTGTTTGTGGATCGAGCGCCATAGTTCGCGCGCGCGGCGCGGTCTTCAACGTTTGCATGACCACGAGCTTGTCCGGCGTTTCTTCTTTCGCGATCGTCGTTACACCTTCGCCGCAGGAGACAAAGGCCAGCTGCGTTTTGTCATCGAACGCACAACCATCCGTGCCTGAGCCGATCGGAGCAGTCGCAATCACCTTGCCGGTTTCAGTATTCAACATCACCAGCATCTTGTTGTTGCATGCAGCGAACAATCGATGATGCGCGGCATCCAATGCGATACCGGTCGGTTCCTCACCCGGCGCGAGCGGCCAGCGCGCTGCCACCTCGTGCTTTGCCGTATCGATTGCCACAACCTCGCTCTTATCCTCGAGGTTGCAGAAAATACGTCCGGTGCCACTATCCGCGACAGCGAACTCCGGCATTCCACCCAGCGCGATCGTAGTCACCACCTTCGCACTCTTCGGCTCGATCACGGTGACTGAGTTTCCTCGGTGATTGAAAATGTAAACCTCGCTCTTCTTTGGCTCGTAGACGATCGCGTCCGGGCTCTCGCCCGTGTTTATCTTCGCCACCGTTTTGAGAGTCGTCAGGTCAACGATGCTCGACTTGTTCTCCTTGCCATTGGAGGAGAATCCTCGATTTGACCCCGGAAGTGGCAGGAACGCGTGGACTCCCGGCGTATCCGCGATTTCGCCTGCGACCACATTCTTTTCGAGGTCCACCAACACAACTTTAGCCGCGTGTGAAAGATACAATCGATGCGCCGTGGAATCGACGTTGAGAATGTCCCAGCCACCTTCGCCCCTGATCGGAATCTCGTTAGAAAATTTATATAAATCGTTGCCTGCCGCTATCGAGCACTGCAGCGCAATCGCGCCGCATAGTCTCAGAGCTGAAGTTATTTTCATCGCTACTGCTACGACGAACTTGTGCGGGTTGCACACGACAGCTGCTGCGGCGGCCTCGGAAACGGAATAATGCCTGCTGGATTCATCGTTTACTTTTGTTACTGTGCTGACTGCGTACATTTGACCCATGGGCGATCCTGTAACTCCTAGCAACACTCAATTCCAAAATGCGGAGCTGCCGAACGGCGCACCGTCTCCGGAATCCGCCAGTCCGGGTTCGGACCGCGCCGATCTGCGCCCCGAAAACATTAACGACGCCGTCATCCGTCTCGCGGGTAATTCGCAGGACGGCATTCAATCCGCCGGCGCGTTTCTCGCGCGCCTCGCGGGACGCAGCGACCACGACGTCATGACGTACATGACGATTCCCGCCACGATTTCCGGCGGCCCGTCCATTTTCCAAGTCCGCATGGGCACCGGCGAAGTGCTTTCGGCGGGAGATGAAGCCGATTTTCTCGTCGCGTTCTATCAACACAGTTATCAGGACCACATCGATTTCCTCAAAGAAGGCGGCGTCCTCCTTTACGATTCCGATAACGTCGAGCCGAATCTCGATGACAAACGTTTCGTTTACGTCGGTGTTCCCATCACCGGACTAACGGTCGAAGCGCTCGGCGGTACGGCGAAGGACAAAGGCAAAAACATTTTCGTCCTCGGCTTGATCGCGAAGATTTTCCATCTCGATATCGAGAAACTGGCGACGCTGATCAAAGAAAAATTCGCCGGCAAAGATGAGAGCATCGTCAACACCGCCATCATGGCGTTCACGGCCGGCTACGCATATCCCGTCGGCAACGTCCTGACGAAGCAGTATCAATTCGAGCACGTCGAAAAAAAACCGGGCGCACGCGCGCAGATCACGATGGATGGCAACCAGGCGCTCGCCTACGGATTGATCGCCGGTGGCGTGCGCTACGGGGCGGGTTATCCGATCACGCCGTGGTCGTCGGTCATGGAAACTTTGCGGCGCGAATTTCCAAAATACGGCGGCCTCTTTGTGCAGGCCGAGGATGAACTCGGTGCCGTCTCGATCTCGTTAGGCTTCTCCTTTTCCGGATATCTCGCGGTAACCGGGAGCGCTGGGCCGGGCATTTCGCTCAAGACCGAGGCGATCGGCTGGGCGTCGATGGCCGAGATCCCGCTCATTATTATTAATGTGCAACGCGGCGGACCAAGCACCGGTTTGCCGACAAATGTTGAGCAGAGCGATTTGCATCAGGCGATTTACGGGGGGCACGGTGACAGTCCGCGCGTCGTCCTCGCCGCCGCGACGGTGGAAGATTGTTTCTACATCTCGATCGAAGCCGCGCGCATCGCGCGCAAATACAGCACGCCGGTTTTCATTTTGAGCGACACCTCGCTCGCCACGCGCATCGAAGCCTTTGACGAACCCGATCTTGCGAAATTGATGATCGATCCGAAGCCCGATTTCACTCCGCGCCAAACCTTCAAGCCTTATGATCTGGAGAAGATCACGCAACACGTCGCGCCCGGCACGCGCATTCTCGATGGAAAATATCCGCTGATCAGCGGTCTTGAACACGATGAGGCAGGTCACCCTACTGGCAGCCCGAAGTTGCACATGGCGATGACGGCCAAACGCCGCACGAAATTGCAGAAGCTCGCCGAAGAAATTCCGGTGCCGGAAATTTACGGCGATCAGAGCGGCGACACTTTGCTTGTCGGTTGGGGCTCAACCTATGGCCCGATCCACGACGCCGTGAAACGCGGGCGTGAACACGGCGAAAAAATTGGCGCGATCCATTTGCGCCACATCCACCCGTTGCCTAACGGATTGGAAAAAATCTTCAAGAACTTCAAGCGCATCGTCACCGTTGAGATGAACGACCAGGGCATTTACGGCTTCGGCCAGCTCGCCACCATTTTGCGCGCGCGTTATTGCGAACCGAAAATCGAGAGCGTCACCAAGACCGACGGCCTGACGTATCGCGTGAAAGAAATTCTGGAAGGCGTTTTCAAAGGCCGCACGTTCCCTGGTAGAGACGGAGCGCCGAGCCATCCGACTGTGCACGCCGCTCACTCGTCCATGCACCTTGATACTTCGCCCGAGAACGTAGACAGCGTGGAGGAAGTCGTGCCGCAAGGAGTGGGCTAAATATGAATGCGAAATGCGTAATGCGGAATGCGGAATGCGGAATGGGTAGCGCACGCGTCTCGCGTGTTGGTTTCGGCGTCTCGCCGAAACGATCTTTTAGGAACTTGATTTTAAAATGAGCACTGAAGCAAAAGGTTCCGATGTAAAGCCGGTGGCGAAAGATCCCGCCACCGCAGGGGCAACCGACCGTGCGCAAGCAGCGGTCTCGTCGAGATCCGATCGCGCCGGCGACAACACTCCAACCAAACCCGGAACTGAAGCCGAGAACGCTGCTGCTGGAACAAACGAAACCCGCCCCGATTCCGCACAGCTACCGGAGAAGGCCTGATGAATTCTAAAATGAGCACTGAAACACCACCTGCGCTGCCGATGCAGTCCTCCTCTCCCTGTGGGAGAGGACTGAGGTGAGGGCCAATCGAATTTCCTTATGAGCACTGAAACAACAATCGCACCGCCACCCGCCGACATCCCGCGCGAGAAACTCACCAAGAAAGCCGTCACCGCCGATCATCCGACCTGGTGTCCCGGCTGCGGCGACTTCGCGGTGCTCGCGTCCTATTACAAAGTCATCGAGAAACGCCAGCTCGATCACGAAAAGATCGTCACCCTCGCCGGCATCGGTTGCTCATCGCGCTTTCCTTATTTCGTCAACGGCTTCGGCGCGCACTTCATCCACGGCCGCGCCGTCCCGCTCGCCTCCGGCATCAGCCTGGCCCGGCCCGATCTGCACGTCTTCCTCTTTGGTGGCGACGGCGACGGCTTCTCCATCGGCGGCAACCATCTCAATCACGGCGCGCGCAAGAACATCAACCTAGTCTACTTCATCATGGACAACTTCGTCTATGGCCTGACCAAAAAGCAGACCTCGCCCACGTCGCCCATCGGTTTCAAATCCAAGACCGACCCGACCGGCGCGATCGACATGCCGGTCAACCCGATGAAACAACTCATCAGCGCCGGCGCCAGCTTCATCGCGCGCACGCACGCCACGCAGGTCAATCACATGATCCAGATGATCGAGCGCGCCATGGATCACCAGGGCTTCAGCGTCATCGAGTGTTTGAGTGAATGCGTCGAATTTTATCCCGGCGTCTTCGATCCGGCCAATCCGCGCAAAGGCGGCGCGTTCGAGTTGATCGAAGAAAAGAAATGGGACAACAGTCCCGAGGACGAGCTGCGCCACGACGTCACCGACGAGCTCGCCGCCTACAAACTCGCGCAACTACCTTTTCCCGGCGTCTTCGGCGTTTTTTACCAAAGCGACCGGCCCACCAAGAACGCCTTGGAAAAGAAATGGATCGAGAGCAGTCGCGAGAAAAACGGGAATGCCACCGATTTGCAATTACTTCAAAAAACCTTCGACCGCATGAAGTGACAACGCCTATTGCGTTGTCACCCTGAGCGAATTTGGAGATCTCGCGGTTCCCGTGTGTTTTGGAGGGAGGCGCCCCGGCGCACCCTTTGCCAGATCATCTTGAGCGAGCATATCGGGGATGGTATGATTGCATTCCCGTGAGCGTTCTTGAATTGAAAGAAGAGGTCTTGCGCCTGAATACAGCCGACCGGCTTCAGGCAATGGAACGGCTCTGGGCTTCTCTTTCTAAAGAAGCAAGAGACATCGAGTCGCCGGAATGGCACGGGGAAGTGCTCGCCGCGCGCAAGGCAAAGATAGACTCGGGTGAGGCCAGGTTCCTCAGCGTTGCTGAACTTAAAGAACACCTGCAGCGTTGAAAACAAAATGAGCACGCTGCAAGAAATCAAGTCGGCCATCGCGAATCTAAACGCGCATGATAAGGCGCTGCTTGCTGCCGAATTGTTTGCCGTTAATGCCGAGCCGGATGATGCTGCGTTGGAAGCCGCGTTGGAGCGTGGCTTGAAAGATGTCGAAGCCGGCAGAGTGCATTCGATTGACGAAGTGAAAGCGATGATTCCGCCATGGATTTCAAAGTCCTGATCGCCGACAGCGCCATTGCTGACCTCAAAGAGCTCGTTGAATCGCGTCAGCCGATTCCTGCAGCGCGTTCTTGCACGACCCGCGGATGGCGGCGCCCGTGAAAGATCGCCAGAATCCAAACCTCCTCTTCACGAATTACGTAATAGATCCCATAGAACTTGAAGCGGTGAATCGATGCGCGACGTACCTCCGCGAATCGGACCCGGTAAAGCAGCGCTGATTCACTTAGAGCCCAGACGGCGCGATCCACTTCGGTCAGGAACTCATCGCCTAGACCGGGCTGGCGTTCCTCATACCAGATTGCGGCGTCGAGCGCGTCCTGTTCAGCGAGCGGAAGTTTTCTGACGACGAAACTCATGAAGTCGCTCGCGGGCGCGCTCAATGGTGCCGTCCCAAGCCTCCAGCAATTCAGGATGCGCCAGTGCCAGATCGCGACGCCGAACGAGTTCAGCCATTTGTTCTTCGCTCAGTTCGTCCGGCTCGTCGCCGAGCAATTCCCGTCGATTTTCCTCGAACCAAACGGCCAGCCGTTGTCGTTCCTTCGGGGCCAGGTCAAGAATCGCATTTTCGAGTTGCTCCAAGCTCACGTGAAACAGCTTATCAAAGATTAATACGCTCGCGAATCAGAAAATTTCTAAGGTGTCCCATGCCTCCTGAATGCCCGCTCGTCACTCGTCACATGTTCGCGTTCCGACGAACCCGCCGTGGTGGGTCACTCGTCACTTTTTGATGTGTTTTCTACTTTAGCCTCCCGCTCAGCCTGCCCGCCGCGGCGGGCGAACGCTTTCGGAGTTCTACTTCCTACTTTCTTTTTGGCTTCCTACTTTCTTCGTGGAGGGGAATCGCTAAGAGCGCTTCGAAGCTTGGTTAGTACGCGAGCTCGTCTCTTTACTCCCAGCTGACATTCCCAAACTTTTACAACACGCCATCCGGCCTTCCGTAGTGTGCGCGCCACGAGCCGATCACGGGCAATATTCCTTTCGAACTTTGGCAGCCAGAACTCAGAGCGACTTTTCGGCGTGTAGGTAAACTTGCAACCTCTGTGCCGATGCCAGAAGCATCCGTCAACGAAAACAACAACCCTTTGCTTCAGGAAAACGAAGTCGGGCTTGCCAAACAGCTTTTTGTTGCGTCGCCAACCCTTGAGTTGAGATGCACGAAGCAGGGCAATCATCCGCAACTCCGTGTCACGATTTCCGTTCGCGCGAATGCGCGACATCACGGCCGAGCGTTTCTCGGGCGTGAAGACGTCGGTGCGGCCTACGGTGCTCGGAAGCGCGCGAATTCGCGCGGCAGTTTGTCGAGCAATGCCGGCGCGCTCATTGCGTACAGATCCCATGTCACATCAAGTTGGTTGCAAAGAGAAGCTAATCGACGTGCGCTCCCGCGCGACTTTCCGCCGGCGCCCCGTTTTGCTGTGCGCGTCGTACGGTCGATATAGAGTTCGGTCGCCGCCGACATGATCGCGCGATTCGAGATTAACTCCTGACGCGACGCCAGCTGCTCGACAATGTCGCCCGGCGTATCAACCGGCTGCCACAGCACGGCCAGCGCGCGACTTGGATCATCCCGATGAGCGCGATAGATCAGCCAAGGTCCGGCCAGCAGGTGCCGGTAATATCGCTGATAGTTCGTGGATTCGAGTATATGTCTGGCTCGCGCTCCCGGATTTCGCTGCCCGCGACCATCCATTGGACAAAGCGTTTCGTGATAAAAAAGCGCAAGCCATGTCCAGAAGCCCCGATCCCGATGCAATTCAAACAATCCGGATTCGGTGAGGCGCTCCTGAAGATATTGCGCCGCTTGGAAGCGGCTTTCGAAGTCGCGAGACACAACTTCCGCTGTCGACCCGATATCCTCAGAAGTGGCGTTATCAGTGAGGAGATTAACCGGGTGGGGGAGCGGCGTTGGCGTTTTCAACGAATCAAGATATTCGCCGAACAGCCTAATCCCTTCCTCATTAAGGCGCCGCAATCTCATTTCGCCGTCTCCGTCCAGAACGTGTCAAATTTCGCCAGCATCCCGCACCTGCGAGCGAAGGCAGCCACTGCGCTTTCGATCCAGTCACGACTCGCCTCCAAGCCTTCATCCCCGTGGGAGGTTCACCCATCCCCGGCAGCAGCGAAGCAAAACGCAGCCACCTCGATAGCGGCTCTTCGGGATCATCAAGATCGAAATGCTTTTCGAAAAGCAGCGTGCGTGTGAGCACTTCGCGCAGGACGGCCGGATAAACCAATGCCACAAACCCAGGTGAGAGTGATACTGCTCTCCAGTCGCCGACGGCCTTATTGACGAGGAGAGATGGCTCCACTTCGAAGTCCACTCGCCACAGTTGTTCACCCAAATCGTACGGAACGACTGGCAGCAATGAAACTCGATTCTCTTTCTCTTCTTCAGGCTTCCTTCAGCGTGATCCGATCGGCCTCGGCTAACAGCAGCCCCGTCGGCTCTTCAACCGACGTCACACGCACGCGGAATTTGATTCCGTCAAAGGAATCAAATTCCGTCAGCCTGCGATCTGCCGGCGCTTCAATCTTCGCCACATTTCCAAAGGAGAAACGCATCCACGTCGGCGAACCCGAGCGATAGGCCTCGACATCGACCAATGCGCTAGCCGGCAATTCGTACCCGTCGAGATCGATACTTGCATCAAAGGTCCGCAGACTGTCCTCCTCCTTCAGAAGAATTCGGACATCGTTCCCCAGAATCCTTTCGCGACCGGTGTAATTAAACTTCCGGATCATCCGATTTGGCCTTCGGCTTTACTTCGACATCGACGAACACATCTCGGTTGGCGTCGAAACCCACGACCGAAATCTGAAAATCAGAGTCAGTCACTTCAATCAGTGCGCGATTCTTAGAACAACTCTGAACACTCGCGCCGACCGGTGGAGGCTCGAAGCGAATCGGATTCTTATCCAGCTCGAAGTCCGCTGGATCGTACTGCCCAAGCGGTCGGCCACGTCGAACCAGGTAGGCCACGCGAATATCGAGGAGGTCCGGAACTGGCGCGTCTTTCTCCCCCTTCGATATAGAGAAACCTCCGGCGATCTGCTGGATACGATAGCGTTTCTTTCGAGGTTCTATCGACTCAACTTCGTCAGCCGGAAACTTCCCTTGTTTCGTCCTCTTTCGGCGTCGCGTTTCTGGCGGCTCATTCTTCGGAGCAGGCAAGTAAAAATAGTCGATTAACAGTCTTTCGCCGCTGGAGTCAGGTCGTGTGTGCATGAAAGCGATGTTCTAATCGGGAACACGCAACGGCAAGCGTTCTGTTATCTAAACGGCGCGATGGCCGACTCCGACTCACTCAATCTGATCGGCAAACGCGTTCGTGAAGCTCGTCTCGAGCGGATGCGGCCGCTCACACAGGATCAACTTTCGGGTAAGCTCGCTTCGCTCGGCGTGAGCATTGATCGAGCAGGCATTTCAAAAATCGAGATCGGTGCACGCTGCGTCCTCGACTTTGAGTTGAAAGCGTTCGCTAAGGCGCTGGGCGTCACGGTTACGTGGCTGCTCGGAGAGAGAAAATAACGCGATGCCAGCCTACTCGCGTCGAACGGTCGCGGAGTTCTTAGCATCAGATGCGGCGACAATTGTTGGTGAATTAATTACTGCCGCGAGCGCGGAGGGCTTCGCCGACCACCGACACCGGCAAACCGACGCCTGGCATCGTGAAATCGCGATCCTCAAGGACTCGCTGTCGGAGCTTGTCCAACGCGATTCGTCCGTCAACGAATGGTCCCTTCTACTTGAATATCCCATTCCACGTCGTCAACGACGTATCGACGCAGTGGTTCTGGCGAGAGACGTAATTTTTGTTATCGAGTTTAAAACCGAGGAGAAGAAGCATGCGGCAAGCACCCGAAGGCAAGCCGAGGATTACGCGCTTGATCTGCGTGACTTTCATGAGCAAAGCCGAGATCGCGTCATAATGCCTATCGCTGTCGCTCCGCACGCGGAGTCTGTCGAGCCAAGTTCGGCAGGTGATGATGATCTGGTGCGCGAAGCCTACCCAGCGAACGCCACAGATCTCGCCGCGATCATCAAACGCGCCTTCGACAGAGAAACACGGACAAACCTTCAAAGCATTGACGCGCGCGCGTGGGATCGATCTAACTACCGGCCCGTCCCGACGATCATCGAAGCCGCGACCGCCCTTTACGCCGGTCACAACGTTCGCGAAATAGCGCATTCAGCGGCAGGAGCAACGAATCTCACCACCACGTCGGAGCGCCTCGTTGAGATCATTCGCGAGGCGCGAAGCAAATCGCAGAAAGTCATCTGCTTCGTGACCGGTGTTCCTGGCGCAGGCAAAACGCTCGCCGGACTGAACGTCGTTCATAATCGCGAGATCCGTGGCGAAGATATTCCTTCGCCGGTGTTTCTCTCGGGAAATGGACCGCTTGTGAAGATCGTTTCCGCCGCCATCACACGCGACCGCCGTCGCCGCGGTGGTGCGAATGACGCGAGCCGGACCGTCTCCACGTTCATTCAAAATGTGCATCACTTTGTCCGGCATGCCGAGGAGCGCGACAATGAGCCGCCTCACGAAAAGGTGATTGTCTTCGACGAAGCACAGCGAGCTTGGAATGCGCATCAAAGCGCGAAGAAGAAGCGCGGAGATTATTCAGAGCCGACCGCGGTCTTGCGAATCATGGATCGGCATCGCGACTGGGCGGCGATTATCGCATTGATTGGCGGCGGTCAGGAAATCAACAGCGGCGAAGCAGGAATCGAAGAGTGGGGCCGGAGCTTGTCTGCCGAATTCGCGCATTGGCGCATCGCAGTTTCACCCAATAGTCTGATCGGCGACGCAAGTCTCGCGGGCCATCGATTGTTTCCGGACGCGATCGATTCTCGGTTAGCAATTTCAAAAGAGCCTGCACTGCATCTCAACGTAAGCATTCGCTCATTTCGGGCGGAGAAGATCACGCAGTGGGTGGAAGCGGTTCTCGACTGCGATGCCGCAGAAGCTGCTTCGCTCGCGGATCAGATGTCCGAGTTCCCGATACGGTTATCTCGCTCGCTCGACAACGCGCGATCGTGGTTACGCGACCATGCGCGCGGACTTCGGCGCTGTGGTTTAATTGCGAGCTCGGGCGGCATTCGTCTTCGCGCGGATGGAATCGAAGTTTCCTCCGGTTTCCGTCTCGCGAATCGCGATCTCTATACGCATTGGTTTCTCGCTGACCTGGATGATGTCCGAGCGTCCAATCAGTTGGAAGTAGCTGCCACAGAGTTCGAGTGTCAGGGCCTCGAGCTTGATTGGACCGGTGTCTGCTGGTCGGGCGACGTCAGCTTTGAACCGCAAACAAACACCTGGCGTTACCAAACTTTTATTGGTCGGCGTTGGTGCGAAGTAGCGCAAGTCACCGACCGCGCGTTCATGCTGAATTCATATCGCGTGCTTTTGAGCAGGGCTCGTGAGGGGATGGTGATCTGGGTTCCATCAGGCGATGCTGGCGACCCGACGCGACCGCCAGAAAGGTTTGAGTTCACGGCAGAATTCTTCGAACGCTGCGGCGCGCAGTTATTGTCGTAATGCTCCTTGAAACGAGTGACGTGCCTCCTGTTGCACGCGTGTGAACTACTTGCCACCAGCTGCGGACTGGAGACCAAGGACGTTCTCCATCACGAAAATGCGGGGCTTAAAATGTCCGACGTACTTTAAAAACTCGCGGTAGAGCTGGCGGCGATCATCCTTTATGAAGCGAAGCACTCCGTGATTCGCGCCGTCGCGTCGCCGCGCGGTTGAGAAGCCCTGGCATGGCGGCCCACCGGCGATCACGTCCACATCGACCGGACCGAGAATTTTCTCTAATTCGTTAGGCGTGAATTGTGTCAGATCCTGCTGCAAAACCTGCGGCACATTCGGAAAGTTGGCGCGGAATGTCACCGTCGCTTCCGCGTCGAAGTCGATCGCCGCCAGACACCGGAAACCCGCCCGCTTGAATCCGAGCGACAAGCCGCCACATCCGCAAAAGAGGTCGATGAAGGTGAGCGACTTCCTCGCCGTTTTTTTCACTCGCGAACTCCTTCCACGAGTTCGGAGACGCTAACTCCAAGCGCCTTGGCCAGGCGGCAGATGCTAAGCAGACTTGGATTGCGAACACCGCGTTCGATTCCGCTGATGTAGGTCGGATCAAGACTCGCTTTTTCGCCGGCTCGTTCCTGAGTGAGCCCACTGGCTTCGCGTCTCTTCCGGACATTCAGCCCAAACGCGCGCAACGCGCGCGGCAGATGTGCTTGCATTCCGGATACTCACGGGGTCTTGGACGATCAGTCTATGGACGATGAGTCAAGATGTTCCAGAATTCGAACATCAACTCCCCTGAAATTTGCAGCGGTCGTTAGGGCATTGAGCCACAAGTCAGAGATCCAATGTCGGAGGTCAGACGAGGCGTCATCTAGGAAGACGTGACGCTCTGTATATAAGCTCGAGTTCGTGCCAGCGTGCTTAGAGATGCGGGACTTTGTCGCGCACCGTTTTCAATTGAGTTTCCAAATGTATCTCGGATTGCTCCCGCGTCGCTCGACCGTTAAACACTCCGCCCGGGTCGTGGTCCCAACCCACCGGACACTAAACACACGTGCGGTTCGCACCTCATCCCCTTCGCTCCATCCGAAAATCTCCGCGCGGGGTTTCGCTTAAAAATCCTGCGCGGCAAACGTGGCTTCCAAATCCGATACTTCGTTTTCCGCCGCGAGCGATGAGCACGCAACCGCGTCCGATAAACTTGACCGCTTAAAGCGGTCAAGATCTAGAAATGCTTAGCCGTATCCAAAGATCGGCGCCGACTTCCATCGTGGGAGGTTTGGTCGAATTCCGTCGCGATCTTACCGATGCTCCCTTAACCAATTGAGCACCAGTTGAACGTAGTCAATAAACGTTAGTTGCGTCGGGTCGAGTTCGGCTTCCTCCGCAATCACGGGTAACTCTCGGCGAAATCGCTGGTATTTTTTCCAAATCATCGCGCCGCCTGGAATCGCAGCTTTACCAGGCGCAGATTGCAGCCAGTCGCGAACATGCCGAATTGCCGTGGCCGGTTTTCTGTCGTGCGATTTAATATCCTGGCCTCCGATATCGGAAATAAAACGTTTGTACCGATATGGCGCTCGATCCATGATGAGGCAGCGTTTACGCGATGAGCGGCCGCCAAACCGTTTCGCACCGAGAAAAATGCCCAGTTCTAATGGCATGTTGAACCGAGGTAACTGATAAGGCTGGTCCTCGACTTCTGTTCGAGAAATGTCGTGAATGCTCTGGTTACATTGGGCGATTAAGCGGTAGATATTTTCGATCCGAACATCACCGGCATCGGTTAGTTCCAATGTGCATCGCGGTACAAAGCCGCAAGCGGCTACACAAAATACTATCGCTTCGAAGAGCGGTTGGTACTTAAAATCAAACGGACAGTTGATGAACACGCTAGCGCTGGGGGACGCTGGCATTCTGGCTCAGCCGTGTTTAACGACTAATTGAATATGCTTTCCGGACCCGGAGCGAATCTTCGCGTCATATTTCGTGCGATCCGTCCGTCTTAACCTTGCAATTTTGCGAACTGCTTCTCTAATCGCCGTCTTCGACACAGTTCCATTTCGCTGCACGTCGGCAATTGGCCGATATTTAGTCGCAGGCATGCCGTAAAGATACCGAGACAGGCGTGGATTGTCATTACGAATCTATCTGAGCTTGACCAGATGTGGCGATTCTGATGTCGGATGTGGGAGAGGGAGACGGGACGTTCTGGATAAGCTCGAGTTCGTGCCAGCGCGCGTAGAGGTGCGCGACTTTGCCTCGCGCCGCTTTCAATTGAGTCTCCAAATCGAAAATCTCCGTGCGCGGTTTCGCATAAAAATCCGGCGCGGCAAATGTGGCTTCCAAAGCCGACACTTCGTTTTCCGCGGCGAGAATGTTCGCCTCCATTGATTCCCATTCGCGCTCTTCTTTCCATTTGAGCTTGCGCGGTTTCCCTTTGCTTTTTTCGGGACGACGGGAGGTGCCCACTGCAGCCATAAAGATCGAGGCGCCATAAACTCGACTGGTTAAACCAGTCGAGTCTGAAGCAGCCTTATCGACAGAAAAGCAGGCGCTCTAAACTCATAGATTAGATCGGTTACGTGTAAAACGGGCGACGTTCTGCGATGCATCGTAAGCGGCTTACGATACATGATGTTTGCCTGGGCCGGTCGTTTGAAAGTTATCTAGGGAGACGGGACGCTCTGGATAAGCTCGAGTTCGTGCCAGCGGGCGTAGAGATGCGCGACTTTGTCTCGTGCCGTCTTCAATTGAGTCTCCAAATCCAAAATCGCTGCGCGCGGTTTCGCATAAAAATCCGGCGCGGCAAATGTGGCTTCCAAATCTGATACCTCGTTTTCCGCGGAGAGGATATTCGCTTCCATCGACTCCCATTCACGCTCTTCTTTCCACTTGAGCTTGCGCGGTTTTTCTTTGCTTTTCTTTGGTTCGGCGGCGACGCCGGGCGGCGCGGGGTTTGCATCGGGAGCCGGGCCGAGTGTGCCGCGTTTTTCCAGGTAGTAATCGTAGTTCCCGGCGCTATAAGCCACGCGGCCTTCGCCTTCGAAAGCGAGGATCGAGGTGCAAACGCGATTCAGGAAATAGCGATCGTGACTGACCACGATGACGCAGCCGCCGAAAGCGACGAGCGCTTCCTCGATCAAGCGCAATGTTCCGAGATCGAGATCGTTCGTCGGTTCGTCGAGCATCAAGACGTTGCCGCCGCGTTTCAGAATTTTTGCGAGCAGCACGCGGCTGCGTTCGCCGCCGCTGAGCTGCGATATCTTCGTGTTGATGCGGTCTTCGCTGAAAAGGAATCGCCGCAGATAAACGCGCAACGTGATGCTTTGCTCGCCGAGCCTGACATTTTCTCCGCCGCTGCCGACTTCTTCCCAAACCGTTTTCTCGTCGTCGAGCAAGAGCCGGTTTTGATCGACGTAATTGATCTGGGTCCGCGTGCCGAGCTCCACGACGCCGCTGGCGGCGGGCAGTTCCTGCAGAATGACTTTCAGGAGTGAAGATTTGCCGAGTCCGTTGCGGCCGACAACACCGAGGCGTTCACCGGCCGTGAGATTGAGATTCACGTGCTGAAAGAGGGTCCGGCCGCCCAGCTCCACGCTCACGTCGGTCAATTCGATGATGCGATTCGCGAGCTTCGGCGGCGTGGGGATAATCAACTCGACGTCGAGCTCGGCCTCCGGCGCTTCCTGCGCGGCCATCTCGAAATAACGTTCCACGCGGTCGACCGATTTCGTCCGGCGCGCACGCGGCGCGCGGCGCACCCATTGCAGTTCGCGTTTCAAAAACTTCTGCCGTTTACGTTCCTGCATTTCCTCCACGGCTTGTCGCTGCACGCGCGCGAGCAGGTAATCCGTGTAGTTGCCGTCGTAGCTGGTGAACTGGCCGCGCGACAGCTCGACGATCCGCGTCGCCACCCGATCGAGAAAATAGCGATCGTGCGTGACGAACAAACAGGTGCCAGCATAACGCGCGAGAAAATCCTCAAGCCATTCGATCGAGCCGGTATCGAGATGGTTGGTCGGTTCGTCGAGAATCAGAAAATCGGGACGCGCGAGCAACGCCCGGCAAAGCGCGACGCGGCGTTTTTCTCCACCGGAAAGCGTGCCCACGACGCGATCGGATTCCGGCGCGTGCAGATTCGTGATGAGCGACTTGATCCGATGTTCCAAATTCCAACCGTCGGCCTCGCCGATTTGGTCGAGGAGCGTGGCGCTGAGCGGGCTGTCGCCCGGGACGCGTTCGTATTCGCTGATGAGGTCGAGAATCCGCTGCGCGCCGCTGAGAATGTTCGCATGGACCGTGGCGGCATCGTCCAAGCCGGAAATTTGCGGCATGTAGCCGGTGACGAGATCGCGCCGGCAACTGAATTCACCGGAATCAGGTTGGGCCGCGCCGGACGCGATCTGGAGAAATGTCGATTTGCCCGAGCCGTTGCGGCCGACGAGGCCTATGTGTTCGCCCTCGTTGAAGGCAATCGTCGCGCCGTCGAGAACAACCTGTGTGCCGTATTTGACGGAGAGATTGTTCGCGCTCGCGATGACTGCGGCTGACGTCTCTGCCATGGGAACGTGGAACGTCGGGCGCGCAACGTGCCTCCGCAAGGCTAGCGCGCGGCAGAGGCGTTTTTTCGATTCTCTATTTCGGGCCGCCGCTGCCTCGCGCCGAGCCGATGGCGGCCATGGTGAAACAGATACCGGCGAAAACGAGGACGATCGGGATGACAATTCGTCCGCTGCGATAGGCGAAGATGGCGATGGCGAAGTCGGCGATCGCGGCTAACGAATAGAGAAGCGTCTTGGACATTGAGGCAAGCATCCCTAACCGGAATGCAGGATGTCGATGGCAAAAATTCTTCCGACTGCTGGAGCGTTAGTGCGCCCGAATCAAACTTCCCCAACCACCCATCAATAGATCCGCCAAGGCTTGACCGCTTCAGGCGGTCAAGTTCTGAATCGCACGATCATGCATCGTAGACGGCTTCGGTCGTCAACTCTACTTGTTGAGTAACTCTGCCGGAACTTTCCCGCCGTTTTCCGAGAGTTTCTTCAGCACTTCTTTGTGCAGCCAGATGTTCATGGAGGCGGAATCGTTCTGATCGCCGCTGTAGTGAAGGTCCGTGGCCAGTTCTTTGCGCGCGGAGAGACTGCTGTCCATACCGACCAGTTTCAACAAATCGACAATGGAATGTTTCCAATCGAGCTTCTCAGAATTTTTCGCAGCCATCGCGTTCAGGACGGCAGCGACATCGACCTGCGTTGCCGGTGCAGTTGCTCCAGCCGAAGAAGGCTGTGCTCCGGCGCCTGCTGTTGCTGAAGCAGATGGCATCGAGGTTGGAGCTTGTGCGCCCACCGCCACCCCGGCTGCCGATTGGCCGGTGCCGGTCGCGGCCGGCTGAGTGCTGGCGGTTTGTGCGGAAGCGGAGGGGTGACTG
Organism: Chthoniobacterales bacterium; assembly: GCA_038237805.1. Lineage (GTDB taxonomy): Bacteria > Verrucomicrobiota > Verrucomicrobiia > Chthoniobacterales > UBA10450 > JBBQFI01. Next base: position 195,499 of record JBBRYI010000002.1, on the reverse strand, counting down.
AAGATTTTTGACATCAAAGTATTGAATAGGCCCATAATTTTCTTTCTGTTTTTGTTTCTAACTGTCTGAGATCTAATTATTCGAGCGACGGCTACTGAGAAGTTTCGCGGCGGCTAATGTGAGCGCACCCAGGACGACTGGATTGCCCAACGCTTTTCCAAACCACGGTTTTTCCGCAACCCCCTGGCGCATTAATTCGGGCTGCTCGGTGCGCGCGTAGTTCATTACCTTCGCAGCATCGTCATTGCTCATCTGACTGGGGTCGGTGGAATTGAGCCCAAGCATTTTCGCGATTCCCGCCAAACCAGTCCCTCCACCGCTCGCGCCGCCACCACCCAAGCCGCCGGCGCCTCCGAGAGCGCCCATCAAAGTGCCGAGCAAATCCTGACGTTCCTGCGGCGGAGCTTGCGCGATGGCGTTTTTCGCCGCTTCGTGGAACTGATCGTCCGGAAGAGTCTCGAGATGTTCGGCCACAGCTTCGTGATAAGCGTTGTTGTCGAAGTGACTGTCCTCCGGCTTCGTCGAAACAAAGCGTTCATGATATTGCGCAGCCTGCTGGTCATCTACGCCAGAGTCACCGAAGAGTTTCAAGAAGTCATCAATGGTATTTGGCATGAGGGTTACTCCAAGCTTGTTGGTTTTATATTGAGCCTCGCGGAATCGAGGCCGCCGGGGAGCAACGGTGACACCTAGTAATCGTCGCTAAAGGAAACAATGGCTGTCATTAATTCGTATGTCGCGGTATCGCGCCCATTCGAGAAGGCAACTTAAGTCACCAACTCATAACTTAGAGCGCTCTCGAACTTAAAGCCTGGGAGACGGAGAAACAGCCATAAGGATCCCTTGGAACATCGTCACTAAAAACATATCGCCAGACGACGCGCGTTTTCCATTAGAGAAAAAGCTGCAGCAGAAGATCGCCAAGTTTGACAGGTGTTCCGCACATTTCCCGCCGGACGCGGTTCATTTGCAGAAGCTTCCGCGAAAAATTGATCTGCTAAGACGGCAGCCGGCGCGCTCGCGTTGAGCAACCAAGAAGACTTTGATCTGCTCATCAATCTTGGTTTACCTGATGCGAGCGGATTGGAATTATGTCGAGAGTTGAAACAACGCCGGCCCAATCTTGGGGCGATCGCTATTTAGCGGTTACGGCATGCCCGATGACTCTCTTCCGAGAGCATCTCCTCAAACCCCTCACTGTTCGCGAATTGGATTCTGCAATTGCAAACGTGGTAGAACAAATCCAGAGCAGGATCTAGCCTATCAAAAACGCAGTCCGCGTTTATTTCTCCTGGCCGCCTTCGGGCGGCGAAGCGTAACGCATACACTTTTTTTCACACAGACTTCTTTGACATCGGGCTGGCTCTTTAAGATCGACATTACGTCGTTGATGAATTCGTCCAGCAGCATCGGGTTGGCATCGAGACATCCGTACTCCTGCGGGCGCCGATGAGAAAATCTTCAATCTAGTGCCGCTGGATTTGCGATTAAACTGTATGAAACGAGTCGCCGCGAGCGCGGTCGGAGCAGTCCGCTGTCGCCGAAAATTCCTCCATTACTTCGAGCGCGGTTTCTACGACGACACTTACATCGATTGGGAGCGCGGTTATAAAGCCAACGCCAACAAACAATGGAATGCGGTACTCGAACGAGGCCAATTCAAGATTTTGCTCGAGCAAAAAAAGTTTGCTGAGATAGCTGCCCATGCGGTGCGGATCGAACCGCGGACCAATCTACTTTTTTCCTTCGAGAAAATGGCATTGCGCGACGCGGTCAGGTCACCGGCCGGCGCGCGCTCGTTCGCGGCCGGCCTTTACGATTTCCTGCACGTTGCCGGAAGCGAGGAAGCAAAATTTTCCGCCTGGTGCGAAGCGGTGGGTTCATTACCGCGCAAGCAAACGCGCGTGCTCACGTGGCCGCTCGTCACCGTCTGGGGATTCATCGCGCAACCAAAGCAACACATTTCCTGAAGCGCGGCGCGGGCTTACGACTTCGATTTCCAATATCAAGCGAAGCCCTCATGGGAAACGTACGCGAACCTTCTTCAGTTCGCGGCAACGGTGCGACGCGATGTGCGGGATCTGAGGCCGCGCGACTATGATCGACATTCAGTCGTTCATATGGGGCAGGGCTCGGGCGAGTATCCCGATTAGCGTCGATTCGATCGCTCACCCCGGCCCGCGGGTGGTGATCTATGTCGCGCGCTCCAGTCAGCGCGTAAAACTTTCAACTTCGCGCCGCGGCTTTAGCCAGAAGCTTTTCGCTCCATTCGGCACGCAGGACTTTCATCTCCGCGTTGAGCGTGACCATTCGGGCCGCGACACCTTTGTATTTCTTGGTGATGCCGGCAACCGTTCTGGTGACTGCGCCCTGACTGACGAGGCTCTGAAGCTTCTCATAGGTGCGCAAACGCAGCATTTCTTCGCCGCCACTGGCTGCATTTCGTTCCCGAAGATTCAGGAAGATGATGTCGAAGAGGGCCTTGAATTCAAATGAGGCTTTGGAAGAAAGCACGGCAACAAGCTCTTCGGTAATGTTGTCGGGCGCACGACGCGAGAAGGAAACACCAGATGGTTTAGGCATTGATAAATATAGCCGAGATTTGGAAAATAGCGACCGAGACGTGGCATTCTTTTATCGGCTAACGTTTATTGCCACGCCAACTCTTCGCGCCTCTCATTTCCGCCAGTGGCGCAGGACGCGGTGACGGGGAATGGCGGTCCCGTGGGCCCTTGTGGTGACGATTAGCTTTCGCCGGCGCAGGTTCTCAAGGGCGGTATGCACGGCGCTCTTTGAGAGGCCGATTGATTCCGCGAGTGTGCGCAAGCTCGCCGGGACGGGCTTCCATTTGGTCCGCGCGGCCTGGCCGTACAGATGCAGGTAGACGAGATACGCCGCCGGTTGACGATCATGCCCGACGATGTCACGCATCAAGACATCAACAATGTAGTCGTCGACGGGAATTATTTCGCGGAAGCGCGGCATAGGTTTAATTTGGAAACCAGGAAATAAGGAAAGCCTCGCGAACTGTATATCTTCCTTCCTGGTTTCCTGGCTTCCAAATTTTCTTTACCGGCTATACCGATAAACGGACAGCAGTTTCTTGCAGTCCGCGCGGCTCCCATCTGGACGCAAACGCAACGGTTGAATTAAGTTCGGCGCATCATGATCAAGCAAATCAAATTCATCAGCATCCCGGTGCGCGATCAGAACCGGGCTCTGGATTTCTATACCGAGAAACTCGGATTCACCATCATCACCGATCAACCATTCGACGAGAAACAACGATGGATCGAATTGCGCGTGCCCAAAGCAGAGACGCGGGTGGTGTTGTTTACCGCACCTGGTGAGGAAAGCAGGATCGGCACAATGATGAATATGTCGTACGCATGCGACGACATCGAAAAGACGTACGAAGAATTGAAGGCGCGCGGCGTGGAATTCGAAGGTCCGCCGCAGAAACAACCCTGGGGCACTTACGCGATGTTCAAAGACACCGAAGGGAATCAATTCGCGATTTCGTCCTGAATTGCAGGACGCGAAGTTTGGCATGCGCGACGGACCGCTGAGTGTTGCTTCCTTATCACATTCGTTCCACGTTCTTGGTAGCTAGTGTTTGTGCTGGAAGCATAAATGATCCTAGACGAAAGGAACCCAGAATGAGTTCAACCAAAAAACGAAAATCTGCAAAATCGACGACAAGATCAACGCGAGTAAAGGATTTGCGCCCCGCGAAGGATGCCAAGGGGGGAGCCCAAAAGAAGGAAGGGCTCAACCCGCTGCCGGTCTTATCGTCCTAACGATGGCGCGTCGGGAGGCTGCGACCAGGCGCCACCGCAACCGAAGTTCAGAACGAGAATGCCGCTATGGGAACGCGGCAAAAAATGGGCTTACGGCCAAGAGGAGGAAGGATACAAATCAGCAGAGAGATGCAAGAATTTGTATTATTCTCCAGAGCGACTCGGCGAAATATCGCCTAACGAGTTGAGAAAGTGATGCGGGCCGCCCTCACGTCGCGGTGAGTGCGGCCCGCGATGAAACTTAATGCGCGCCTATTTCTTACGCGTGTAATTGATCTCCATTGTTTTCGCTTCCTTACCGCCGCGATCTTCGTACCACTCGAAGTCCATGTGGTTCTTGTCGGTGACCTTCACGACTTCGCGAATTTTCTGCTTCATGCCGGGCATCATTTCGACTTCGCCGGTGTAGGTGAAGGTTTTAGTGGCCGGATCGTAATCCCCTTCGGACATCATCATGCCGGTACCCATGTTATCGATCCATGTGCCGACGAATTTCTTTTTCACGTTGTCGTAGCCTTCGGTGCCCTGGCCCTTGAACGTTATTTGTTTCATTTTTCCATCCGCGCCCGGCATTTCCATTTTGCCGGTGACATCCATGACGACGTAGCGGCCGTCCATGATTGATTTTCTCACCGCCGTTCCTTTGGATTCTTCCGGTTTTTTGCTGGAATCCCCGTCCATCCACATCTTGACCGTGTAGGTCCAGGTGCCGTCGAGGCTGGTCAGCAACTTGTGATTTTCATTCAACTTCGCCATTTCCATCATCTGCTGCATCATCGCAGCTTGATCTGGCTGTCCGTTCGCAGCCGGAGCAGAGGCTGTCGTGGGTGAGGCCGTTGTCCCTTGTGCGAAAGAGGGCTGTGCCAGCAAAGCCGCCGCAAAGACGACTAATAAGAATAGGGTAGTTTTCATAACGCGATTCTTTTCAGGCGAAATGCGCAGCGTCAAGCTTATGCAGCAGCGCTCTAACCTTTACAAAAGCGAGGCAACGATTCGCGCCACTAAAAATTGTGGGCTCAGGCCGAGAAGAATTACGATTGCGGCCAGCACCGTTAGGGTAATGGCTTGCAGGAAACTCTGAGAGTTTGAGTGATTGAAAGGCTGGATCCCTGAACCAGTGGGCTCGTCGACCAGGATCTTTTTCAGAACAATAAGGTAGTAATAGAGCGAGATGAAGCTTCCGAACAGCGCGAGCACGACAAGCCAGAGCAAACCGTAGTGGTTACCTGCGCGAAAGGCGGCGCTGAAGAGATAGAACTTGCCGAAAAATCCAGCGAGCGGTGGCAGGCCGGCGAGCGAGAGCAGGAAGACCGTCATGCAGCCTGCCAGCAGAGGGGATCGGACGCGTAGGCCCGCGAAATTTTGCAGATCGTCGCCGCCAGTTTCGCGTCGCACAAATGCAACAACACCGAACGCGCCGACGAGCGTAAACGCATAGATGGTTGTGTAGAACAGGGTCGCAGAAAATCCGTCGCGATCGCCTGCGACGAGTCCGAGCAAGGTGTAACCGGCATGCGCAACGGCCGAGTAAGCGAGGAGACGGCGCACGTTTTTTTGCGCGAGCGCGACGAAATTGCCCAGCAAGATGGATAATGCGGCGAGCACCGCGACGACCGGAGACCAACCGGCAACGACGGCATGCCACTCAGCACTGCCTGCAACCGGCGCGAAACCACCGAGCACAATTTTTCCGAGCACAACGAACGACGCTACCTTCGAACCGGAAGCGATGAATGCCGCGCTCGGGACAGGCGCGCCTTGGTAAGCATCGGGCGCCCAAAGGTGAAACGGGGCCGCCGCGATTTTGAAGGCGAAGCCAATGAGAGTCATGACAATCCCGGCGAAGAGCAACGGCGAGATCGCTTGCACACTCAGTTTCTGCGCGATCGCAGCGAGACCAGTCGTGTTAGTCATGCCATAAATAAAGCTGAGTCCGAAAAGCGTGAACGCGCTCGCCGTGCTGCCGAAGAGAAAGTATTTCAGGCCCGCTTCGGATGAGTGAACATCGTTCTTATCGAATGCGGTCATGACGTAGAGCGACAGGCCGAGAAGCTCCAGGCCGATAAAAATCATCAAGAACTCTTCGCTGCCGACGAGAAGCATGAGCCCGATCGTGGCGAGCAATATCAACGCGAGATATTCGCCGCGATTTTGCAACGACTCTTCGCCGCGTGCGAGGATGATGGTGAAAAAGGCAAGAATGAGGCAAATGACTTTGAACAGTGTCGTCAGCGGTGTGATAACAAGCATTCCGTGAAACAGGTTTGCGTCTCGCGGCAGCATAATGAGCGCGGCGACAGCGAACAAAATCCCCGCGGCCGCTATTCCGGAACAAAGCCCGGCGCCGCGCTTGCTCGCGAGTCCGATCGCGAGGACAGCGAGCGCCGTTGCGACAACGATCGCTTCGGGCAACGCGAGTTTGAGAAGATCGAGGTAATTCACGGTTTCAAAAACCTCATCGCTTCGACTGCGGGCATGATGCGGTCGAGCAATAGCTTCGGATAAAGTCCGATCGCGAGGGTTGTGAATATGAGCAGTCCGGCGCCGAGTTTTTCCGTGAGTGTGATTCGGCCAGGAATCTCTTGTTGCTCGTCTAAATCGGAATCAACCGGCATGCGACCTTGTTGCATGCGCACGCCGCGGAATTCATCGCTGAAGAAACTTTTTCTCAACGCGCGCAACGTAAACGCAGCGACGAGCACCATACCGGCGCCGGTAATCCCAACTGCCCACGGAAAAGTTTTCCATGCACCGATGAGAATAGTAATTTCCGCAGCGAATCCACTAAAGCCGGGAATGCCCATCGAGGCGGCAGATGCGATGACAAACGCGAATGCCGCAAACGGCATCGCCCGACTCAGATTCATGCGTGACAATTGGTCCAAATCGCGGGTGTGGGTGCGCCGATAGATCATGCGTCCGGCAATGGCGAAGAGTAGCGCGCCGATGACGCCGTGCGAAAACATTTGCAGCACCGCGCCTGAAACGCCGAGCAGATTCGCTGTAGCCAATCCGAGCAGGACAAAGCCCATGTGACTCACACTGGAATAACCGATAACGAATTTCAGATCGCTCTGACGCAATGCCACGGCTGCCGCGTAAACGATTCCGATTACGGCGAGAATGGCGAGCCATTTGCTCCACATTTGGAAGCCTTGCGGGAAAAGATTCATCGCCACTCTTAACCCGCCGTACGCGCCAAGTTTCATGACGATACCGGCGAGCAACATCGAGCCTGCTGTGGGCGCGGCGACGTGACCTGTCGGCGCCCACGTATGCAACGGCCAGATGCCAGCCAGGACAGCGAACCCGAGGAACAAGACGGGAAACGCCCACAATTGTAGTTGTGGCAAAAATTGGAATTGCGCGAGCTGATTCAGATCTAATGAACCGGCTGTGACATACGCGGCGACGATTCCGATAAAGACGAGTGCGCCGCCGAAGAAGGAATACAGCGTCAGTTTCATCGCGCCGTATTCCTTGTTGGTCGATCCCCAAATCGCGATGAGGAAATATTTCGGCACGATCACGAGTTCGTAGAAAACGAAAAGCAAGAAGAGATCGGCGCTGAGGAAAACTCCGTACGAACCGCCGACGACCAGCAGCAGCCAAAAAAAGAATTCGTTAGGCCGATGTTTAACGTCCCACGAAAAAAGCACAGCGCTGACCGCGATTATGCCCGTGACCAAAACAAGCGTGAGACTGATGCCATCAATCGCAAGATGGTAATTCATTCCAAGCGCTGGCACCCACGGGACGCGCACAATCGTGTTGAAGTGCGCTAGATCGACAATCGCCATCTGAAGCAATGCGACGAGGCTCAGTGCGAAACCAGCGACAGCGGTTGTGAGCGCAATCCATCGCGAAAGAACGCGCGGCAAAAAAAGCAGCACGATCGCTCCGCCAAACGTGATGTAGATGCTCCAAGCGATCATCAACGTTTGCGCGTTCGATACCGCGACGCTGCTTCGCGAATATGAAATCCGATTTTACGCTGGGGCTTCGTCGGCGGCGCCATCAACTGCCGAATCGCATCGATCTTTTGGTCATGTTTACCGACGCGCTTTTCGAGCTCGGCAAATTTCCGAGCGAGCTCGCGATTTGTTTCCAGCGTCTCGCGCAGTTTCACAAACGCGCACATGATCGCGATATTCACTTTTACCGCGCGCTCGCTCCTTAGAATGCTTGAAAGCATGGCCACACCTTGTTCGCTGAAGGCGTGTGGACGGTGCTTTACATTTTGCCCTCGCTTCAAGGTCACAATTTGTGACCTTGAACGACTAACTCTGGGCCCGTATGGCGTTTTTGATGTCCCAAATTGGAAGATCAAGCGCTCGGCTTCATCAACGGTGAGCCGAAACATGAAATCTTCAGGGAAACGATTCTGATTTCGTCTTACCGCTTGATTCAGGACTTTCGTTGCTACGCCGTAAAGCACCGCCAGATCGGAATCCAGCATCACTTTCTGCCCTCGCAGCAAGTAGATCGAGTGCGCGATTCGGTCAATTGGGATGATCTCTTTGCCCATTCCAGAATGTCGTTAGGCGAACAAGCGCGCCATGTGAATGACGGTTGTGTTGAAGATGTTGAAAACGATTTGTGGTGCGATGCCGAGGGCGAACATGAGCAACGTGACTGGAACGATCACAAGCTTTTCGCTTCGCAATAAATCGGGGAACTCGCTGCAATTTTCCGCGAGCGGTCCGCTGAAGAGCGATTGCATCATGCGCATGAAGACGATGGCGGCGAAGAGCAGACCGAGGACGGCGACGGCGGTGAATGACGCGGCAACGGCGAACGAGCCTTTGAAGATTAGGAATTCGCCGATGAATCCGTTTAATCCGGGTAAGCCTAACGAAGAGAACATCGCGACACTCATCCAGCCGCAGAGCAGCGGCGTGCGTTGCATCAAACCGCCGAAATTATCGATGCCGCGCAGCCCGCGACGCTCTTCGAGCAGGCCGACATAATAGAACAACGCAGCGGCAGTGATCCCGTGATTGAAGATCTGCATGAAAACGCCACTGAGCGCCGCTTGCATGTCGGCCGCTGGCAATGCTGTTGTCGCGGTAATGGCGAAGAGACCGAGCATGCAGTAGCCGAGATGGTTGATCGATAGATAGGCGACCATCCGTTTCAAATCCGACTGTGCCCACGCGGACAGCGACGCGAAAACAATCGAGCACACCGCCAGCCCCAGTAGCCACGGCCCAAGGATTTTGATTTCGGCAGGAAAAAGCGGAAGCAGCAGCCTAACGAAACCGTAAACGCCCATTTTTGAAAGCACTCCGGTCAGCACCATCGCGGCGCCGGTTGGCGCGCTTTCATAGGCATCGGGCAACCAGGTGTGGAACGGAAAAAGCGGAACTTTCACAGCAAGACCCAGGAAAATTCCGGCAAATGCGAACCACGCGATGTTGCCGTGGAGCAATCCAGTTTTGCCGAGGCTTGCCAGTTCTGCGAAATCGAAGGTTCCCCTAACGAAATAGATGCCAAGAAATGAAAGCAACATCGCGACGCTGCCGAGGAACGTGTAAAGGAAGAACTTCGTCGCGGCGCGATCCCGATTTTCTCCACCCCAGATTTTAATGAGCAAAAATCCGGGGATGAGGCTCATTTCATAAAACAAGAACCAGAGAATAAAATTCTGTGCAGTGAACGTGCCGTAGAGCGCGGACTGCATGACCAGCAGGATTGCGCAGAAGCCGCGATCCATTCGCTGCGCGAAAAGCGCGAACGGAAAAATGAGCGACGTGAGCAGGATCAAGAGGAGACTCAAGCCGTCGATGCCGACGAGATATTCCGCGCCGATTGATGGAATCCAAACGGAGCGCTCGACGAATTGCAGTCCGGTGGCCGCCGTATCAAAGTGTCGCCACAACACCAATGCGATGGTTGCGGTGAGGATGTTGAAGAAAAGCGCAATGCCGCGCGCCGCGTTCGCTCGTGCGGAACCAACAAAGAGCGCGCCGAGCAACGGCACGACAATCAGGATTGTGATCAAGTGAGCCATGCGTAGATGAGCAAGAGCGCGACCATGCCGATCGCGATGACGCCGAGGTAGGTTTGGATCTGGCCGGAGTGTTGCGCGGACATGACGCGGCCGAAACCGCGTGTCCGATTCGTCAATTCATCGGCGCCAGCGTTGATCGCATTCTCGTCAAAGCCTTTCGTGAAGATGCCGAGAAGCTGGCCGAGTCCGCCGCCCAGCCTAACGAATCCATCCCAGATATAGCGATCCATCCAGTCGGCAAAACGTGCGGCGATTCTCGCGATCGCGATAACGGTGTGATCGTAAAGTTCGTCCAAAAAGAATTTGTTTTCGAGAATGCGAAATAATGCGGGCTGCGCACGGGCCAGAGGATCTGTTTCATCCGCTTTGTGATAAATGAACCAGCCAACTACGAAGCCTGCGGCAACCAGCGCGAGCGAAATGAAAATCATCGGTTGGAGCAACAAGGCTATGTCGAATTGGGCACGTTCGCCGTTGAGATAGCTGCGAAACCAAGGCCACGCGGGTGTCAGCACAGCGACCAAAAGGATCGAGCAGGCTGCGAGCGCGATGAGCGGGCGCGTCATTACCCTGGGGCTTTCGTGCGCCTGCACGGAAGCGGCGTGGCGATTTCCGAGAAAAATGTAGATGAACTGCCGCGTCATATAGAGCGCGGTTAGCACCACGCCGGCGAGCATTAGATAATGAGGCAGATGTGATACGTGCCAGTGCTCAGTGGCGTGCAGAATTTCCTCCTTCGTCCAACCGCCGGAGAAAAAGAACGGGACGCCGCTGAGGTTCATAATTCCGATCGCGTAGGTGATGAACGTGACGGGCATGACGAAACGCAGACCGCCCATTTTCCGAATGTCCTGCTCGTGATGCATGCCGTGAATGACCGAACCGGCGCCGAGAAACAAAAGCGCTTTGAAAAAACCGTGTGCGATCAGGTGCATGATTCCCGCCGCGACACCGCCGACGCCTAACGAGACCATCATCAAGCCCAATTGCGAAACGGTGGAGTAGGCGAGAATGCGTTTGATGTCGAATTGCGCGAGCGCGATGAGCGAAGCCATCAGCGCAGTGATAACGCCGATAGAAACGACGACGGTGAGCGAGGGAGTGACGCCGTTAACTGCGCCAAACGAAAAGAGCGGATAAACGCGCGCGACGAGAAAAACGCCCGCCGCGACCATGGTGGCGGCGTGAATCAACGCGCTCACCGGTGTCGGGCCTTCCATCGCATCGGGCAACCAGACGTGCAGCGGGAACTGGCCCGACTTACCGACCGCGCCGCAGAAGATCAGCAATGCAATGAATGTGGCGCTCGCGCCTAACGACAGAAGTGCGGCGTTCTCGATGCAACCTTTCCCTCCGTCATAGAAAAGAAGCGTTCCGCTTTTTCCGTAGAGCCAGAGAATGCCAAGAAAAAATCCAAGATCACCGATTCGCGTGGTGATGAACGCCTTTTTTGCTGCGGCCGCCGCCCTCGGTCGCTCGATCCAGAATCCAATGAGCAGATACGACGCGAGCCCGACCAATTCCCAGCAAACGAAAAGGAGCAGCAAGCTGTTCGCGATGACAACGCCGAGCATCGCAGCGGAGAAAAATGAGAGATAGGCGAAGAAGCGCGTGAAATTTTTGTCACTCCACATGTAGCCGATGCTGAAAACAAAAATGCATAGACTGACGAGCGTGATCATCATGAGCATCGCCGCAGCTAGAGGATCGAGAACGAAACCGATGCGCAGTGTTTGTTCACCGAAAGTGAACCAGGTGAAATTGAGAAATGTGCGAACCCCCGGCGTTTGGAGCGTCGATATGAATGCCGCGATCGAAAGCGCGAACGCAACGATTTGACCGATGATCGCAAGCGACGCGGCGGCTTTACGATTGGCGCCCGAAACAAACAAGATCAGCAACGACGCCGCGAGCGGGACAGCGGGAATCAGCCAAACGTTACTGGCGATCCAGGAAATCATCCTTTGAGTTGGTCGAGCTTATCGACGCTGGTCGTTCGATAATTTCGATAGACGGTAATGACGAGAGCGAGACCGACGGCGGCTTCGGCCGCGGCGATCGCGATTGCAAAAATCGTGACCATGACGCCGGTCGGCGGTTGCGGCTGGGGAGCGAAACGCCAGAACGCGATGAAGTTCAGACCCGCCGCGGCGAGCATCATCTCGATGCCGATCAAAATGAAAATCGCGTGACGCCGGCTGAGTGCCGCGAGTAAACCAATGCAAAAGAGCGCGGCCGAAATGATGAGAAAAAGTTGAAGCGTCGGAGTCATCGGAGGTGGATCGAGCGCTCCGCGCTCGATGTTAAGATTTGGCGGCGAAGCCGCGTTATTTTTGGCATCGCCCGCGGAGCGGCCGATCCACCTCGCCGCATCATCGCTTTTCCTCCATGACAAGAATGAGGGCGCCGATGAGCGCGGCGGTGAGAACAAGGCCAACGCATTGCAAGGGCCAGACGTAATCGGTCATCAGCGTTTCGCCGATGCGCCTTACCGTAAGTGGCTCGATTTTCGGCGCGACATTCCCAAACGTCGGCGTTTTTAGGATCGACCATAGCAATCCGCCGAACACGGCGAGTGCGATCACGACTCCGCTCCAGTTGAAGCCGCGATCTTTCTCCGCATCGCGGCGCGTGAGCAAAATTGTGAACACGATCAGAACAGCGACCGCGCCGATGTAAACAAATACCTGAACCAAACCGACGAACTCAGCGCCTAACAAAAAATAAAATGCTGCGACACCGACAAACGCGACCGCGAAACTGAGCGCGGCGTGAATCAGTCTCGGCAAGGTGGCGGCGGCCAGCGCTGCGGAAAGAGTGAGCACCGCGATAATGATGAAGGCAGCGCTGTTCATTCGGCGAAACGATAAATGCGCGGCGCAAATTTTTTGCGTGTGTCGAGTAGACGCGAGAGCGCCAGATAAACAATTGCGACGACAGCAAGCGACAAAAGCCAACCTGTCAGTCGTCGCCCTCCATAATGCCAGACGGCAGCGGCGATGACGCAGGTGAAAGACATCGGCAGCATGAACTTCCAGGCAAAATTCATGACTTGATCGACCCGGGTGCGCGGCAGCGTTCCCCGAAGCCAAATAAAGACGAAAAGCAACGCGGATAGTTTAGCGAAAAACCAAATGTAGGAAGGAATGACTTCGAGCACTTTCACCGGTGAGTGCCAGCCGCCAAGGAAAAGAGTCACGGCCAATCCGCTAATCGCGAACATTCCCAGATATTCCGCCAGAAAAAACGTCGCATATTTGAATCCGGAATATTCCGTCATGTGACCGGCGACGATTTCCGATTCTCCCTCCGGCACATCGAAGGGCGTCCGGTTCGATTCGACGAGACCGCAGACAAAAAACAACATGAATGCGGCCGCGCCCCATGGTGTAAACGCGAACCAGCGCGGGACGAAGCCTAACGAGTAACCGCCCTGTGCTGTTACGATCGCATCGGGCGAAAGCGAGCCGACAACCATCACCACCGGTAGCGTCGTGATAAGGAGAGGCAGTTCGTAACTGACCATCTGCGCGATCGCGCGCATCGCGCCGAGCATGGAGAATTTGTTGTTGCTGCCCCAACCGGCCATGAATACCCCGAGCTCCGTCGTTGAACCGACAGCGAAGAAAAATAGAATGCCGCCATCGATCGCGAACGGCGTCATGTTGCGACCGTACGGGATCACACCGAGCGCAAGAATCGCCGTCGCTGCAATCAGTATCGGCGCGGCAAAATGCACAATCTTGTCCGCGCGCACCGGCACGATGTCCTCTTTGATCAGCATCTTGATTCCGTCGGCAACCGGTTGGAGAAGACCGAACGGCCCGACGCGATTTGGTCCATAACGATTCTGGATGCGCCCAAGGATTTTTCGTTCGAGCACGGACATCACAGCGAAAAGCGTGAGGAAAAAACCGAGTAGTGCGCCGATGTTGATCAAACTTGAAATCATCTGCGTTAACCAATCAGGCGCGCCGACGAACCATGAGAGGAGCCATTGCTTTGCTAAAAGAAAAATTCCGTCGAACACCTGCGGTGAAGGAAAGCGATGCTCGATTGTTTAATCAAGGCAGATCATTGGCCAGAGATTAACGTGAATGACATAAGATGGGAAAAATCGCGTGGATGCCGAGCTTTATTATGTGTGTAAGTCTATGTTCATCTGTGGCTGATTATCTGGCAGCAATGACGCCAAACCCTTATTTCTTCATCGTTATTTTTTGTGGTGTCGCGGTGGTGTTTCCGTTGATGCCGCTGGCGCTGGCGTGGATATGGCGGAAATTTTTCCAACCGCCAAAGCCGGGTCTGATAAAAAACGCGACCTACGAGTGCGGAGTCGAGTCGTTAGGCGAAGCGCAAATTCAGTTCCGATCGCAATATTATTTGTATGCGATCATTTTTTTGATCTTTGATGTCGAAGCGATTTTCCTCGTGCCGTTTGCGGTTGCGTTCACCAGTCTGCCAATTGGGGCGTTTGTCGCGATTCTCATTTTCCTGTTGCTGCTGATTGAAGGTCTCGTTTGGGCGTGGGGCAAAGGTTGTTTAAATTGGGCTAAATGAGTCAGATCGACGAAGGGCTGCGCAGCGAGCTGCAACGACAGGGGATTTGGGTGACCTCGATGCAGGAGCTTTACAACTGGGGGCGCAAGAACTCGATCTGGCCGTTGCAGTTTGGGCTGGCGTGTTGTGCGATCGAGATGATCGCGACGGCCGCATCGCGTTACGACATTGCGCGTTTCGGAGGTGAAGTATTTCGCCCGTCGCCGCGACAAGCGGATCTGATGATTGTCGCGGGCACGGTGACAAAAAAAATGGCGCCGCAAATCGTTCGGCTCTACAACCAAATGCCCGATCCGAAGTACGTGATTTCCATGGGAGCGTGCGCGATCTCAGGCGGGCCGTTCAAGCAAGGTTACAACGTGCTGAAAGGAATCGATCGTTACATTCCGGTCGATGTTTACATTCCCGGTTGTCCGCCGCGGCCTGAAGCGCTGCTGCATGCGTTTATGGAATTGCAGCGCAAAATCGATGAGCAAAAGTTGAGCGGCCGCGATAAGGCGAACTTTCTCAAGCCGGATGAACCAAGCGAATTCCCAGTGCCGGCGTTCGGTGCGCACGATCTGGAGCCGCCGGCGAATGTTGAGTTGTTTCAGCCGCCAAAGCTCGAACGCGCCTAACGAATGGAATCGCTTGAACAGATCGAGGCGCGCGCGGAAGCGGCGGTGCCGGGCGCGAAGATCGACATCATCGCGAATCCGGGTCCAGCGAATCAGCCATCGTTGTTAATCGACAACGAACACGCGGCTGCGGTAGCGCAGTTTCTGCGCGATGATCCTGCGCTGCGCTTCGACTTTTGCTCAAACGCGACCGGCGTCGATTGGCTAGACCGAACCGTCAAGAAAACCACGAAGATAAAGCAACTCGTCGATGGCGTGGAGAAAGAGGTCAGCGAAACGACGGAAGAATTTTTCGACGGTTATCTCGAAGCGGTCTACCACCTGTATTCGATAGCGCTCAAGCACGGGCCGGTGATCATTCGTTTGCGAACAACCGATCGCGCGGTCGGCGCACGGTTGCCGTCTCTTACCCCGATTTGGCGCAGCGCGGAATTCCAGGAGCGGGAAATCTTCGATCTTTATGGCGTGCGCTTTGATGGGCATCCCGACCTGCGGCGCATTCTGATGTGGGATGAGTTCGAAGATCATCCGATGCGAAAAGATTATCGTGAGCCGGACGATTTCGAATACGAACCCACGCCGCATGACGAAGTGCTCGAAAGAGCGAAGCAACATTACAGCGCCCGACCGCAACTTGACGGCGCAGAAAAACTCACGGCCGAGCAATGAGCGCGACGGGATTTCAGGAACTCGAACAAGCGCCGCCGCGGATGAGTTCGCGATTAGAAGGCGAATTAATGGAAGTGTCGATGGGTCCGCAGCATCCGTCGACCCACGGCGTCTTTCGCATGAACGTCGCCCTCGAAGGCGAGATTGTGCGCAAACTTAAGCCGGTCTTTGGTTATCTTCATCGGAATCACGAAAAGATTGGGGAGAACGCGAGTTATCTCGGCTCGATGCCGTACACCGATCGACTCGATTATTTTTGCTCGATGACGAACAACTGGGCCTATGCGCTCAGTGTTGAGAAACTCGCGGGAATCGAAGTTCCCGAGCGCGCCGAATATTTGCGCGTCATTCTCGCGGAACTTACCCGGCTACAAAACCACGCGTCATTGCTCGGATTTCTGCTGAGCGACATGGGCGCGTGGGGGACCCCGTTGATGTATGCATTTCGCGAACGCGAAAAGATTCTCGATTTGTTCGAATCACTCTCCGGTTCGCGCATGATGTGTGATTACATGCGATTTGGCGGATGCCGCGTCGATGCGGGGGAGGATTGGTTAGGCCGTGCGAAGAAGATCGTCGATGCATTTCCGAAGTTTCTCGATGAATTCGAGCAGCTCATTCTTTCCAACGAGATCGTGATTGCGCGCACGCAGGAAGTCGGAAAACTTTCGACCGACCTCGCAATCGGCGCCGGGATCACTGGTCCGATGCTTCGCGCGTGCGGTGTGAATTACGACATTCGCAAAGTCGACGGCTACGGAATTTATCCACGCTTCAAGTTCCGTGTTCCGTTAGGCGATCACGGCGATACTTACGATCGATTGATGATGCGCGCGCTCGAAATGCGCGAGAGCATTGGAATTTTGAACCAGGCCTTCGAGCAAATTCCCGCTGGTCCGATCATGAATCCGAAAGTGAAGATCCGCGCGTTCAAACCGCCTGTGGGCGAAGCGTACGGACGCATCGAAGGCCCGAAAGGCGAACTCGGCTTTTACTTGATCAGCGATGGCAGTGCGAATCCGTATCGTTATCGTGTGCGCCCGCCGAGTTTCATCAATCTCACTATTCTCGAGGATTTGTGTCTGGGTCACACCGTGGCCGACGTGATGGTGATCCTTGGCAGCATAGATATTGTGATGGGAGAAGTGGATCGATGATCGGGACGGGAATACTCAAGGGCATGGCGGTGACGGCGCGAAATTTCGTTGGAAGTTATTTCGAGAAGGATCGCCTGACGACGGTGCAATATCCCGAAGAGCGCATTCCACTTGCGGAGAACTACCGCAATTTTCCATTCCTGGTCTACGACGACGATCCCGAAGCGGGACTACGCTGCGTGGCCTGCAAGATTTGCGAGAAGGAATGCCCGCCGCAGTGCATCTATATTATTAAGAGCGAAGACAAAAAGCCCGATTACATGGGCAAGCCGCAGTTTTATCCGGCGATCTTCGATATCGATATTTCCGTCTGCATGAGCTGCCAGATTTGCGTTGAGGTTTGTCCATTCGAAGCCATCAAGATGGACAAAGTTTTCGAGCTGAGCCGGCGCGAAAGATTCGACGCATTGTTGCAACGGAAAAGCGAGCTGTCGAAATCGAATACTTACTATCACAGCATTCATCCGACCGAAGCAGCGGAAGTCGACGCCAAGCTCGCAGGGGCAGCTGCGAAGAAAAAGCCAGCTCCGGCGGCAACGCCTGGTGCCGCAGCATCTACAGCGAAACCGCCAACGCCTCCGACATCCTAAGCGTGTCGTCGGAAATAGGTCTTTGACAGACAGCGACCAACGACGCTTCGCATGATTTGCGAAGCGATGACGGTTTCGTGAGCTACGATAAAGTTAATCTCCCGCACCGATTTTCACTGCCCATTCTGGCTTCTTCGTCTGGCAAGGAATGCCCGGCCTTTCGCAATCCGCGAGCAGCGTGACAGAAATCATCGCCCTACGGTTGGAGTATGAAAACTGGATCTTGCTGGAAAATCCTTTCCGTTCTTTTTATTGGCATCAATGCCGTCATCGCGCAGACGACCATCTGGCACGCCGCTGATAATCCGCATGTAGTAAGCGATGTGTTACTGCGCTCCCGCTTATTTCGTGATTATGAAAGCGTTTTTACGAGGGCAACCGGTCCTTCCAGCCGAGTGCGCGCGACGTAATCAGTAAACGTCAAACCAGTTGTTTTCTTAAAGACTTTGCAAAAGTGAAACACGCTCGCGCCAGATGCCTTTGCTACATCCGTCAATGAAAGCGCTTTGGCGCCTGAAGTAATCAAAGTTGTGGCAGTAATCTTTGTCATGCAGCAACAGGCTGATAAGTCTTTAGGAGGTTCTTGAATCAATGATCATCTGCTTCACCGAAACGGAGAAAGGCTCCGAACGATTCTTTGAGAAACATCTGCAGGATCATGCAATCGGTTTCTTCCCCGATCTCGAAGACATTCCCGGCGAAGCAGAGTGCCTTTCGATTTTCATCAATTCGCGCATCACACTTGAGTTTCTCGAGAGTCATGCGCAGCTTCGCTTTATCGCGGCGCGATCGACAGGAGTAGATCACATCGACTTAGCGTCATGCAACGAACGCAACATCGCCGTCAGTTCCGTTCCGACCTACGGCGAGAACACGGTCGCGGAGCACACCTTCGCATTGTTGCTGGCGATCTCGCGCCGCATTCGGCAGGCGTTAACGGCAAAACGCAAAGGGCAATTCTCACTCGAAGCGTTTCGCGGCTTCGATTTGAAAGATAAGACGATCGGCATCGTCGGCGCGGGGCGCATCGGTCTGCACGTCATTCGCATCGCCAAGGCGTTTGGAATGCAAGTCATCGCAACGGACCCCATCCCATCCAGCTTGCTCTCTGAAGTGCTCGGTTTCGAATACGTTTCCTTTGACGAGCTTTTGCAGCGCAGTCACATCATCTCGCTGCACGCGCCATTCACGCCAGCGACTCTGCATTTGTTTAATCGAGAAACGTTCGCGAAATGCAGGCGAGGGATGATTCTGATTAACACCGCGCGGGGAAGTCTCATTAAGACGGAAGCGTTGTTAGAGGCTCTTGATTCCGGGGTGGTAGCGGGTGCGGGCCTCGACGTGTTGGAAGATGAACGCTTGTTTCGCAGCGAAGGGTCACGGCTGCTGACGGATCGCATCATCAAAGACCTGCAACAGATGTCGTCGCCTGAAGAAATGCATATCCGCAATCCCGAGCGCCTGGCTGAGATCCAGCGGTTGACTGCTAATGAATCGCTGTTGTCACGTCCGAATGTAGTTTTCACGCCGCACATTGCCTTCAATAGTGCTGAAGCGATCAAGCGCATCGATGAAGTTACGGTCCAGAACATCATCGCATTTGCAGCGGGAACTCCAATCAATGTGGTGGCCGGTAAGGGACCTACTGCATGAATTGCCGCGCGAAAGAGAGACGGCGCTAATTATTCAGTGAATTTCAACCGCGCGTGAAATAATCGCTCAGGGTCAGCGCGATTAAAATCGCGAGCCACATCAATCCGGCTACTGCCACCAGATGCAAAAGCCGATCACTGCCTTTGATGTGCATGAAGAACAGAGCGATGACGATTGCTTTCGCGATCGCGATAGAAAGCGCAACAATCAGATTGAATGAGCCAAGATCGACATAGGCAACGCCCCATGTGAGCGCGAGCAGCGCGAGTAACGCCGCGCATGTCCGGAAATAGATTTTTGGATCGACGACTTTTTCCATCATCGGTGGCCCACCAAGTAGAGCAGCGGAAATAAGAATACCCAGACAACGTCGACGAAATGCCAGTAGAGGCCGGCGATTTCGATTGGGTTGTAATTAGCCGTAAATTTTCCGCGCTGCGCGAGCACCGCCAGAAGCAACAGCACGCCTATTCCTACGGTAACGTGGATCGCGTGCAGTCCAGTCATGGCGAAGTAGATCCAGAAAAAGAGCTCGGCGTTTCGCGGATCAGCGCCGGTCCACTGAAAATGCGCGCCCGGGATGAGATGATCGACAAAGTCTTTGCGATACTCGAACGCTTTGATGGACATGAACACGAGCCCGAGAAACGCGGTGCCGAGCAAGAGGCGAACAAGCTGTTTTCTCTGGTGGAGCTGCGCGGCGCGCACGGCCAGCGCCATGAGCAAGCTGCTTACGAGCAGCACGGCTGTGTTTGTTCCGCCGAGCACGACATCCAATCGCCGGCTCGCTTCGACAAAAGCGGAACCGTAAACAAATCGGTAAACCGTGTAGGCAAGAAAGAGTGCGCCGAAGAACAACACTTCGGTCGCGAGGAAAATCCACATGCCGAGTTGCGCGGCCTCGCGCTGTTGCTCGACGTCGTCGAATTGTGTTTCCACGGTAGGGCGCGACGGCCCTGTCGCGCCGACTATTTTGGTTGTTTCCATCTGCGATTAGTTTGTCGGCGCGATCGGCGATCGCGCCCTACCATTAAAAAAACGGATCGATTCGTTAGGCATTTGCGAGATCAAGATCGACATCCTCTTCGGCGGAATATTGATAAGGCTTGCCCGTCACAATCGGCGTCTCCTCAAAATTATGTTTTGGAGGAGGCGAAGGTGTTTGCCACTCGAGACCGGTCGCGCACCATGGATTCGGCCCGGCAACGCGGCCATGTTTTAGCGACCACAAAAAATAAATTAACGGCATGAGGTACGCGACGCCGAGGATCGACGCCCCCGCGGTCGAGAAGACGTGGAAGATTTGGAACTCGGGCGGGTAGGCGTGATAGCGACGTGGCATTCCGAGGTAGCCGAGCAGAAATTGCGGAAAGAAGGTGAGGTTGAATCCGAGAAATGTGGTGATCGCAGCCAGTTTTCCCCAGAATTCCGGATACAAACGTCCGGTGATTTTCGGCCACCAATAATGCAGCCCGCCCATGAACGCGGTCACCATTCCGCCGACCATGATGTAATGAAAGTGCGCGACGATAAAATAGGTGTCGGTGACATGAACATCGACCGCGAGAGCAGCGAGAAATAATCCGGTAAGTCCGCCGATTGTGAACAATCCGATGAAACTGAGTGCATAAAGCATTGGGGTGGTGAAATGGATGGAGCCTTTGTGCATCGTCGCGGTCCAATTGAAGACTTTGATGGCTGACGGAACCGCCACGAGAAAACTCAGGATCGAGAACACCATGCCGGCGTAGATCGATTGGCCGCTGACAAACATGTGATGTCCCCAAACGAGAAAACCTAGGACCGCGATGGCCATGCTCGCGGCTGCGATGAAGCCGTATCCGAAAATCGGTTTGCGCGAAAAGCAGGTGATCAATTCGCTCACCACACCCATGCCGGGCAGAATCATAATGTAAACCGCCGGGTGCGAGTAGAACCAGAAGAGATGTTGAAACAAGATCGGATCCCCGCCGAGTTTCGGATCGAAAATGCCGACGCCCCAAAAACGCTCCACCGACATGAGAGCAAGCGTGATCGCCAACACCGGAGTAGCGAGCACAAGGATGAGACTCGTCGCGTAAAGCGACCAGACAAAGAGTGGCAGGCGAAACCAGGTCAGGCCGGGCGCGCGCAATTTGTGTATCGTGACGATGAAATTCATGCCGGTGATTATGGAGGAGAAACCGGCGACGAAAATTCCCGCGGCCATAGAGATGACATGCGAGTTCGCGTAGGTGGTGCTGTAAGGCGTGTAAAAGGTCCAGCCGGTATCGACCCCACCATGAATGAGAGACCAGAGCGCGAGTGCGCCGCCGCCGATAAACAAATACCAGCTGAGCAAATTCAGTTTTGGAAATGCGACGTCGCGCGCGCCGAGCATCATGGGCAGGACAAAATTTCCGAGGACCGCCGGAATTGATGGTATGAGGAAAAACCAAACCATCAGCACGCCGTGAATGGTGAAGAGTTTATTATAAGTGTCTGAGGTAACGAGATCGCCTTGGGGCGTGAGCAGTTCGATGCGCATGAGCGCGGCGGCCACGCTCGCGATGATAAAGAAGATCAGAATCGTCCAGAGATAAAGAATGCCGATGCGTTTGTGATCGGTGGTGAAAAGCCAGGAGCGGACACCGATCTCGGCGGTGAGATAATTGTCTCTCGCCATCTCGCCTTCCAGTTCGATATCAATTTCGGTCGCGCTTTTCATTCGTTAGGGCGCGACGGCGCCGTCGTCTCCATTTGTTCGGGGACCTTGTTTCCTAATGCCTTTAAATAAGCGACCAGCTGCATGATTTCTTCTTCGCTCAACTGGCCGGCGTAACTCGGCATGATGTTTTCGTAACCGGCGGAAATTTGTTTCCCGGGAAGAAGAATCGAATCGCGCAGATACTGATCGTCGGCTTGAACGATGGTGCCGTCCGCCAATGCGACGGGCTTTCGATAGATTCCTTCCAGTAGCGGCACGTGAAATTGTGAATTTGCCGAATGACATCCGCTGCATCCGCGTTCGCGAAACAAGCGAGCCCCCGCAATCGCTACGGCTTCAGTGGACTCGCCCGTATTTAACCACTTTTCGTAATTTACCGGCTCCATCACGACGACACGCCCGATCATTCCCGAATGACTCGTTCCGCAATATTCCGCGCAGAACAGATGATACTCCCCTGGCTTCGTCGCCTTAAACCATTCCCCGGTGTATTTGCCCGGCACGACATCCTGCTTCACGCGAAACGCCGGAATATAAAAACTGTGGATGACATCCTGTGATGTCATGGTCAACGCGACGGTTCGCCCGACCGGAACATGCAGTTCGTTGATTTCTCGTTTTCCTTCTGCGTGTTGCAGTTTCCACATCCATTGCCTGGCTACGACTTGCACTTGCAGCGCGTTCGGCGGCAGCCGTTCCATGCGAAAATAAATCAGCGCTCCCCAGGTGAAGAGTGCGATCCCGAGCACGAGCGGGAAGAGTGTCCAACCGCTCTCGAGCAAGAGGGAGCCCGACCACGCGTTGGAACGGTCGGCCTTCGATCCGCGCCGATATTTAATTGCGAAAAAAAGGATCGGTAGAAAAACGACGGCGCAAAAGAAAAGCGTAACGCCTGTGAGAGCGAAGAAGAGCGCGTCGACCTGTTGCGCCGTAGTGGAAGCTTGCGGCGGAAACAGATGAAACTGGTTCATCTTACCGGTGGTAGGGCGCGACCGCCGGGCGCGCCGTCGAATTGTCATCGCAAAGTATCCGGCGCGCCCGGCGGTCACGCCCTACCAGGAATGCAATGATCGCGACCAAACCGATAAGGGTCGCAACGCCACTGACGCGCAAGATCGACATGATCGTCGCACCGTATTTTCCGGTGATCGGATTGTAGTGGAAACAGAGCAGTACGAGCCGATTGATTACGGAGCCCGATTCCCCTCGTGCTGCGGCGCGGATCGCGGAATTCAATTCGGCGGGATCAATATTTACGCCGAGGAAATAGCGCGAGATTTTTCCTTGCGGCGTCAAAACGATCACGCCGCTCGGATGCGCGTATTCGTTTGATTCCGGATCGTAAATGAAATGAAAACCGGCTTCGTTCGTAAGCCGCGTTACCGCCGATTGGTCGCCGGTCAGGAAACACCAGCCGTCGCTCGCTCCGCCGCGACAGTACCGTTTCAGATATTGGCTCTTCCGCGTGGCCGCAAGCGCTGCTGTCTCTCGCGGATCGATGCTGACATCGACGACATTGAAATCTTTTCCGACGTCGAGTCGTAACTGTTGCAGGGCGTTGATCAGACCGTCATTGATCAACGTGCAAAGCATCGGGCAGTGGTAATAGCCGAGAACGAGGAGCGTGGGTTTGCCGTTCCAGCGTGCGCCGATTTGAAAGCTGGCGCCGTTGGAATCGCGAAAATTGAGATCGGGCGAAATTTGGCGCCCGATGTGTTGATCGAATCGGATTTGCTGAAATTGATCGCTGGTAAGCCCGTGCGTTTGCCTAACGAGTAAAAGCAACAGCAAAAGCCAGCGCAATTTCATTTGGGCGACGGCGACGGCCGCGTTTCCTGTGGTCTCGCCTGCATGAGTTGCAAAGGGGTTTGATTCCCGCCGACATCGGGCAAACCACGCGCGCTGATTAGTTCCATCGCGCGATCGATTGGAATATGAGCGACGCCGGAGTTGCGATCGATCCAACCGTAGGAACTAAGCTGCGCCTCTTCGTGAATGCGCACCTGCTGTAAATTGACGCCCGATTGCGTTTCGAGTCGCGGTTCAGAAGGAGCAGTGATGGGAGGTGAAGTCAGCGATGCTTTTTGAGGGTGGGCTTCTTTCGTTGCAAAAAGATGCATCAATCCCGACACACCCAGGCAAACAAGCGCGACACTTAAAAGCAAAATGATCGCGATGAGAAAGAGCGAACCGATATCTGCATCCCGCGTCTCGTGTGCCTCACTCATACCGTCGTCGCGACTGCGAACCGCGGATCATTTAGCGGAACGAGCGGTTTCGATTCGAGTTTTCTAAGGAAAATAGCGAACCAAACTCCGCCGACGCCGAACAATGCGGCCGGCGCAATCCAGCTGAAATGAAAACCGCCCTGATAGATTGACGGCGCAATCAACCACCAGACATCGATCAAGTGGGTTGCGAAAAGAATTGTTGCGACGGCGACCAGACTCTTCGCGCTTCGTTTTGTTGCGCGAAAAAGGAGGAACATGAACGGCCCGAAGAAATGAAAGAGCAGCAAAGCGATGGCGATCCAGCGCCACCCGCCCGCGATACGATGCAGATACCACCCAATTTCGTGCGGCAGATCTCCCGACCAGATGACGATCAATTGCGAGTAAGCGAGGTAGGCCCACATCATCGTGAACGCGAGAAGTAGATTGCCGAGATGGTGGAATCTTTCTTTACTGATTACATCTGCCAAGGCAGTGCGCGGTGCGCGCCAACTGATGAAGATAATCACGAACGCGAGCGCGCTCAGCATTTGGCCGATGCAGATAAGCAACGGAAAGACCGTGGAATACCAATCCGCCTCCATGGACATCACCCAATCAACGTATGCGAACGTCACTGTGAGCGGATAAATCACGAGGCCTGGTCCACTCAGGCGGCGGAGTTTTTTTGTCGGCTCAACCGATCGTGTCCTGTCTTGTTCCGCTGACCATTTTGTGAGGAGAGCGGAGATGAAGATCCAGATCGCAAAGACAATTCCGGCGCGAACGATGAACAACGTCGCGTTCATGTAGGAATGTTTGTGTTGCAGGATTTTGTCGGATGCGACAGTTGCGGCGTCGGCCCATGGATAAAGTTCGCGCAGACCGAATAAGATCGGCACGAACAACATGGCAAGGATCGGCAGCGTCGAGATGGCAGCTTCGAAAATGCGACGCACCGGATAACCCCATGTCCCGCCTGTAAGATGATGGATCATGAGAAAACCGAGACTGCCAAGAGCGACTCCGAGCCAGACGAGGTAGCCGAATAAGTAGGAGAGAAAAAATTCGTGCGGTGCCGTTATCCAACCGAACACAGACGCGGCAAGACCGATAACTCCAATCATCCAAGCAGCACGGGGCGCTTGCGAGGTCGTTATCGAAGTGCTCACGGTTCGCGCTCCAGTTGAGAACGCGCATCCGGCGGCAGATCGGTAACGCTGGCATTTTGACTTAACTGAAGAGCGCGGATGTAGGCAACGATGGCCCAGCGATCTTGCGGCTCGATCTGTGACGCGTAAGAAATCATCGTGCCGTATCCATTTGTGATGACGTCGTAAAAATGACCGAGCGGTGCGTTACGCAGACGTTCGACGTGATACGAGGGCGGCGCGGGAAATCCGCGTTGCACCACAATTCCCTGCCCATCGCCAATCCGGCCGTGGCACATCGAGCAAAACGCGTCGTAACGTTCGCGCCCACGCGCGAGAAGTTGCGGCGTTAGTTCCCTAGGTAGTTGCGTGACGTAGACGCCATTCGCGAGCCCCGTTTCGAAGACCTCGTTCCGCTCGGCTCCGCGCGGGACTGTGTGCGGCGGCAAGGGTCGCGCATTCGTTCCATCGGCGAAAAATTCACTTTCCGACATGGGCTTTGCTTTGGGCTGGTTCGCCATGTCGGGACGACAGGCAGCGAGCAGCAGCAGGGTAAAACCACAGAGGCACAGAGATCGCACAGGTGATCGAAAGTCAGGAAATAAATCCATGAGGATCATCAAAGGACCATGCGTTTAATCCCGTTCTTTAGCAGGGCGACGTGGAAATTGATGAGCAAACCGATGCGGTATCCCGTCAGTTTGAGATAAGTAAGCAATTGCGCTTGGTGAATGGGGTGCAACGCCTCGATGGCCTTAAGTTCCACGATGACTTTGTCTTCGATGACAAAATCAAGGCGATAGCCACAATCCAGCAGCAATCCTTTGTAGCGAACCGGGAGCGGCCTTTGTTGTTCAAACGCAATTTCCCTCAATGAGAACTCGCGGGCGAGGCAAGCTTGATACGCGGATTCCAAAAGACCCGGGCCTAGCGCTTGATGCACTTCGATTGCCGCAGCAATAATGCTCTCAGTAATTTTGTTGTCTTGAATTGGCTCTGTGACCTCGGTGTCTCTGTGGTTCATTTCACTTCGCTACTTCCGCGATTATTAACGGATTGAGCCGCTGCAGAAATTCCCGCGTTGTTGTCGCGTCGAAGGATGGATCGCGCGCTTCAATACATAGAAAGAATCTATCCTGCGATGCGCGCTCGAATTGAGGCAGATTAAATACGGGGTGGTACGGACGCGGCAATCCGCTTAGAATGAAAACGGAAAAGAAAGCGGTCAGCGCCGCAGCCAGAACTGTGAGCTCGAACGTAATCGGAATGAATGCGGGCCAGCTGTGAATGGGACGGCCGCCAACGTTGATCGGATAACTGATCGCGTTCGCATACCATTGCATGAAGTACGCGCCACAGCCGCCGGTGATTCCGCCTAACAACACGAGCAGCGGAATACGCGTCCGTTTGCCGAGCGCTTCAGGCAAACCTTCGATAGGAAACGGCGCGAAGCCGTCCATCTGGCGATAACCTCCCGCGTACGCTTCTTCCGCCGCGCGAAAAAGTTGCTCCGGCGTTTCGAATTCCGCGACGAGACCATACAAATCCGAATCGCGTTCACTCATAACGCTTTCGCCTTTGCGGGTTCCGCCACGAGCTTGCGCGATTCCGAGATTGAGATCATCGGCAGAAATCGGATGAACAAAAACAGCAACGTGAGAAACAGACCGACGCTGCCGAAAAGCGTGGCCCAATCCCAGACCGTGGGAAAATACATACGCCACGACGATGGAACGAAGTCACGATGCAAACTGGTGATGACGATGACGAAACGCTCGATCCACATCCCGAGATTGATGAAGAGCGCGACCACAAAAAGCGTGAGCGGATTGCGCCGAATACGCGCGGACCAGAGCGCTTGTGGAACGACGACGTTGCAAAGCATGAGCACCCAAAAAATCCAACCGTAGGGACCGAACATGCGGTTGGTCATCATGTATTGCTCGTAAATGTCACCGCTATACCAGGACATGAACGCCTCGATTAAATAGCCGTAGCTAACGATTAATCCCGTCACGAGCATCACATTCGCCATGTTGTTCAAGTGACGCGCAGTGATGAGATGATCGAGGCGATAAATTTTTCGAATAGGAATCACGATGTTCAATACCATGGCAAAGCCGGAATAAATCGCTCCGGCGACGAAGTAGGGCGGGAAGATGGTCGAATGCCAGCCCGGCAATTGCGCGACGGCAAAATCGAGACTGACCACGCTGTGGACCGACAAGACAAGCGGCGTCGCGAGTCCGGCAAGCAACAGGTAAGCGATCTGATGCCGTTGCCAATGCGTCACCGAATTGCGCCAGCCGAGGGCAAGCACGCCGTAGAATTTCTTCTGCCAGTTTTTCTGCGCCCGATCGCGCATCGTCGCGAGATCCGGCATTAACCCGAGAAACCAAAACAAGATCGATACAGTGAAATAAGTGCCGACGGCAAACACGTCCCAGACGAGTGGACTACGAAATTGCGGCCACACGCCCATGGTATCGGGATAAGGCAACAGCCAATAGAAAACCCAGGGCCGTCCGAGATGGAGAAGGGGAAATAGGCCGGCGCACGCGACGGCGAAGATTGTCATCGTTTCGGCGAAGCGATTAATGGCCGTGCGCCACTCCTGGAAAAGCAAAAGTAAAATCGCGGAAATGAACGTACCGGCGTGGCCGATCCCGATCCACCAGACGAAATTCACGATCGCAAATCCCCACGCGACGGGAATATTGACACCCCAGATTCCGATGCCGCGTATCAACAACCACGCCACCGCGAGGAAGAACATCATCAACAAACAGAACGCCATCACGAAACCGATCCACCACGACGCCGGTTGTCGATTCTGCAGCACGATCGAGCCGATCGTTTCGTTTACGCTGTCGTAAGTCTGTTCGCCCTCGAACAGATTGGTGGGATAACCGAGCGGCGAAACCTTTGTTTCAACCACAGAGGACACAGAGCCCACAGAGATTTGTTTGGATTCACTTCTTTTCATTCTCTGTGATCTCTGTGTCTCCGTGGTTTAATTTTCAATCGCTGCACTAGGGTTGCGCAGCTTCGCCAGATAAGTCGTGCGTGGTCGCGTGTTGAGCTCGGCGAGCATGCTGTAATTCAGCGGGGACTTCTTGAGTTGCGAAACGCGACTGTTTGAATCGTGAATATTCCCGAAGACGATCGCTTCAGTCGGGCAAACCTGCGCGCAAGCCGGAACAACTTCCCCATCGCGGATCGCGCGTTCATCGAGTTCGGCAGCGATGCGCGCCGCGTTAATGCGTTGCGTGCAGTAGGTGCATTTCTCCATCACGCCGCGCGAACGCACGGTGACGTCCGGATTTTTCCCCAGCTTCTCAGTGGGACTAAGCGAGCCGTTAAGTTCGAGAAAATTAAAGCGGCGGACTTTGTAGGGACAATTATTTGAGCAGTAGCGGGTGCCGACGCAGCGATTGTAAACCTGCACATTCAATCCTTCCGCATCGTGCACAGTCGCGCCCACGGGACAAACCAGTTCGCACGGCGCGTGTTCGCAATGCATGCACGGCACCGGTTGATGATCGAATCGCGGATTCTCGGTTTGGCCAGATTGATAAGTGTCGATGCGAATCCAGTGCATCTCGCGGCCGCGTGCGACTTGTTCCTTGCCGACGATCGGAATGTTGTTTTCGGCCTGACACGCAATCGTGCATGCGCTGCATCCAATGCAGGCACCCGGATCGATCACCATCCCCCACGCGTATCCGCGATTCTCGAATTCATCCGGATTATAGAGTGTCTGATCGCGCGCGGGTTCTTCATCCTGTTTTGCGATCTCCTTCGGATCGGCGATGAATTCCGCCAGTGTTCCGGCGCGCAGTATATCGCGCCCTTCGAGATCGTGATGGCGTTGTGTAGTCGCGAACGAATGTTTTCCGCCCGTTGGTTTAATCGTTAGGCCATTTCCGAACCAAAGCGTATCCGATGTTCGCAACGCATAAGCATTGAATCCTGCGCCTTTGCCGACGCGGCCGACTTCACTCCGTCCGTAACCAAGATGAAGTGTAACCGAGTTTTCCGCCTGCCCCGATTGAATCAAAACTGGCGCTTTTAATTTGCGTTTACGAAATGTCAGCTCGACCACGTCGCCGTCTTCGATATTTGCCTTTTCGGCTAATAGCGGACTGATCAGCGCTGCATTTTCCCAGGTGAGTTTTGTAAACGGTCGCGGTAATTCTTGCAGCCAACCGTTGTTCGCGTAACGACCATCCAAAACGTTTGCGTCGGGACGGAAAATAATTTCTAGATCGGTGGTGTGGGGATTGGACGATGCGCTTTCCTGAATCACCGCACCCTCACCTGGCGCTGACGCGTCCTCCTCTCCCTCAGGGAGAGGGTAGGGTGAGGGCAGTTGCGACGCACTACCTACAAAGACGCCATCGCTTAATGCGCGGCGCCAATTCGTCTCAAACTCACCCGCGCGATTTTGCGCATGCCACGTTTCGCGGACAATTTCGTAAGCCGGACGCACCGGCCGCTCGGTCAATGCGCCAATCATCTCGTGAACGGTTACTGCGGGATAGAGCGGCTCGATCAACGGCTGAATGATGGAAAGTGTGCCGTCGAATGCGACAGCATCGCTCCACGATTCAAGAAAATGTGTCGCCGGAATGCACCAATGACATAGCCGCGAAGTCTCATTCAAATACAGCGTGTGATGGACGCTGTGCTTCACTTTTAGGAGGCCCGCCGCGAAATCGAAATCTACAGGCGCATCGTAAACAGGATTTCCTCCGAGAATCAAAAGTAAATCGACGACACCGCTCTTCATTTCATCGACGAGTTCGCGGAGCGATGCTGTTCGATCGCCTGAAATCTGCGCACTTGCTGATTGAGAACTACCGAGGTGTTGATTGATCCGGGTAATGAGATCGTGCACTCGCCCGGGTTGTTCTTCGCCTGCGATAACAACAGCGGCGCCACGGTGCGCAAGCAGGTCGCTCGCGGCGGCTTGAATCCAGGTTTCAAAGCGCGCTAACTCGTTAGGCAACTGCGACGATCGCGCCAGAGCACCGAGACGAATCGCGATTTCCTCCGCTACGACAACGATATCGCGTGCCGCGAGAGCAATTCGATGATCGGCATTTGCGCCGGTGATAGTCGGAGTCGGCTCCGCCACGTAAAGCCGACTCATTTCGGTTTGGTTGCCACTCGCGCGCCGGCATGCGGCAAAATCACGAGCATGACGCAACGCGGCCGGGTGCATGAACAGGAAATCCGAATCCAGTGCGACGATGACTTTCGCCTTGGCCAAATCGGTCACGATCTTTTCGCGGTCACCGCCGGTCGGCTGCCATTGGTGGATTTTGGCGGCGGGAAATTTTTCCAAAACGGCTTGCAGTTGTTGATTGAAAGTCGGCGATGTGATCGCGCCCGTGAGAATGCGAATCGTGCCGCGCGATTGCGGCGCAGTGAGCGTAAGATCGAGATCGCGCAAAAAATCCTCCCAAGTGCTGACGTTTTCCCCGTGCATGACAGACTGGAGTCGATCCGGATCGTAAAGATCGAGCAGATCGGCTTGCGCCCAAATAGTTGTCGCACCCAAGCTCGCAGGATGATCGGGATTGCCCTCAATCTTGATCGGCCGGCCTTCGCGACTCGTTACAATGACGCCCTGCGCGTAGCCGTTGAATGTCGTCGCGGAAGCAAAGTGGAGCGGTTTTCCAGGAACGACTTCCGGCGGCTGCTTCGCGTAAGGGACGATCTTCTCGATCGGCTGTTTCGTGCATGCGCCGAAACCGGCGAGCGCTAGAGAAGCGCTCGTGAGCCGAATAAAATCGCGACGACTCAAATCGTTAGGCCACTCCGCTGCGCCTTTGGAAAACTCGTCGCTCTTCATCGGTGGCACGTGCTGCAATCGGTTAACCGTCCCGTTCGATCGATATGATATTGGTCAACGAGACGTGCCGATTCGAAACGCCGATCTCGTGCCGGCTCCCACGTCATATCGTAAATTTTATCGCGCGGCCGAACGAATCGTTGCGGATCGCGGTGGCAATCGATGCACCATTTCATGTAGAGCGTGTTGACCCGATGAGTTAACGGCATTTGATCGACCCGGCCGTGACAGGTGGAACAGCCAATTCCTTTCGCCACATGAATACTGTGATCGAAATAAGCGTAATCCGGCAGGTCATGAACGCGGTTCCATTTCAGCGGTTGATTTGTCGCGAGACTTTGCCGCACCGGCGCGAGCATCGACGCATCAGTGAAAAGCTGAGAATGACAAGCCATGCATGTCTCGCTC
Organism: Chthoniobacterales bacterium; assembly: GCA_038237805.1. GTDB lineage: Bacteria > Verrucomicrobiota > Verrucomicrobiia > Chthoniobacterales > UBA10450 > JBBQFI01. The sequence continues at coordinate 164,104 of JBBRYI010000002.1, read as the reverse complement.
GTCGGCATCCCGGCGAATGCAGATTTTTCAACGGAGCTGTGGCAATAGCGACAATCGATGCCGTCATCACCGACGTGATGTTTATGACTGAAGGGCACCGGTTGTTCGAATGGAACACCGACATACGTCGTATAAGGAGACCAGAAGATCTCCGAGGTCGCCCAGCCCGCGCAGCAAATCAGAACGAGCGCGCCAACGATGATGACGCGTGAATAAATATTCGCGTGCGGCGAAAAAAGTTGAGCCATGAAGACTTAAAGCGGGCTTCTCCGCAAAAATCAATCGCGTGTGCAGGAGTAAAGGGACGTTTGCGTGCATCCCGGACGCGCGCGGCGGGCTATTGCCGCACCGGGCTCTGCGTTTCCGGGATCGCGTGTTGTGCCTCGAAACACGATTCCAAATTCTTGAGATTTACCGGGACACGAGCCTGTGCGCCTTTTGGAGCGGCTCTTAGATATTGAACAGGCCACGAAATTGACTGCTCTAGTTGATCGGCCGCTCGCAATGGCCAATAAGGATCGCGCAGGAATTCGCGTGCGATAAGGATCGCGTCCGCCTCTCCTGTCTCGACGATCTGCTCCGCTTGAACCGGAGAAGTGATCATCCCAACCGCACCGGTCATGATTTCAGCTTCCTGGCGAATCCGCTGAGCAAACGGCGTTTGGTATCCCGGGCCGGCCGGAATTTTTGCATGAGGCACGCTGCCGCCCGAAGAACAATCGATCAGGTCCACTCCTAATTGCTTCAGTCCGCGAGCAAGCTCAATCGATTGTTCGATATCCCAGCCGCCATCGACCCAATCGGTGGCGGAAATGCGCACGAGCAATGGCGCTCGCTGGGGCCACGAGGAACGAACCGCGGCGACAATCTCACGACACAAGCGAGTGCGATTCTCGAATGAACCTCCGTAGGCATCATCCCGTTGATTACTAAGCGGCGACAAAAATTCGTGAATGAGATAGCCATGAGCCGCGTGAATCTCAATTACACGGAAGCCTGCTTCGCATGCGCGACGTGCGGCGCTCGCAAAAGCGGCAACTATTTCCTGAATGCTATCGGTGGTGAGGGCTTGCGGCATGGGATAGTTCTCCGCAAAAGGAATTGCGCTCGGGGCCACGACATTTTTCCAACCCCCTTCATTTTCGGGAATCGTTCCCTGACCTTCCCATGGTCGATGCGTACTGGCCTTGCGTCCTGCGTGTGCTAACTGCATGCCGGCAACACTGCCTTGTTGATGAATGAAACTGACGATCCGAGCCAGCGCTTCAATGTGTTCATTACTCCAGATACCAAGGTCCTGCGGACTGATACGGCCTTCGGGAAGAACGGCCGTTGCCTCCGTGAGCACCAGTCCAGCTCCGCCTACCGCCCGGCTGCCGAGATGAACGAAGTGCCAGTCATTGGCGTAGCCATCGCTGCTGGAGTATTCGCACATGGGCGAGACGAACACGCGATTGGCGAACTGGAGATCGCGAATTGTGAGCGGATCAAAAAGGTGAGCCATAAACATTCACACTGCCTCGCTTCTGTAGCGTACGTCGAGTGGCTTCCCGATCACGCGGGCGGTGACGTCTCACGCACCCATGGTGAGAACGACGCGGAAGCGCACCTTGCCGCTGTGCGTCTGTTCGTAAGCTTCCGCCACGCGGTTGAGTGGATATTTCTCAATCATCGGGTGCACGCCGGTCAACGCACTGAATTCCAATGTGTCCTGCGAATCTTTCGCTGTGCCGGAATACCAACCCGACACGCGTCGCCTTCCCGAAATCAACGACATCATGTTCATGGCCAGCGGTTCGTTAGGCGCGGCGGGCACAAGTAGGTTGCCGTTCGGCGACAATCCATCCACCAATGCGGAAATCGCCTTTGCGTTCGGGGCCGTTGCCAAAATCACGCGCGCGCCACCAAGCTTTTGCAATTCCGCCACCGCATCGCCGGCGTCCGCATCGATGTAATGATGCGCGCCCAGTTTTTTCGCCAACGGTTCCTTGTCCTTTCCGACCGACCGCCACGGTCTCGAATCCCATTTGCCGTGCGTATTGAACTCCGAGATGTCCCAGACCGCCGATCCCATGCACAGCCACCACGTCACCACCGAGCGCGCCCGAATTGCGGAGTGCGTTGTAAACGGTGACGCCGGCGCACATAAAAGGACCTGCTTCCTCCGCCGGCAATTCGTCGGGAATCGCGGCCAGCGCCTCCGCGCGTGCGATTGTGTACTCGGCATAACCGCCGTCGAAATCCAAGCCGGTGACTTTGCGATTGACGCACATGGCGAAATCTCCCCGCCGGCACTGTTCGCAGACGAAACAATGTCCACCGTGCCAGCCCACGCCGACGCGCTGACCTTTTTTCCAAGGCGTGACGTTGGCGCCGACAGCATCGACGCGTCCTCCGATCTCGTGACCTGGCACACGAGGATATTGGAGTCCCGGCCACAGGCCCTCTTTCACGAGCATATCGCTGTGGCAAATGCCGCACGCCTCCACCTTCACGCGGACCTGCCCGGCGCTCGGCTCCGGGATATCGCGTTCCACCAATTCCCAATCTCCACCTGGTTTGCTGATCTGCGCCGCCTTCATTTTAATATTCATAAAATACTACTGTGGTCACGAGATTGTAGCTACGCCTTGTTCACCAGCCATCCGAGCGTCAGTCCGCCCCAAACAAATAGAATTCCCTCCAGGCGATTGTGTCGCGTAACTGGAAAATCGTTCTCGACGTTTGGATCGCGATCGAAGAATTGGTGTCGCCTGCGGAAGATGAAAACACCATCTAACAAAAAAATTATAACCGCGAGAGTGAATGCGACGCGCAACGCTGGAAGACCAGCCTGTTCAATTGCCGCCATCACAAGGAAGCCGCTCGGTTGCATGCAATACGGGTACCGGCGCTTTCAATCGGCTTCTACGACGCGTCGGCGGGATTTTTTGGTGCCACTCAAGAACGGGTCGCAACTCCCTCTTTTGAGGTAAATGCGCAGGGGAAACAGAGCGCGCGCCCCCGCGCTGTGATACCGACTACAGTCGTTGCGAAGCGAAGACGGCTTCCGGGTCGGAGCCGGAGACTTTCCCCACCGCGATCCAGCCAATGCGGCTGACAAGTGCGCCGACTAGAAATGAGATGGCCGCGAATGGAATCTGGCCAAACAGGCGCAGAACAATTGCCAGCGGGCCGTTCAAAATTTCGCCAATCCGAATAAGCCAGCCCGAGCCATGCTCGTGGATCGCTCGATCAGCCACGCCATGTTTATCGAAACTGAGCCAGATCAGGAGCGCGGTCTCAACCCCGGCGGCGTAGTATCCGAGCGCGTTGAGCACAGGGATTCGATGGCCGAGCAATTCCAGCAAGGCGGCCGCGGAACCCAGTCCTGCCGTGCCAAAATGAATCGGCAGCAGCGCGCGGTGTAAAAACCACGCGGGGATTGCGGTTGCACCGATCAGCACGCCGGTATAAGTCGCGAGCAAAGTTCCGAAGATCGCTGAGCCAAAAATTAAGATGCTGGCGGCAATGCGAATTAGTTGACCGAGTGTGCCGACGAAAAGGTGATGGGCATGCAGTTCGAGCGCGATCAAACCCGGAACGACACAGGCGCCGAATAGACTGAGGATCCAAGCGCCCATCGACATAGCGGATCGATGTTTAAAAACCCGCAGCATATTGAGAAAGAGCTGGGGACGGCCCAGATCCATGATGAGCAGAACAGGTGAAAGAATCGCCCCAGCGATGGCCGCGAGCCACATTGCCGCGCGCGCAAGATCGACATGGTGAAAGATTATGGCGGCACTTGCGATCACCGCCGACATCCCGGCCATCCCGCCCATGAAAAAATAGAGTGGAACTTCCCACGTCCAAACTGGAGGTTTGACCACGGGCTGGCCGTAGTAGCCGGGTTTGTGCGGAATCGGGCCGCCGGCAACATCCACACCTTTGCCCGGAACGACGCCTTCCTTCCAAGCTTGCTCGCGCAACTCTTCCAGTCGTTTTTCGGATGGCGAATTGCTCGTCATGAAAAAAATGCGAACGCGACTAGCGTCGCGATGATTGATGCGATCGCCGTCGCGAACGCCGAAGTCCACGCTGACTTCAGGTAAATGGTTGGAACCTGCGGCTTCGGCGGAAGCCCATAGGCTTCAGGTTCGCCGAGAATCAAAAAGAACGCGTGAATGCCGCGAACGGATGTCTCCGTCGGGTCGTAAAGTTGCGCGTCGTTGTAGCCGCCTTGTTGTAATTGCTGCACGCGCTCCGCTCCACGCGCGCGCAGATCATCCAATCGGCCAAACACGATTGACTCCGTCGGACAAACTTTAGCGCAAGCGGGAACGAGTCCGCTCTTTTGGCGATCGTAACAGAAAGTGCACTTGAATGCGCCGCCGGCATCCGGTAGCGGCGACGGTCGACGATCGATCACGCCGAATGGGCACGACACGACGCAGTACCCGCAGCCGTTGCAGACATCGTTCTGCACGAGCACAGAACCAACTTCAGTCCGGACGATTGATCCAGTGGGACACGCCTCGAGACAACCGGCTTCTTCACAATGTTTGCAAACATCGGACAAGAAAACCCACCGAAACGGATCTTCGGAATCCGGAATGCGGAATTCGGAATGCGGATTTGATTCGGCTGGCAGGCCCATCGGGCCTGTAACTTGATTTCCCTTTTGTCGATCTTGCTCAAGAAACATGACGTGGCGCCACGTCGATGCGCCGAGATGGCCGGTGTTGTCGTAAGAATTTCCCGACCACGTGAATCCGTCATCCGGTACTTGATTCCATTCTTTGCACGCGACCTCACACGCTTTGCAGCCGATACAAACACTCGGATCGGTGAAAAAGCCCACTTCGACGCGATCCTGCACGTAGGAATGTTTCCGCTGATTCGTGCTCTGGATTCCCTCGCCGATCATCGCGAGTCGGTCTTTCCGTGTTGACCGTGACCACCAGATTCCGGCCCGGGAGATGCGCCCGGCGGCGGCTGTTCCGGATGCAAATTCGGCGGGCCACCCTGCGGCACATATTTTTTGATCCACTCCTCGAATGCTGGTCCGCGCGGCACTTTGCCCGGGACAACATTGCAAGCCATCGCCTTCGCTTCCATGATCGTGACGTTCGGCTCGCCCGAAATCGGGACCAAATCGTTCGTCGCGCCACCCTTCACCGGTCCGGACGTACCGAAATGAAACGGCATCGCAATTTGATGCACGATTTTCCCGTTGAGATGCATCGGCCGCATGCGGCGGCTCACCAGTGCGCGCGATTCGATCGCGCCGCGCAGGCTAATAATCGAAATGTAATCGCCGTTGTCGATCTTTAGCTCGGCGGCAAGCTCGGGAGACATTTCGGCGAATAGCTCCGGTTGCAACTCCGCGAGATGGCTGAGGAAACGCGACATGCCCCCAGCGGTGTGATGTTCGGTCAATCGATATGTTGTCAGGACAAAAGGAAATCGCGGATCGCCCGGCGGCGCGAACCGATTTTCCTGGCGAGTAAACCAATTGACCACGGGGTTTGTGTCGCGCGAGTAAAGCGCATTCTTCACCGGCGATTCGAGCGGTTCGTAATGTGTCGGCATCGGCCCATCCTGGAGACCTTTCGGGACAAACAGCCACCCGAGACCGTCCTCATGCAAGATGAACGGCGCGTCCCCGGGAATCCCAGCGAGCCCGCTTTCGTTTCCAGTTGGACGATAATCGGGTGACTTGTCCGGAACAAAATCGGGAACGTCGATTCCGCCCCATTTGCGTTGCGCCTGGTCCCACCAGACTAATTTCTTGCGTTCGCTCCATGGCTCGCCGGTCGGCTTGGCGCTGGCTCTATTATATATAATGCGGCGATCGGCCGGCCAGACGAAGCCCCAGCCGTGGCCGAGATAATTTGTGGAATTTCGCGAGTTCGCCTTATTAATTTTGTCCGGGCCAAGGACGCCGGAATAAATCCAGCAGCCGCTGGCGGTCGACCCGTCGGCCTTCAGTTTCCCAAATCCGTCCACCTGCGGACCGTGATGGGGATTGCCTTCGCGATTGAGGCCGCCGAACACGACTCCATCGGCGCCTGGCTGTGGATTGGTGGACCAACCATTGATCTCGGCCAGCACAGCTTCCATCTGCGGTTCACCGTACTCATCTTCCGGGTACCACCAATCGAGCGCGCGCAACGGTTCATCGAGTGGATCGCTCGATTGCTTCGCCTTCGCGATCAAACGCAAAGCGAGCTGATGCATGAACCAACCTTCCGAGCGCGCATCGCCCGGCGGATTCACCGCCTTCTGCCGCCACTGCAACATGCGTTGCGTTTGCGTGAACGCGCCTTCCTTTTCCGCATGACCCGCGGCCGGGAAAAAGAAAACTTCCGTCTCGATGTCTTCCGCCTTCAATTCGCCACGCTCGATCTCGGGCGAGTCGTACCAAAATGCAGCGCTTTCGATTTCGACCATGTCACGGACGACCAGCCATTTTAATTTCGAGAGCGACGTGCGTTGGAATCGGGAGTTTGCTGCCGCCACCGCCGGGTTCTGGCCCATCATGAACATGCCTTCCATTTTTCCGTCGGCCATGTCATAAAGATATTCGAAGAACGAATGGTTGCCGGTTAGCTTTGGCACCCAAGTGTAGCCAAAGTCGTTTTCGGCTGTCGCGTTCTTCCCATAGTAGGCCTTCATCAGGCTGATGAAGTAGCTGGGATAATTATTCCAGAGCCCAGTGGGTTTGGTTTGATGCGCAAGGTAGTCGCGCAACGTTTCCTCGCTCCCGTCGCCCTTCGGCATCGAGAGGTAACCAGGCAAAATATCGTAGAGTGTCGGAATGTCGGTCGAACCCTGGATCGAGGCGTGACCGCGCAACGCCAGGATACCGCCGCCCGGCCGGCCGATATTTCCGAGCAAGAGTTGCAGAATCGACGCGGTGCGAATGATCTGAACGCCCTTCGAATGCTGCGTCCATCCGAGTGCGTAGCAAATCGCCGCCGTTTTATCGGGACCTGAAGCCCTAACGAGTGCATCCGCCACCTTGTGGAAAAGCGCGGGCGAAATGCCGCAAATCGTCTCCACCATTTCCGGCGTGTAACGAGCGAAGTGGCGGCGCAACGTTTGGAAAACGCAGCGCGGATGTTGCAAGGTCGGATCGCGTTCCGGAAAACTGAGATCGGGCTCGCCGTCATAGGACCAGCTTTCTTTGTCGTAAGTGCGTTCCTGCCCGTTCCACCCGGAGAAGAAACCGGTCGCTCCTTCTTCGGCATCACGAAAGTCTTCGCGCAAAATGCAGGACGCGTTCGTGAAATGGACAACGTAATCGCGAAAGAAAAGATTATTCTCGATTATGTGCCTAACGAGTCCGCCGAGAAACGCGATGTCACCACCGGCACGCATCGGCACCCAGATATCGGCCAGCGCGCTCGTGCGCGAAAATCTTGGATCGACATGAATGATCGTCGCGCCGCGCTCCTTCGCCTTCATCACCCAGCGGAAGCCGACGGGATGCGCTTCCGCCATCGACGACCCTTCGATCAAAACGCAATCGGCGTTGGCGAGATCTTGTTGCGCGGTCGTAGCTCCGCCCCGGCCGAAGGAGGTGCCCAGACCGGGCACCGTGCTGCTATGTCATATCCGCGCCTGGTTGGATATGCACACCATCCCCAGGCCAAGAGTGAAAAGTTTTCGGATGAGATAATTTTCTTCGTTATCGAGCGTGGCGCCGCCGAGGTGACAAATCGCCGTCGTGTGATTGATCGTCGCGCCTTTCTCGTTCTTGTGCAGAAACGTGCGCTTGCGTGATTCCCAAACGCGGTCTGCCACCATGTCCATCGCGCGATCGAGCGAAATTTCGGTCCATTCTTTCGCGCGCGGCGCGCGATATTTCATCTTCGTTTCGCGCCGATCGTGCGTGAGCAGCTGATAGGAAGCGGCGCCTTTGGGACAAAGATTTCCCTGGCTGATTGGGCTTTCCGGATCGCCTTCGATGGAGACGAGCTTGCCGTTCTTGTGATAAATGAGCTGCCCACATCCGACTCCGCAGTATGGGCAAATCGATCGCGCCACTTGCGCACCATCAATGCGTGCGTGCATCGCGCGCGTTTTGTCCGACATCGCCTCAAGACCGGTGCCGTCGGCGCGCTCACGAATTTGACGAATGAGCGGCCATTTCGAGAGCAAGCCTGTGAGCATTGCCATATTATTAAATCGCGTTGGCGATAGTCTTTGTCGCTACCTCTTTTGGGGGAAATCGTAAAGCGCGAAATTGGGTGAGACCATCATTAAAAGTTCAATTTTGGGCCATCGGTGATTGATCTTGCGGTCGAATTGGATGCTTGCGCGATTCCAAGAAAGCTGCCAACGCGTCGAGCTCCGGCGGCTTGAGCGAGCTGCCGAACGCCGGCATATTGCCCCGCCGTTAACGATGCGGATGACAATATTATCTCGCGTCAGCTTGTCTCCGACATAGGTGAGATCGGGTCCGCGACGACCGCCATAGCCCTGGATCAAATGACAACTGAGACAGGCCTTGTCGTGAAAAAGCTGTGCACCTTCAAAGACCGGTCCGCTCGTCGCACCGATAACTTTTGCGGTGAGCGGCGGCGCTTCAAAATTTGGCGACCAGGGCGATTGCTGTCCTGCAACCCAAAGCGACCCGGAATGTTGGCTTGGTTTCCAGCGGACACAGGTTTAAGCGTGCCTAACGAGTCCGATGAGCAGATGAAACTGATGGTCCTGGAGTTTGAAGACACTCCTCGGAAGTTGGAGTAATTGGCTATTGTTTCCTCTGGCTTTATTTCGTTGAAGCTTTACGCGGCACACGCTGCTTCCGAAATTTTTCTGGCGTAAATCAGTCGTATCGCTCAATCGGTTCATCAAGTCGTTAGAGGGAGAAGCTGGTGATTGTGCTGGGATTTGTGCTGGAAGGACGATATGAGACTGCTTAACTCGTCCTTTGCGTGAGCCAGGGTGGCGAAATTGGCAGACGCGCCAGACTTAGGATCTGGTGGAGAAATCCTTAGGGGTTCGAGTCCCCTCCCTGGTAAACCTATAGTCTGTTCGTCGCGATTACTCGATGCGCGACGGTAGAAACAAACAACGCGCAGAAGGACATTCTGCGCGTTGTCGAATAAGTTGATAAACCAGTTAAGCTCGGATCAAGCCTTTACGCCCTTTCGTTCGGGAAAAGTGCAGCAAACCCAGAGCGCCGAAAGCCGGCAACGCTAGCCAAATCGTTGAGAATGATTCGGGAACCCCCGCTGCTGACACGGAGACATCGTCGAGTCTAAAGAAGTCGTTATCGTGCCGGTAACGAAACTCCAGAGTCGTCGCTCCGCTCGTTGCGAGAAGACCCGAGATCGTAAATTGCGTGTAACCGAAAACAGGGGAGTTGCCCGGAAGTGCGAAGACGGACACGCCATTAAAGAAAGCTGCGAAAGCGGTAGTAGGCCCAAGACCCGGCGTGGCGTCATTGGCTAACCAAAACGATAAAGTATAGAACGAGTTGGCGACCGTGCCGAGGCTTTGACTCAAAGAGCCGGTGTTCGGGGTCGCGCCCAGAAACGCGTAGTTGGTTCCTGAGTGCGCGAACGCGGAATCACCACCTACTCCACTAAACCCGCTGGGATCGTTAACTGTCCAGGCTGCAGAAAAGGGATGCGGGCCGGGACCGTCGGCGCTTGCCTCGAAGCCGGGGTCATTCACGATGTTTACAGCGTTTGCGCTCCAAACGGCGGTACAGAGTAGAGCGGCAGTGCAAAGAACTTTGCGGGCGAGAGTGGATCGTTTCATACGGGGTAATTGCATGGTTTGGGTTTTTATTTCTTGAGTGGTGTCGATAGAAGCAAATCGGGTGGCATACAGTCAAGCTTTTTTCGTATAATTTTCATCAAATTTGCCCAACCCTCGTTACGTAACAAAATGAAGGCACCGCGGCGGCGGGGCCACGGACACTAGAAAAGCTGGCTGCCGGACGCTTTTCCATCCTTTTGCCAAGATTCGAGGTGGAACTGATAAAGCTGCGATATAGCAGTAGAGCGAGGATCGCGCGAGCGGGCGATTGCATACTGTTGCTCGGCTTCGGCGAATCGGCCGATTTCATCATATGTACATGCGAGCTCCGTTGGGTAAGTTCCGTCGAGTGGTGCGAGACGGGTAGCTTCCTCGAAGGCCGCCAGGGCGCCTTCGTAAAGCGGAGCGCGCTCCGCAGGTCGATTTTTTTGATGCGCCACTGCAGTCAGCGCGCGTCCGAGATAAAAGTAAATATCGGGATTCTGCTTCTCGTGAATAAGCGCTTTGTTTGCAAACGCAATCGCGGCGGATGGATTTTCGTCCAGGAGGGCCGTTCGCGCATGCTCAGCATAATATTCACCGAGGAAGAGGCGAGTGCATTGGAGCAGCAGAATTATTCCCAGCAGCGCGATTGCAATTTGCGGAACGATGTCCACGGCGGGTCGCGGCGACTCAGAACTGTGCGAGCTGTATTTGATACCGGGGTTCGCCACTAACCCGAAGACGAAAGCAAGCAGGAGCGCGTTAGCTGGGATGTGCAGATTGAAGTCGACCACCGAGTGAACCACGTATGCGGCGATAGCCGAGAGGGCCCCAATATTCAAAGCAAGGCGATCGCTGAGTGGGGAACCCCGCGCAGCGACCCGTCTGGGACCAAACTGCGTGAACCCTCGCAGGCCATAACGCAGGTGAGCGAAGAAAAAGAGGAGGAATCCGGTGCCACCCGCCACACCGTACTCACATAACAAATGCAGGTAATCATTATGGACTTCGACCGGATTCAATTGCATGTCTTCGGTGCGAAACTGGCGTCCATAGAAACGGTAGGTGCCGCTGCCGGTGCCCCACAATGGCTGCAATTTCCATTGTTGGATCGCGGCGTGCCATAGACTGAGCCGGATGTTCTTGGTATCAACAATATTTCCTGCTCGCTCGCTGAGGAAAAAGCTCTGATGAAACAAAAACGCGACCGCGATCAGGGCGGCCGTCAGTGCTACCAATCCTCCCAGTCCGAATTTCAGCAAGAGATTGGACCCGGCCGAGCGCAATACAATCAGGCTGAGAATAGTAAAAACGATCAGGCTCGCCGCGACACTCAAATATCCTCCCCGGCTCGCGGTAAGCGCGACACCAGCGTAGCAAACACAAACCAGATACGCGATGAGCAGCTTCGACCAGACCGGCCACCGACTCCAACAAGATATGCTCAATCCGAAGATTCCCAGCACTTCGAGCAACCCGGCGAGATGATTTGGGCAAACGTAAAATCCGCTCGCGCGATGACCGTAATCCACCCGTTGCAGAAACGGAATGAGCATAAAATTATCACCGCGACTGAATTGGATCACACCGATAAGTACGTGCGGCACCGCGAGCGTCATGAGCGAAACGATCAGCGCCATGCGCATGGTCGACGAGCTAAGTAGGATCGTTAGGCCATAGACTGTGAGCGCGGCCAAAACCGAATATAGGTCGGGCCGAGCGGAGTACGCTATTGGGGAAGCGAGAGCCCGAAAAATGATGTAGCCGAAAAAGATCCCGCTTGCGCAAAGGCAAAGAAAGTCGGTTCTCGTTTTCGGCCGGGGCAGAAGGGCAACGGCAATCAGCGCGGCGATGGCGATTAAACTATACGCCGGGAAAGAAAACAGCAGTCTTGTGCCGCCGATTAATACTTGGATGAGCGCTAGACCCGCAATCAGCAATGCGGCGGAGAGAAAGCCTCCGAGGCGAGGGCTCAGCGCTTTCCTCGCCAAAGCTGTATCAGATGCCGTGACCGATCTGGGATGCAACCGCTTAACAGTTGCAAGCACCGATCATTAAGGATTCTGCGTTGGCGTCGGATTACACGGGCCCACAGTATCCCCGTGGTCGATGTGTCTGCGATAATCTAAACTGCCGCATATCGGATTTATCGTCAGGGTAAGTTTGTGGCAGAGGGTGCAGGTAGTACCGGCTGAGGCCTTGGGAGCCGTGGCAAACCAGAAGGCAACCGCTAAAGCCGTCGCGAGGATCACGCCAGCTGACGTGGAGATTGAGCTGGACCTATTTATAATATTTCGAAGTTTTTTCATATTGGATTGGGCCTTGAACTACGCGTTTTATGAAATCCGAAGCCGGAGATCAAGTAACATTTTTGAAACAACGTTGCCAAGCTTAAAATTGAGAAATCTTTAGGCCCCCAAAAGGGCGAATTTCCGTGGGGGAATCTGACAGATCGGCTCTCATCTGCAAATAGTATAATTATTTGTGATGGACGGCGCTGCTCGTTTCAGTGCTGGAATCATATCTCTACCCCTCTGAGGCGATCAACGCGGCTCGAGCAGTTCATTATCAAAGTTACCCTTTTTCCAAGCGATTCCGAAGAATACCTCTGATCCAGAAAATATGGATCTTCCGGATGAGCTTTTCGTTTAGTCATGCTCGCAGGGTGCGAGCGTTAGATAACGAGCCCTAGTCTGAAAACTGATCGCTGGAGATCGCTTGCATGCATTATGGATCGCCGTGGCAGTATGTTCGCTTGATCGAACTTTACAGCCTGCTCTAATATAAACTTTGCGCAGGATCAGTTACCGCCTTTCATGCGGCTGTTGCCTTCATCGAAGTAAACGGTCGATTCTACCCGAGAAAATTTTAAGTACTGACGCCAGGGACCGCGATCAAAGCGTCGCGAAGCTACGATTGTCTTCGTTGCTGGTTGGCTGGCGTTACCTCCGATCATCGCCTCAGTCAGCACGCGTCCGTCTATCTTTTCAAGAGGCGCGACTCCGAGAATGTGCAGAATGGTAGGTGCGAGATCAATATTGCCACTTGGCAATTGATCCTCCATACCGCGCCGAAAGTCTGGTCCCGCCGCGACGAGTGTGTTTTTCATATCAAATTTGCTCAAGGTTGCGTGCGTGCCCGCGCCCGGTTTGCGATTCCAGTCTGCGTTGATCATTCCGGGCACGCCAAACTCGTTAGACCGCTCGTCCCACTGGAACGACATGACCACATCGGGCGCGGCCGTTGTATCAATCTTCGCCGAAGCGAGCGAGAATGTGCCCTCGATTTTTTCACGAGAGAAAATGACGCCGGCAAAATCCGACTGCTGCAGCCAGGTGACGAGATGTTGCGTGACGGCCCTGTCATGACCAATGACGTAAAACAAAACGCTGCCGCCATTGCCCACTACCATGATTTCCCCCGTGTGTGCTGGCCCGATGAAGTCTGTAAACGCACGAAAACCGGCGCGATTCAATAGCGGCAAGAGATCGACGGATCGCTCGATTGTAGAAAATCCGTGGTCGGAGACGACGAAAACATCGGTCTCAGCTCGCACATTCTTCGTTTCCAGAGCAGAAAGCACTTCGCTCAAACATTTGTCCGCGCCTTCGGTTGCCGCGATCCCTGCAGGCGACCCCGGCGCGCTTTTGTGTTCCTGGTAATCCGGCTCGCACAACCAGAGCAATGAATATTCGGGAACGGTTTCTTTCCACATCACATCCGTGAGCGCTTTTGTCGTCCATTTATCGCTTCGCGGATCGTCAATGCCAGGAAAACGGCCAAGCGCGCTGGTGAAAAGATCGGCCGTGTCGTTAGGCAAAAAATCGCCTTGAAAAAAAATGAATGATTTGCGTGAGGCTGCATTCTCTGCGCTGGCGCGACGATCGTGCAGCAAGGTCACATATTTTGTTCCCGCGATCGCAGTGCGTTTCCCGGCGCGATGCAAAATCTCGGCGGTCGTGGGTTTCGCGAGATATTTTCCGCCGCTCAATTCATCGCCTTTGCGCACTACCGCCGGAACGCCGGCATCGATCATTTTTGCGGAATCAATTTCCGGGCGGAAAACGTAATTCGCGAACACGGCGCTGCTCGATGGATAACACCCGGTCGCGATCGCGGTGCCGTTTACAACCGTGGCGCTAAGATATGAGGCGTGGTGGTTGCGAAATGTCACGCCTTCCCGCGCAAGTTTCCAGAGAGTTGGGGTGTGCGTTTCGCTGACAAAATCCGGGCGCATACCGTCCCAGACCACGACGACGACATGGCGCGCTTTGCCGGAAGGAATTTCTGCTCGTGCAATCGATAATACAGAACAGATGAAGAGCGCGGAAAGGCGCAAACTCATTGCTACAACATTGCGATTTTTGGCGGAATGAGCCAAAGCAATTGACCCTTCATCGTGTCGGGATTGAGATCGACGAGCGCCGCACCAGCCTTCTTCAATTTGATCTCGCCGCCAGTTAATTCGCAGATGGTATGGCTGAAATCAGGCTCGTGACCAACGACCATCAAGCTTTCGTCGGGAAATTCTCGCAGCACTTTCGCCATCCTGGCGGCATTGAATCCCGGCTTGAGATTTTTTTCTTCGCGCATCTTGACCCCGAGAACTTCAGCAGCGATCGCCGCAGTCTGACTCGCGCGTGGCAACGGACTCGTTAGGATGAGCGGAGCGATCTTGATCTGCGAAAGCAGTTTTGCAACCTTGCGGACTTCTTTTGCGCCTTCTTTCGTGAGCGGTCGCTCGTCGTCCGGTTTGTTCCAATCTGGCCAGTCCGCTGCGCCGTGTCGAAAAAAATAGAGCTTCATGTGCGCGGTGGTCAGTCAATCACTTTCCATTTTGGCTGACGCGTCCGCGGATCGATTTCCCAAAGCCGCGCGCCGCCGAGAAACGCGTTGCGATTGTGGCCCAGCTCAATCCCTTTTGGGAGCTCGTCCATCTGCTTCGCGTTGCCGCCGCCGAGCACGACGTAGTCCGCAATGAAGGCAAGCTTCAATCTCGTCACGATGTCGATTACCTCACGTTGCCACGCTTTGCGGCCGAGTTCTTCCAAACCGTCCTTGCCAATGGTGTCCTCGATTTTTGCTACATCGGGATAAGGCAAATCGCCCAACTCGAGTGGCAGAAGATTATTATCCCAAATCAACGCCGAACCGAGCCCGGTCCCGAGACCGAGAAAGAGCATTCGTCCGCCGCTGTGATAACTGCCGAGCGCCTGCATGGCGGCGTCGTTAATGAGGTGGACGGGTTTGCCTAACGAGTCGCGCGGATTCCAATCGACCCAGCCCGAACCAAGATGTTTGGGATCCTTCAGGATTTTGTCGTCCCGCACGACAGATGGGAAGCCGATCGAGATCGCCTCATAATCCCAGCCCTCGACTGCCTGTTCGATTTCTTTGACGATTTGCTTCGGCGTGAGCTTCGGCCCGGATTCAAACTTGCGCTTCTCCTCGCGGGAGATCATCAGCTTTACGTTCGTGCCGCCAATATCGACGACGAGAATTTTCTTCATGCCCGCTCACCGCGCGCCGTAGCAATCGGAGTCAATTTCTCGGCGACGGAGGTCGGACGCGATTCAGCCAGTTTTCGTATTTGGCGGCGGGAGCGCTCGCGAAAGTGCAATTGCACCTGAGACGGCGGCTCGCCTTCTTGCGGTTTCAGTCGCACATAGGTTCCGTCGGGCTGCAATTCGCGCGCCTTGACGTGATCAGTGAGATAATTGGGCAGGATTTCATTAATGATTCCATCGCGCAGCGTGGGGTCTTCGATTGGAAACGCAATTTCCACCCGCCGCACGAAGTTCCGCGGCATCCAATCAGCGCTGGCCAGATAAACTTCGGGCTCGCCTGCGTTTGCGAAAAAGTAAACGCGGCTGTGCTCGAGAAAACGTCCGACGATGCTGATGACACGGATATTCTCGCTCAATCCTGGGACCTTCGGTCGCAAGCAACAAATACCGCGCACAATGAGATCGATTTTCACACCAGCGCAGGAAGCTTCATAAAGTTTCTCGATGATCTCATGGTCGACGAGCGAGTTTAACTTCACGATCATACGCGTCTGTTTACCGGCGAGTGCATGGTCGCGTTCGCGCTCGATTAAACCGATGAGGCGTTTGCTCAAATCGAATGGCGCGACGAGCAACTTTTTCAGGCCCGGATAACCGGCGAGGCCGGTGAGCGTATTGAAAACGATCGCCACTTCATCGGTAATTTCCGGATTGGTTGTAAGCAAACTGAAGTCTGTGTAGATGCGCGCCGTGCGATGATGATAATTGCCGGTGCCGAGATGCACGTATTGGCGCAGCCGATCCGTATCGCGCCGCACGATGAGGAGCGCTTTGCAGTGCGTCTTCAAACCGACGACCCCGTAAACAACATGCGCGCCCGATTCCTCCAATTGGCGCGCCCACGCGATATTTGCTGCCTCATCAAAGCGCGCACGCAGTTCCACCAGGGCCGTAACTTGCTTGCCCGCATTGGCTGCATGAATGAGCGCTTCGATAATTGGCGAATCGCCGCTCGTGCGATAAAGGGTGATTTTGATCGCAAGGACCTGCGGGTCCTGTGCCGCGTTCTCGATCAACTCCACGATCGGGTCGAAACTTTCGTAAGGATGATGAAGCAGCGCATCTTGTTTGCGCATCACTTCGAAAATATTCGCGTGCGCCGGCAATGCGGGATCACGCGATGGTTGAAAGACGCGATCTTTCAGTTTGGCAAAAGCGTCATTGCTAATCAGAGGCGCAAGATGCGTCATCGAAAGCGGACCGGGAAGACGATAAAGATCCGGTTCCGCGAGATCGAAAAATTCCAGAAGCAGCTCGCGAAAATCTTTCGGACAATCTGCTTCCACTTCGAGCCGCACCGCGTCGCCACGACTGGAGCGCCGCAATTCCTGCTCGATACTGCGCAGCAAATTTTCCGCTTCTTCTTCGTCTATATAGAGATCGCTGTTGCGCGTGACGCGAAAAGCGTGCACGCCATCGAGAATCAAGCCGGGGAAAAGTTCGCCGATATGATGTTTAATGAGGGAGGCGAGATAGATGTAATCCCACGGTTCGTCCTCGCCTTTTCCGCGCGGCATCAAAATCAAACGCGGAAGCACGCGCGGCACCTGCACGATGGCGTGCAGCGGTTCGCCATCGCGTTCGGTGCGCGCGCGCACAAAGAGATTGTGGCTTTTGTTGAGAAGCTGCGGAAACGGATGGCTCGCATCAACCGCAAGCGGCGTGAGCATGGGAAACACTTCCTCCTGAAAATAACGGCGGGCCCAGGCTGCGCGCTTTGCCGTCAGTTGGGCGGCATCGTTCACGCGGATCCCGTTTTTAGCCAGACCCGGCGCGAGTTCGTCATTCCATAACGCATATTGCGCGGCGACCAGTTCGTGCGCGATGCGCTGAATCGCGTTGAACGTTTCCGTCGGGCTCATCCCATCGGGCCCGAGATCGCTCGTTTCGCTTTCGATCTGTTGTTTGATGCCGGCGACACGAATCTCGAAAAACTCATCGAGGTTCGAGCTGAAGATGGTGAGGAATTTTACCCGTTCGATCAGCGGCTGCGTCGGGTCCTGCGCTTCTTCGAGAACGCGCCGATTAAATTCGAGCCAGCTCAGCTCGCGATTAATAAAATTTTCGGGCGCGGCAAAACGATTGACCGGGGCCGGCGCGACTGCATCAGGCAGCGCAACAATTTTCGCCGGTGCTTCGGGAGAAAGCTGCTCTACCTGCGGTTCCATCGCCCACGATAAGGCGGCGAGGCTTACCCGCCAAATCCAAATCGTTCCAGTAAACCGCGCTTTTCCGGTTTCTCCGCCGTACCCGGCGCCCAGAGATCAACAATTTCGAGTGCGCGAAAACGGAAAAGAGTCAGCCGTGCGAATTTCAAATCAAGCCGCAGATTTTTTGCGATTTGCGCAATGGAACGGCTGCCGTTGAACTGCGAAGCGAATTGCGCTTCGGCCACGGTCAGTCGCAGATTTTGCACGCGCTCGAATCCATCACGCGTGAAAGCGGGAATCGATTCCTGATCGTAGGACGTGGCCGTGCCGAGTTCCTGATACTGAATGAAGCGCAGGGTGTTGAGCGACCATTGATCTACGTCATCCCCGGCCGGGATGTCGTTCGCGTAATCTGGTAGCGCTGAACTTTGTTCAAACACAAAACGCACGCGCTTTGCCGTCCACAATTGGGCAAAAAGCTTTTGGCCATAGTGCTGCACCAATTGTTGCGCAGGCTCGCGCAGAATCAGACCATCGCGCGCGAGTGTGACGAAAAGCGGTGCGCCCGTTTCGCTCTGGACCGCGCGGGCTTGCGCGATGCGATCGGCGTCGACGTTTACCAACGTGATCGGTGCTTCCGCGCAATAGAGTTCCGGATCGTGCGTCGTCACCAGAATGATACGTCCATTGCGCGCCAGAAGCTCAACTGTCGCTTTATCCCAGAAGCAACGCAGCGTCCCGGTCAGTTTTTCGCGGCCGGTGGTTTGCAACGCCCATTGCAATGAAAAGAAATTTGTATCTCCCGAAAAAAACGCGCCACCGTCGGGTGGTGGAGGAATTTCCTCCACGACCTCGTTCGCATAAAACGATTCGCCCGCAGGCGCATCAGAGCCGCGTCCCGATTCGAATTGTTCTGACGTAGCGAACGACTCGCTCGCGATGTCTTCGCCAGTACTTTCGGGCGGAGCATTCTGCCTTGTCTCGTTAACCGGTTCTTCGCTCACAATTTCCGATCCGAGCAGTCCGGGAACTTCAGAAGCAATTTCTTCCGGAGCAGCTTTAATTTCCTCTCGGTCATTTTTGGTTTTGCCTTTTGATTTAGGGATGTACGCCTCGATCGTTTTGATGAGTGTCTCTGAAGTAAAAGGTTTGTTCAAGAATCCAATTACATTGGGATTCTCGCTCTGACTCGATTTCAAATCGGTTCCCAGACCTGACATGTAGAGCACAGGAATTTTTTTGGTGGCAGAGTCCCGTGAGAGGCGGCGACTCACTTCGTCGCCTTTCATATCGGGTAAAACATAATCGAGCAAAATCAGATCGGGAATTTCCGCCGTGCTTGCGCGCAAACCCTCTTCCGCTGTGGCCGCTGCGGTGACCTGATAATTCGCTTCGGTCAGGATCTCGTTTACGAAACTGAGGAGCATCAAGCTGTCGTCGATGACGAGAATTTTGCGGCCGCCATTCCCGTTGGCAGATTGGCCGCGGCCTTTTGCCATCCCGCGGGTTTCATCAATCTGCCGCACTCCCTCCATGAGCAGAATCTGCCAGTCGAGTTCAATTGTGCGCGGGCTGGTTCCAGCGCCAGCAACCTCGGAAATCATCCCGCCTTTCCAATTCAAAATTTCGTTGAACGCGTCGATGCCAACTTTCCCCGGCGCAACAGCATGCCGCACCTGACCATTTTCGAAAAAGACACGCGCCTTCTGGCCATTGGGCCCAGTGAATTCCAACACCGAGGTGGAACCGCTCATGCACTTCAGCTGAATGATGTCGGCGAAGTGCAGATCGCTCAGCGTGCCTTGGAATTTTTCGCTGTCGGTTTTGCTCGACGGATCGAACAACGCCTGGACGAGGTCGGCGAAATCTTCGCGCGGGAAAGGCTTTTCCAGAAAATGAATTGCGCCCAATCCCTTCGCCTGCTCGCGTTGAGCCTGGAGATGAATCGCCGTCAGGATGATCGCCTTTGCGCTCGGATGACTCGTGCGCAGGTCGTAGAGAAATTCCTGGCCAAGATCGTAGGCGGCATCGACGTCTAAAACGAAAAGGTCGGGCTTGGCATCGAGGACCAGGTGCTGCGCCTCCTCCAGACTGCGAGCGAGCTCCACCTGCGCTTCAGGAACCGCCTGGCGCAATGCTGTGACAATTTCGGAAGCAAGCTGTTCCGACGGTTCCAGCACGAGAACCCATCCCGCCGGCCGCGCTGGATTTTTAGACTGTGGCGCTGTCCGTTCCTTCACGATTCTAGAAAAGCGAGCAAGATTGCGACCAAATTGGCCACAGGCACGCTCTTCTTAGAAATGCCTGCTAATCCGAAAAATGGAAAGTATTTTCTTGTGGTAGCCTAACGGGTTCCCGTGACCCCACAAAAGTGCCGGCGACTATCTGGTATGCACGCCGGTCGTAACAGCGTGGCCGTTATCTGTCCTCACCGTTGTCGAGCATCCGACCACCATGGTCAGAAGAACGATCGCGCCAAAAATCGAAAACAAAATGGTTCGCATAAAATAATTTTCTTGTTGGTTTCTCTTTCTATCGCAATCGAGCAGAGGGCCGAGTGTCTGTCACGCAAATTGTTAAGGCGTCTGCGCTGGGAAAGCGCGCGCCAGTTCGCGCCGGCTGATTTTGCCGCGCTCGGTTACGGGAATATCGGCGACGAGAAGGATTTGTTTCGGGACCTGCCAACCGCTCAACCGGCGTCGGCAAAATTCCAAAAGCTGAGATTCGTTTACGTCGGATGAAGCAACGACGCACGCTGCTACTTCCTGATTGCGCAATGTTGATTCGCGACCGAACACAACTGCCTCCCGGACGCCTTGGTAACGGAGAAGCGCAGCTTCCACTTCCGCAGGATTTACTTTTTTCCCCGCAACGTTGATCACGTCGGAAATGCGACCGACGATGCGAAATCCTTTTGCGGATTTCTGCAGCAGATCGTCGGGGATGAAAAAGCCGTGATCAAGTTTCTCCTCGTTAGGCTCTGGGAAATAACCATCAGCCACAGCTGCGCTGCGCACGCACACGCGGCTCGACTCAACGTCTGGATCGAGCAATTCGAGCGAAACTCCTTTCATCGGTTCTCCGACAAAACCGGCTTCAAGCGCAACTCCTTCGCGATCGTAACAAATTCCTCCGCATTCCGACGATCCGTAGAAGGAATGAATTGGGCGGCGGAATTTTTCCCGGAATCTCGACGCGACTTCGAGCGGCAACGGCGCCCCTGCCGAAACGCAAAGACGCAGGCGGTCGAGTTGCGGAACTTCGCGCAGTTCGCAGCAAGCCTGATAAAACACCGGCATTCCCGGAAAGACGGTTGCGCCGCTGCGCTCCAGATCGTCGAGGATTGCTCGCGGCAGGGGATCGGAACTCAAAATCATTGGCACTCCGCGCGCGATCAACGGCGTAATCAAATTGCTGAAGCCGTAGGAATGAGAGACGGGAATTACAGCGAAGTTCAGATCGCTATCGCTTATTCCCATCGTGTCGCAAATCTGATTGCAATCGGCGAGCAACTGTTCGCTGCGGAAACGGATCGCGCGCGGCTCTGCCGTTGTGCCGGAAGTAAGCTTCAAAAGCGTCGGCGCCGATTTTCCCCAATCCGTTGTAGCTGCCGATGTCCTCATCGGCAGAGCCTCAATGTTTCTGCCGCCGGTGACGGCGGCAGCTACAACGGCAACCGCGTTGCAAACCTTAAAAGCGTTGGCTCTTTCTCCCGCTCGTACACCCGGTTCGAGCGGCAACGTGACATGCTCGCGCCGCAACAAAGCGATCAACCACGATGGCCAATCCTCGTGATTACCAATTTGAATCGCGACAACATCTCCGGTCTGAAACTTGCCTAACGAATCCTCAAGTTCTCGACCACGATTCTCGATTTGCTCGAATGTGCGCAACACGTCGCCACGCGTGTTGTAAATTGCCGGCGCATCGCCTTTCCGTGCGAGCGTTTCACTCCATGCGGAGAGCAGCGCGTCCCCTGATTTCATCGCTTGCGGAAATCACCCATTCCGCGTAAGTTCCGCGCTTCTTTTCGAACATGAAAGCGGACATTCATCCTGAATACGTAGAGACCGATATCGTTTGCGCGTGCGGCGCGGTTTATCATACCCGTTCGACCCGGCGTGACATTAGAATCGGCATCTGCGCCGCGTGCCACCCGTTTTTTACCGGTGAGCAGAAATTCGTCGACACGGCCGGCCGGGTGGAAAAATTTGCGCGCCGATATGGCAGCACAAAGGCCACTCGCGCCACCAAAAAGGGTTAGATTTCTGTAGCGGCGGTCTCTGACCGTCGCATTCTTCCGGCGCTCATAGAGCGCCGCTACAAAAGAAATGGATTTTAATCTTCTCATCGAACGCAGGCGCGAACGCTTAGAGCAACTCGAACGCGAGATCGCTGATCCGCGTCTTTTTGAGAATCGCAAGCAGGCGCGCGATATCATGCGCGAACATTCCGGCGTAAAACAATTGCTCGCGGACTGGACCGAACTCGAAACCGCGCGTCGTCAGCTCGAGGACAATCGCGAACTCGCCGCCGCGACTGACGCCGACCTTGCGCAGATGGCGCAGGAAGAAATTCCGCATTTGGAAAAGCGCGTGCACGATCTCGAGCAGAAAGTGCAGATCGAATTACTCCCGCCCGATGAAAACGACGAGCGCGATGCGATCGTCGAAATCCGGGCCGGCACCGGCGGAAGTGAAGCCGCCATTTTCGCGGCCGACTTGTATCGAATGTACAATCGCTACGCCGAATCGGCCGGATTAAAGATCGAAGATTTGGAGTCGAGCCCGTCCGAACTCGGCGGATTGAAGGAAGTGATCTTCAAGGTTTCCGGTGAGTCAGTTTTCAGAACGTTACGTTATGAAAGCGGCGTGCATCGCGTCCAACGCGTGCCGGCGACCGAAGCGCAGGGACGCATCCACACCTCCACCGCGACCATCGCCGTCCTGCCAGAAGCCGAAGAAATAGACCTGGAATTAAAACCGGAAGATCTGCGGATCGAAGTTTGCCGTTCCGGCGGTCCGGGCGGGCAGGGTGTGAATACGACCGATTCCGCAGTCCAGATTCTTCACATTCCGACTGGCCGGATCGTTCGTTGTCAGGATGGTCGCAGCCAGCAGAAGAACAAAGAGAAAGCGTTGAGCATCATGCGCGCGCGGTTGCTCGAGGAAAAGCAGCGTGAAGAAGAGGCAAAATATTCCGCGCACCGGAAAACCCAGATCGGTTCCGGCGGGCGCGAAGAGAAAATTCGCACTTACAATTTTCCGCAAAATCGAATCACCGATCATCGAATCGGTCTGACGCTCTACAATCTCGATCGCGTCATGGAAGGCGATCTTGCCGAATTGATTCGGTCGCTGCAGGCCGCGGATGTTGCAGAGCGATTAAAAGAATCCGCCACAGCGTGACGGTTCTCGAGCTTCTGCAGACAACCACGGCTTATTTCGCCAAGCGTAAGATCGAGAGCTCGCGTCTGAACGCAGAACATTTGTTAGCGCACGCGCTGAATTGCAAACGATTGGAGCTTTATCTTCAGTTTGAACGCCTCCTGACAGAAGATGAACTCGCACCTTTGCGTGAACTCGTTAGGCGACGCGGGCAAGGAGAGCCCTTACAGCATTTGCTCGGGACCGTGGAATTTTGCGGACATACTTTTTTCTGCGACCGGCGTGCACTCGTTCCGCGACCGGAAACGGAGCAGTTGGCGGAGTTGCTGAAGTTAGAGATCAGAAATCAGAAGTCGGTAATCCTTGATGTCGGGACTGGCGGCGGTGTGATCGCGTTGAGTCTAGCGATGCATTTTCGCGACTCGGAGGTGGTCGCAACGGATGTATCGGAAGAAGCGCTTACTTTGGCGCAAGAGAACGCGAAGCGACTCGGCATCGATCGCGTGCGGTTCGTGAAGAGTAGTTTGCTGCAAAACGTCGAAGGCAAATTCAACCTTATCGTGGCAAACCTTCCCTACATCGCGATCGGCGATCAGCCGTCGCTCTCGCGCGAAGTTTTGCATGATCCGGAAATCGCGCTCTTCGGCGGTGAGAAAGGGGACGAATTGATGCGCGCGCTGATCGATGCTGCGCCGAACTATTTGCAGGCCAATGGCCTTCTCGCGCTCGAGATCGGTATCAACCAGCACGAGGCGCTGATGGCGTTGCTTTCCGATAAAAAATTCCACGACATCACTCCTAAAAAAGACTATGCAGGCGTGACACGTTTTCTCCTGGCCAGATATGGATAAAATCCTTGTTCACGGCGGTCATCCGCTTTCCGGTTCGATCAAAATCAGCGGCTCGAAAAATTCGGCGCTGCCGATTCTGGCCGCGACTTTGCTCACACGCGAGCCGTGCATTTTGCATCGCGTTCCGGACCTGAGCGACACGCATTACATGCTGCAGATTTTGATGCATCTCGGCGCGCAGGTAGAGCGCGCCAGTGGCACCGTGACGGTCAACGCCGAGAAGATCGAATCTGTCGCGCCCTATGAGGTCGTTCGAAAAATGCGCGCGTCGGTTTGCGTGCTCGGTCCGCTTTTGGGTCGGTGCAAAGAGGCGACTGTTTCACTGCCGGGCGGTTGCGTCATAGGCGATCGGCCGATTGATTTGCATCTGAAAGGTTTTGAAGCGCTCGGCGCCGCGGTACGCGTGGAGGGCGGCAACGTGAAAGTGTTCGCGCCGAAACTTACTGGCGCTGTAATTAATTTGCGCGGGAAATTTGGGCCAACGGTTCTCGGAACCGACAATGTGATGATGGCGTCAGTGCTCGCCGAAGGCACAACGGTGATCGAAGGCGCCGCGCAAGAACCTGAGGTTGTCGATCTCGCCAATTTCTTAAACAAGATGGGCGCGAAAATCGAAGGCGCCGGCACGCGCCGCTTGATTATCGAAGGTGTCCCGGATTTGCACGGCGCGGAGCACGACATTATTCCGGATCGGATCGAGGCGGGAACATTTCTCGTGGCTGGCGCCGTTTTTGGCAAAGGCGTAACCATCAAACGCGTGGAGCCGAAACATGTGGAATCGGTGACAACTGCCCTAACGAGTTGTGGATTCAAGATCGAAACCACCGCCAATACCATCACCGTTTCACCGAACGGCACAGCGAAGTCGCTCGAGTTTGTAACTGAACCGTATCCCGGTTTTCCGACCGACATGCAGGCGCAAATGTGCGCATTGCTTGCCACGACCGATGGCATCAGCGTCGTGACCGAAAATATTTTTCCGCAGCGTTACATGCACGTGGCCGAATTGAAACGCATGGGCGCACACGTGCAGCTCGAAGGGCCGACTGCGGTGATTTCCGGTGTCGAGAAGTTGACCGGAGCTCCGGTGATGGCGAGCGATCTGCGTGCGTCGGCCGCGCTCGTGCTTGCGGGATTAAAAGCCGACGGAATTACCGAAGTAAGCCGCGTTTATCACATCGATCGCGGCTACGAACATCTTGATGAGAAGCTCAGCGAACTCGGCGCTCACATCGAGCGCGTGAAAGCGTAGATTATGGAAACAACATCAAGCAACGTCCGGACGTGGACCGTTCTCTGTCACGCGAGCGCATTGCTCGGAGTATTTTTTCATTTTCTCGGCCACATTTTTGGTCCGCTCATTGTCTGGCTGGTCAAACGCGGCGAATCGCCCGAGATCGACGCGCATGGAAAAGAATCGCTGAACTTCCAATTGTCGATGCTGATCTACGACGCGATTGCGGGCATCCTCTGCATTGTTCTGATCGGAATCCCGATTTTGATTCTGCTTTGGGTGGCAAACACCGTTCTCGTAATCGTCGCTTCGCTTAAAGCGAGCGAAGGAAAACTGTATCGCTACCCATTTACGATTCGCTTTTTGAATTAAGAATGTGGCCTTAGAGCCGCGACGGTCGGGACGCTGAGGTCCCATTTTATTTTCTGAGAAGCTCACCACGGAATCTCTTTCCGCTCGCGCAGAAATTTTCCCGTGAGATTTTGCGGCGCTTCGCTTGCAAGCCACACAATCGTATCAGCACCTTCTTCGACTGACAGGTTTGCTCCGGCTCCGCCCATGTCGGTTCGCACCCAACCAGGGCAAACGGAATTCACCGCGAATTTCGGCAACGCCGCGGCGAGCTGAACAGTCACGCCGTTCAGAGCCGTTTTCGAGATGCAATATCCGGGCGCCCATCCATCGGCGCCGTCCGTTAGTTGTCCACCGCCGCTCGATACGTTGACGATTCGTGGAGCGGAAGATTTCTTCAGAGAAGATTCGAACGTCGCTGCGACCAAAATCGGGCCAAGTGTGTTTGTGCGCATGGTCGTTTCAAAAATTTCCGGCGTCATGGTGAGCACAGCTTTGTCTTCATCGAGCAAAATGCCGGCGTTGTTTACGAGAACATCCAGATGATCGGCCGCGTCTTCGAATTCCTTTGCCGCTTCTCCGATGCTTTTTGGATCCGACACATCAATCTTCAAAAACGCAGCGCGCTCACCAATCTTTCTTGCTGCCTCGCGACCGGCCTTCTCGTTGCGCGCGCCGATGAAAACATGAAATCCCTTCGCCGCTAACTGACGCGCGACTTCAAAACCAATTCCCTTATTCGCGCCAGTGACGAGCGCGATTTTTTCCTCTTCGGGCATAGGGAAAGATGTCTTACGCGGTGCATTAGGCAAAGCGACGAGTTTAGCGTCCCCAGAGTTAGGGTCGCGCTCGGTTTTGTATCAATGCGCGCAGCGTTTTCATGTTCGCCACGTCTTCCGCCAGATCTTTTCCTTTCGGTGTTTCCAACACCTTGGGAATTTTTGCGAAACGCCGGTTGCGCATGATAAAACGAAACGCATTCAATCCGATTTGTCCTTGGCCGATGTGCTCATGCCGATCGACGCGCGAACCGCGCGCGGTTTTAGAATCATTAAGATGAATTGCAGACAATCGATCTCGCCCAACGACGCGATCGAACTCGCGAAATGTTTTTCGCACTGCCGTTTCGCTGCCGATATCGTAACCGGCAGCGAAAATGTGCGCGGTATCGAGGCAGACACAAAGCCTCTCCGATTCACGCACATTAGTGATGATATAAGCGAGATGCTCGAAACGATCGCCCAGACATGATCCCTGGCCCGCTGTGGTCTCGAGCGCGATTTTCGTTTTCACTTTTGGAATCGCAGCGAACGCGCGATCGATCGATTGCACAATTTTCGTCAGGCCCGCCTCTTCGCCTGCGCCAAGATGCGCGCCCGGATGCAGAACAAGAAATGGCAACTCGAGTTGATCGGCGCGAATTAATTCTTCTATCAGCGCGCGAATCGAGTTGGCGTGAAACTGAGGATTGGTCGCAGCGAGATTGATCAAATAATTCGCATGCGCAAAAACGGCTGCGAGCGCGATTCGTTGCTGATGATTAAGAAAGGCGCTGATCTCTTCGCGCTGCAACGGCCGCGCAAACCATTGCATGTTGTTCTTCACGAAAATCTGCATTGCGCTGCACCGAATTGAGCACGCGCGTTCGATCGCCATATGCGCACCGCCACCGATCGACATGTGCGCGCCGAGAAGAAATGTGGAATGCGGAGTGCGGAATGCGGAATGGCGTTGTGATAAAAATTGCTGCGTCGTCTTTTTCATTCCGCAATCCGAATTCCGCATTCCCTAGAACCGTTTCGGATGCCAATTTGGTTTCGATAAACTACCTTCGCCTTTGTATTCGAAAAGTTTGTAAACCGGCGCGAGCACGACGCCGCCGGGAATATTAGCGTTAATCCGCACATCGAAGTCCAGTTTGTCATCGAGAAAATGAACGTCCCCGTGTCCGACCATGCCAAACAGATCTCCACTTACTTTGAAATCGTCGGTGTGGGCGGCGCCTTCTTTGATCGTGAAATCGGCTTTGGCATTGTGCGCCACGCTGTAACCAGTGCCGGGAATGATGTGACCAATTAATTCCGAAAGCGGACCGAAAATCGGAATGGCGAAAACGTTGCCTTCGGTCACCTGTATTTTTCCGCTGCCGTGCATGGCGCGCGCGTTATCGCCCAGACCGTCGAATTCGTACGTCCCGTCCATTCGTCCGCGAGCGGTGTGAAATTTGAAATAGAGATCGGTCAAAGTGGGGAACTCGATTCCGTCGACCGCGAGAGCTGCGTGATAATGCGGATCATTTCGCGCGAGCGAGATGTCGGCGGTGCCACGAACGGTCCCGGAGAACAACTCACCCTGCACGTCGCTCAATCGCAAACGGTCGTCCGTGAACAGCAGCCGGCTTTTGATGCGATCAAAGGGAAGCGTCTTGCCGAGAAAGACGTAATCCATCCCTTTCGCGCCATCGAGCGTGATTTCGAGACGCGTGTCTTTTCCGCCGTGAAATTGCACAACGCCATTCACAGTCAGCTTTGGCGCTTGCCGGAATTTGTAAGGCGCAATCGGTTTCGCCAATTTTGGATCGACCCAATAAATTGCATCGGCCGGACGCAGACTTGTTTGCACATTCGTTAGGCGAACTTCGTGTTTCGCCCAATCATAGGTGAATGATCCAGTGCCAACGCCTTCATCGCGCGTGACGCGCAGATTATCGAAAGTCATGGCGCCGTCGGCGAAATGCAGATTGGCGTTCGCGCTGTTCATCCACACGCCGCGGAAATGCGTGCGCTCCATCTTTACCGTTCCATCTCCAGTCCAGGTCTGTGGTTCCTGGCTCGGCCCTCGGATGATGAGATGGATTGCGGGCGGGCGAGACCAGTGCCATTCACTCAGGAATTGACGGAATTCAGGAGGCACAAGCACGCTCAGCGCGCCCGGATTGATTGTGCTGTCGAGATTCAATCGGAAGTCGTTAGGCGCGGCCAGAATGTCAGCCGAAAGCTCGCCCGTATTTTGCTGGAGGCGAAGATCGCGCACCATGGTGCGGTTGCCGTCCCAGGAAAAATCAGCGGTCAATTTGGTGAAGGGAACGCTTTTGTAATCGAAATTCCCGAGCGCGACACGGCCGATGACATTCTTTTTTTGTTCAAGGTCGCCGAAGGGAAGAGTGCCTGAGATATCGAGGAGCGGTGGCGCGCCGAAAGTCATTCCGTCGAGGACCTGTGTAAAACCAAACGACTCGAGAAACGATTTCAGGTTGAGCGTGCTGCGAAGTTGGAAATCCGCTACGCCCGATTGTCGCGTCCAACTGGCACGCGCCGCCAGGCTGCCGGCGTCGTCTTGCCATTCACATTGTGTGAGATTGAGCCTTTGGCCGATCCATTCCGAATTCGCGGAGAAATTTCTCATCGCGTAAGCGGCCCTTTGTATGTGATCGCAGTGCACGCTTGCTTCGAAATGAGCGTTCTCGAGCTGCGAAAGATCGCCGCTGAATTTCACCTGCAATCGAGGCACATCGGCAGGGAATGTGAACTTCCCAAGTTCCGTCACGATGCGCTGCAAAATCCGAAGCCGTGCCTGCCATTCTTCTTCCGAGGTCTCGGCCGAGGGCACGTAGTTCTGCCGCTTGATCAGCTGGCCGGTAGCGGAAATTCGTACCCCACAGAACATTCCTTCGGCCTGACTGACGTAGATTTGCTCCGGCGGAAAATAAATGTGGGCGCGAAATCGCGTCAACTGTGCCTTGGGCGCTTTCGGATCGTTCGAGCGAATGGGAAAGATCAGTTGCGCGTTGCGAACGTCGAGAGCGTTTAGAAATGGCTGGCGATGGAGGAGCGCGGCATAATTAATATCGAGCGAGATTTCACTGATGACGGCGATGGTGTTGTCGCGGTTCTTGTAATCAAAAATACGCACATTGCGCGCGACGAGACCGCGGAAGGGATCGAGCGTGAGACGTTGGATCGAAGCTTCGACGCCCCGTTTGTGCAGTTCTTCCACGACTTTCCGGCGCCATTGCCGGCCGAAGCCTTTGCTCGCTAGGTACCAGCCGCCCCATACAAATCCGATAAGGAGCATGAGGATGGCAACCCGCAGCGCGAGGGCGGCGAGTTTTTGTACACCGGAACGCCGACCGTAGCGTGAGCGCCTTGTTTCTGTGGGCGGCTCTAGAACACTTGGCATAGTTTCACTGCTACGAGCAGCTTCGTAGATTTCAAGGTATGGCGCTCTCCGATCGCACCGAAGAATTTATCGGACAGCTCGGAGGGCCGCCCCTAGCTGGTTGTCATTCCGAGCGAAGTCGAGGAATCTCTTATTATCCGAAGATGTAATGAGAGATGTCTCGACTTCGCTCGACATGACAGAATTGTGAATGGGATGAAAGTCGCTGACCTCCCGGCCATCAACGCGTCGTTGAATTTCGTGAGCACGATTTTCATCGCGACCGGTTGGTATCTTATCCGGCGCGGACATTGGCGCAGCCATATTGTGTGCATGATTATAGCGGTTATTTCTTCGTCGCTCTTTCTCGGTTGCTACCTGACCTATCATTATTATATGGGCGAAAAATCAACGCACTTTGCCGCCGGCGGCGCGATCGCGCTCGCCTATTTCACGATGTTGATTTCGCACATCCTGCTCGCCTTCGTTACGCTGCCACTTGTCATCATCACGCTGATTCCCGTTTTTCGTCGCCGGTGGGATCGCCATCGGCGTATCGCGCGCTGGACAATGCCGATCTGGCTTTACGTTTCGGTCACGGGCGTGCTTGTCTACCTCATGCTCTACAAATGGTTCCCGCCGCCGAATCTTGCGTTAGGCGGTTAGTTGATGTTTGATGAAAAGCGCGGTCTTAGACCGCGAAAAGAAATATGGTTACGATCGCGACATTCAACGAGCCGGCCAAGGCGAAGCAACTCAAGCAACGCTTGCAGGAAGCGGGCTTGAAGGCCGACATCCATAACGAAGCTCATCTGCAGGCTGTTGCTTTCATGTCCAAGCCGCAGGCGAATTGGAAGGTCAACGTTGACGAAGAAGATTTTCCCGCGGCGCAGAACTTATTGGTGGAGTGGGAAGCCACCGATCCGGACATCGGCTCGGCCATTCATTGTCCGCAGTGCGGCTCGGCGCGTATCGAGTATCCGCAATTGACGCGCAAATTTCTTACTCCGGCCCTCGCCGGCATTCTTTTTGCGTTAAAGATTTTCCCGAAGGAATTTTATTGTCAGGACTGCCACTTCACCTGGAGCAACGAGGACCAGCAGGCGCGCTATCGTCTCTGGAACCGTTTCTTTTCCGGGCCGGAAAAACAATCATAGGTCGCGGGTGCGGTGGACCATTGCGAGAGATGCACGGCAGTCTTTCTGCTGCCTAACGAATCGATCATGCAAAATCGCGAAGTCCCGCACGTTTCATGAAATGGCTCATTGTTTTGCTCCTTGCCATCGTCATTTTCGGCGGGGCGGCATTCTTCAGTTACAATATTTTCGTTAAACAAGAAATCGCGGTTCGGGAGGAGCAAAAGTCGGATGCCCAGCCGCAAGCGACGCCTGATTTTGGATTGACGGAGTTCCATGCGGCGCAAGAACTCAAGGAAAATGGAAAGCTCGCCGAGGCGCGCTCCGCCCTCACCGCATTCCTCGAGCGATATCCGACTGGAGGGCATTCCGAAGAAGCCAAAGATTTACTCGGTGAAGTCAATCTAAGTATCCTGCTCTCGCGTTATCCTGCCCCGGGAAAAACGGAATATACCGTGAAGAAAGGGGACGTCATCGCACGCGTGGCGTCGAAAATGAAAACGACGCCGGATTTAATTATGCGCATGAACAACATGAGCGGCACCATGCTGCACATTGGCGATCGCCTCATGATTTCGCATCCGGACTTTTCGCTTTTCGTGCAGCGCAACGAACGTGTGGTCGTGGTTTTGGATCATGGCCAGTTTTTCAAGCGCTATCATGTGCTCAATGTGAAATTGCTGGGACGGCAATCGCCGAAAATCAACACGCGCGTCGCGGAAATCATGGCATGGAAAAATGGCAAACGTGTCGGCTTCGGGAGCAAAGAATATGCGAGCAGCACGCGCTGGGTGCGGCTGGCCGCGACCGGTTACTACCTTTACGCCGCCGGAAGTGGAGGCGCCCCGCCGCCGCCGCAGGGTCTGCAAATGGAGGCGCGGGACTTGGTGGAATTGAGCACGCTTGTAAACAACAAGACCCCTGCCACCATTACTGATTGACTGTGAGGTACCAAAACTGTGGCTATCGAACCGCCCTCGCCCTTAACGATGGATTCGCAACCGCTCGATTTTGAGAAACCGATCCTCGAGTTGCAGCGGCGGCTCCAGGATTTAAAGAATCATTCTGACGAACACGCGCTCGATTTCGATTCCGAAGTCGAGGCGATGGAAACGAAGATCCGCGATACGCGCCGCCAGATTTACGACAACCTCTCCGCGTGGCAGCGCGTGCAAATTGCGCGGCATACGCAGCGACCATTTGCCCTCGATTATTTGTCACGTTGTTTCACGGAATGGGTTGAGCTGCATGGCGATCGGCATTTCGGCGATGACAAAGCGATGCCGAGCGGGTTGGCGAAACTCGGTCCGCATCGTTGTGTCGTTATCACTCACCAAAAAGGCCGCGACACGAAGGAAAATGTGAAACGCAACTTTGGCTGCGCGCATCCTGAGGGCTATCGCAAAGCGCTCCGTCTGATGAAGCTCGCGGAAAAGTTTGGATTGCCGCTCATTTCGCTGATCGACACGCCGGGTGCCTTTCCTGGAATCGGTTCGGAAGAGCGTCACATCTCTGAAGCGATCGCCGTGAACTTGCGAGAAATGATGACGCTACGAGTGCCGATTGTTGCAGTCGTAATTGGCGAGGGCGGCTCCGGCGGCGCGCTCGGGATCGGAGTTGCGGACCGCGTTCTGATTTTAGAGAACGCCTATTATTCGGTCATCAGTCCGGAAGCGTGTTCCGCGATTTTGTGGAAAGACCGCAAGCATGCGCCGGAAGCGGCGGAAGCGTTGAAGTTGACCGCGCACGATTTGGTAAAGCTCGGTGTGGTTGATGAAATCGTGCCGGAACCAGAAGGAGGCGCGCATCGCGATCACGATTTGGCGGCGGCAAATCTCGGAACCGCTTTACGCCAGAATTTGCAGCGAACAATGGATACGCCGATCGACAAATTGTTGGCGCAGCGCTATCTC
Organism: Chthoniobacterales bacterium; assembly: GCA_038237805.1. Lineage (GTDB taxonomy): Bacteria > Verrucomicrobiota > Verrucomicrobiia > Chthoniobacterales > UBA10450 > JBBQFI01. The sequence goes on along the minus strand of JBBRYI010000002.1, from coordinate 131,616 downwards.
AAATTCCGTGCGCTCGGCAATTTTTCCGAAGACAAGCGTCCCTAACATGCCAACAACCGAACCGTTACCGCCCAATCCGACACCAACTCCGCCGCCGGAACCGCTACCGCCCAACCCGCCCGAGCCGCCCGTGGGCTAATTTCCTGTAGCGGCGGTCTCCGACCATCGCTCGAATACGAAATCGCTCGCGGCGAAGTGCGACGGTCAGAGACTGCCGCTACAAGAAACGATTCGCCTAACGAGTTAACTCGAGCACAAGTGGGGGCCGCGCTGGTTTTTTCCCCGGAGGCGGTGGCGGGAACAAAAATCGCAACACCGGATCGACGCGCGTCGCCCATGCCCCTTCGCTGTGATCGCCGCCTTCAATTTCGTGGTACTGCAAATCGTCGTCCAAGCGCCACCCTTTCTCGACGAGAAGATCGCGAAGCTTGCGGGCGCGTTCCCAACCTTCCTCATGTGTCCCCGTATCGAGCCAGATCTTCAAGGGAAGTTTGTCCTGAAGGGAGTCCACCATTCCGTAAATCGCGCAATCATCCCACCAAACCGATGGCGAAAGCACCGCCAGCCGCGAAAAGATATTTGGGAACCATAGTCCGAGCACAAGTGTCGCCAGCCCCCCGAGCGACGAACCGCCGAGAGCAGTCGATTCCGGACCACGATGCGTGCGATATTTGGAATCGATGAATGGTTTCAGTTCCTCAGTTAGGAACAGTCCGTAATTTTTCAGCAGGCCTTTGCTCCGCCGGCGCTTATCGAATTTTCCTCGTGTCGGTGCGTACTCATGTATTCGTTCTTCACCCGTATTGGCCACGGCAACGATGATGAGTGGCTCGATCAGATTCGATCTGATCAGTCGCTGCACCGTTTCATCAACGCCCCATTCCACGTTATTGAACGCGGTCGCGGCATCGAAAACATTCTGTCCATCGTGCAAATACAGGACCGGAAAACGTTTAAGCGACCAGCGCCGATAACCGCGCGGCAGATAAACAAGGACGTCGCGGCGGTTTCCCAGGATCTTCGAGCGGAATCCGCGGTGTTCCTTGATGTTTCCGGTGAGCGTATGATCGGGCATGAAAGCAAAACGCTTTCGCTGAACATTTCGGACTTGTCCAATAGCGCGTAAAGGCAGGGGCGATTGACCTCAATCGCCCGCGCTGCGGGCTGGACATCAAACGACAGAACATGCTCACTGTGCGGGCGGTTCGGTGAACCGCCCCTAACTGCAAATGAACGAACGCTATATCAAATGGTGGACCGCGTGTCTTAATCGCGAATTCGAAATGCTCGTTTTTGGCGACGGGCGCGGGCTGCCGCTCATCCTCTTTCCAACTTCATTCGGCCGCTATTCGCAGAACAAAGATTTCCATCTAATCGATGCAATTGCTCCATTCATCGATAGTGGCAAAGTCACCGTTTATTGTCCCGATGCGATCGATCTCGACAGCTTTTACAACAAGGCGATCCATCCCGCCGATCGGATGCGCACGCACAATGCGTATGAAAATGTGATCGTGCGCGACGTTTTCGATTTCGCGCGTCGCGAAGGTTCATGTCATCGCGTCGCGGTTTGCGGCGCGAGTCTCGGCGCGTATCACGCTTTGAACATCGCCTTCCGCCATCCCAATACGGTCAGCCTTCTCATCAGCATGAGCGGCGCGTTCGACATCAGTGATTTTTTTAACGGCTATTACGACGACAATATCTATTTCAACAGTCCTTACGATTATCTGCCGAACATGCCCGACCCGTGGAAATTGAATCACATGAGCATCATTATCGCCACGGGCGAGTGGGATAACACGAGACACGAAAGCCTGCGCATGTCTGGGATTTTAAATTCGAAGGGAATTAACCATTGGTTCGATGATCGGAAATGGTGCGGTCACGATTGGAATTATTGGCGCGAGATGTTGCCATACTACTTGTCGAGGCTGTAAAACACTTATTCGTCCACAGATTTCACAGATTAGGAATCAAACCGTCCCCTACTAAATCTGTGTAAATCTGCGTAATCTGTGGACAACCTTTTATGAAAAAAATCGGAATTCTTTTTGGCCAGGAACACAGTTTCCCACCTGCTTTCGTGGAACGTGTCAATGCAAAAACCGGCGGCAACGATATCCGGGCGGAATTTGTGAAAATTGACAAAGTGATCCAGGGCGAACCGTGTGGTTACGATGTCGTGATCGATCGCATCTCGCAGGACGTACCGTTTTATCGCGCGTGGTTGAAGAATGCCGCGCTCTCCGGAACCGCCGTGGTAAACAATCCGTTTTGGTGGAGCGCGGACGAAAAGTTTTTCAACAACGCTCTCGCGACCAAGATCGGGGTCGCCGTTCCGCGCACGGTCCTGTTGCCGTCGCATCAGGTTCCTCAGGATACGAACGACAATTCGTTTCGCAATCTTGGTTATCCACTCGATTGGGACGGAATTTTTTCCTACGTCGGTTGGCCCGCGTTCTTCAAACCGTTCGCGGGCGGCGGCTGGAAAAATGTCTATCGGTTGCACGATCCGGAAGAATTTTTTCGCGCTTATTCCGAAACGGGCCAGCTCGTGATGATGTTACAGGAGGAAGTGAAGTTCGATATGTACTTCCGCTGTTATTCGATCGATCAACGCAATGTGCGCATCATGCCTTACGAGCCGCGCCATCCCTACCATCTGCGTTATCAGACCGAGTGGCAGGCGCCGCGCGAAATTTTGCAAAAGGTCGAGCAGGGCGTTCTCACGCTGAATCAGTTCCTTGGTTACGATTTGAATACGGTGGAGTTCGCGATTCGTGACGGCGTTCCTGTCGCGATCGATTTCTGCAATCCCGCGCCCGACGCGGAAGCTGCGTCAGTCGGACAGGGGAATTTCGAGTGGGTAGTGGAAGCGGTTTCCGATATGGCGATTCGCAAAGCGATTGAGCATGTGCCGGGGCGTGACAATTTGAGCTGGGGCAAGTTCCTCCAGGCTGCGGTGACCAAGCGCTCGTTAGGCGAATTGGCGTAGCTTCATCACCGCGGTCATCCCGAGCGAATGCGCGGGACCTCACATCGCCTGAGAAGACACTCGCGAACTCCTTCGCTTACGCTCAGGATGACAGGATGGTTGTTTTCGATAGTTTGATCGCGGAGCAATGAAAGACCACGTCTACACCCTCGGAATCGAGGAAGAGTTTGCGATTGTCGATCCGCAAAGCCGCGAATTGCGCTCCCACATTCAGGAGATCCTCGAGGGCGGAAAGGTCCTGCTTAAGGAGCAGATCAAACCGGAGATGCATCAATCGGTGGTCGAACTCGGCACGGAGATCTGCCAATCGATCGACCACGCGCGCGCGCATGTTATCGAATTACGAAGCAAGCTTGCCGAGCTTGCCGGCCGCAGCGGATTGAAGATTGCATCGGCGGGCACGCATCCGTTTTCGCATTGGCGCGATCAGCTCATCACCGAGGGCGAACGTTACCAGGAAATAGTCAAAGACATGCAGCAGCTGGCGCGCGCCAATCTCATCTTCGGATTGCATGTGCACGTCGGAATTGCCGATCGCGAAGTAGCAATCCACGTTATGAATCAGGCGCGCTATTTTCTGCCGCACATCTACGCCCTCTCCGCGAACTCTCCATTCTGGGTGGGCCAAAACACGGGCTTGAAAGGCTACCGCCTGAAAGTATTCGAACGTTTTCCGCGCACTGGAATTCCCGACGCCTTCGAATCGCTCTCGGAGTACGAGGACTATTGCAAGCTCCTCGTGAAAACTGGCTGCGTCGATAACGCCAAGAAAATTTGGTGGGATATTCGGCTCCATCCATTTTTTGATACACTCGAAGTCCGGGTGTGCGACGCGCAATCGCGGGTCGATGACACTCTTGCGATCGCTGCGCTCATTCAGGCGGTGATCGCAAAGTTATATAAACTGCTTCGGCAAAACATTACCTTTCGCGTTTATCGCCGGCGATTGCTTGACGAGAACCGGTGGCGCGCGAGCCGCTACGGAATCGACGGCAAGTTGATTGATTTTGGGCGCGAGGAGGAGGTCGAAACGCGGCGGCTGCTCGACGAACTTCTGCAATTCGTTTCGACAGAGGTTGGTGAGCTCGGCAGCCAGAAAGAGATGGCCCATATAGAACGTATCATGCGCGAAGGCACCGGCGCGGATCGGCAGCTCGCAGTTTACGAACGCACGAATGACATGCGCGCTGTCGTCGACCAGATCGTGCACGAAACGTACGAACAGCTCACTGTTCCGGAACCGGCCGTCGCTGGTTAGGCGTCGAGAAAACCTTTCAAAATCCTACGCTTCTTTGAGGGCCGCGGCCCGATTGCCCGATGATGTTTTTCGCGTAATGGTTCCCGTTCCCATGCCTGACCGAAGCTTCGCCAACACCATAAAAATCGACCCGGAATTAGTCCCCGGTGCGCGCAATGCAATTCGCGATTGCTTGCGCCTCAAGCCGGAGGAACGGATCACCATTATTACCGATGAGGTGACGCGCGACATCGCCGCCGCCCTGCGCGCTGAAGTGGAGGAGGTCGGGGCCGAGCATTCGGTTTTCGTTTTGGAGAATTACGCGGCGCGCCCGCTTGTTGGAATGCCCGAAATAATTCTTGAGGATCTCGCACAATCTCAGGTCTCGATTTTTTGCGCACGAGTGCAACGCGGTGAGCTCGGTTCGCGGATGCAGATGAGCGATGTCGTGAACAAATATCACATTCGCCACGGCCACATGGTGAATATAACGCGCCAGATCATGCTCGAGGGGATGCGCGCCGATTTTCGTGCAGTCGATGCGCTCAGTCAGCGCTTGGTCGAGCGGGCGCGGCACGCCGAGCGGATCACATGTCGCACGCCGCGGGGAACAGATTTCGAAGCCGAATTTTCTCCGAAACTAAAATGGTTAAAGACCAGCGGCATCATCACGCCGGAAAAATGGGGCAACCTGCCGGGAGGCGAAATTTTCACTGCACCGGCCAACACGAATGGTGCTTTCGTCGTTGACGGCGTGGTCGGCGATTACTTGTGCCAAAAATATGGGGACTTGCATGAGACGCCGCTCACAATCGAAGTCGAAAATAATCGCATTCGTAATTTGTCCTCGTCCAATCAGGATTTAGTCAACGAGTTCACGGCTTACACGAGCACGGACGAAAACAGCAATCGCGTAGGAGAATTTGCCATTGGCACAAACATCGCCTGCACACACGTCATCGGAAATATTTTGCAGGACGAAAAAATACCAGGCATTCACATCGCCTTCGGTCATCCCTACGCGGAACACACCGGCGCCGATTGGAAATCGAAAACGCACATCGATTGCGTTGGTCGCGATTTCGACATCTGGTTCGACGGCGAACAGGTGATGGAGCGCGGGAAATTTTTGGTGTGAGTGATGGAACCGGCGATTCGTTCGCGGTTCAACGCTGACTTCACACAGGAGAAATACGCGGCGCTGTTGCGCTGCGTGAATGAGGGAGAACGGTGGCCGGCTGACTTTCGGATCTCCGAGACTCCGATTTTTCTGACGCCTGAATTTACGAAGGAGGTCACGGGCGCGGCGGAGAAGATCGCGAGTCTCGTTCGCACCCCGGAATTCGTGCGGCACGCGCAGACAGCAATTCCCGAAGGTCTGGAAGTGCCTAACGAGTCGGCGCATCCGAATTTCCTCGTCGTCGACTTTGGTATTTGCACCGAGGGCGATCGTCTCGCTCCGCGACTGATAGAGCTGCAAGCTTTCCCGAGCTTGTTCGGCTTTCAGCTCATGGTTTTGCATTGCATTCGCAAGGCCTATCCGGCCATTCCACGAAACTGGACGTCATCCTTCGGCGAAATAAAAGATGAGGAATACCTCGCACTGCTGCGGCGAACAATTCTCGCGGGAGCCAATCCAGAGAATGTTGTGTTGCTCGAGATCGAGCCGGAGAAACAGAAAACGCGCATCGATTTCGCCTGCACCGAAACTTTGATAGGTGTGCGCCCGGTTTGTGTCACGAGGGTGAAGAAGCGTGGGCGAGAATTGTTCTACGAACATGGCGGTCGAGAGATACGGATCGAGCGCATCTACAATCGCGTTATTTTCGACGAACTACTGCGACGGCCAGACCTGATTCTGTCATTTCGTTTTCTGGACGAATTCGATGTCGACTGGGTGGGGCATCCCAACTGGTATTTTCGCATCAGCAAACATTCGCTGCCGTTTTTGAAAACGGAAAATACTTCGCCCGCATTCTTTGGTGACGAATTTCCGCCTAACGAATCGCTGGCAGAGTACGTTCTCAAACCACTTTATTCATTCGCCGGGCTGGGCGTGGACATGGAGCCGACAAAGGAAAAACTCGCGGCCCTGCCAAATCCGCATGAGTGGATCCTGCAGAAGAAGGTCGCTTACGCCGAATTCGTCCAGACAGTGGACGGCCTAAAATCGAAAGCGGAAATTCGGATGATGTTTGTCTGGCCCGATGGCGACGAGAAACCAACGCTCGTGAACAATCTTGTGCGAATGAGTCAGGGAAAAATGATGGGAGTCGATTTTAATCGCGACAAGACGTGGGTCGGTTCAAGCATCGCGCTGCACGACTAGTCGGCGCGCGACATCAGATCTCGCACCTCGGCCGAACTGCGCACAGGGATTATTTCAAAATCCATCAGGTCGCTCCAGGCATCTGTCCACTGGCGGAATAATCGCTCATCGTCTGTTTCCATTATTTGCCAGCAAGTTTTGAAGTCGCGATCAATCCAACTCGAAACGTATTTGAGCCCATCGGGCATGAGGCGGCCTTTCTCGGAGAAACGTTTATAGACGGCGCGAACGTCTTTGAATTGTTCGATGACCATGTAAAGCATATTCAGTTTTTCAATTCTTCGTTTGTCTCGGCGAAGGCGTTGACGGCGAATTCCAAATCCTCGCGGGAATGCGCAGCTGAAACTTGTGTCCGCACGCGCGCGGTCCCATGCGGCACGACCGGATAAAAAAATCCGATGACGTAAACGCCTTTCTCCAGCATGCGCGCCGCGAATTTCTGCGAAAGCGCGGCGTCCCCGAGCATAATCGGAACGATCGGATGTGTTCCGGGCTTGATCGTTAGGCCGCGCTCCGTCAGCGCGCCGCGAAAATATTTTGTGTTCTGTTCGAGCTTGTCGCGCAGTTCGGTCGAAGCGCTCAGCAATTCGAGAGCTTTCAACGATGCCGCAACTACCGGCGGCGCAATCGTGTTGGAAAACAAATAGGGACGCGAACGTTGGCGCAGAAGATCAACGATTTCTTTACGTCCACTGGTATAACCGCCGCTCGCCCCGCCGAGTGCCTTCCCCAGGGTGCCGGTAATAATATCAATTTCGCCCACGACGCCGCAATGCTCGTGCGTGCCGCGGCCGGTTTTACCGAGAAAGCCGGCGGCATGCGCGTCGTCAATCATCGTCAGCGCGTCGTATTTTTTCGCGAGATCGCAAATTTCTTTGAGATTCGCAATCGTACCATCCATCGAGAAGCACCCGTCAGTAGCAATCAATCGGAAGCGCGCATCGCTCGCTTCGCGTAACTTTTCTTCGAGATCTGCCATGTCATTATTTTTGTAGCGGAGCCGTTGCGCTTTGCAGAGACGGATACCGTCGATAATGCTGGCATGATTCAGTTCGTCGCTGACGACCGCGTCCTTATCGCTCAACAGCGTTTCAAACAAGCCGCCGTTTGCGTCGAAACATGACGGATAAAGAATCGTATCCTCCGTTTCGAGAAACCTTGTCAGAGCAGCTTCGAGTTCCTTATGAATGTCTTGCGTTCCACAAATGAATCGAACACTCGCCATCCCAAACCCATGCGTGTCGAGTGCCTGCTTCGCTGCCGTAAGCAGAGCCGGGTGGTCGGCGAGTCCAAGATAATTGTTTGCGCACATGTTGAGCACGCGGCGTCCGCCGGCGATTTCAATTTTCGCATTCTGCGGGCTGGTGATGACGCGCTCGGTTTTGTAAAGGCCCTGCGATTTTATTTCTTCAAGAGTGTTGGCGATCTGTGTTTTGAAGTCAGCGAGCATGAAGCGGAGATTACGCAAAATTCTGGCGCTGACGATAAGATTGGCTTGCCCGTTTGTGAATAACTGTTAATAACTTCTGCGATCGCACTTGGAACGCCGCGACTTTTTCCGATTCGCCTTTGGCATTGGCGCTATCTTTTTGCTCGGCGCCTGCGGCACAACCCGGCAATTGCCGGCGTATGAGACGCCGTTAGCGAAGGCTGACTTTCAAACCATTCGCACGACCGCTTATACGCACACCGAGTCGGACCACGTCCAATTCAGTAATCACAATGCGCTGGGTGGCGAGCTGCATGCGGCGAGCCGACCGATGCGCACGGCTGCGGTCGCGCCGCGCGCTTTGCCCGTGGATGGCGATGAAGAGAGCAACTACCATCGCGCGTCGCTTTCAGAAACGCCGCTGCAACCTTTTTCGATGACCGAAACCACAACGATCCAGAGAAGCGGCAGCGCAATTAAGCGAACGACATCTAGCGTGACACGATATGCCGTTCAACCGCCGGGCACATATGGAAGCGCCGCTGCCGATTGGTCGCGTTGGCCGGCGGGAACGATCTTTCGCCTCCTTTCCACCGGGCAAATCTATCGTGTCGATGACTACGGGTGGGCCTTAGCTGGCCGAAATACGATCGATCTCTATATGGCGACGCCTAACGAGATGAATGCATGGGGCGCACGCAGCGAACCGATTCAGATTCTGAAGTGGGGCGATTCGCAGGAAAGTCTGAGATTTCTGGAATCGCACCAGAGTTATCGCCACATCCGGCGGATGGTTTTGGAACTCGAAGGGAACCACCGAGCTGCTGCGGCGATGGAGTAAGGCCGGAGCAAATTCCTAACGAGTGGAAGATTGGTACAAAATGAAAACCGCCTGGCGGAGCAAGCCGCGAGGCGGTTTCAATTTACTATCGCGTTAGTGCGACTAGTAGAGGTATTTGGGTTTGTTCGCGCGGGAAGAACCGCCTTTGGCGTCCTTTGCGGGCTTTAGGTCGCGCATCTTGACCGACTTGCGCGCAGCCTTCGCTGATTTCTTTTTCGCTGGCATCTTTTTCCTTTCTTCTTTGTTGTCTTTCTTAAACCGCGCTGCGGGGTTGGACCGCATTGCGGTTCTTGTAGCTACTAGCCCGCCTGAACGCCGGCTTGCGCGCTGGTTAGCTTGGCAGCACTAAAACGGGCGCTGCTTGCCTGGTTGTTAGCTAGTTTGCTCATGCCGCCCTTAGCGTCTTTCGACGGTTTAAGGTCACGCACTTTCACTTCTTTTTTCTTTTTGTTTGTAGCCATGTTAGGTCTCTTTCTGTTTGTTGGTTGTTGGATTAGTGTCAGTCACGCCGAAGAGATATTGACGCCCGCCCAAGACGTTTTCTTTTGGAATCAAGTCATCGAGTCGGATCAATTTTTCCTTTGTGCGCTTTTGCTTTCGAATCCCTGATTCTCCAGCAGACACATCTTTTTTTCCCTTCGGCGCACTCACGTTAGCTCCCTCTTACCACCATTCATGCCATCCGTGTTTTTCGCAGGGAAATCAGTGATTTCGGTGGCGCGGAAATCGGCATATCTATTTGGAACAGAAACATCTTGGAAACGAGTGGAAATTTTTTCGACGCGCTCCTCTCGTGTGAGTTCGTAGTTGGATAATGCCTCGTTTCCGCGCCAGCAGTGGTCTAGGCGCAAGACCGCGCGGTTCAATTCTGAGCCATAATGCGAAGATGCCTAACGAGCGTGCCGCGCGAGATCCCCAGCACCTTGGCGGTTCTGCGCTGGTTGCGCCCGGTTTGCTCGTAAACAAAACGAACGTGTCGTGCCACCGCTCCGGAAAGCGAGAGATCACGCCCCGCCTTGTTTTGATAAATTTCCGCGCGGGGTAGCGAAGTTTTATCGTAATCTCCATCTGTTTCATTCCTCTTTAAATCGGGCGGAAAGATCACGTGCTCGGGGAGAATGACGGATCCATCGCAAAACAACGTCATCGTTCGCACGGTGTGGCTAAGCTCCCGCAGATTTCCGGGCCATGGATACATAAGTAAACGCTCCATCGCTTCAGGATGAATGGCGGTGATGTTTTTTCCTTCACTGGCGGCGGAGGCTTTGAGTTCCGCTGCGATAAGGGCAGGCAGTTCTTCCTGCCGCTCGCGCAACGCGGGAATCAAGAGCGTGAGCCCGTTTAGGCGATGGTAAAGATCTTCGCGGAATTTTCCCTGCTGCACTCTTTCGCGGAGCGAGGAGTTGGTCGCGCAAATGATCCGCACATTGGAGGTCAACATGCGTTCCGAACCAAGTCGTTCGAATTCGCCGTACTCAAGGACGCGCAAGATTTTTACCTGCGCGAGAGGACTCATTTCCGAGATTTCGTCGAGGAAAAGCGTTCCATCGTTCGCCAGCTCGAACTTTCCTTTCACCGTTTGCTGTGCGCCAGTAAATGCACCGCGCTCATGACCGAAGAGCTGACTTTCGAGTAAGGTATCGCTCATTGCCGAAGCGTTAAATGAAACGATCGGTTTGTCCGCGCGCGCGGATGAGTTGTGAATTGCGTGGGCAAGCAATGTCTTTCCCGTGCCCGTCTCACCGAGCAACACCACCGGAACGTCCGATTTCGACGCGAGAGCAGCGATGCGCAAACAACGCGCCATGGCCTCGTTCGCCGTGGTGAGGTCCTCGACTCTTAATTTACTGCGCGGCTGGAGGAGCATGCCGAATTATTCGCGCATATTTTCGCGCAATTGCCGGATCGGTTCGAACGCGTATTCGATCATCGTGCGTTGTCCCACAACAATGCGCGCCTGTCCGCCCATGCCCACGCGCAACGAAAGCGGATGCCGGCGCAATGGCATGCTCGCTTCATCAAGCGACGCGAGAGCGACGAAGTGCGGACCTTCGGCCGAAGAAACAGTGGAGGGACTAATCCAATCGAGCTTCGCGTTCACCGCGCCGTAGCGTTGATAGGGAAAGGCATCGAAGAAAAATCGCACGCGTTGTCCGATGGCGAGTTTCGGCAAGCCTGCTTCGGCGAGGGTGAGTCGGGCGCGCGGTTTCGCATTTGTTGGCGCGAGCTGACAAAGTTCCTGGCCATTCTGCACCACGCTGCCGGCATTACGCTGTGCGAGAGAAATGACAACGGCATCGTAGGGCGCGCGCACCGATAACAAATTCAGCTCCGAGCCTTCCATGTCGCCTTTCAAGGCTGCGAGCCGAAACTTAAGTTTTTCGATTTCCGCTATATCCTCATTTCGCTGTCTCGCGTGTTCGGTTTGAATTCGCTGCCGATCAAAGTTGACCTGCTGCAAGGTGCGTTGCGCGACGCTGTAATCTTTTTCCGACTCGGCCGCTTCCAAACGAAATTTGATTAGTTCCACCTGCGCAATGCCACCGTTCTTGGAAAGTTTTTCCATGCGCGCGACCAGGTCGCGGCTCGTCGCAGCATGCTTCTCGCGAAACTTCACTTCGCTTTCCGCCTGTGCGATTTCCGCTGTCTTTATTTCCAATTGCGAAGCGTAAGCCGTGTCGGTCTTGGCCAAACTTTCTTCATGCGCGCGCAAATCCTCGCCCAGCGTGCGTGATTGTGTATCCCAGCCGCGAATTTCATCCGAGCGCAAAACAAATAACAGCGCTCCCATTTTGACTGCCTCTCCTTCAGAGACACAAACCTTGTCCACTACAGCGGGCCGCGGCGATTGAATCGGGTCTCCGCCCTGTGCCGGCACGAGCACGAACGGACAGGTCACCGTTTCAGGCAGGCGAACAACAATCGCAGCCAGTAGGGCCGTCAAAAACATCGCGATCAAAAGCCACGACGTCGTGCGCACAAACCAGGGCGGCGGATCCTGCGGAAGCATTTCCGATTCGGTCTCGATTGATGGCCGCTGCATTACTGGTGCTGGCATACTCAAATCCCCAACTGCTGACTCGACAGATAAAAATAAAGTCCGCGCTGCGCCATGAGCTGATCATGGTTTCCAACCTCGGCGACCATTCCTTTTTCCAGCACCACGATTGAGTCCGCTTCGCGAATCGTACTCAGACGATGCGCGATGACGATGGAGGTGCGGCCGGTCATGAGCCGGCCCAGGTTATCCTGGATTGCACGTTCGGATTCCGTGTCGAGCGCACTTGTCGCTTCATCGAAAATGAGCACCGGCGGATTGTTGTAAATCGCTCGTGCAATGGCGACGCGCTGTTTTTGGCCACCTGAAAGCGACAAACCCGATTCGCCAATTTTCGTCTCGTAACCGAGCGGCAATCGCATGATGAAGTCATGCGCCGCGGCAGTTTGCGCCGCGACCAGCACGCGATCGAGATCGGGTTCCGCGTCACCAAAAGCAATATTGCGCGCGATCGTTTCGTTGAAAATATGGTTCTCCTGCAAAACCATTCCGATGTGCCTGCGCACGTCGCGATAGTTCAACGTTTTCAGATCCACATGGTCGAAAGAAATTGTTCCTTCGGTCGGCTCGAGCAAACCCGCCATTAACTTGATGAGTGTGGTTTTGCCACAACCGCTACGCCCGACTAGCGCCACCATCCGGCCCGGCGCGATGTCGAGCGTGATGTTTTTCAAAATGTCGGGCGATTCCGGTCCGCCGTATTTAAAGCTAACGCCGCGGAGTTCGATGCGTCCCTCGAGACTATGCACCGGGGTGAGATGGGATCGATCGCGTCCCTGTTCCGGTTCCTGCTCGAAAATGTCGTTCAGGCGATTCAATAGAACAGTCGCGAACTGCATGTTGTCCCACACACCGAGCGTGCGGAGAATTCCGCCGTACGCCATCGCAGTGAGCGAGCTGAAAGCAACGAATCCGCCGATGCTGAGATGGCCGCTCATGACCTGATTCGCGCCGACCCAAAGAAAGATCGCCGTTGAAATCATGCCGATTGTTTGCAGCACGCTGTCGTAGGACATGACGATAAAACTGCTGCGAAAGATTTTTTTCGAGACCGCGAGAAATTCATTCAACATTGCATCGCGAAAAACTGATTCCGCCGCGGCCGCTTTCACTGCTTCGATTCCTTTGATGGCATCAATCTGGTGCGAACTGTATTTCCCCTGGCTTTCCTCAACACCGGCGAAAAGTGGCCGAAGCACCTTCTGCGAAAAATACATTAGACCGCCGTAAAGCGGCACCGTGGCAAGAAAGGCAAAGGTGAGCGAGGCGCTGTAGAGAAGCATGAGAGCAATCGCGCCGGCGAGCTGCACGAGAGCGAGCAATGCGCCGATTCCATGTTGCACAGCAAACTGGCGCACCTGCCGCGCGCCATCGAGTCGTCGCTGGATGTCTCCTGTGCGACGGCTTGTGAAATAACTCATCGGCAATGCCAGCATTTGTCGGCTCAAATAGTCCAGAATCGCGGTGTCGAGTCGCACTGCCGCAAAGGACAGTAAATACTCCTGTGCGAGCGACGACGCCTGGACAAACAAGAGCGCCGCGCCCAAGCCGAGCAAAATGGTCTTCAGCAATCCGATATCTTTTTCGACGATGACCTTGTCGACCACCATCTCGGTGAAGATCGGAAAGAGCAGTTGCAGGAAAGTGACTGCGACCGCGAGGAGCATAACTTGCAGAAAAATCGTGCGGAACTTTACGAAAAATGGCAGCAGCCATTTCAATCCCGCTTTGCTCTCGGGTGCTTTCTCAAAAGCAATCGTGTAATCGAAGAGCGCGGCGTAACCGGACCAGTTTTGCTCGAAATCTTTACGTGCAATTTTTCGCAGACCCAAAGCCGGATCCGCGACTTTGACGTACGTATCGGCGACATCGTAAAGCACCATCCAGTGATTGCCTTCCCAGTGCACAATCGCCGGCAACGGCATGAGCGGCAGATTGCGTAACGAAACTTTTAGCGCGCGCGCCGCCAGGCCGAGTTCGGTCGCAGCCCGACACAACGCTTTCAGGCTCGTTCCATCCGTGGCCGTGTGACAAAGCTGGCGGATCCGCGCCAGACTAACTTTGCGACCGAAGTGCCGGCAGATCATGCCGAGGCTCGCAGCGCCGCAATCCATCTCATCGATCTGTTCGATGTGCTGAAAACGCCGGATTCGTTTTTTGCCTTTGCGAAAGAGACCGCTTTTGTCGGCAAATGGTGCGTCCTTATCTTCTGTCTCGGGCGGCGTCTGTTGTCCGTCCAGGGCGAGCTTGTCGTGCGTCGCCGTTTCCGCCGGCAACATCTCCGTCGTGAAATCAAGCGGCACGCGCGCTTCGGTTTTAGCCTGATATTGTGCCAGACGTTCTTCCATTAGTTTCCCGAATTCAGGGAAACGCCGCTTCAATTCCCGAACTGCGACGGGATCGAGCGCGAGCAATCGGCAATCTGTGAACGCTTCCACCGACGCCGCCCGCGCGGAACCATTGAGAATAGAGAGCTCGCCGAAAAAATCTCCGTCGCGATAAAAGGCGAGGTTGCGTTGCGTTCCGTTGTCCGAAGAAAAAGCGCGCGCCCGGCCTTTTTCCATGATGTACATTGGGCCCGCCGCATCGCCCTCTTTAATAATGAAGCTACCTTTTGCAAACTCGACCGGAGAAAGCTTTTCAATGACACTGCGCATCGCCGGCACAGTCAGCCGGCCGAAGTTGCTAAACTCATAGAGGAATCCGTGCAGCGCTCGATGTCGCGCCGTCATCTCCACATGGTGCTTCAGCTCGGGAACTTCCTTGGTTAGTTCCAGAAAATCGTCACGATCCAATCGCAATACTTCCACGGCGGTGCTGCAACGCACCGAAGCTGTTCTGGTCCCGCCCTCCGCCAACGCAGCCTCACCGAAACTGTCGCCAGGTTTGAGCGTGGCCAGGACGATTTCATCTCCGTTGTGATCCTGTTTCACGACGCGCGCACGCCCGGAAGTCAAAACGTAAAAAGCGTCGGCCGGCTCACCTTGCCTAACGAGTATGTCGCCGAACTCATACTGCTCCTCCTGTAAAAGCGCCACGATTTTGTCGAAATATTCCTCCGGCAAAAATTGAAAAAGCAGCGAGCGCCGCAGCAAATTGTCGTCTTTTGCTTTCATTGCGCGGAATTCGGAAGCGTTCGCCACTGAATGTGTTTTGTGGTCAGCTCGGAAAAATGACGTTCGAGAATACTGCGCTCCGCCCGCGCGCGCACGGCGTCGTCATCCGCTTTCGGTTCCGCTTTTTCGATCACGCGGCAAATGTAAAAACCTTCGCCGCGCGCAATCGGTTCCAGAATCTCTCCGCTCGAGACGCTGAGAAATTTTTGCTGCAGATCTTCGGGCAGATCTTCGAGCAATAACTCCGCGCGCCGGTAAGGATATCGGCCTTCCGTTGCCACTTCCTCCATCGACATGCCATCATCGCGAACGCAAAGCAGCGCTTCGCGCGCGGCATCGAGCGAATCCAATTCCACGGTCTCAAGTTCAAACCTGGTCAAGGGCAGGCGCAGCGCGGCGACCTCGTGTTCGCACGCCTGTTTATTCAAAAGTGCTTCGGACCTTTGCCGATAAAGCGCTTCGATCTCGAGCGCATTAGAGAACCACTTGTGATCGCGATTCATCGCCTGAAGCCAGGCCGTCAGGTGATTTTCATCGAAGCCGGTTCGTTCTAAGAGACGTTTCTCTTCTGCAGTCACGACCTCCGGATCAAGGCCGTTCCTTCCCGGCTCGCGACTGCCGGCGACGCGCCAGCTCAAGCGCTTTGCGATGCGGTCGAGTTCGCCGGATAGAATCAGCTCGACGACAAGCAATTCGCGCAACTCGTTAGGCGCGGAAGCGTAATCGACTGCCGCGGGTTCCGTATCATCCAGCGCGTCGCCCCAATAGTGCCGTACGAAATACTCGCTGAAATCGTTCAACGTTAAACCGCGTTCATCCAACCACTGTTCGGTTTCTTCCGCCGTGATCAGGTCGTGCTCGTAACGAAATGTCTCTGCGGCCTGGTCGATCGCGGAATCATCCATCTCCAATTCCTCTTCGTCGGCCTTTTCTTCCGCGGCCACAATCCGAAGAAGCTCCTTCCAAACCGGTTCGAGTTCGCCGCGAAAGCTCGCAAAATCAATTAGCTCGCGCACGGTAAATGACTCGTTCCCGCTCGTGAAAACGACGCTGTCTTCGATCTCTTCTTTTTGACGACCCTCCATGGGGACGACGATTAACTGAAAAATCGCGAAAAAAGTCGAGCCTGATAAGGGCGCTAGGACTTACTCCAATCGAGCACGATCTTCCCGGAATTGCCCGATTTCATCAGTTCGATTGCCTCTTTGAACCGGGCGTAGGGAAAGCGATGCGTGATGACGGGTGAAATATCGAGACCGCTTTGGATCATGGCGGTCATTTTATACCACGTCTCATACATCTCGCGTCCGTAAATTCCTTTGATCGTGAGCGCGCTGAAAACAACGATGTTCCAATCGATCGCGGCGCTGGCGGGCATGATGCCAAGGAGCGCAATCTTCCCGCCGTGAAACATCGCGGGCAACAAATCAGTCATTGCTTTTGGACTGCCCGACATTTCGAGCGCAACGTCGAACCCTTCTTTCATACCAAGTTGCTTCATCGCGTCGCCTAACGAATCGCTGCGCACGTCAACCGCGAAAACATTCGGGGCCATTTTTTTCGCAAGATCGAGGCGATAGGGATTGATGTCGGTAATGACGACGTTGCGCGCGCCGGCGTGCCGGCAAATCGCGACCGCCATGCAACCGATCGGTCCGGCGCCAGTGATGACAACGTCTTCGCCGATGATATCGAAGGAAAGTGCGGTATGAACCGCATTGCCTAACGGGTCAAAGCACGAAAGAACATCGAGCGGAATGTTGGGATCGGCGTGCCAGACGTTCGATGTCGGAATGGACAGGTATTCCGCGAATGCGCCCTGGCGATTTACGCCGACACCTTGCGTGTTCGGACAAAGATGGCGGCGTCCGGCGAGACAATTCCGGCAATGGCCGCAAACGATGTGACCTTCTCCCGTAACCAGATCGCCGGGCGCGAAACCCCGCACGCGATCGCCGACGCGATCGATGATCCCGACAAATTCGTGACCGATCACCATCGGCACGGGGATCGTCTTCTGCGACCAGGCGTCCCAGTTATATATATGTACGTCCGTTCCGCAGACCGACGTTTTCAGGATGCGAATAAGGACGTCGTCGCTGCCGACTTCGGGAATCGGGACTTCCTCGAGCCAGAGCCCAGGTTCTGCCTTCCGCTTCACGATTGCCTGCATGGTTTTCTGCACGATGAGAAAGTTAGGCGAATCAGGAACGCAGGAAAGCAGGAAAAGTAGTTGTCATTTCATGGTCTGTAATTTGTGGACAAAGTGCATTTCATCGAGATGATGCAAGGCCATGTCTGTGAGGGTTGAGCGCGCCGATGCAAAGCCGGCGACAAGGCGCTCCGTTTTTATTCTGCGATTTGCGAGCACTGTCACGCTTTGGACGGTCGCGCTCCTCATTTGTTTTTCCGGGTACGAGCTGGCGTTTTTTGCGTTGATTAGCATCGTAGGGTTGATCGCGCTCTGGGAATTCTACGGCATGCTCGATCACAAAGGGCTGCCGAATTTCAAGCTCACAGCGATGATCTGTGGCGCCGTCATGCTCGCCGGCAGCTTTTATTATTTTTCGCGCGTCGGCCCGGCGCGTTCCTACGATTTTGAAGTGGCGGTGTTGCTCTTCTTTTTGCTCACGGTTTTCACGCGGCAAATGTTCGACAGTTTGCGCGATGACGCGCCGTTGCAGACGATGGCCTACACGCTTTTCGGTCTGCTTTACGTGCTTTGGCTCTTCAATTTCATCATGAAAATTGTTTATGTGATGCCGCGCTCCCCAAGCGGCGTCGTGACGGGACAGTTTTACTGCCTTTATCTCATCGCGGTTACGAAATTCAGCGACATGGGCGCGTACCTTACCGGTAGCGTAATTGGGCGACATCAACTGATCCCCCACATCAGTCCGAAAAAAACGTGGGAAGGATTTTTTGGTGCGCTCGCGTTCTCGCTCTTGGCCAGCGTGGGTTTGTTCCGTCTCATGCCCGGGCATCTATCGGTCTTGAACTGGACGCATGCGATTGTGCTTGGCCTTCTGCTCGGGTTTGCCGCTGTCATTGGCGATCTCGCGGAATCCATTATAAAACGTAGCACCGGCGTGAAAGATTCCGGAAACATGTTGCCCGGAATTGGCGGCTCGCTCGATTTGATCGACAGTTTGCTCTTCACCGCTCCGCTCTTGTTTTTTTATCTGCGATTGGTAATTCGCGTTCCATAAGGTAGGGCAGCAACGATTGGTATTAGATGAAACGCAAACGCGTCGTTGTGCTGGGCGCGACGGGATCGATCGGTGAGAGCGCGTTGAAGGTCGCGCAGGATATCCCGGAACGGATGGAGATTGTCGGTCTTGCCGCGAACAGCAACGCAAAGAAGCTCGCGCTGCAAGCGAACGCCGTCAGACCTCGTGCAGTTTGTCTGGTTGACGAGTCAAAGCTCGCGGAGTTGCGCGCAAACTTAAATTACGCTCCGGAAATTTTTGCCGGTGAAGAAGGGCTTTCCGAGATCGCATCTCTTTCAGAAGCGGAGATGACATTGGTCGCAATCGTCGGGACCGGCGGTTTGCGGCCGGCTCTGGCTGCGATCAAAGCTGGAAAAGATCTGGCGGTGGCGAGCAAAGAAATTCTCGTCATGGCCGGCGCGATCGTTATGCGCGAGGCCCATACAAAAGGCGTCCACGTTTTGCCGGTCGACAGCGAGCACAACGCCATCTTCCAATGTCTCGACGGGAAAGATGCGGAAGTTCGTCGAATTATTTTAACGGCGTCGGGTGGTCCATTTCGGGAATTGCCTAACGAGCAGTTCGCTAATATTACTCCGGAGCAGGCGCTGAAACATCCAACATGGAACATGGGGCCAAAGATCACGATTGATTCCGCCACGCTCTTTAACAAGGGCTTGGAAATGATCGAAGCGCATTGGCTATTCGGCGTGGAAATGGAACACGTCGAAGTCGTGATCCATCCGCAGAGCATTGTGCATTCGATGGTAGAATTTACGGACGGTTCCGTGCTCGCCCAGCTCTCGCACTCGGACATGTGTTTTCCAATTCAGTATGCCGTCACGTGGCCAAACCGTGTGCCGAATACATTGCCGCCGCTCGACTTTGGTAAACTGAGCAAACTCGAGTTTGCCGCCCCGCGTTATGACGATTTTCCCGCGCTCAATCTCGCACGGCGCGCCGGTGAAGCGGGCGGCACTCTCCCTGCTGTTTTGAACGCCGCCAATGAAGTTGCAGTCTCAGCATTTCTAGATCGTCGTATGAAATTTCCGCAGATCTGGCAATTGGTAGACCAAGTGATGAATCGCCACCGCGTCGTTGCGCAACCCGATCTCGATGAGATATTGGCCGCCGATCAATGGGCGCGCGAGGACGCACGACGCAGCATCGGGGACTGAGATTCTGCTATCATGATTGTGCACATCGCTCGCATCGCGCTGGTCGTTCTCGAAGTCGTCGTCCTTTTCAATCTGCTCATCATTGTGCATGAGCTCGGTCATTTTCTCGCGGCGCGCTGGCGCGGGCTTTACATCGAGAAGTTTGGCGTCTGGTTCGGCAAACCGCTCTGGAAGAAAACAATCAACGGCGTTCAATACTCGTTAGGCTCCTTGCCTTTCGGCGGTTTCGTCGCGTTGCCACAATTGGCGCCGATGGATATCATCGAGGGCAAAGCGGACATCGAACGGGAAAAGCTGCCGCCGGTGAGCGCGCTCGATAAAATCATCGTCGCCGCGGCCGGTCCGCTTTTTAGTTTACTCCTGGCGTTGACCTTTGCCTGTCTCGTCTGGGTTGTCGGATATCCAGTCGGCGAATCCGATACAACAACGACGATTGGCTATGTCATGGCTGATTCGCCTGCGGCAAAAGTTGGATTGCAACCGGGAGATAAGATTCTCGAAGTCGACGGCAATCCGGTGAAGCGTTTTCTCGGGATGAACGACAGCGTGACTTGGAGCGTCGTGCGCAGCGAAGGCGACAAAATTCCGATTAAGTTTGAGCGCAATGGCGAAGTGCGAACCGTTTGGGTGGAACCTTACAAAGCCGAAACGCGCGGTTGGCGGCGCAAGAGTGTACGGCAACTGTTGATCCTTCCGGCGGAGACGCCGCTGATCGAGAAAGTCGAACCAAACACGCCTGCCGCGATGGCTGGATTGCAGCCGGGCGATGTCGTCACGCGGTTAAACGGCAATCCAATCTACAGTCCGGCGGCCGTTGCCGATTACATCGATAAACATCCCAAAGAACCGCTCACGCTTGAGGTGCAACGCGGCGACAAGGTTCTTACCGCCAAAATCAAGCCGACGTTGTTGCCGACAGAAGGTGAGATGAAATTGCGCATTGGCATCGGCTGGGACGTGAGCGGTCGTATTTCGATCGCACATCCAAATCCGATCGAGCAGGTTTACAAAAGCATCACGAGCACATTGGAAACGCTGGGCGCGGTCGCGTCGCCGAAGTCGGATGTGAAATTTCAACACATGAGCGGGCCCGTTGGTATCGGTCACATTTATTACACGCTCTTCGGGAACGAGCGCGGATGGCAACTCGCGCTTTGGTTTAGCGTTATCCTGAATGTAAACCTCGCGATTCTGAACATGCTCCCGATTCCCGTGCTCGATGGCGGACACATCGTGCTTGCGCTGATCGAATCAGTGCGCCGCAAACCGGTGAACATGCGTGTGCTCGAAATCATTCAGACCGGATGCGCAGCGTTGATCATCGGCTACATCGCGTATGTGAGCTTCTTCGATCTGGGAGATTTGCTCGGCGGTTCCAAACAGGAAAAGCGCGCCCCACAACCATCGGCGACAGCGACTCCCGGACGCTGATCAATCGTCCTCGTTGCGCAGTGCCGCGCAAATTTTATCTTGCTGGCTGATGATGACGGCCTTTGCCAATCTATAACCGTGAATTACTGCGACGATTCATTCAGCTATCAGCGCCGCGTTACGCGAGAAGTGATGATCGGCAACGTCGGCGTCGGCGGCGCGAATCCGACCCGTGTGCAGTCGATGATTACATGCGACACGATGGACACAGAAGCTTCCATCGCGCAGACAATCGAACTTGCGCAGGGCGGTTGCGAAATTGTGCGCATCACCGCGCCGACAGTAAAAGATTCGGCGAATCTGCAGCAGATTGTTCATGGTTTGCGTGAACGCGGCTGCGACGTGCCGATCGTCGCCGACATTCATTTCAAACCGGAAGCCGCAATGGAAGCGGCGAAGTGGGTCGATAAAGTGCGAATCAACCCCGGCAATTATGCCGACTCGAAGAAGTTCAAGATCATCGAGTACACGGATGAACAGTACGCGGCCGAGCTTGCTCGGATCCGGGAACGATTTTCGCCACTCGTTAGGCTATGCAAGGAACGCGGGATCGCGATGCGTATCGGAACGAATCACGGATCGCTCAGCGACCGCATCATGAATCGTTACGGCGACACGCCGCTGGGAATGGTGGAAAGCGCGCTCGAGTTCGCGCGGATCGCGCGCGATCTCGATTATCACGCATTCGTTTTTTCGATGAAGTCGAGCAATCCCAAAGTGATGATCAATGCGTATCGACTGCTCGTCGCGCGGCTGCGCGAGGAAGGCGATGACTGGAATTATCCAATTCACCTCGGTGTGACCGAAGCCGGCGAAGGCGAGGACGCGCGCATCAAAAGCGCAATTGGGATCGGATCGTTGTTAGCTGATGGAATCGGAGACACGATTCGTGTTTCGCTGACGGAAGACAGCATTCACGAAATTCCGGTGGCGGAGGCGCTGATCGAAACAATCCCGAATTCTGATTCGAAATGTCCGCAGGCAAAACTTTCGTTCGATCCATTTTCGTATCAGCGTCGTGCGACAACCCGCGTTGATTGCAAAGGCATTTCGTTAGGCGGCGAGGAATTGGTGCGCGTTGTTGTTCGGCAGGCGAACTACGACAAGATCGCGCACAAGGTCGATAAATTGGGCGACTACAAACCCGAGATCATTTACGAACAAAGCGACATCGCAGAAGTAGATCCGCGTGACGATGCGGCGATTGCCCATTTGAACGAAAGCGACCGCGCGCAATTCGTGACTATCAGAGACGATGTCGACCTGCCGGTTATCAGCGCATTTCGCTTACTTGCGGCAAAACTCCAATCGCATCATCCGATCTTGCTCAAGGATATCTTCGGAAAGCCAAAACAGGAGTTGGATTTTCTTCACACATTGCTGATTGCATCGACGAATATCGGCTCTCTCCTTTGCGATGGAATCGGCGATGCCATTCTCGTGCAAGGTGAGGAGGCGCCCGGCCAGGCGCTGCGCCTTTCCTACAATATTTTGCAGGCAGCCGGCACGCGCATTTTCAAAACCGATTATGTCGCCTGTCCCTCGTGCGGAAGAACGCTCTTCAATTTGCAAACCACAACCGCGCGAATCAAAGCGGCGACGTTGCACCTGAAGGGGGTGAAGATCGCTATCATGGGTTGCATCGTGAATGGTCCCGGCGAAATGGCGGACGCAGATTTTGGTTACGTCGGCGGCGCGCCGGGGAAAGTGAATCTGTATGTCGGCAAGACGGCGGTGAAGTTCAACATTCCTGAGGTTGAGGCGGTCGAACGGTTGCAGGATTTGATCCGCGAACATGGCAAATGGGTTGAGCCGAGCGATCAAGCGCTGCCCGTTCCGGCCTAATGTCTATCTTTCGTCCGAATACATGCGGCCTGCCGCGCGTCTAATCCGAATCAGTAGAAAATTACGATGAAACAAAAACTCTCCGTTTTCCTCGGCGTTCTGCTATTTGCGGGCGCATTCACGCCGCAAGTTTCAAGCGCATCCCGTGTATTTATCGAAATCGGCGACCGGCAGTATTACAACCGTGGCCCCGGTTATTGGTCGAGCGGCGTTCATTGGTGTTGGGTGCCAGGACATTGGCGCTTCCGTCACCATCACCGCGCGTGGATCCACGGACATTACGTTCGTTGTTAAGCAACATTAACTCCGACCGCGCCTGATCTTAGATTGCTGCCGGTTTCTTTCGGCCGGTGCGCAAAAAATGCCCACTGTTCTGGACATTATATTTTCCGTCGACGAGCGATGGAAGAAAGTGCGCGCGAATTGAGTCCGTATTTTTTCCACGTGCGCTGCGCAACAGGCTTTAGCCTCTGTTCGTTGCACGATATTTTTTCGTCTATTAAGAAAATACAATTGACATAATCAGGCGTACCGAAGAAAAAGGTCGCGCGATTTCGCTTTTTTGACGTTTAACGATTTCAGCTGGGAATACTCTACAGGGAATTTTCGTTGAGACGCCGGTTGGCGCGATCACAGCGGTAACCCCGCAATCGATTCAGCTAAACACCACACTTATGAGATTGAACTTCACCTTATTCCGCCCGGCCTCTCTTCTCTTGGGGATGAGCCTGATCGTTTCGACCGTCTCAGCTACCGACGTTCCCAAAAATTTGGGAAACGGTGCGGATTCGTTAGTTGAAAGTAATATCGCGCTCAAAAAAGCGAAAGGCAGCCGTACGAACGTGGTGACATACAATGGCTTCGCCACTGAAAAGGCGGCGAACTACGCGGGTATGGCGATTAAAGATCCGGCATCGAATCGATATATCGTAGACATTCATCCGAACAGTAGAGTGCCCTTCGAGAAGCTGAAAGAAACACTCCTTAAGAAAGCTCCTTCTCTGCAAATCATCGCGGTAGATAAGAAATACCGCGGCGTGGGTGTGATCGAGGGCTATGTTTCCGTCGATGATATGGCGACGATCGCCAGCGTAAAAGGTGTTACCTCCGTCCAGCTCGCAATTAAGCCTTACCTGAAGCGGAGCAAGACCGATCTAGCTCCGCGCGTAGTTTCAGCGCTGACCTTGGTCGGCACAGCATTTGATCAAGGCGTGACGCAGCATCGCGTGGACAAGGTGAGTACTCTTTACAATCCAGGCGCCTCGATGTCTCTCGACGGTAATACGATTTCGGTCGGGGCTTTGTCCGATAGTTTCGGTAACGCCGCATCATCCGGTTCTAACCTGCCCGGCGGTTCCAGCCCTTATAATACGACACCGGTGGCAGTGCTTCAGGACGATGCCCCAGCTTCCGACGAAGGCCGAGCTATGTGCGAGATCATCTACAAGATGGCGCCTAGAGCTAAGATTGGTTTCGCGACGGCGAACCTTGGTGAAGTTTCTTTCGCCAATAATATCCGCGCTTTGGCGGGCCTGACCGGGTTTACCTATCCGAATCAAACCTTCGCAGCTCAGGCCATCTGCGACGACGTGGGATACTTTGATGAACCGTGGTTTGAAGACGGTATCATCGGCGAAGGTATCGATGATGTGAACGCTGCGGGGGTATCTTACTTCTCTTCCGCGGGGAACGACATCGGCACGAACGGCTACACCGCGCCGTTGCGATGGGTGCCAAACGGCACGGGGTTAACCGCCGGGGCTGGAAATACGGCGCTTGCCGGAACTAACATTGATCTGACTGGCGTGCCAGCAGCTCTCTATGCGGGTGGATTTCACAATTTTAATCCCAAGCCTGGCCAACGTGATATCGCGCAAACCTGGGCCATTCCCAGTGGTGGACAGCTCTTCGTTGTTCAATGGGACGACCCGTTTGATCAAAATACGCAGGCCATCCTCGATGGGCCGGCGCTTTATTCGAATAATGGTACGATTAACTCATCCACGCCGGTAACGTTCACCAATATCCCTGCGCTCACTGCGGGCAACCTTTACGAAATCGACTGCTTCGCTACGAGCGGCAACCTGGACGTCACGGTTACGGTCTTCGATCCGAGCAACAACGTTGTTGTTTCGCAGGACAATGCGATCGATGAAGTCGTCCACTTTCGCGCGCCAGTTAGCGGAACAGGTTACAAAATTACCATCGGGCGCTTTGGCGGCACTGGTAGTTTCCACATCGATCTCTACCATGCCACTGGCTACGTCGAGGGGCAGCTTCCGACGACCGACATCAACCTGCTAGCCTTCCGTGTCGACACCGGCGCGTACATTCCCGACTCGTCGCTTATTACAGATAACTTCGCGACGAATCAGCCTCTTGAGCTAGGCACCGTAACGCGGCCAGCTGGGCAGGGGGGCGTGCAGTTTGTGCTCGTGCGCACAAGTGTTCCGCCAAACTCACCCACACCGGCGTCGCATGTGAGAATGGCGGATCCAGGTAATGGAATAGGGGGGATTAGCGCGGTGGAATACCTTACCTATGATACTGTCACAACCGGCGGTCACTCCACGGCGAAAGGATGCAATGGCACCGCTGCCTACAGCGTATTCCGACCGAGCCGTCCTGAAACGTTCACGTCGCCGGGACCGGCTATTTACTACTTCGATAAGAATAACAATCGTCTTGCCACGCCTGAGGTACGTTTGCAGCCAAGAGTTGCTGCGGCAGATAACGGAAATACGTCCTTCTTTGCGGGTGATTCGGCTGCCGACGGCGACACCAATCAAAACTTTTCCGGCACCAGTGCAGCGGCGCCGCACGCTGCTGCGATCGCCGCACTCGTACTGCAGGCAAAGGGGGGACCCGGTACCGTAACTCCCGCGCAGATGACAAATCTTTTGCAGAACACTGCGTTCACGCACGATTTGGATCCGATGTTCATCCGCGGGACAGCGAGTGCGAGCGGCGGGACGGTTAATATCACGGTGAATAGCGATTCCAGTAACATCGTCCTTCCGGCGGGCACTAGTCCGGCCATCACCTCTGGCGGAGTGGGTTTACAGGATAACACTTCCTGGAAGGTCTCCTACTCGGGAACCGGTTTCCTCAAGAGCCTAACCTTCAATCCAGCTGGCACGGCCGCTGCGGCAGGCAACCCAACGGGCGGCAATAACGGTGTTGATCAAACTAACACCTACTTCAGCAACCGTTATCCAGGTGTCGTCTTCGAACCAGCGAGCAAGGCGTTCACGTTAGGTACGCTTAGCGGTCTGACTGCTGGGGATATCACGGTGCCATTAAGCACCGGGCCCTTCACAGGCTTCAGTAATCTGGCGCCTCCGCCATCCAATGGTGTTAGCCATTTTTGGACGATGGCGATTGGATTCCCGACCTCGAACTTCACTAATGGTAGATCGTTTACCTTCACCGTAGGCCGCGGCCAACAGCATACAGCGGCCGTTGGTACCTTTGCGGCTCCGCTTGGCGGAGCGCCATTCGCCGGTCCGAACAGCGGTATAACCAACTTGGACCCGAGCGCCGACTTGATCGGTGGTGCGGTGTTGATTCCGGAGGGTACCGTATTCTCGAGCGGCATGGCATTCAGTGGAACGCTGAGCGACGGCGTGAATATGTTTCCATTTAACGGAACGATGAACAGTCAGCTTGGTAGCGGCTACAGCGTACTAGATGGCTACGGGTTTATTAACGCGGAAGCCGCGGCCGGTGGTACGCCTTCGACACCAGGGCCGGTAACACTAAGCTCTGCTGCCTCCAGGAAGATTCACGGGGCTGCTGGCACCTTCAACATTCCAATGCCACTCGCCGGTACTCCGGGAGTCGAATGCCGCGACGGCGGCGCTAATGGCGATTACACATTGGTGTTCACTTTCGCTAACCCACTGACTAGCGCGGGTGGCGCAATTGTTACCGCGGGCAATGGTTCCGTCAGCAGCACATCCGTCTCAGGAAACAGTCTTATCGTGAATCTGACTAACGTGACGACCGCCCAACGAGTCACGGTCAACGCGCTCGACGTTCGCGATAACGCCGGCAAAGTCAGCGATTCCGTCCCGGTGACGATGCGCGTGATCGTCGGTGATACCGGTGCCAGCGGGAGTGTGACTGGCACGGATGTCAGCCAAACGAAGGTCCAGGTAGGTGCTGTTGTCGGTGCCGGTAATTTCCGTGAGGATGTCCTGGCAAATGGAAACATCAATGGCACCGACGTCTCCGCCGTGAAGGTTCACTCAGGCCAGGGAGTTCCGTAAGCAACCCGAGAGGCAACTAAAACAACGAATATAAAAGCGGCAGGTTTCGGCCTGCCGCTTTTTTTTTGCACACTTGTTGCTTCGCATTTGTTGACGACGGAGAGCGTCGACATCATATTCTGCGCTCCTCACGTCGAGGAGCCTCCATGGATAAGATCCGTAACATCGCCATTATTGCGCACGTTGATCACGGCAAGACTACCCTTGTCGATCAGCTCCTGCGTCAATCAGGCACCTTTCGCTCCAATCAGAAGATTGAAGAGCGCATGATGGATTCGATGGATCTCGAGCGCGAAAAGGGAATCACCATTCGCGCGAAAAACGCGGCCTTCCAATGGAACGGTTATCGCATCAACATCGTCGATACGCCCGGTCACGCGGACTTTGGCGGCGAAGTCGAGCGCATCATGAAAATGGTCGATGGGGTGTTGCTCGTGGTTGATGCGCACGATGGCCCGCAAGCGCAAACGCGTTTCGTTCTGCGAAAGGCTTTGGAAAACAAGGTTAAGCCCATTGTGGTCATCAATAAGATCGACCGCGAAAATGCGCGTCCGCACAAAGTGGTCGACATGGTTTTTGATTTATTTGTCGCGCTAAAGGCAACGGACGAGCAACTCGACTTTCCGATTATCTACGCGAGTGCGAAGAACGGCTTCGCTATGCGCGAGCTTCATGAAAACAACGAAGACCTGACGCCGCTTTTTCAAGCAATCGTCACACATGTGCCGCCCCCCGCTATTTCACCTGAGCCCTATTTTCAAATGCTCGTCTCGAACCTTGATCACAGCGATTATCTCGGTCGTATCGCACTGGGGCGAATCGTTAGTGGCCGCGTTGCGGTTGGCGATTCCATTGTTTGCATTCATCGCGATGGCCGGCGGGAACGGGCGAGCGTCACTGCGCTCTATACCTTCGCCGGTTTGGGCCAGCTAGATGTTAAGCATGCCAGCGCTGGGGACATTGTCGGACTAACTGGTTTCGAAGATGTCTATATCGGTGAAACATTGACCGATCGAGAGGAACGCGCGCCGCTGCAATTTGTCGATATCGATCCGCCGACCATTCGCATGCGCATCCTGGTCAATGATTCTCCATTTGCCGGACGCGACGGGAAATTTGTGACCGCACGCCACATTCGCGAACGACTGATCCGCGAAACGCGGGGCAATGTCTCGCTCCAGGTAAACGATACCGAAACTGGCGGCGCATTCGAAATCAACGCGCGCGGCGAAATGCAGATTGCCATTCTGGTCGAACAAATGCGGCGCGAAGGCTACGAAGTGATGGTCTCGCGTCCGGAAGTAATTTTTCACCGCGATGGAGATGGACCACTGCTGGAGCCGATCGAGAATTTGTACGTCGAAGTGCCTAACGACAACCTGGGCGACGTGATGCAATCTCTTGCCAATCGCAAAGCGGAAATCGTGAGCATGGACCACCACGCGGAACGCGTCTCGATCGAAGCAATTATTCCAACGCGTGGCTTGATCGGGCTGGAAACCGATTTGGTCAATCTCACTCGCGGTGAAGGCTTGATGAGCCATCTCTTTCGCGAGTACGCGGCGTTTAAGGGAGAGATCGAAGGCCGCAATCGTGGCGTGATGATTTCGATGGAACCAGGGACGAGCACGGCTTACGCGTTGAACAACATTCAGGCGCGCGGCCGATTGTTTGTCGGTCCGCAGGAAGATGTTTACGCGGGGATGATTGTCGGCGAAAACTCGCGGCCCGAAGACCTGCCGGTCAATCCGTGCAAAGCGAAACATCTTACAAACATGCGCAGCCAGGGTGACGGCAAAGGGATTCAACTCGAAGCGCCATTGCGCATGAGTCTGGAGCGCGCGATTGAATACATCGGGCCCGATGAGTTCGTGGAGGCCACACCAAAATCGCTGCGGCTGCGTAAACGCATTTTAGATGCGACTGCACGAAAACGCTCTGCCGTTGTTGTTGCGCCAGCTACTTTGTAGCGAGCGTCGAATTTTTCTCGAAAGGTCGCGAATTTCTTGCTGCTTTTTGGGGACGAGCAGCGCGTGAGTCGGAGCTCCATTTCAGGAAATGGATAACTCGTTAGGCAACCTCGCTGCCGATAGTTAGGAAATTAATTATTGCGAAAACGTAATGTGATAAGGCTTGACTGCTTGTGCCACCGTTCGCAACTCTTGCGACTCAACTCTCCGCTGTTCAACAAATCTATGAAACTCACTAAGTGGTTTACTCGTCCAAGTTATATTCTCTCACATCTGCGTCTCGTAATCGCGGGCGTACTCGTCCTCACGGCATTGGCAATGGGCCTCGCTGCGGCGAAACCCGGTCTAATGTTATTTGCGAAATCAAAGTCGTTAGGCAAATCAGAGCAAAAGCGTGAAGTGCTTAACAAGTTCAGACAAGACCGCGATGAGCTGGGCGAAAACTCGCGCACTGTCCCGGGCCCTGGACACGACCGCGGGCCGTTGGCCGCAGCGGAAGAAGATTATGCGCACCGCGCTTACCCCGCTGCCGACGTCCCATTTAAAGCGACGCGCGCAGCCCAGAAAGCTTGGAGCGATATTAAGGCAAGGAGCAGCAGCAAGACTCTTCGGTCTAAGCAACCGCTGAGCCCGGTCGGCGCTTGGAGCCTTGCCGGCCCGAGCATGGCGAATTTTCCCGCTATTTTGACTTTCAGTGGGGCGCCTTACACCACCTCCGGCCGTATCACCGCTCTCGTTGTCGACCCTCTCTGCAGTGGAAGTAATTGCCGAGTGTGGGTGGCGGCCGCTGGCGGCGGAGTCTGGCGCACTCTCAACGCTCTTGATCCGACACCAAGCTGGACTTTTGTTTCTGGCAGCTTCGCCACAAATGCGATTGGAACACTTACCTATACAGGCAGCGCTCTCTATGCTGGCACCGGCGAGCCGAACGCGTCGGGTGATTCGGAAGCCGGTTTTGGAGTGTACAAATCAATCGACGGTGGTGACACCTGGACGCAGCTAGCCTCGACAATCGGTCCAATCACGACGACCGCTCCCGGGACGGGACCCAATGGGACCTACACCGGCAATGCTTTCGCGGGTCGTTCGATCAGTTCGATCGTTGTCGATCCAACGAACGCGAACCACCTCTACGTGTCGTCGGCGCGTGGCGTCCGCGGCGTCTCTTCTACCGGCGGCGCTACTTCCAACCCGACGCCTCCGAGGCCCCCCTTCGGTCTTTTTGAATCAACCGATGGTGGCGCGACCTTCACGTTTATTTGGGACGGCAGTGATGCCTGCCCCGCCACATGCGATGGGACCACGGCAAAAGCAACGATTCGCGGTGTTAACAAGGTCGCGCTCGACCCGGGTTGGGATGGAACAACCAACAAAATCCTCTACGGAGGCGCATTCGGGCCGACCGGCGTCGCCGGAAGTGGTGGCGTCTGGCGCTCGACTGATGGTGGCGCTACCTGGGCGCAGA
The DNA here is from genome assembly GCA_038237805.1 of Chthoniobacterales bacterium. GTDB lineage: Bacteria > Verrucomicrobiota > Verrucomicrobiia > Chthoniobacterales > UBA10450 > JBBQFI01. The sequence goes on along the minus strand of JBBRYI010000002.1, from coordinate 101,239 downwards.
TCAAGAGCGCTCGCAATGTGACGCGAAGTACAGATCGAGCTGAATTCGCCGTAACGGTTTCGGGTGGAATGACGCGAATGTATGTGGGCATCGGAAACGACCTCACGTCCGCTGCAAACGCGGCGCACCTTTACCGCACAGATGACGCTCAGGCGGTGGCCCCAGCTTTCACCGACCTGTCGGCAGCGCAGGATGGGTCGGCGGCACCCAACCAAACGACAAACTATTGCACGGGTCAGTGCTGGTACGACAATGCGGTTTATACTCCCCCTGGAAAGCCCGATGTCGTTTACTTGGGCGGCTCCTATGATTACAGCAATTACTTCGGCAGGAACAACGGGCGCGCCTATATCCGTTCGACTGACGCCGGGGCCACTTTTACGGATATGTCCTTTGACGCGACGTCCCCCTCGGCGCCTCATGGCATGCATCCCGATAGTCACGGCCTGGCCGAGATTCCTGGTTCAGACCAGGCGATCTTTGGCTCGGACGGAGGTCTTATTCGCTCGAGTGGAGCGTTTTCGGATGAGAGCGCGCAATGCACGTCCCGCGGCTTGACCGGCGCGGACTTGGCGACCTGCCAGCAGTTGCTCAAGGCAATCCCAACCACTCTCGCCGGTATCAATGACGGCCTTTCAACCTTACAGTTCCAGAGCCTGGCTGTTGCATCCGATAATTCGGCGCACCTCCAAGGCGGAACACAGGACAATGGAACTTTCGAAACCACCGGTTCGGCGGTGACGTGGCCCCAAATCATGTACGGTGATGGCGGCCAATCGGGCTTCAAGGTCGACGACTCAACGCTTCGGTTCAATACGTTCACGGGGCAGGCTAATGATGTGAATTTTCAAAACGGCGATCCGACGAAGTGGGTGATAGCGAGCGGGCCGATCATCACTAGCCCAGAAGGCGCGCTGTTTTACCCGCCGATCATCGCGGATCCCAATCCAACCACCGCCGGGACTATTTTTGAAGGCTCGCAAAGCGTCTGGCGAACACAAGATTGGGGTGGCAATCAGGCATTCCTCGAGGCGAACTGTCCTGAGTTTACCACTAACGCGGCGACCGCGTTCTGCGGCGACTTTGTCACAATCGGACCTTCCGGCGCGACAGACCTGACGGCAAGCAACGCTGATTACCGCGGAACGACTCGATCGACCGGCAACGTCTCATTCATCGCGCGCACTCCGAGCGATACGGGCACAATGTGGGCGGCAACGAGCACGGGTCGAGTGTTCATTTCCAAGAATGCGAACACTCCTACCGCGACAAGCGTGACATACACGCGGCTCGACACGCTCGCTGTAAACAGTCCAGGTCGGTTTGTCACCGGTATCTACGTCGATACCGCAAATTCGAACCACGCCTGGATCTCCTACAACGGTTACAGTTTTAACACACCATCCCAGCCCGGCCATATTTTCTCGGTTGTTTACAATCAGGGCCCCGGCACCGCGACCTGGACAAATATCGACGGGGCGGGACCTGGAATGTTTCCCGACTTTCCTGCGACCTCGGTCGTCGCTGATTTAAGTGGCGATGTCTATGCCGCAAATGACTGGGGTGTCCTCAGATTGCCCAGTGGCTCGGCCGATTGGGAAGTCGCGGGCACGGGTCTGCCGCAAGTCGAGGTTTCACGCCTGACGATCAAACCCGGCGCGCGAAAACTCGTTGCCGCCACACATGGCCGCGCCGCTTGGACGTTGGAGCTCCCGTTCCAGTTCCTCAGCGCAGCTTCGCGCAAGAAACATGGAACAGGCGGGGGCGGGCCAAATTATGATATTAATATGCCTCTCAGCGCCACACTCTTTAGCGGCACCTCAGGTGTTGAGGATCGCGACGGAGGGGATTCCGATGGCGGCGGTACGGGAGATTATAAGATCGTATTGCACTTCACCAATCCGCTGTTTGGTGGTACGGCCAGCGTCGCTCCGGCTGACCACAATCCACCCGGCGGAGGTGGCACGGCTGGGACGCCTGTATTTATCGGCAATGACATGATCGTTCCGCTTACCGGTGTCACCAATGCGCAGGTTCTCACTTTAAAGGTGTCCGGAGTGACTGATACTAGCGCCAATGTTATAGCAGGTCCTATCAGCGTTAATGTCGGTTTCCTCATTGGAGACACGACAAGCAGTCGTGGAGTCAATTCTACAGACGTAGCGCAGACGAAAGGCCAAGTGGGCGCGCCGGTCACGGGCGCCAACTTCCGCACCGATGTGACGGCCAACGGCGCGATCACCTCTACGGACGTTTCTGAGGTAAAAGTAGAGTCTGGGACATCTGTTCCGTAATCAATAGGATCATACTCAGCTGATCTTTCAGGCAGCTCCATCCAACTGGGTGGAGCTGCTTTGTTTGCACACAGCCGCGTATCGGATAAGCTCCAGTTCCTTCGCATCGCAATTGGTGCGGTAGTAAGTTCTACACTTTCTTCTCCCCGGAGGGACGTTCAATGGACAAGATCTGCAAGATCGCTAAGTGGTGAATCTAATCCCGCCCCAAGTTTCGATGAATAATGTAGTGATGAAAAAGTACTTAATTGCGGTCGGCCTCTTTTTGAATGTGGTCGATGGTGCCTCGTCGAACGAGGCTGTGCGACCCGGTATTTTGGAGGGACATTTGAAAATTTTTTCGCCCAAGACGGTTGACCTTGCGGACGCAAGCCCTGCGGCGCTTACGGTCGAAACCTATGCTGAGCATCCGCTCATTGTCTTGGGCGGGGACGGAAAAAAAGAAATCACGCGGGTGACAGCGGATAAGAATGGAAACTATCGTGTTGCATTACCGCCGGGCGATTATGTTCTCGATGCCCACGGGCGCTCACCCCGGCGTGTGCGCGCGAAACCGCAACCTTTCAGAGTCATCTCGAATCAGACTGTCCACGTCGATATGGATATTGACACTGGCATTCGCTAAAGGTGCCTTTGTGTGCGGCGTTCACTCCCGATACCACTTTCCGGTCGCGGTCGAAACCTTAATGGCAAGATTGACAAGGGTGGGCGGTTGCGGTTGAATCTTTCTCGTTAATTTGCCTCTTCGCTAGTCGCTCTCGCGGGGTGCGCCCATTCCGATTCGTTCGCGGATGTTTTTTGGCCAGGCAAAATTTAGGTAACCAAAAATTCCGTACACACATGGCCGGACACAGTAAGTGGTCCAAGGTAAAAAGGTTCAAGGGCGCGATCGACGTGAAGCGCGGAAACCTTTTCAGCAAGCTTTCCAAAGAGATCACGATCGCTGCTAAAACCGGCGGTGGCGATCCGGCGGGAAATCCGCGATTACGCAGCGCCGTTCAAACGGCACGTTCGCAGAGTATGCCGAACGATAATATCGATCGGGCGATTAAGCGCGGCACGGGCGAAGGCATGGAAGCGCAACATTTCGATGAAATCACTTACGAAGGTTACGCACCCGGCGGAGTGGCGGTGATTGTGGAAGCGGCGACCGACAACAAGAACCGCACCGCGGCCGAAATCCGCAGAATTTTTACCAAGAACAACGGCAACCTCGGTTCAAGCGGAAGTGTTTCCTACATGTTTCACAAAAAGGGACAGATCAATGTGCCGGGAGATGCGATTGATGAAGACAGCCTCTTTGAACTGGCGCTCGAGGCCGGTGCTGAGGAGTTGACAACCGAGGAGAAACAGTATGTTATTACTACTTCCCACGATCAGCTCTACGCCGTAGCTGAGGCGCTCAAACACGCGGGTGTCACAATCGATGGGCAAAAGTTTACTTTTATTCCCGATACGACAGTTTCCGTCGCCGACGAGGCCACTGCGCTTCAGGTGTTACGCCTGTGCGAGAGCCTCGAAGACGACGACGACGTTCAGAACGTTTATTCCAATCTAGATATTCCCGACGAAATGCTGGCCCGATTGCCGGCGTAAATGAACTGCGGTGTGAGCCGCAATTGGTTGTTGTTAACAGAGCGGAAAACACCTCTAACTATGAGCGAAGAAAACCAAAACCAGCAACCGCTGGAGACCGGGTCCGCACCCCAGGAGCGCAGACGGCGTCCGCGACGCCGGGGTCCGCGCCGAAACTATCGATCGGATTATGGGAATTCGAGCGAAGGGCACGGCGGCAACAATGTTGGAGGAACGACAAACGAATTTAGTGGAAGGGATAACATGGCTCCTCAGGAAAACGATAATGAATACGCAAGCGCGACTGCAATCGCGCCTAACGAGAGACAAACCGGCGAGCAAGGCCAGGAAGGAATCGAAAACGGTGAACCACGTGAGCCGGAATTCGGCGACGGGATCATCGAAATTTCCGGGAAAGGCTTCGGCTTCTTGCGCGATGCGAAACGCAATTTTGTTCAGACGCCACAAGACATCTTCGTTACACCGGAGATTGTGCGGCGCTTTGTCCTGCGTGATGGAATGTGGATTCACGGCGAGACACGCCGGGGCAATCGCGGTCCGCAGCTAACACGCCTGCTCAAGATCAACGAAGACGAGCCGCCGAAATATCAGGGCCTTCGTCCGTTTGAAGAGCTGACCACGATTAATCCGAACAAGCGCATCAAACTGGAGACCGTGCCTGATCGCTACACGACGCGCATCATGGATTTGATGACGCCGCTCGGAATGGGGCAACGCGGTTTAATTGTCGCGCCGCCGCGCACCGGCAAAACGACGCTCCTGCATCACATTGCCGACGCAGTCACGAAGAATCATCCGGAGATGAAGTTGATTATCCTTTTGGTCGATGAACGGCCGGAGGAAGTAACTGACTTTCGCCGTTCTTGCCCGGGCGCTGAAATCATGGCCAGCTCGAACGACAGCGACATCAAGAGTCACACGCGCATCGCGCAACTCGCGATCGAGCGGGCGAAGCGTTTAGTCGAAGCAGGCAAGCATGTTTTTATTTTGCTCGACTCGATTACGCGAACGGCACGCGCATTTAACAATGCGATGGGCGGTGGCGGCCGCACAATGAGCGGCGGTATCGACGCGCGCGCAATGGAAACTCCACGCAAGATTTTTGCGGCCGCGCGCAATACGGAAGAGGCGGGTTCGCTCACCATCGTCGCCACGGCTTTGATCGAAACCGGCAGTCGCATGGACGAGCTAATTTTTCAGGAGTTCAAAGGCACCGGTAATATGGAGCTAAACCTCGACCGGAAGATCAGCGACCAGCGCATATATCCGGCGGTCGATATTTTCCTTTCCGGAACGCGTCGCGAGGAATTGCTGCTGCAGCCCTGGGAGTTGGAAAAAATTAATCTCATTCGACGCGGTCTCGCCGGCCACAAGCCCGAGGAAGCAATTCAACGTCTGCTCATGTTCGTAAAGAAATTCCCGACGAACACGCAGATGCTAAAAGAAATTCCCGGTTAATTTCTGCGTGTCATCCCGCGCGCAAGCAGGGACCACCAGTCATCGCGAGATCCTTCGCATTCGCTCAACATGACAACTTTAAGTCCGCAGATTGTGAGCAAGCAAAACTCCTCGTCAGCTAAAGCTCTCGAGTGGGAGGTTCTCCCGCCGGAAGAAAAGCAAAAGCGCTCTCAGCTCGAATCACTCTTTCGCTGGCTGGCGCTCGTCATGGATGAGTTTGTGCGCCTGCCGGGAACAAAATTCCGTTTCGGTCTCGATCCGATTCTTGGATTGCTCCCGGGCGTCGGGGATTCCGCATCCGCGATTATTTCAGCCTTAGCGTTGCTTCAAGCAGTGCGCTCCGGCTTGCCGAAGATTGTTCTCGCGCGCATGTCGCTCAACATTCTCATCAACGAAGTGGTCGGCATCATTCCTGGAGTGGGCGATGCGTTTTCGTTTTGGTTTAAGTCGAACGCGCGCAATTATCGAATTCTTCAGGAGCACGCTGCCGGTCCACGGAAAGCACGACGCAGCGATTGGTTTTTTGTGATCGCGGTCCTGTTACTTTTATTCCTGGTCGTTTGCACCGGCATTGCAGTCAGCTTTTTCGTTTTACACGAGCTCTTCAAATTTCTTTCCGCGCGACAGTAGAATCGCTACTGAATTCGCCGGGCGTAGATGGTGTGAATTTTCTGCCGCGCTTCGTCATAACTTTGAACGAATGCTTCGAATTCTTTGTAGCCCAACCAGCTCGCCAGTCGGCGCTGCTCAAATTCGCCCGAAGGCAAAGCGGAAACACTCTTGTTTCCCCAACGCCGTAGTGCCGATTCACACCGGCGTAAAAATCCGTAGCTGATTTTCAGCTGGCTCACTTCGTTTTGCGCCAGGATGTCTTCCTGCGCTAATTCTACGACCGCCTCGGTCCAGTTCGGATTCCAAATTGCCGCGCGCATCTGCAGCGCCTGAACGAGAAATTCCGCTTCGACCATGCCGCCGCTTCCGGTCTTGAAATCTAATCCCACCGATCCGCTTCCTCGATCGCGCCGGATTCGTTCTGTCATCGCATTGATCTCGGCAAAAAGATTCGGACGCTGACCAGCATCGCGCCAAACGCGTTGAATCATGTTTAGAAAATCCGGCGCAAGAGGCCCGGCGATCGGACGGGTGCGAGTGAGAGCCTGCAACTCCCAAAGCTGCGCACGACTTTCGTAGTAACTTTCGTAAGTGGCGAAGGAAACAACGAGAGGCCCTTTTTCACCGTCCGGGCGAAGGCGAGTATCGAGTGGAGAAATTGTCCCCTCGGGAGTGGGCTTTCCCATCGCGACAAAAAGATTTTGAGCGGCCCGCGTATTTTCGCCGACGAATAAAACATCCAGATCCGCGCCGTAAGTGATTTCGCGGCCGCCAAATTTCCCGAGGGCAACAATGGTAAGCCCGCTGTTTTCTGCCAGAAGTCCATTCATGAAAATCAGGCATGCCTCGGCCAAAGCGGAATGCTCGCTCACCAAAGTGACGGCGTTGGAGAGACCGAGCACATCGCGCAAAAGAATGCGCAGCCATTGCGCCTGGCGATAAGCACGAACCGGATTCAACGCGGTGGATTTTGCGCCTAACGAATGGAGACGCCGCAGATGTTCAGTGACATCGAACGGTTGATCGAGCTTGCGGCTGCGTGTGATTTCCTCGAGCAGTTGCGGGTGCCTAACGAGCAAGTCTCCTGCGCTCTGACTGACATCAAATATCCTGATGACCAGTTCGAGCAGCCGAGGGTTTACCGCGAGCAACTCAAAAAGCATGCTGCGCATTCCGTACGCTTCGACGAAACGCACGACCTGATTCAGTGTCGCATCCGGATCGGCCGCTCTTGCCAGTTGTTCGAGTAAGAGTGGACGCAACTTACGAAAGACCTGCCGGGTGCGGGGCGCTACGTGAAAACGCGCCGGCCCTTGCGCCAATTCCCCCATCGATTTGCTGGCACGCGCTTCGTCGCGGAAAATCGACATGTTGGGAACGGCATGTCCGGCGGCTTCGGCAGAGTCGGCGATATTCTTATGAAAAATCGCGCGTACGTTTCCGGTGTGATGCTGGAGCTCGGCCGTCAATCCGTCCGCGGAGGCAAAGCCGAGACTCAATGCGAGGCGGCGCAAAGCTTCGGCATCTTCCGGGATGGTGTGAGTTTGTTGTTCAGCCTCGATTTGCAAGCGGTGTTCGACGCGCCGGAGGAAACGGTACGCTGCATCCAATGCGAGTACTTCTTTGTGCGGTAAGAGTTCGACCTGCGCCAATTCGCGTAAAGTCTTAAGCGTGCTCGTCTCCTGCAGAAACGCGTGGCGCGCGCCGTGCACCAACTGCAGCGCTTGCACGATGAATTCGATTTCGCGAATCCCGCCCGCGCCGAGTTTAACGTCCCGATCCAAATTTTCGTGACCGACAATTTCGCGTTCGATCCGCCGTTTCAGCGCGGCAATTTCATCGAGTAAATCCGGTGTCGGACTTTTCGGATAAATGAATGGCTGGTGCTGTTGCAGGAATTCGTAGACCAACTCTTCGCTGCCGGCGACACCGCGCGCACGAATCAACGCGAGCCGTTCCCACGTTTCTCCGAAGCCGGCATAATAGTTCTCCATGCTCTCGAGTGAACGGGCGAGCGGCCCCGCGCTTCCTTCCGGCCGCAGTCGCAAATCAATGCGGAAAAGTGCGCCGGCTGACTGCGTGGAAGAAAATGACTCAACGATGTTTGCGCTCAGTCGATTAAACCATTCGTGATAACTCAGGTTGGCGGAGAGCTGACCTTCGTGGCTATAAAGAAAAATCACATCGATGTCGGAACTGTGATTGAGTTCGCGTCCGCCGAGTTTTCCGAGTCCAAGGACGGCGAATTCTGCATCCGGCGAACCAAAGCGATTGCGCAGTTCGCGATTCCAGTGTCGAAAGACCTGGGTAAGACAAATCGTAGCGAGCTGTGATAGCTCCTCCGTGATTTCTTCGATGCTGGCTATCTCCGCGACTTCCCGCAAAGCGATGCGAGTCATCTCACGACCTTTCCATCGCCGGAGAATCTCAAAATTATTTTGTGCGATGTCTCCGTGATTTAATTCGCGAAGGTGGGCGAGCATGTGGCCATGTCCGCGATTTGACTGGGAGCTGTTTGCCAGCCAGATCAACATCTCGGGTGCGTTTACCGCGCGTGTCGCGCAGATGCTCGAAACAGAAAATAGATGAAGCAGCGCTGCCTCACCTAGTGGAAAACTTTCGATAAAGGTTCGCAGCGGCGGCGCATCAGACGGCCAGTTTTCGAGCAATTGAAATAAAGTTGTAGCGGTTTGTTGCGGAAAAATCGCGCGCGCCGCTTTCTCCTCGATCCAACGATCGGCAGGATTTTTTACTGGCGAACGACGCGGCATAGATCGCGAGCAAACATTCAGCGTCCGCGAATTGCAACTAATCGCCCCGATCGCTTACTCGACTTGCGATTGTTCGGAAATTTTGTCGCGCGCCTGCGCGAGCTTACGACGCTCGGCGCGAGTCAGGCTGTCAATGCCGGTGCGCGAAATTTTGTCGAGCAGCGGATCGATTTCCTCAGCCATGAATTCTTCCGCGCTCAGCCGGTTGAGGCGATCTGATTCTATGCGTCGCTGGCGAACCATGCGCTGAAGAAATGACGGTCGTCCAAAGCCCAGCAGATGAGCATAGAGCCAGCCGGCCACGCAACCGCCGAGATAAGCACTGTGCGCGACCATTCCGGCTCGATCAAGAATCACAAGAGCCAGAGCGATAACGAAAATGCCGTAAGCGAGGTGTTTTGCTTTCAGGCGGATCGGCAAAACGAAGAAGACCATCGAGGTCAATTCCAACTCCGGAAGAATTGTTGCGTAAGCCACGAGCACCGCAGCAACACCGCCGCCCGCGCCGTAGAGCGCGCAATTGGCCGGCATCAGAAACAAATGACCCAACTCGCCGGCGATTACTCCGGCAAAATAAAGAACAAGAAACTGTCGCTGTCCCAGGATCGATTCCAGGTCGCGCCCGAGCAGATACAAAAGCAGCATGTTGCCGAGCAGGTCCCATGGCCCGTCGTGCAAAAGCATGGCGGTAAAAAATTGCCAGCCGTAAGCCTCGCGCATCCCGCGTTGACTGAGAGCGAGGTAGTCGCGAACGAACGCTGGATCGTAGTTCTGCAGGACAAGTTGCGCGACGAACGCGATGACGTTCGCGGTAATGATCGCAAGCAGAGCGACCCGTTGCTGCTGCGTCCATCGACGGGTGAAGGAAGATGGCTTTCGACCGGAGAGCCGCATATCACAAGACTATCGCAAACCGATTTTTTTGTCGATTTGGAAAACGAAAAACCGTCATTTTCGAGACGATTTTTATGCCGGAACGAGCACGCGCAATTTCTGCTTCTGGATTTGAAATTCGACCGGACACTCTCCAATCAGCTCGCCATCGATTTCCACCGGCACATCTTCATCACTCGTAACGCGCAGTCTTTCCGTCTGAAAATATTCCACTTCCGGCAGGCGTATTGCCGAAGTGAAGATAACATTCTGCAAATATTTGATGATTTCGAGATAGCCGAGTTGCTTGAAAATCACGACGTCGAGAAGGCCGTCATCAATCACTGCGTTCTTAAAAAATGGGAACGGACCTCCGTAAAGACGCCCATTGCCAACGAGCACAAACGAACCTTCCTCCGTAACGGCATTCGCCGATTCGATTCGCAGACGTGGAGGCCGTCGCGCCGCGATTTGCGCCGCCGAAACAAGATAGCTAAGCGGTCCGAAGCTGCGTTTGAAGGCAAAACTCGTTTCTTTGACCACTTGCGCATCGAGTCCAACGCCGGCCAGTTGCACGAAATGTTTTTTATTCGCCTGCGCCCTATCGATGAGACGGGTGTTTTGCTTTTGAATGATCTCCCAACAAAGTCCGAGATCACTCGCGGGGATGCCGAGTTCCAACGCAAATACATTCATCGTGCCCATGGGTAGCAGACCAAGCGCGGCGTCCGTCCCCGCCATGCCGTTCACAACTTCGTTGATGGTGCCATCGCCGCCCGCGGCCACGATTGTCTCAAATCCTTCCGCGGCCGCGCGTCGCGCGATCGTTTCGGCTTCCCCGCAACACGAGGTCGCGCAAACCACCGCGCCACGCGTGATCTTCTCGACGCGCTCATGCCAGCGTCGCGCGCGTTCACCACGCGCCGCTGGATTAAGGATGACAATTGTGCTGCTCATGGCCGGGCTTTGGTCTTTTCTTCAAGTTCGGGCCGAGTAACGTCTCCGGGTGAAAAAGTTCGGCCGATTATTTCTGATCGGTGTTGGTGCGGTCCTTGGCATAGCGATAATTCTTTTGCTCGCGGTGAACTTGTATGTTCAATCGCAGGCGACACAAGCGCGGATTCAGCAGGAACTCAGCCAGCGTCTCGGCACGCCATTGCGCATCCGGCGGATCAGCGTAACGCCTTGGGGTGGTCTCAAACTAAGTGGGATCACTATTCCGCAAACCAAACCGGGCACGTCGGGCGAATTTCTTGAAGCTAAAACCTTTCGACTGCGCATTCGATTCGGCTCTCTTTTTTCGCAACGTCTTGTCATTAAGGAAATTTCTTTAATTAAACCGAACGTGGTTTGGATTCAAAACGCCGATGGCAAGTGGCGATTGCCGGAGGCGCCCCCGGAAAGCCCGCCGTCTGTTGTAGCAGAGGAACCATCTGCCCTCGCTTCGCCGGTCGTTTCGCCTCCACGCGCGGTTGCGAAAACACGCACACCGATACCTCAAATCGGGCCGGCGGAAAAAACTGAAAATCAGGAGCCGGCGCCGTACGCCCCCGAAATTCGGCGGGTCAAACTCGCCGACGGCGCATTTCATTTCCTCGACGAAAATGGAAAAGTGGTCGCGAGATTTACGGGCGTTGATTTCCGCTCCAGTTTGCGCAGCACGACGGCGTTGAGCGGCACGATCAAGATCGAAAAGACGTCGCTGCGTGACAAATTTTTCCTCGAGCAGTTGCAATCGCCGTTGCGCTACGATCCGACTATTTTGGATTTCACGGGAGTCTCAGCCAAAGCGGATGGCGGTGAGATCACTGGAGGATTCTCAATGCGACCGCAGGAGGCGGACTCGCCCTTCGACGCGCGGATTCAGTTTCACGATTTGCAAACGGATCGAATCGTCACCGAGGCGGGCGGGCCGCAAGGAATCGTCAAAGGCCGGCTCGAAGGCACATTGGAGGCTGAGGGAAAGACGGCCGACGCAAACGCCCTAACCGGTCACGGTGAAATCCACCTGCGCGATGGCGAAATACAGCAATACAGCCTGCTCGTTGCTTTGGGCCAGATTTTGCAGATCGAGGAATTAACGCAGCTCCATCTCGAGCAAGCGGAAGTGAAATATCATTTAACTCCTGGCTTGATCACGATCGATCAATTGGTTTTGCGCTCGCCCAATATTCGACTCTCTGCCACCGGGACGGTTACGTTCGCCGGAAAATTAAAACTGGAATCGGAGTTGGCGATAAATGAAAAAATTCGCAGTCAGCTTTTTCGAGCCATACGCGACAACTTCCAGCCGACGAGTCAGCCCGGTTACGGCGCGGTCGCATTCCAAGTCAGTGGCAATGTCGATCATCCGAAAACAAATCTAATGGATAAGCTCGTAGGTGGTGATTTGAAAAATATCGGCGGCGTTCTGAACAGCCTTTTTGGCGGAGGGAAATCCGAGCGTGCGAAAAAGAAAAAACATTCTGACGAAAAAGCCGCGGAACCGACTGCGTCGCCACCTGCCGATGCAGCGACGCCGTCTGGCACACCATGAGAATTATCGCCGGACGCGCCGGCGGCATCCGGCTGGATGTTCCAAAGCGTCAGGTGCGACCGACAATGGACCGCGTGAAGGCGGCAATCTTCTCCAGTCTCGGCGAACGCGTCATCGGTGCGCGTGTGCTTGATCTATTCGCTGGCACTGGCGCATTGGGAATCGAAGCGCTAAGCCGCGGCGCGAGTTCCGCGCGTTTTGTCGATCACGACCGGGAAGCTGTCGCCGCGATCGAACGTAACCTCGTAAAATCGAAATTCGATGGCCGCGTTTCGAAACGCGATGTGTTCGATTTTCTCCGGCGACCTGTATCGACACAAAATTACGACATCATCTTTGCCGATCCGCCCTACGAAAGAATGAGGGATAACAGGTCTTTCTCAGATTTGCTCCTGAAGAGCGAACATCTCATCCACCTGACCGATCCGGTAGGAATTTTTGTGCTCGAGAAAGCTCCATCCGAAAAAATTTCTGAGACGGAATTGTGGCGTGTTATTCGCGCGAAGACCTATGGCGCGACCGAAGTTCTCTTTCTCAATCGATCGACATGATCCGATTTTTTTACAATCTCCTCTTCCCCATTGGCCTTTTGCTTTTCCTGCCGGGTTATCTGGTGAAGATGACACGGCGCGGAAACTACCGGGAGAAGTTTGGGCAACGGCTCGGATTTTACGACAATAAGTTGCGGGATCGCCTGACGGATAAGCGCGTTACGTGGATGCATGCCGTTAGTGTCGGTGAAGTGGCGGTCGCGTTGAAACTCGCTTCGCGCCTGAAGGAATTGGATCCCGAATTGTTTTGCGCGCTCACGACCACAACCACGACAGGTTTCATCTTCGCAGCCAAAGAATCGCCCGATTGGATCGAGGTCATGTATAACCCGATCGATTTTTGGCCGGTGACGCGCCGTGCCTTCAAGGTCATTCGGCCGATGAAGCTTATTTTGATTGAAGCAGAAATTTGGCCAAACCTCGTGGCCGAAGCGCGACGTCGCGCGGTTCCAATCGCACTGGCTAATGCACGTTTGTCGCCGCGCTCGGAGCGCCGTTTCCGCAAATTCCGATTTCTCGTCGCAGCTATTTTTCGTCAACTCGACCTGGTCTGCGTTCCCGAGCAGGAAGATGTTGACCGCTGGAATGCGCTCGGCGTCGCCACCGATCGCATCGCGCGCACCGGCAACATCAAATATGATACAGAGGGCGCGAAGCCGGACGCCCATCGCCCACGCGCGATTCTAGAATCGCTCGGCATCAGCCCCCAGGCTGACGTAATTTTTGGCGGCAGCACGCATGCGGGAGAAGAGGCGATTCTCGCCGAGATTTTCATCAAACTGCGCGCCGACTTCCCTTCTCTTTTCTTGATCATCGCTCCGCGTCACGTAGAACGCGCGCGAAATCTTCGAGCGCATTTGGAGGAGCATTCGTTAGGGGTCGCCTTGCGCAGCGAACTCAATTCTGTCCAGCCCGACTGCCTCCTTATCGACACCACGGGGGAACTTCGTGATTGGTATTCCGTCGCTACGGTCGCTTTTGTCGGCAAAAGTTTGACTGCGCGCGGCGGCCAGAATCCGGTCGAACCAATCATGGCCGGCAAACCGGTAATCTTCGGTCCGCACATGGAGAATTTCGCCGCGCCCGCTCAGTCACTCGTTAGGCGACAAGGCGCGGTGCAAGTAGGCGATGCGGAGTCGCTCCGGTTCGAGATCGCGCGGCTGCTGCGTGATGACAAAGAACGAGCGCGTCTGGTCACGAACGCCACGGAAGTTTTGGTCACGCACCGCGGCGCGATCGCTTCCACGGCCGATTTAATAATGAAACTGCGATCGCATCTCTGACTGCTTCCGCAAAATGCCTTGCAACAACCGGTGCGCCTTCTGATATTGGACGCCGCTTCCGACCCTATCGTCCAGAGGCCTAGGACACCGCCCTTTCACGGCGGTAACACGGGTTCGAATCCCGTTAGGGTCGCCACTCCTGTTCTGCAGTATTTAAAGGAGATTTATGGCGGCAACGCTGTGCCCGAGGCACCTTTGACTGAGGAGACGTCTGAGCTGTTGATCAAGTCATTGACGGTAACATCGGTGCGAAAAGTTGAACTATTGGGCGCTTGTCCCGAATTGGTTTTTGTCTGGCTGACATCAGAGCTATTGACTGAGCCGGTGGCATTCGTATCTCCGAGAAGAACGCCCATTGAGACAACAACGTTGCCGCTGTTCGTGCCATCGCTGACGCCGAAAATCGTGATGCTGAGTTTCTGAGCGTTGGCGACGTTCGTGAGAGGAATGGTCACTGCGGTCCCGGCGACGGTGACAGCATTACCATTCGCGGTTCCTCCTGTGCCGACCTGACCTGTGCCCGACGTCACCTGTGCTTTTACACTTCCATTTCCGCTAACTGTGACTGGAAGAGCGAAGGTAACGACGATCGTATGGTCCTTAGTCGCGCCACCGGTGCGGCATTCAATGCCGGGTGCCGGCGCCTTTAGATCGACGTCAAACGTATGGCCAGGACCGTGAGTCTTACGCGACACAATACTCGTCGGTATCGGAGAGGGTATTGGGCCCGAAGGCAGCGGCCAAACGTAAGCACCTCGGCTGCGCGTCCACAGTGAGAGCGTGGTTGAGCCGCGATCGATTTGCATATCCCAGATCATGGAATGAGGCAATCCGTTCTGAAACCGAGCCCAGTTGGGACTCGCAGCTGTGATATCGTTTGTGTAGTAAAGGCCCCAGTCAGTACCGGCGAATACTTGCTGCGGGAATTTTGGATTGGCGATGATCGAGTCGACTGGAATGTCCGGAAGGTTACCGGTCTTATTGCTCCAAGTGAAAGCGGCGCAGTCGGTGGTGCAGACGACGCGAAACACGTGGCCTGGTGTTGTCGGTGTGTTGGGGTTGAACCCTCCAACTGCTGCATAACCAATGGGCGCGGTCGTTGTCGTAGGATCGAACGCGACATCGAGGATAGGACGGTTAGGCAGGACCGCGTTGGCGCCCGTAATGTCTACCCACAACGGGCCGATAACCTTGTTTGAACCGTGGCCGTACTGGACATTGCCATCATTAGTGCCAACCAACGCTCGCGCCTGGTCCTTTGGTTCGAAAGCAAGTTGATTAATAAAAGAACGATTGCCTAACGTCTGCTTCGTTAGGTTCATGCTAATAGGAGTCCAAGTGCCGCCGCTCGTGGTCGTCTCCCAAACGCGATAAGTCCCAACGATCAGGTGTCCGCAACCGGCCGGTGGGCAATCGTTGACTGCATCGCCCGGAATGCCTTTGTAAATTTCGTAAGGAAGAACGAACGATTGGATATCAGGCGTGGCGGTCCATGGGCTCGGGTCAGGGCCCCAGAAGGCGGCGTCGGTGGTGCAGTCACCTACGCTCATGTCGCAGAAATTGAGGTGGCCGCTATTGTTACCCTGCCAGAAGCGACCGCCGACCGGGTCGATGCGCGCGTAAAATCCGTCACCGCCCACGCCCATTTGCCATTGCACCGGACCAGTGGGACTGCCCGCGAATGTGACTGCCATCGAGCCGTTGTCTTGCGCTCCGCCGTTAGCCTGGGGCGCAGCCGAGGTCGCGAAGTTCGCGCTGATGTCGCCAGAGTAAAATTCAATTGTGTTCAGACCGGTGTCCATGTTGAACCAGGTAGGATCAACGGTTGAACTGGCAGTGTTTGCATTAATCGTAGCGTGCACACCGCCGTCATTACCGGCCAAAAGGATGCTCGACGAACCGGGCACGAAAGTTAGCGCGTGCTGATCGACATGCACTACCTCGGTGCCGCCGCTGTAACCGCATGTCGTGTCGTTCCACGATGCGTTTCCATTGGCCCAAAACCAAACTTCGAATGTATCAAAAAAGGCGCGATCACGATTGTTCGGATCCACTGCTACACCCTGATCGTACCAGTTCTGCGGATAGTCACCGGCACCGCCGCTACAGTTTTGCAGCGAATTCCCAGGCGACCCGGGGATCTGAGACCAACTGCCGCCTCCATCGGTAGTGCGGTAGGCCCCCAGTTGGCATCCGTTCGCGCTTCTGCAACCGCCATTCGAATTGGGCGTAATGGATTGCACTTGAGCATAAATATAATTCGAGTCGCTTGGGGCAACGGCGAGGTCAACGCGGCCTACCTGATTACCGACACCAGCACTTGCATAGGGTGTGCCGCTCGTAGCATTGAGACCAGTCCAACCATTCACGTTGCTTGTGATCGGAACAAAATCTGACGGGCAACCGCTGGCTGGAAGCGTCCCCTTGTAAATTCCATTGGCGCCGTTCTGATTGAGATTTGGTTGCACGGTGGTGGCAAAACCGCGCACACCAACCGCCGCGATGATGCGCGTGCTGCTGCCGGTATTGGTCAAGGCGAGACCGGTGATGTCCTGCCGCATGGTGCTAAAATTGTTCGTTGTGCACGGGCCGGTCCAATTATTGCCGGCATCATACGAAAAATAGAGACCGGTCTTTGTCCCGGCTACGACGTTGTTGCTGTTGCGCGGGTCGACGCGCACTTTTCCGACAGCTTGGTATTGCGGAAACTGGCCCACCGGCAGGGGCAGGCCCGGTCCAAATACATTTGCTCCTAGCAGCGCCCATGTCGCACCCGCATCGGTGGACTTGAGAACTCCCTGACTGCCCATGGAGAAAGAGCCAAAATTTAAATCGCCCGTGCCCGCATAGATGGTGTTGTGGTTGTTAGGATCAATGGTGACCGAATCAATAGTAATTGTTGCAAGCACTGGGTCGTCAGTGACTGCACTCCAGGTCGTCGAAGCGCTGCAGCAGTTGGTTGTCTTCCAGACGCCACCGCCAACCGAACCGATGTAAGCCACGATCGACCCGTTAGTGGTAGTAGTCGGATCAACTGCGATATCGTTCACCCGTCCTTCGGTCTTAGAGTAGTCATAGCAACCGGAACAACCGGTCATGCGCAGTGGCGCCGGACCCAGAGCGGTGAAGCCGGTCGCGCTTAACGCGAGCGGTGCATTTTTCCGGTTAAGATTTTTCGCTGGAACGCCAGCCGGAATGTCTCGAACGATGCGCGAATCTTGCAGGGCCGCGGCGCGTATCCAGGCTGGATCGAAAACACCGGTGGGGTAGGTCAACCGATTGTTCCAATCCATTTCCAGACGCTCCAGATCATCCGGCTCGCCACCACGGACCGGCATGTAGCGCTGCCGCTGTTCGGTCTGGACCGGTTGAATCATCTTTGAGCCTGGCCCTGATGTGAAACTGGCCATGGTCAGGAGAGCGCCCGCGGAGCAAAGAGCAAAAGCGAATAAGATGCGAAGGTTCACCGCGCCAGATTTGGAAATGGCATTTCTTTTCATGATAAGTGTGTGGTTGTGTTATGGCTGAGCCACACGCGAAATGCTGTGGCGTATCTGCCTGTCTCCCGTGTGCAGCCTAACCAACTATTAAATCGAAACTCAAGGAAAAAGCGCTGGGAATAAATTATTCATCCCGCGTTACAATTCGGTAATGCGCGTGACACCGTTCACATCGCTCACGCGGTGGCGCGAACTTCTTGGTCTCGCCAACAACACGACCACCGCAGCGCAAACGCGTTTTTGGTTCGCTTGTTCGATGCTCTACGCCTTCGTCTGTGCCACTCTGGCGTTACGTCAGGCCTTCGCTGCCCAATACGTCGTCGCCGATGATGTGCGACAGCACGTTTTTTGGATGTTTCGTTTTCTTAATCCCAACCTTTTCCCCGGTGATCCCATTGCTGATTACTTCCAATCCATCGCGCCGCCGGGTTTTGTCGCACTTTATCGATTTTTTTCGGCCCTCTACATCGATCCGTTGCTGGCGAGCAAGCTGATCCCATTCGGTCTCGGTCTCTTGACCGCGGGATTCTCATTCGGCGCAGCGTTGCGGATTCTAAGGTTGCCGGCGATCGCGGCACTCGCGTCAATTCTTTTGTGTCAGTGTCTTTGGTTAAGTAGCGATCTTTGTTCTGCCACGCCGCGGGCATTTTTCTATCCGCTATTTGTCGCGTTTATCTACTACCATGTCGGCCGCAGCCGATTTGCTGTTTTAATTGTCCTTTTTCTTCAGGGACTTTTCTTTCCGCCGGCTGCGTTAGTCAGTCTCGGTGTCATTACTTTGGACTTGGTGCAGGTAAATAAAGTGTGGCCGAAATTCACACGCGATTATCGAACCTATGTGTTCTGCGCTCTCGCTGTGGTGGTCGTATTGCTTGCGTTGATTCCCTATCTCCAGGGGGTTGAAAAATTCGGGCCGATGATCACGTACGCCCAAGCGCGCCAAATGCCTGAGTTTGCTCCCGGCGGACGTGTTCCTTTCTTCTATCCGGATCTCTGGAATTATTGGATGCACGGTGCGGGTGGCCTGCATATTCAATCGCGACCGTCATCGCTCTTTGCAGCTTTCCTTTGGCCAATCTTCGCCTTTTTTCCGCGCGCTTTTCCATTACTCCGTCGCGCACGCGGCCGAGTCCTGTTCCGGATCGCAGGCGCGGCTCTCGTATTTTTTGCAATCTCTCATGCGCTCTTGTTTCGCATGTATCTACCCAGCCGTTACACACAACATCCTGGCCGCCTCTTGCTCGCACTCGCCGCCGCGATGGCGATTATGGCGCTCGTCGATTCTTTGCTGCGGTGCTCGGTAGGCCGGCCGTCTAAGCTTAAATCCTTATTCGCGTCTGGCCTTGCTGCGTTGTTAATGCTCTGGATCGTTTGCTTCCCGTTGTTTCTCTCCCATTTCCCGCGCGTTAGCTACATCACTGGCAACGCTCCGAATGTTTATCGATTTTTTGCGGCGCAACCTCCAACCATTCGCATCGCTTCGATCGCCGACGAGGCAAATAACCTGCCGGTTTTCTCTCGCCGCACCATCATATTTGGCGTCGAAACAGCCGTGCCATTTCATCCGGGCTATTATCTTCCTCTTCGGCAGCGCGGCTTGGCGATTGCCCGCGCGCAATACAGCCCTGATCTTACGGTTGTGCAGCAATGCATCCGCGAGCAGCACATCGATTTCTGGCTTTTCGACCGCGGCGCGTTTACTTCCGAACATCTCCGCTACAACCGTGCGCTTCGACAACTAAAATTGAAGATTCCCGATAGTTCCTCCGGGACTGCTTCATTCTTGCAACATCCGCCTCCGCAATGCGTGGTTTTTTCCGATCCAAACTTTGTCGTGGTTGATGCCCGGGCCGTTCTCGCGCTCTGAGTGCAAGAGGGGATCAGCTTGCTGGAGGATGTGCCCTCCATAGAATCGCCAACCTCGATTTGAATCCTGTTGCGAGGCCGCGCTCGCACAGTAAACTCCGCGTTCTCATGGAAGATTCTGGCGCGCGAAATTGAACGCGAAACTCAAAAAATTCCTCGTCAAGCGCGGCCGCAAATTCATCAAGCGAATCCAAAAATTGATGGGCCGCTATTCGCTCGTCGGCGATCATCAGTTTTTCTCGCCCTCACAGTTTCCCTGGTGCGCGAAAATCGAAGCAAACTGGCGGACGATTCGCGAAGAGCTCGATACAGTTTTGATGCATCGGGAGGACCTGCCGAATTTTCAGGACATCTCGCCCGACCAGGCGCATCTCGCCAAGGAAGACAAGTGGAAGACATTTTTCTTTTTCGCTTACGGCCTGGAAGCACCTGGGAATTCTGCCCGTTGCCCGCAGACGATGAAACTGCTTCAATCCATTCCAGGAGCGAAAACGGCGTTTTTCTCGATCCTTTCTCCGCACAGCCATATCCCGGAACATTGTGGTCCTTACAAAGGCGTGATTCGTTACCACCTCGGCCTGATTGTGCCTAAACCCGAGAGCGAATGTCGCATTCGCGTCGGTGAAACGATAGCGCACTGGGAGGAGGGCAAGAGCCTGCTTTTCGATGACACTTTTCCTCACGAAGTTTGGAACGATACTGACGGAGTGAGGGTTGTTTTATTTATGGACGTATTGCGCCCCCTTCCATATCTTGTAGGCCTGCTCAATCGCACTATCATCAAGGCGATCGCTGCATCGCCTTTCATTCGCGACGCCAAAAAAAACCATGAGGCGTGGGAGCGCCGCATGAGTCAGATATGGAATTGAATCAACGAACTCCAAGCTCGCAAGACAATGCCGGTCTTACTGTGGAAAACGATCCCGGTAAGTTCAGCTTGAGCGATTTCCTTGTCGGCGACAGTAAGGATCCCCTGAAACCGCCCCCGGCCTTCACGCGCTGGCACGAGGTCGGGGAATGGGCCATCGAGTTGTACGAGCCTCAGCTTCTCGGTCCGGCCGAAGCGCGAACCAATCTTTTCTACGATGGCAAATCGCATCCAGTCATCAATCTTTGTTCCTACAATTACCTCGGTCTGGCCAATCACCCGGAAGTGATCGCAGCTGCCCACGATGCTCTGAACACCCACGGTCTGGGCGCATGCGGTTCGCCCATGCTTTCCGGCATGACCGATCTTCATCGGCAACTGGAAAAGCGGATGGCGGAATTCCTAGGTTACGAGGACGCGATGCTCTTCAACAGTGGTTTCGGTGGCGCGCTCGGAACAATCTCGGGACTCTTGCGCAAGAGCGACGTGGCCGTGCTCGACAATCGTTCTCACCTGAGTTTGCGTGACGGCGCCGTGCTTGCGCGCACGCGCTCGGAGCGCTTCGAGCACAACGATCCGGAGTCGTTGGACGCGTCGTTGGCTCGTCACAAAGGGAAGCGTCAGCTCGTCATCGTTGAGGGCATTTATTCGATGGATGGCGATTTCGGTAATCTGAACGCTTTGATGGATGTGGCCGAAGCGCATGGAGCGAGTGTCTTCGTCGATGAGGCGCACTCGATGCTCGCCTGCGGAGCGAATGGCCGCGGCGCGGTGGAACATTTTGGGGTCGAGAAACGAATCCGAATTCTTTACGGAACTTTCTCGAAAGCCTTCGGAGCGCTGGGTGGATTTGTTTGCGGCTCAAAGGAAACGCTGGATTACCTCCGTTTTTATTCTCATCCCTATGTCTATTCCTGCGCGCTGCCACCGGTCGTTATCGCAGCCATTTTGAAAGCGATCGAGTTGGGAAGGAGCCGGCCCGAGCTGCGCGCACGCCTCTGGGAAAATGCGGATTACTTTCACAAGCAACTGGCCGCGCTTGGCATCGATACCGGAACTTCGACCACGTACATCATGCCTCTTGTGATTGGAGATCGTGAGCGCATGTATCGCATGGGCCATGAATTGCGACGCCGCGGTCTTTGGGTTGCGCCTGTCGATTACCCGGCTGTGCCGCAAGATCGCATCTGTTTCCGTGCCTGCGTGACCGCGAACCACACCCGCGCCGATCTCGACGAAGCGCTCAACATTCTCGCCGACACGCTCGTTCCTCAGGCGATGCAAAGCGCCTAACGAGTGGCGAGAACGGGCGTGGAACAAACAGCAGCTGGCCTGGACGTTCAGGCAACTTACAAAGCGCGCGATGTCGAGGGCCTGCTCGATATTCATTTTTATCGCAAGATCGGGTACCGGCTGGCGCAGTTTTTTGCGCGCAGGAATTTAACGCCGATCGGAGTAACCTTGCTCGGCTCCTTCACCGGCGTCGTGGCTGGCCATCTGTTTTTCTACGACAATCTCGCTTTGAACACGCTCGGGATGGCGTTGCTTGTTTTGAGTAATGCGCTCGACAACGCGGATGGCCAGCTCGCTCGCCTAACCAATCGCGGCAGCCGCGAAGGACGCGTTATCGATGGTTTGGGAGATTTCGCAGTATTGTTCAGCATCTATTTCCATCTTTGTCTGCGCTATGTCGCAGGTGGCGGATCGAATTGGGTCTGGCTC
This sequence comes from Chthoniobacterales bacterium, assembly GCA_038237805.1. Lineage (GTDB taxonomy): Bacteria > Verrucomicrobiota > Verrucomicrobiia > Chthoniobacterales > UBA10450 > JBBQFI01. The sequence goes on along the minus strand of JBBRYI010000002.1, from coordinate 79,309 downwards.
CTCGCGATCGCGGCCGGCGCAAGTAGCTCCGTGCAAATGGCCGTCGCGGATTATTTGCGCAACGCCTACATGTATTTTGGCTCGGATCGGACGCGTGGCGAATTCGATTCTTCGACCGGGCTTGAAGAAGAATACACTCAGCTGAAGTGGCGGCACGAGCCCTGGCGGAAATTCCTTCTTCGCGTTTACCTCGATTACACTGTGGGCCAGGAAAGATACATCCCGCAGATGATGAAGGTGCGAAAGGCGATCGAAGGGCGCACAAGCGAGCAGTGGCTGATCGAGCGCTACCGGCGCGAAAACAAACCGATTGTTAAGAGCGCCAATTTTTTTGGAAGAAACACGCGCATGGTTCTTCTCTTCCTTCTGCTCATTCTTAATCAGCCGATTTGGTATTTCATTTTTGAACTAACAATCTTTAATTTCCTGCTCGTTTTCGTTTTGGTTAGGCAAAAAAATGTTTTTGATCGGCTGCTCGACCATCTCGGTAAAGCCAGCGCTTGAAATAACTGCGTGCCGGCGCCGATCGAAGTTTCGTTAGTTGCCTCACGCAAAGATCGCAATGCGTTCATCCAGTTTCCGTGGAAGATTTACAAGGATGATCCTGCGTGGGTGCCGCCGCTCATCATCGAGCGTAAAGCTTTTCTCGATCGCAAGCGTCATCCGTTCTATTTGCACGGTGACGCCGCTTTGTTTCTAGCACGACGCGGAACCGAAATCGTCGGTCGCATCATGGCGAGTGACGATCCGAACTACAACGCGCTCCATCGATCGAACGTCGGTTGTTTCGGACTCTTCGAGACGATCGACGACCCTGAGGTAGTAATGGCGCTATTTCGCGCTGCTTCCGATTGGCTGCGACGCAAAGGCCGCAACGAGATCATTGGGCCGATTGATTATTCCACGAACTACGTTTGCGGTTTGCTCGTCGAAGGCTTTCAATATCCGCCCACGCTCCTGACCTCGCACAATCCGCCCTATTATCAGCGTCTGTTGGAATCGTGCGGATTCAGCAAGGTAATTGATTTTTACGCGTGGTGGTTTTCCAATCCATCTCAAGGCGTAGCGCGGCTGCGCCGTCTTACCGATAAATTTGCGAACCGGAATCCCGCTACGATTCGCGAGGGCGACTTAAAGAATATTCGCCTCGAAGGACGACGCCTGCGCGAAATCTACAACCAGGCCTGGGCCAAAAATTGGGGATTTGTTCCCTTCACTGAAGCGGAAGTCGAACATATGACCCATGAGCTGAAGCCAATCGTCATCCCCGAGTGGACACTCTTTGCCGAAGTTGGCGATCGACCGGTCGGTTTCATTTTAGGCGTTCCCGATATCAATGTCGCGTTTCGGAAGATCAACGGCCGGCTGACGCGTTTCGGTTTGCCCATCGGTTTAATCAAGCTTCTCTATTACAAACGAAAAATAAAAACGGCGCGCTTGATTGCGCTCGGTGTGATCGAAGAATACCGCCGCGCCGGCATCGCCGAGATGTTGGTCCTGCGCGTGATGGAAGAGGGAATGGTCAAGCGCGGATTTACCGGCGAGTTGAGCATGACGCTGGAAAACAATTTTATGATCAATCGCTTCCTCGCGGCGATCGGCGCGGCTCGATACAAGACTTTCCGCATCTATCGACGTTCCTTGATTGATGGATAAGGGGAAACCACAGGACGGAATCGTCTCGCGATTTATTAATCGTCCGATCTCGCGTTTGGTCACGCGCGTGCTTCTCAAGTTCCCCATCACCCCGACGGCGTGGACGTTGATCATTCTCGTTTTTCCGATCGCGGGCGCGTTAGCGATGACGCGCGGCAGTTATTGGGGGTTTGTTGTCGGAACAGTTCTTTATCAAATCCACAGCATCCTCGATGGATGTGATGGCGAGATCGCGCGCGCAAAAAATCTGCAGTCGGAAAGAGGCAAGCGCATCGATAACTGGTGCGATCATGCCGGCGCTTTTCTCATGGTAATTTGTCTCGGGATTGGACTTTCCCGAAATCAGGCGATCTCCGATTCGTGGCGGACATTTTTTCTCGTCGAGGGAATCGCAGCCGCGATCCTGCTGGCCGCGAATGAAATCCTGCTGTCTGGATTCAACATTGAGCCGGTAACCGAATCGAGCGGACTCGAGGGCATGCTTTATCCGCGCCATCGCGAAATGATGCGGCGTTCTGGAATTCCGTTTTTGGGAGAGAGGATCAGTTGGTGGCTCGTGCAACTGACCAAACGCGACGTTTCGTTATTCGCTTTCGTGCTTCTCGCAATCGTTGCCTGGCCGCCATGGATTCTCCATCTGCTTTGCCTATTTGTCGTGATCAGCCTGGCCCTCGCGAGCAAAACGGTTTTCATTCGCGCGCGCTGACAATTCTTCTTCTGCCCGCGCAAACATCGCGTCCGTATCGACGTCCTGCCACCACGCGCTTCCTATATCGATGGCGTGAACTTTGTGATCGTGTGCCATAAGGCGAACACCGTCCGCCAGGCTGCAATCATCATTTTTGCGTGCCGCTTTCAGGTAGGAGAAAATTTCCGTGGAACAAACAAAGAGGCCGGTATCGATTGCATCATAACTCGTTAGGCTTTTTCCGATCTCCGCGACAAAGCCGTTTCTCGTCTGAACTTTCATCGCATCGTTCAAATCGAAGATCGATTCTATCTTGCGATCGACCGCGAGGTTTAGTGAATCGAGTTCTGCATGTTCGAGCAGAATGTCCAAAACCGAAGCTTCAAAAAGATGATCGGCCATCGTGAGAACGAACGGAGCATTCACCTGTCCATCCGCACTCAAAAGCGAGATGCCGTTTTGCTTTTCCCAAAGCGGATTCTTGATTGGATGCAGTTCCATTCGGTCGGGAATGAGCGGTTTCAATCCGACGAGAAGCCGATCGCTTTCGTGGCCCACGATAACGTGAAGCTTCCTCACGCCAGCGCCGAAAAGACGATCGATGATGTGAGAAATCAAAGGGCGCCCTGAAATTGGAACAAGTGGTTTCGGAACCGATGCGCCCAAGCGAGAACCGCTTCCAGCCATGAGAATGACGGCGTCAGTTATCTTGGGCATTTCAAATCCCGTAGTATTTCTTCAATCCCCAAAGTCGAACGCGCTGCGGCAGAATCCGAAAGATTAGCGGAGCGACGACCGACTGAAACGCGTCGCCAACTGTTATGCGCGGCGGGGGATTCTTTTCGTCGATCAGTTTCAGAATTCTGCTGGCTACGAGATCGGGTTTTGGCGCTGCTTTCAAATTCCGGTCGACCGCGCGAAATGCTTTCGCCGCTCGCGGATTGTTTTCATCGGACTTCGATAAGGCTTCGTTGAAATCTGTCGAAATATCGGCCGGCTGAAGGTCGATCAATCGAATATTTGTGCCTTCTAATTCCAGTTGCATCGACATCGTAAACGACGCCAGCGCCGCCTTCGCGGAGTTGTAGGCGGCCATGAAGGGCACGGGCAAACGCGCGGCAAGAGAGCTGACATTTATGATGATTCCACTGCCGTGATCTCGCATTGACTTAAGCGCTAACTGCATCAATTCGATCTGCGCGAAGACGAGAATTTGGAAGAAGTCCGCCAGTTCTTCCTGTGAAAGTGATCCCGCAGGACCGAAGTGGCCGCTGCCAGCGTTGTTAATCAGAACATCGAAGCGATCCGCTTCTCGCAAGGCCTTGTTGAAATTCTTCGCAATTGAACTTCGATCGAGCAATTCGATCGCGACAGGATGCAATCGCGGGATAGCCGGGATCCTCTTCACGTCGCGCGAAGTTCCCCAAACTTCGTGGCCGTGCGCAACGAGCACTTTCGCTGTCGCCAGACCGATGCCCGCGCTCGCCCCTGTGAGAAAAATTCGTTTCATGAACAACGGGTTGCCGATTGCTTCGGCATCATTCCTATTTTAGAGGCTGCGCCGATGCAAGAACACCTCACGACTTCTCGCAAACCGATCCGCGTGGCGATCGACGCGAGATATGTGCGTGAGAAACCAAGCGGCATCGGTGTTTATGTGCAGGCGCTGATCGATCGCCTGCCGTTGCTTGGAGCGGGGGACGAATTTTTCTTGTGGGCCCATCGACTTGCTCAGCATCCGCTATCGTCGGCCTCGAACACAAGCGAAGTGACTGTGCGGCCAGGACCTGCTTCGCCGTGGCCGCTCTTGTGGCCCCGCCACTATGCGTCTTTCCGGGACGTCGATGTATTCCATAGTCCGCACAACATGATGCCGCGGGGTTTGCCGTGTGCGAGCGTCGTCACGGTTCACGATGTGATGTCGATCGAACGACCTGACCTCCATCTTCAGGGAATTGAGCGCGCGTTTAAGAGCCGCTACTACCAACAGGCGGTTTGGCGCGCGCTCCGTCATGCGACGCGTCTGATCGCTCCGACAAAAGCGACCGCTGATCGCATTTGTGCACTCGCTCCTGAAGCCGCGGCACGGGTGAGCGTGATATGGGAAGCAGCCGCCGATTGCTTTCGACCGCCAGAAGATTTTGATGCCACACAAAAAGAAGCGGCGCGGCTGACGGGGAGCACATCGCCTTACCTGTTGGTGGTCGGAGCTAATGCGCCGACGAAACGGCACGCCTTGGCGATAAGTGCTTTCGCGGCGGCGGTGCCGCGCCCCTGGCGACTGATCCTCCTGCAGCGCCGCAAGGCCCGGGGAGGACTCGTTAGGCTAGCCGAGAGACTGCACTTGGCAGATCGCATTGTGTGGCTCGATGTCCTGAAACGGCAGGACGTTGTGATGCTCATGCAAGCCGCCGGCGCGCTCGTTCAACCGTCGGTTTACGAAGGATTCGGATTGCCGGTCCTTGAGGCGATGACGTGTGGTTGTCCTGTAGTGGCGAGTGATATTGCGCCGTTCCGTGAAATTACCGGCGGCGCGGCGATACTCTTTCCGCCGGACGAAGTGGAAGAGCTTCGAGTTGCACTGAAAAATGTGGTGCAGTCTCCCGAGTTGCGGCGATCGCTCCGCCAGCAAGGGTTGTCACGCGCGCGAGAATTCTCGTGGGATCGCTGTGCGCGCGAGACGTTGGAGGTCTATCACGACGCTGCTTTAGCGCAAAAGTAATGAACATGCCTGGAGCAGGTCAAGTCTCAGCGACCGCGGCGCCCGATTCTTCGGTGTATGGCGCTGTTCTCGCGCGCGGTGCGTTCTTTAATACGATCGCATTCCTGACCTCAAATCTTCGAGGAATTTTCATGTTCCTTGTCGCGCGGCTTCTCGGCAGCGCAGTGCTGGGCACTTTTGGGCTCGCCTGGGCGGCGATGGATCTGCTAAGCAAATTCGGTACGCTCGGTTTGGATTACAGTGTCATCGTCTTCGTCGCAAAAAGCGAAGCAAGAGGCGACCGGGCGGCGAGCCGCCGCGTAATGAAGATCGCGCTTTCGATTTGTTTGCTTAGCAGTGTGGCTCTCGCGGGTTTCGGTTTTTGGTTCGTCTGGACAATCGGCGCGCGCTTCGAAGATCGGCCGGAACTCGCGCGCGCAACGGCGGTGATGCTTCTCGCCATTCCTGGGCTCGCACTTTACCGCGTCAGCAACGCGCTTTCTCGCGGCATGGGGGTCATGCACCACGACATCTACTCGCGTGGCCTCACGGAAAGTTTTTGTACAGCCGGCGCTCTGCTCGTCGCCATTCTCTTCGGGATGAAGCAACTCGCACCCGAAGTAGCAGCCATTACGGGAACGCTCGCTTCTGGAGTTGTCGCCTTTCTCCTCGCGCGCCGCCTATTCCGCGACGGGGCTCTTCCATCACCAGAGTCTCGCGACGATGCCCTCGTTTCCAAACTCGTTCGCATTTCCGCGCCGATTGCCCTCTACGATCTGCTCAATCTCGGCATCATGCACATCGACGTGATCATGCTTGGCTGGTTCGTCGGACGTGCTCCTGGCGTGACGCTGGAAACACTCGGCATCTACGCCGCGGCTGTGCAACTCGTCGGGGGAATCCGGAAAGTCAGTCAGGCATTCACACCCATCTTCACGCCTATCGTGGCTGGCCAAATCTCCACTGGCCGCACGCGCGAAGCGGAACAAAGCTATGGCTATCTTGCGCGCTGGATGCTGGCGGTGCTTTTGCCGGCGGTTGCGGTGCTCGCGTTATCTGGCGGTGGCATCATGACGATCTTCGGTCCGGCGTTTTATAAAGGTGGCGTTTGGGCCGCTATCATCGGAACAGCTTGCGCGATCAACGCATTCGTGGGCCTGGGAGAAACGATTCTGATGGTGGCGCGTCCACACATCAATCTCGTGAACTCATCAGTCGCGTTCGCGGCGGCGGTTGGGCTGAATTTGGTTCTGATCCCCAAGTTTGGAGCGATCGGCGCAGCGTTTGGGATGCTGGTGCCATATTCGATTCAAGGTTTGCTCCGCGGATTTCAAGTCTCGTGGCTGCTCCGCTGGCGCTGGCCGTGGGGTGCTCTCCTCAAACCGTGGATTGCTGCTTGTATGCCGTTGCCCTTCGCGCTCGTGATGCGTCTCCTGCTGCGCGGGCCCGCCTGGGAACTTGTAGCCGCGGGTTTGTACGTCGGCGCTTACATTTTGGCATGGCGAATCATTGGACTAGATCAGAGTGATCGGTCTCTGCTGAATCGTCTGTTCAAACGGGAGGACGCTCCGGGTTCAACTCCGGATGAACACCTGCTCTCGTGACCGGGTCTCACGCCGAGGGGCGCGCTGGAAATGAACTCCAGTCGGCCGAATCGCTCTTGCACGTGATCTGACTGGCTGCTATCCCGCCATAGTGGAGACAATGGTTCTGGATCGGCGGTGTCGCCTGATGATGATGGCACCGCATCCAGATGACGAGTCACTTGCCAGTGGCCTGCTCTTGCAGCAGGCAGTCGCAGCTGGAGCCAAAGTTCGTATGGTTTACGCGACAGACGGTGACGACAATCCGTGGCCGCAACGGCTGATTGAACGCCGGTGGAAGATTGATGACCTGCATCGGCAGCGATGGGGACGGCGACGCCGAAGGGAAGCGATCGCAGCTTTGCGCATGCTCGGACTTGATGCGACCGACGCACGTTTCCTCGGTTTACCGGACCAGGGTCTGACCCGGATTTTATTGACCGAGTTCCAAGACACCGTGCTGCGCATCGCACGAATAGTTCGCGACTGGTCTCCCACTCATCTGGTGCTGCCGTCCCTCGCAGAAACTCATCCAGACCACAGCGCGCTGGCTTTACTCGTCCGATATGCTCTCCGCGAACGCCTCTTGCAAGGCAGCAGCATCATCCAATGGACATACATGGTTCACGGAAATTTGCGCAAATTTGCTGAGGGCGCGATCAGGCCGCGGCAGAACAAAGGCGGTACCGATCGAAAGCGGGCAGCGATAGCGTGCCATGAGACTCAACTGAAAATATCGCGCCGCCGCTTCATGAGCTACGCAACACGCCCAGAATGTTTTCGCCCGCTGACTGCTGATATGCTTCCGGCTGGACGCGTGGATGTTCGTTGGTTCCGAGCAAACGACGGGAGTATCTTTCTGCGGATCAGGTCCGCGTTGACGCCGCCATCGGCTGCGAGGAGCGTCGTATACTTCGTCGGTCGCGATAAAGCCGGCGGTGTCCAAACCTGTATAATCCGTTTGCCGACGCGCGGCACACGAGTGCAAGTCACTGATTGCTCGAAGGGACATCGGGTGGCGCTCGCGAAAAATCGCCGCGTGCCCTTCGGAGTCGAGATCCTACTGCCGAGCCACTGCTTCACGGCGAGCCAACCTATCTTCGTCCGAAACAATCAACGCTCAGTATTCTTGCGCGAATCCGGATGGATCGAGATCCCACCACTGTCCCCGCAGGCGGAGGTTGGTATATCTTCGGTTGATGCGACAGCCTTGGAGGGAGCAAATTCCTATCACTAGTTAACAGCTTCTATTATGTGCGCCGTGATTTTGCAGACGGCTGAGGAAGTTGATTCACAGATCAGAGTTGCAGAGCCCTTTCCATGGTGGACTTCGGAAATCGATGGGCTAGACGTGCCCCAAGTCCGTGCGCCGAAATCCGATTGCTCCATTCCTTGAAGATGCAGGCCGCGTCGGACCGATCCCGAGACGCCAGACCGAACGGCGCGATTCGATCATGCTAGCGCAAAAACCAAAGGCCCCAGCGGTGAAAGATGCTGACATGACGAAGAAAGGGGGCGTGCACCCGTGTGGTGAGGCGAATTGTCTGATACCCCGGTCTCTTCGTTGTCGCCTGCTTGTTAATTACACGGAACTGCGGCGCGGCTAGAAAATTGGTGAAGTGGCGCTCTGCTGCTTGAGCCCACAAGACCGCTAGAGCAGGACCATACGCCGCCGGTAAGAACGAATGCTCGCCCACTGCAAGGAACCGGCCGCCCGAAGAGGGAGTGCCGTCCAGAAGTCCACGCGCTGGACTATCAGGCGTGACGATTTCGTAGCGATCCGGGATGGCAATGTGGAAACGAATGGTCCCGCCGGCTGTTGAAGCATAGTTCAGTCTGGAACCTACGACCATGAGACCGTGTCCCACTGGAAGATAATTGGCTTCGATGAAGCTCCCGTCATCCTGTGGAATTTCACCGCCGATCACTGCGACCCGTGCGCGGATCTCCCGGGTGCTCCCTTCCAGCTCGTCAGAAATCTCTCCGCGTGCGATACGGTCAAGCGTTATTGTTTCAAGCACGTAACGCACGGAGCGCGTGCGAAACACAGTCTCGCCTTTGCAATCAAAAACGGGATCGTCCGGATTTGTCAAAGCCAAGACGTCACGCACTAGGCGAACTTCTTCGCCGGCTTCGTTGGTCACAGGAAGCCGCGGAACAAGATCCAGTAACATCACGAGTGTGGCGGCGATTGCCGCGAGCGGAAATCGTAATAGGAATCGAGGCATTAATGCCCGCTCCCTGAGTTTTTCAGATACGTTGAACAAGATCGCCACGCAAACGAGAGCCAGCAGGGGAAAGAACGGCAGATAATCCTCCCTCGTAACATGCCGCCAAATGCCTCGCAGTAGCAAAAAGTACATGCCGCACGTGAGGAAAAGAAAAGCCTGTCGGAATGCGACGATCGGGTCCGTCTCCTTCCGGATGAACTTTCGCGTGGCATAAATCAAGATTGGCACTCCCACTACCAAAACGAGCGGGTTCAAGTAAGTGTTCCTGTTGGCCGGCTCCAGATTGTGCGCAAAGACGCTGTATTGAAACTGCGACCACACTCCATTGGCCGCGAAGAAACCCATGACGAGGAGCGGCACTATCGCCACGCACACCGCGAAGACCAGCGCACCAGCGCCTCGGCCCCGAAGTGTCAGACCCAGCGGTCGCCAACCGACAAGCCCAATCGAGATCCCCATGGCTGAAAGAGTCGCCGCCAGCATAAGCGCGGTTTTCATTGATACCGCAAAGCACAAACCGAAGAGTAATCCGCTGACCATGAACGAGGAGAAAGCAAAAGGATTGGTTACGAACACGAGCAGCGAGAGAAACCAAAGGAGAGTCCAGACATTGTCTGGGCGAAATTCCGTCGAGCAAAAATGGTACACGCTGATCCCCGAGGCGAGAAGCACCGCCCAAAGCCCGATGCGACGAGAGAAAGCGATTGTGCCGATGCGGTAAACGCACCAAGCGCTCAGACCGTACAGTGGCACCATGAGGAGCCGCATCCAGTAGAGATCGGCCGGATGTTCGCCAAGAAGTCCGAGGAGCGGAGCGCAGAGCAAATGAAAGAGCGGCATGTGATTATCAAACACGTCTCGATACTGCACCAGTCCGTGCGTCCAAGCCCAAATGACATGCAGATGCTGCGACTCATCGCTGTCGAATTGGCTAAGGAAGACGTTCCAGATCTTGAACAAGGTTCCCAGACCCAAGAGCCATATGGCCATCCAGAGTTCCGTCCTTTCAGGCAATCCGAAATACTTCTGAAGCCTGCTCAGGTGATTGCGCATTTGAGTAGCAAACGTTACAGAACCGCTTCTTCTTTTGTGCCGGGCGGAATCGGGGCAGCGGGATTCTCCTGCGGCAACTCTACAATTATCTTGTCGGACGTCATCAATGGGGAACCACCTTGATGGTTGCTCAAGGCTTGGAGAAGAGACCATCGCGGCGACGATGGCTGTCGACGATGCGGCCGTCGCGCATCTCATGAACCCAATCGCACGACTCCGCGATCGCCGGGTTATGCGTGACCAACAACAACGCTTTTTGTCCGCGCGTCACCATTTCTTGCAAGAGTTTGAAGGCGCGTTGCGAATTTTTCGTATCGAGATTTCCGGTCGGTTCGTCTGCAAGAATTACGCGTGGATCATTGGCCAAAGCACGCGCCACCGCTACGCGTTGCTGTTCGCCCCCGGAAAGGTGTCGGCTCGGTCGCGTCAATTTGCCGCCGAGATCGACGGCCTCAAGCAATTTCGCCGCGCGCTGAAGCATTTCGTTTTCTGCGAGCCGTCCCAACCGACGCATTGGAATCATGACGTTTTCCTGCGCGCTGAAGTCCTCCATCAAAAAGTGAAATTGAAAAATGAATCCGATCGATTCATTTCTTTTCCGCGAGAGCACATCATCGGGCAAATGCGAAACCGGTTCGGAATCGATCGTAACCCAGCCGCCGTCGGGTTGATCGAGTAACCCGAGAATGTAGAGAAGCGTGCTTTTCCCGCATCCGGACGGACCGACCACAGCGTGAATAGTTCCTGGCTCGAGCGTGAGCGAAACTCCGCGCAACGCGTGCACGCGCGATTCGTCTTCGCCGAGATACCGCTCGATCTCTTCGCAGCGTAAACAAACCTCCATATTCATACGCTCGACCCGCGCAGCGTCGCGACGGGTGGGAGTTCCGCCGCTCGTTTCGCGGGAACGTAACTGGCAATCGCGACTGCAATGATCGCGAGCAATGTCGCCCACAGATAATGATGCCAATCCCACGTCACTAAAAAATGATCGGCGTAGATTAATCCGCGAACGCGAATGGGGATGTGCGCAATGCCGATCGTAATGAGTGCGCCGCAGATGCAGCCAATCATAGAACCGACCGCGGCAATCATCGCGCCTTGCCAGAGGAAGATTGCGCTAATGTCGCGGCGGCGATAACCCATCGATCGAAGTATGGCGATCTCCTTTACTTTCGAAAGCACCGTCATCGTCAGCACATTAAAAATGCCGAAACCGGCCAGAAGAATAATCAAAGAAACGGTTATGGCCGCCGATGTTCGCAAAGTAAGAAAGACCTGAAGGTTGGCTTCTTCTCGTTCCTGCCAACTTTGCGACTCGTGCTGAAAAAGATTCTGGAAGTGTGCCGCAAGCGCGGGCGCGCGTTCGGGATCGCGTAATTTGTAAATGATCATCGAAGCCGAATAAGGTTTGCGCAAAAGCTTCTGTGCAATTTTTGCCTGAACATAAGCGCGCGTGGAATCCACCGAGCCGACGCCGGTGCGCGCGAGCGCCACAACGTTGAATCGCCAGTATTCGCCGCTCGGTGAGAGGATTTGCACCGTATCGCCAACGTTTACTCCCAGCGCCTCAGATAGACGCGATCCAAGAATGACCGAGCTCGGATTGTTTCGAAAATCATCGAAGTTTCCCGCGGTAATTTGCTCACTTAAATCCGTCGTCCGTAAGTGCAACTCCGCATCGATTCCGAAAAGGTCGACTGTCGCCGTTTCAAATCCGGCGCGCGCACTCACCGTTCCAGTCAGAACAGGTGCACAGGCCACGACATTGGAAAAACGCCTGCTGATGCGCATGATCTCGGACGCGTTCGTGATCCCGGCGAAATAACGGTTGCGCGCGGCTTTCGCATTCGAGTTTTGCGCGGGCACAATCATGCTCTCGGAGCGCGGACGGATCTGTTCAGTTAAAGTGACTGCCCCTTTGCTACCCAGCGTCGAGTCGATGAAACGTTTGGCGAATCCCTGCGTTTGCGCCTGCGTGCAAATGAAGATGGCGACACCAAAAACGACGCCGGCAAGGCTGAGAATAAAGGCGCGCTTGCGGTGAAAGAGAAAGCGCAGCGCGATGTAAAGCGGTGGTGTCACCCTACTTTTCCGCCCGGCGCAAACTACCGACCATTCTTTGCCTAACGAGTTGACCTGGCCGCAGTTTGTCCTGTTCCGAAACGACCACGCGATCACGTTCCGAAACACCGCTCAATGCCTCGGTATCTTCCAGCGTACGATAACCCGGTTGGATCGTGCGTTTTTGTATAATGTTGTTCCTGACGACCAATATTTGATCAACCGCCAGAGAGCGCGTGGGAACCAGCAAAGCATTTTCGTGCTTGCCGGTGATGATGTTCATTTCCCCCGTCATCCCAGCCATTAAATTCTCCGGAGGGTTTTCCAATTCGAGCGCCACTGCATAACGCTGCGTATCCGGATCGGCCGCAGGCTGAATGGAGCTGACTTTCGCCGTTAGCTGCCGGGTGCGGTAAGCGTAGAGCTGCAGATCCGCTTTCATTCGGATCTTCACTTCGCCGACGTCCTCCTCATTTACCTCTCCGCGCACATAATTTCGTCGCGACGAAATCGTGAAGAGCTGATTATTTTCTGCGACCAGTTCGCCATCGATCGCCTGCATGTCGGAAAGAATTCCGTCCATGGGAGCGCGGATTTCGGTGTTCTTCATTTGCGCTTCGAGTTTTTTTACGGCGTTCGTTAGTGATTCCAGATTCCGTTCGCGTTCGATCTTTTCAGTCTTAACCGCGTCGCGCAAACGGCTCGCTTCGCTCTTCGCCTTTTCGTACTCGACCGCCGGAATGTTGTTCAACGCGACTAGTTTCTCGAGACGCTGCTCGTTTGCTTCTGCGACCTTGAGCGGCTCAGTCGAGGGCACCTCGAGCTTTGCGCGTTCGGTTTCCGCTTCAAGATCCGCGCGCGCTTGTTTTAGTTGCCGCGCAGTTGTTTCATCCGCAATCGTCGCCAGAAGTTCTCCCTTCTTTACGCTCTTGCCGATCGCGCCGCGCCCGGCAGAAAGTGAATCGGCCAACTGAATGTAGCCAGCGTTTTGCGCGCGAATGCGAATCACAAACGCCGGTTCGATCCGGACCGTTCCGTAAACGGCGGAAATCGCGGTTCCGCGGCGGACTTTTTCCACCTCCACTACGGGAAGAGTGAGAAAATAGATTCCCGCAAAAATCAGGACCGCCGCGATCACGACAGTCCGCAACAGCTTCTTGGACGGTGCTTTCAACGCCGGGAACTATTGCATGTTTGCCGCTTTGTCGTGGGAAAATTGGAAGTAGCGGCCGGTAACGAGATCCCATTGCGCACGGGCCAGGTTCTGCTGAAAGGTTGCGTCCAAAAGCTGGTTCTGCGCCTTCAGCAGGTCGTTCTCGCCCTCGCGATACTCGAGCTGCGAAGCGACGCCTTGCACGATATTTTCGCGCAGGGCGACCACGTTTTGTTGGGCGACATCACCAGCTTTCACGAGCGATTCGTGCTGCGCTTCGATCGCGCGAAGATTGCTTTCGACGCGCGCCAGATCGCGCCGCACATTCGCTTCTAATTTTGTCAGCATCACTTCATTGATTTCGCGCGCTTCACGCTGACGCAAGACTGCGCCGCCGATCTTTCCGTTGTCGACGATCTGCCAGTTGTAGGCAGCGCCGCCCCGAATTTCCGACGAAATAAAATCATCCGCACGACTGGGGGAACCGGAGCCGCCGCGCCGAATACCCGACACCGGAATGTAATCGCCAGCCACGATCGCCCGAACCGCCGGATAGTACTCTGCCTGTACGATGCGTTTCTCTTCATCCGCCGCGCGCACAAGCAAGCGCGCCAGTTTCAGGTCGGCGCGACGTTCGAGCGCGGTTGTTGTTTCGGTTGCGACATTCAGTTGAGAATGCACGAAGCGGAGTTCTCCTTCGGGCTGAGGGAGTGGGTCGTTAGGTCCGAGATTCATGCCCATTGCTTCAGCCAGATCGAGTTGGGCCACGTTATGACCATGGCGCGCAAATTCGATTTGCGGTTCCAGCTCGTGCGCCTGCAGCCGCGCTGCGGTAAGTGAATTGCGTTCCGTCCTTCCCGCTTCATAACGCCCTTGTTGGGCCTCGATGTTCGCTTCGAGTTGCTTCTGTTGCGATTGGCGCAAGGAATCGAGCGAACGATTGTAAAGCGCGGTGTAAAACGCGATCCGCGTTTTGTGCAATTCTTCGACGACCGTGACGTTCAGTTGCTGCTGCGCGATTAACAGCTCGAGGTCGCCACGCCGTCGTGATGCCGGTATCGCAGCATTAAAGAGAGGCTGCTCAAAATTTCCCTGCGCAAATCCAAATGCCTTCGTCTGATCGGAAAGTTCGATACGATGGCCGCCCTGCGCACCAGCAATTCCTTTTAGATTTGCGTCGGGATAGGAAATCGAGCGCAAAACCAACCGTTGGCCCGCGGCTTTTTCCAGACCGCTCTTAGCCTGTTGAATTGTCGGATTACTTTGCAAGGCGCGGTCCATTGCCGCTTCCAGCGTAATCGCGCGAAGGTCGGTCGCGAAAAAGATGCCGACGGTGCCGCAAAACAGAATCGCGCCTTTCATTTTCGATTCGTTAGGCTCGAGGGTGGTTTGGCAACGTCGAACATTTTTGTTTGCCGTTGTTCCCGCTTGGGATCAGCCGCGCGCATTGCCTTGTCTTCAAATTCCGCCGATGTCGCTTCGTCTCCGCATGCGCGCGCCAGACGCGCGAGCGCCACGTTGTGAAGATAAATTGCACCCAGGCGCGTGCTCCGCGTGCGAGTGACATCCGCCGCCGCCTGCAAAATATCGAGCTGGGTCCCGAGACCGGCGCCAAGATTTCCTTTTGCGATTTCAAGGGACTCGTCCGCGGTCTGGACATTCTTGGTTTCGGCTTCAAGCACGCGGTCCGCTTGCCGCATGTCGAGAATTGCGCTGCGCACTTCCGATTCAATAGCGAGTGTGGTTGCTTCCAGCGCCTGTTGCGCAGCGCCGCGTCGCGCCCTGGTCGCCTGCACTCGTCCTTTCGTCGCCCAACCGTCGAAAAAATTCCAAGTCGCATTCACGCCCGCAACGTAGCCGTGATTGAACTCACGGCCGATATTGGGATCCCGTTCGTTGTAAACCTCGTAGCCGCTAAATGCTTCGACGTGCGGCCGCAATTCGCTGCGATCAAGTTTGATTTGTTGCTCTTCAATCGCAATATCGATCTGGCGCGATTTTATTTCCGGTCGATTAACCGTGGCGCGCGCCAGACATTCGTTCAGGTCCGGACGTCGCGGCTCGTATTGCAGTTGCCCGGTAACCTCGAAGGCAAAGGGATCCGAGCGTGAGTCGAGCCCAAGCAATTCGCCTAACCGCAAATAAGAAAGCCGCACTTGCGTCTGCGCGTTGATCAATTCCGATTCTTCGTTTGCAAGCGCAACTTCCGCGCGCCGCACATTTAATTGGCCGACGGTGCCTGCGCTCATCCGCTCCTTCTGCGATTGCAGCTCACCGCGGAAAACATCGAGCGCCTGCTCGCGCACTTTAACTTTGGCCTTATTGAAAAGCGTTTCGTAAAACGTCGAGCGCACATCCATTGTCACCCGATCGATCGCAGCCTGCAGTTCCAGTTCTTGCTTGTCGTGGTTAAGGCGCGCGATCGCCGTCGCGCTGCTGACGGCGCCGCCGGTATAAAGATTTTGAATGACCCGCAGCGAAGCGTTGTAATCATTGCTTCGCAGTCGCGTAGCTTCCTGTTCCTTGCGATAGCGGTAAATGCCATTTGTCGACACCGAAGGCAGGTAACCTGAACGCGCCTCGATCACTCCACCGCGCGCCGCTTCCAACTTCTTTCGCGCGATAATGATGTCAGGATTTTGTTGTCGCGCGTAAGTAACTGCTTCTGACAGCGAACAGGAAGGAAGCGCGGCTTGACCGATGTCGGGTCGCGCAGACAAAAACAGCAGGAGCGCGAGGCGGAAGCCTAGCCGCATGGTTGCTTCTCCATCGTTGGCTTTTTTCGCAACAAAACGAGCGCCTGTCGAGCCGCTCTTCCGAGTCAAGGGATCGAAGTTTCTCCAGCCACTTGATCGGGCGGCAGTTGCTCCAGCCGTTTCCATTCCGCGGTCAGCTCCGCCGGTTCGTAAAGCAGCAACCGACCTAGCGCAGTCGAGAACAAACCGGCGCTAACTTCCAGCCGCGTGATCTCGCCGGCCGCTTTCCAATAAGCCGCCAGCTGTGGCCGATAACGCACACGCAAAACTTCCGCCTCGCCTACCGAGACGTTATTCGTCTTCCAGTCGATGAGCAGAGCGCGGTTTTGCTCTTCTTCGATCAAAAGAAAATCGATCACGCCTTCAAGGGCGGAGTTTTGATCGATGCTCCAACTGAAGGGAAATTCGGTGTGCGTTTTTGCGTTGGCAGCGGCAAAGCGACGCGCAGTCTCGCTCGTGAATAAACCTTCGCGCACGCGCTTCCATTCCTTCGCGGCACGCTCTGGATCCGGCGCCTGCGCGTAGAGTAATTGGAACAGGCGATCGGCCTCGGCGAGGCCTTCACGCCATTTAATGTTTTGAAAAAACGTGTGCCACCAGCGGCCGTGTAGCGTCGCCAGATTGTCGGCGAGACCGTGCAGATAAACGCCCCGCGGCGCGACGGCTTCGAACTGTTCGAGATCGACGTCTGGTTCGTACGCGCTTGGGTTAATCTTGCGGATGAATTTTTGCGCGCGTTGCGTCGCGTTTTCGCGATCGCGTTTTTCGACCGGAGCGAGTGGTGTGGGTGATTCATCCTTTGCCCTGCGCTCTTTCGCTTGTGTGGTCGCTTCACAGATTGTTGCTTCGGTCGAAACGTTGGCCATGATTGCGGCCACGTTTTCACCAAAATGTCTTAACTGCGCGTTTGGCTGAAGACTGCCTTTCGAGTTAAGAAAAATTTCTCCATCATCGACGAGAACGAGAGTGTGCCGGGCGCGAGTCGCCGCGACGTAAAGCAAACGCGCCGCTTCCTGTTGCGTCGCGCGCTTCACGATCGCCCGATTGTCTTCTTGGAAATCATCTTTGTTCAGCGCCGCGATCACTTCTTTTTCGCCCGGAATTTTCAGGAGACATGGATAACGCGGCGAAGGTGGAATGACGTTGCGACCGAGGAAAGGCAGGATGACCGCCTGCCATTCGGATCCTTTGGCCTTCTGCGCCGTGATAAGCTGAAGACCGTTCTCGGTCGAGAGGCGAACGTCGCGCGGCGTCAGGAAATCGGCGCGTAATTTCGCGGCGAAATCTTCCAGCGTAGCGCCTTCTGCTTCGTCCGCGGCGACTAGCGCGAGGAGAGCGTCGAGGTCGCTCTCGGCGTTGGGAAAATCTTCCGCCGGCAAACTGGCGAGGCGTTCGCGCAGTTGCGTGCGCGCGACGAGGATTTTGACCGCGTCAAACAGGGCCCGGCTCGTTATTTCCGCGCGCGTCTCGGCCAGCTGACGCAAGGGCGACGACACCGCGCCGGCGATGGTCGCGGGTTGATCGATGCGAAAGCGCGCACCATCGCCTTCAGAAAAAAGTGCGAGATGGTGATCGGAAACGCCAAAAACTTCACGCAACACGCCGACGATTTCGTAGCTGTTGAATGGATCCGACATGATCGTGCAAAGAGCCGTCAGCCAGGCGTGCGCCGGATGGTCGCCCTTCAGATCGCTCTCGGATTGAATCGCGACCGGCACTTCAAGTTTCCGGAGCTCGATCGCCATCGTGCGCAGCCAGGCTTTGCGCGGACAGAGAATCGCCACATCGCGCCAGGAATCCGCACCTAAATTTTCGTGACCGGTTTTTTTGATCCATGCCGCCAGCGCCTTCGCCGCTATTTTCGCTTTCCGGTAATCCTTCAATTTGTCTTCAGGCAAAAGATCTTTGCCTAACGATACCCGAATGACCTGACCAGGCAGCACTTCCGGACGCGGTTGCATCTCGACGAAATCAACCTGTCCGTCCTGGCCATTCAGAATTTGGCGAAAGGTTTCATTTACGAATGCCAGTTGCTTTTCATCGAGACGGAAGGTGACGGCGAATTTCAGTTCGTCAGCGTCGTTCTGCCTAACGAGTAATTCGTGAATGGCCTCATAATTCTGAAGATCGGCGCGGTCGTGATAGATCGATTGCTGGAAATCCCCGACCATGCAGAAATGGCCGGGCCGCGGCGGATCGGTCTCCGTTTCCAGCCAGCGACCGGTTGCTTCGGGCGGACGCGCGATTTCGGTCAACACCGCAAACTGTGCAGGATCGGTGTCCTGCGCTTCATCGAGAATGACGCGGAAATTTTCCTCGCGCGCGCGGCGGCCGGCGATCGGGTGCTGCATCAGTTCGTCGGCCAGCGCAACTTGATCTGGGTAAGTAATGACACCGCGCGAAAGGCGGAAGTCACGATAATCGCGCTGTACTTCCGCAGCCACGCACAGCGCGGAATCAGTCACCCATTTACGCAAGGGCGCGAATGCTTCGGTCCATCGGTCGAGAAATTCTTTCGCGTTGCTGCTTCGCGTAGGCCAGCGCACAAAATCCCAGCCTGCGCTGTAACGTTGTTCGAACTCCGTTAATTCCGCCTGCGAATCGGCGATCGTCCTGACTGCGGAACCGCGCGCGATCACCGACAACACTTCGCTGAAATTTGCGACCGGGCATGCTTCGATCTTTCCGCTCGGAGCAATCGCGGTACGTGCATTGCGTCCGAGTTCCATAAGCTGGCGGGCTTGCGCGAGACGAAAAAGCGCGGCGCGATTTTCGTCACTCAAATTGCGGCCGATGTCCAGATACTGCTGAACAAATTCTTCCCACAAATCTTCGTCGTCGGTCACGAGATCGAGCGTGGTCGGGAGACCGAGATAATGCCCGTAGTTTGTCAGCAGTTTCATGCAGAAGCTGTGGATGGTGCCGAAGAAGGCGCGGTTGAAGGCGACGTGAATTTCGGGGCGTCGCACCTCCTCCAGAATGCGTTGCCGAGTCCGCTGCTGCATTTCATCGGCGGCGCGATGCGTGAACGTCACGACAACGAGTCGCGGCAAAATTTCTTCGGCTTTCGGCCAAAGCGCGATTTGCACGATGCGTTCTGTGATGGCGTACGTTTTTCCGGACCCGGCTGCGGCGACGACGGAAAAATTGCGCGCGATTTCTTCGGCGAAACGGCGGCGCTCAGAATGATCGCTCGGTAATTTCACCAGAAAATGTCCTCGTCATCGCGCACGAGCGCGGGGTGGGTTGATTCCCAACGCTGCTCAAGTGTGTCCTGGTCGATGCCGAGCGTAGCAAGCGGATAGTCTTCCGTGAAACGAAACGTCCCGCGAAGCGGTCCGTGCATGCCGAAGACGCCACCCTGTTGCATGCGCGCGAGCTCGAGAAAGATTTCCTGTTCCGGTTCGAGATCGGAGTCACTCAGTTGCGGTTCGAGGGGCCTAACAAGTGGTGAGAGCAAACTGATCTGGGCGCGTCGCGCGTTGCGGGTCCGCACTGCGAGCGCATAAAGGCTCAACTGCAGCGCGGTGCCGTCGAGAAGTCTTTTCTTTAAGGGCAGACGCAACGCGCGTTTCGCGCCGGTTTTGTAATCAATGATCCAAAGCTCATCCCCCTCCAGCGAAGCGGCAGGCAGTTCTTCGCGCGCTAAAATCAGATCGATACGTCCACGGAAGGCGAGTGTGGTCTTTTCGTTGATCCGGGCCGGAATTTCCTGGTCGAGTTTCCACTCCGTTGCCATCCACGGCCAAGCCTTGGCAGTGCTGAGCCTTTCGCCCAGCACGCGGGCAAGGAAGAGCGCATTGTCCCAACCGGAACGCCACCAATCGGGCAACGGTTTTCCCGCGCGCCGACAGAGCGCTTCAATCTGCGTGCGTTTTTCATTCGCGGCTGCGACCACGCGTCGATCGATCTCACCGGCGTTCGGCAAACGGCTAAAGGTTTTTTCTCCGGTCGCGAGTTGTTTCAACCAATCGTGAATCCAGCGGCCGCTCGAAGCTGTCCAGATGTGCGCGTCGTCCTCGACCGCTTTGACGCCGAGATAATGTTTCATCCAGACGAGCGCAGGCGCGCAAATGAAACGGTCGAATTCGCTCACTGAAAAAACCGGCGCGCGATTTGGTTTTGAAGTGAACGTGAAATCGTATTCGCCGGATTTGGCGGCGGGATCGCGGCGTTGATCGTAGGCGACGCGCGTTTGCAGTACGTTTTTCCCCGCGGATTTTTTCGCGCTGGTTAGGCCTGGGGATTTTTCCAGCCAGCTGCGCGTGCTCGTCTGCAGCTCGCGCATGGCATTTTGCGTGAGAGGACGGTGTGTTGTTTCCAGGTAAAGCTGCGTGAAAAGCTCGCTCGGATTCCAAAAACGTTCCGGCTCGCCTTCCTGCACCAGACTGGCGGCGAGCGCGATCTCGTCCGTGGCGGCGCGACGCAGCGCATCGAATTGCCGCAGAGCGATCGCGCGGCGCTCAACAGGCCCGAGATAAAATGTGTGACCTTCGCGAATGCTGATGTGGCCTTCGCCCTGACGCCCGCGCCTCGCCGCACGCTGATTGAGCTGAAAGACCTTTTCATTGAAATCAGCGATCTCATCTTCGCGCGCGAACTCCCCGCTGGCCGGCGTCGGCCATGCGCCATCATTCCAGCCGGCGAAAATCAGATGCGACCAGTCTTGCCCGCCCGCTTGTGGAACGGTGAGCAACTGCACGGGCGCGTAGGGATGATTTCCATTGTCGGAGCGTTCGACCGCGAAGGTAGCGGCAATTTCCGAAAGCCAGCGCAGGTAAACATCGCGGGAAAATTCAGCAGAAATCTTATCGATCCACTCGTCGCTGTGACTTGCGATCGCAATCCAATGTTGATTCCAGCCTAATCTTTCGCAGGCGGCTTGAGTCAACCGAAGAAATTCCCTGAGCGTAGCGCGGACCGGCAATTGGCCTAACGAGTGGATGGCTGTTGCGACTGACGCATTTTTAGCGGAGCAAAATTCCCGCAAAACCTCGAGGTCGTCAATCAACACTTCGCTATGCGCGTTCCGCAAAGCGTTTTCGATTTCGTTGGCTCGCAGACCAGGAAAAATTTCGGAACGATTCGTGAGGGTATTGAAAAAAGTGAGGAAGGAGGCGATCCGCGGACTGGTTTGAAGCTCCAGCCAGGCGCGCCATTCCGCGGTCTCGAAAATCCCGGGCACGAGATGAGTCAGGCCATCGTTGTGGGGAACGCCGAGCCGCGTGAGCTCCGCGCCGACCAGACGCGGCAAGGCGCCGCGCTGACCGAAGATTACCCCAACGCGCGGATCATCGCGTTGCGCGAGAAATCGCAGCGCAGTCAGCGCGATCGCGCTCGCTTGTTCCGAAGCATCGGCGCCGACGAAGAAATTGACGCGCGGCATATCGCCGCGCATTTCCGTTTCGCTAAAAAAAGAATCGCTTATGGCAGGTCGTGTCGCAATCGGTTGCGCTTCACCGAAAGTTTCTTCCCACGAACCGATCCACAGTTCGTCGGCGCGGCTGAATTTTTCCGACGGATAGTCGAGAACAACAGCGGCGTTTTCCGCCAAATGCACGGCGCTGCGAAGCAGAAACCAATTTTCCCAGTGCGCGCCATCAAACCCTGTGATGAGAATGTCGGAGAATTTCGGCGCGCTCTTCGGCGCTTCTTGCAAACGCAGCCGGTCGATTTCACCCGGCAAAACAAACCCGCATTTTTTCCTGAGCTCATTGAATCGCCTAACGAATGGCAGGAACGACGGCAACGCGAGCTCTTCGAACTTCCAGCCGGCAGTTTGCAGCCGATCGAGCGCACGCAGCAGCGGCCCGGGTGAACGCGCGACAGCTTTGGCGGCAAGGTCGTCCGGCATTTCCGCCGCGGCGACGGCGAGGAGCAGACGCAGGTGCTCTAGTTTGCCGGGTGGCGTCCGCCCGTCGCGCGGCAGCATCTCGCGCAAACTCGTCGGCGTAAGGAAATGCAGACCGAGATGCGATGAACCTCGCGCGAACAATCGCATCTTGAGCGCATTGGCATGACCGCGCGTCGGCACCACAATCACCGCAGGTAAGTTGCGTTTCCAGCCATCGAGCCCAACGCGGTCACACCAGGGCGCGATCACATTATCCCAGGCGTCGCGCGAAGATTCCGCGAGCGAGAGCGTGGGCTGTCGCGTGCTCCCGATGGTCTCGGAATTCTTTTTCTTCACGCGTGTATTTTAGCAGAAGGGACGGACAAAGGCTGTCCTACCCGCGCGAAAAGTCCGTTCTGGCGGGCGTCCATTCGTCTAACGCATTGCAACCGCTTACCGCTGCGATGTTCATTGCTACTACTTTAGCAGGCATCCCAACAGAAGTTGCCGCAAAAAAAAGAGGGCGATGCTTTCGCAACGCCCCCCGATGGAGATAAACCGTGAGGTCCTCTAATTAATTAGAACGCGAAATTGATGCCGGTCCGAACCATGCCAAAATTATTTTGCGCCCCGTTGACGACATTCCAGCTGAAGTCGTTCGTCCAACCGATGTGGCGCGTGAATCGAATCTCGAGGCCACCGCCAAATTGACCCATTAGCTCCGTTCTGCTGTCAAAGTGATGAGTGGTTGCGTTGACGATGGGGACATCATCAATGTGGTCTGGCACGCCGCCAATCGCCTCCGTGGTCAGAGTATCGCTCTCGCCCCCGCCGAATATAGCGCCGCCTCCGACCCACACATAGGGGGCGAAACGTGAGCAAGGGATCGGATATCGCAGCGTGAATGTCCCCAGAACGGAACCGACGATTCGCTCATCGCCGTGCTTTTCCCCGAAAAATACGCCGTCAAGAGGACGGAAATTGATGTCGAAGGTGTTGCGCCATGCGTCCAAAACGAAGCCTTCGACGCCGATTCCAAAATAGCGCATGAAGAAGTATTTTACGTCTGCGCCGCCACCCCAGGCATGGTCGCCGCCGAGGTACCGGTCGAATGTCCCGCCCACAATATGTCCTTCGGTTGTACTTTGGACAAGGTCGACCAAATCGAGGTTCGGTGAGTACTCTGTTCCAGTAGTGGCGTACGTTCCCCACAAACCGATGTTCAATTCGTTGTCCCCGTACCATTCAGGACAAGGAGCCGCCTGCTGGACTTCTTTTCCTTTATACTCTGAGCCAGCGTAAGCCAATCCGCTCAAAGCCAGGAGAACCATCAAAGTTAGACTGATTTTTTTTATAAGATCTGTATCGCTAGATTAACGATTGCGGGTTGAGACGGGGGCTTCCGCTTCGCCTTTTTCACTGCCGCCGAACAACCAAGAAAAGACAGCAAAGACCTGCACATCAGCTGAGTCATCGGTTGCGCCAAACAATGTCGACACGTCGAAACGCGTACTGGAAGATGGTTTCCACGCGATGGCAGGACCAATGTTAAAGCGATGAATCGGTGATCCACGCGTGTCTTTCACGGTAAAATTTACGTATTGCATTTCGACACCTGCGCGCAGGCGCTCGTTAGGCAATAAAACCGGCATCGCGATGCTTTGCGCAAATCCCCACTCGCGTCCGCGATCCCCGGTGTTCTCTTTTTCGAAGAAAACGTTGAAGGCCCATTCCACTTTTTCGCCGAAGTCCTGGGCGAGAAGCAGCCGAAACTCATACGCATCTGGTCTTTTCGGCGCACCGAATTCCTCTTCCTCTTCCCCCGGAGGTGGAGGCGGCCCTTCCTCGTGACGAATCGAACCGGCGCCGAATTTGTACTCAGCAAAGATCGTTGGATTAAGTGGAATCTTGTTCCAATCCGCAAACGCATATCGCCCTTCAAGACTGATGGAGGAAACGCCGGATCCACCGTTGAATCTTTCCGCGCTCACTTCCGAAGCGAGACCGAATCGATAGGGCAAACCCATTTCCACTTCTTGAGTGAAGAGGTGGTCGGGCGGTCCTTCCTTGAACGCCTGCCCTTCGTAAATGGTGCCGAGGAAAAATGCCCACGGCGGCAAAACATACGCAGTGGTAAGTGGTGAAGTGCGGGTCCGGGAAAATGCGGGCGGCGCCCCGTACGCGCTCGGCACCTCTTCGCCTGTGACGAGGACGGGAGTGACGCTGTCCTGAGCGTTCAAGTGCGGGAGAAAAGTGAGCAGCATGCAACCGAGAACGGACGGTAACAGCGATGTCGTTAGGTTTGAGCGTGTCATTGCCATGAGCGCGGAATACAAAATTCGCGGCTTGGAGACAAGGGCTAAATATTACTGTTTTGTAATTAATTTGTAATCAGCGCGTTAGCGACCGTTTGACTATCTGCGGATCGCCTTCGCTAGGAAGATTCCCTAGTTAGCGTTGCGGTTTCCGACCGATTGCTCTTCGCGCGAGATCCGTCACCCTGCATGGGGTCGTGTCGCTGGGTTGCGGCGCTTGTCGATGAATCTACTCGCGCGAATCCTGCACGCACTGTTTTGGCTTCCCATTCTTTTGGGCGGTTTGATCGGCTTCGGTTTTATTGAGCCCAGCTTTCGTCGATTCGGAATTATCAGCTTGGGCCTCCTCGGTGTATTTATCATTCTCGTTTTTCTGCAGGCGATAGTTGCACGCAAAGCTCTTTCAAAGGCTCGCGCGTTTCCGCGGACTGCTGATGAGAATAACGATGTTAGGTAGAAGCTGATCGCCCGTTTGAAAACGCGGCCGCTATCGGAACTAACCTCGGCTGGGAAGAATTGGGCCAGTCTGCTGTTGGCGTGGCAATCTAGCTGGTTGCGCAATGCGGACGTGATCCCGATGAATCTTCACCTCGCCCGCATTACGGTCGTCCACTAATTTGCCGCAACCCGAACAACGGTAGAGATGGTTCCGATCGCTTTTTGACAGCCTCGCAAAATTTTCCCATGTCATGGCAACCCTCCCTTTCAAAACGAATGACGATGCGGCTCTGGATGTTTGGTCGGTCTTGAGAAACGAAGTTTCAAACGCGGACCTGGCGGAATTGCTCGCGCGCGAAGCCGAGATTAGTTCCGGCATTCGGGTGCGCGCCTTTCGCAGGGCTGCGCGGAGTGCGTTTCTTTGGCCGGAACGCGCGATCAACTTGTTTGTCAGTGGCCGTCCTCTCACCGAACTGCATGGGATAGGTCCGTTCATCGCGCTGCAGCTTCGCGCCTGGATCGAAAATCCTCCCCGAAGATCGGAAGAAAACTCCGGCGATTCGCCGCGATTTTCTTACTCTGGCGGATGCAAAGGTGCTGCTCGCAGCCAAACCAGCATGGAGCAAATTGCTGCGCGCCGATCTGCAAATGCACACCCGCTGGAGCGATGGTTCGGGAACGGTGGAGGAAATGGCGGTGGCAGGGCAGGAGCGCGGCTATGAATATCTTGGCATCACCGACCATTCCAAAGGATTAAAGATCGCTGGTGGGATCGATGAAGCGGCGCTGGCTAAACAGTCCGCCGAAATTGAGGCTGTCAATCACTCGTTAGGCAAAGAAGGCGGGAGGCTGACAGTCCTGCGTTCGATCGAAATGAATTTGAATCCGCGCGGTGAAGGCGACATGGACCCAGGATCACTGCGCCGGCTCGATCTCGTTCTTGGATCTTTTCATTCCGCCCTTCGAACGAAGGACGATCAAACCGCACGCTATCTGGCAGCCTTGCGCAACCCGAACATTCAGATTATCGGCCATCCGCGCGGGCGGATCTATAATTATCGTCTGGGATTGAAAGCCGATTGGCCGCGAGTCTTTGCCGAAGCGGCGAAGCTTGATAAGGCGCTGGAAATTGATTGTTACCCCGACCGGCAGGATCTGAATGTATCTCTATTGAAACGGGCGCGGGAAGCCGGCTGCCGGATATCGTTAGGCACAGATGCGCATCATGCGTGGCAATTGGGATTTATCGAGCTC
Source organism: Chthoniobacterales bacterium (assembly GCA_038237805.1). Taxonomy (GTDB): domain Bacteria; phylum Verrucomicrobiota; class Verrucomicrobiia; order Chthoniobacterales; family UBA10450; genus JBBQFI01. The sequence continues at coordinate 53,584 of JBBRYI010000002.1, read as the reverse complement.
GGACTCGCCGCCGCATTGAAGGCGAAGATCGCGCAGGACCGAATCGTCAATTTCAGGTCGTTAGGGGAACTCAACCTCTGGGTAAAACAATTGCGGGAGCGATTCCGCGTAAAGTAAAAGTTACTTCGAGGCCTGACCTGAAGCCGGTCGATTCGAAAGCGAGTTGGGCGAATTAACGTGTGCCCCTTCATCAACGCCGACGCTCATTCGATAAACCAGCTCACCGCCCAACCACGCCGCGACTAATGCGAAAACAAGCGCAGCAATCCCCAAAACGATGGCGCCAAACGATGGAGCATCGGGTGTTGCCCGCCGCATTAGCCAGCTGATCGCGAAAAGCGCGACCACCACGACATTGATCCCCCCGTGCCACAGTCCGATCCGTTTCGCGCGCGTACCATTTTGTAGGCCGAGCCAATCAATGAAACCAAACAGCGCAGCAATTAACCCGCTGACAATTCCAATCGCGATCAGCCAAAATGAAAAGCCCGCCCAGTAGCCGTTCTTTTTGACCAGGTAAAGGATGTCGAACAAAACCGCGATCGGGAAAATGCCGAGCGGAAATGCAATCAACATCGGATGGATGGGATGACCGAGTAAGTTCGCTTTGCCTGCCATAGCCTTTTTCAAGCTAATCGTTTCCGCGGCCTCTGTTGGATTTGGTTCAATGTGTTAGCGGCGGCTCTCTTTCGATCCGCGTTCCGCTAATTCCTTGGTCAGGAACACAAGACCGGCCATCTGCAGCCATTCAGAAACGATATTGCCCACGACCTGCCCCCATTTGTCCTGGGGATTCATGCGCAGATACAGCAACAACCAGCCGACGCCGGTAATAGAAATAAAAATGAGAAGCGAATGGCATCGCAGGAAATCGACCCATTTGTTCTTTTTGTGTCCGGGAACGGGCCGACTCTCCGCGGAGCCGATTTCGTAAAAGAATTTCGTTCCGAGAATAATCACGACCGAGCCGCTCCAATCTGCGATCGCATTTCCAAAGAATGCACCGAGATGAGTTTTCTCATCGAGCATGCGGTAGCCGACGATCCACACAAGCAGGAGCGCGATTGCGACCACACTTAACGAATGGCGTCGAAACCAGTTGTCTTTTTGTTTCTTCATTCTGTGTGCGATTTCAATTTACTGGCATCAACAATCTTTTGAGAAGGCTTGAAGGTGGGACAGTCGGGCGGACCGTCATTGGTGGTATTATTCACTGCTGGACGACGTGGTGACGGCGGACGGCTGCGTGAGTTCTTCGGGAGTGCATTCTAGCGGAATCATCTTCCGAAGCTTCCCTCTCACGCAGCCTCCATTTATGCCGTAAGCAAGACTGAAACGCTGCCGCTTTAAGGACCGGATGGAAATTTTCCTGATCACTGTCCGGCCTCGCGGAGATTGGATGGGCGTCGCGTAGCGATAGCAACAGTGAGAAGGCACAGGGAACTTTTCAACATCCATTCAGCCTTTCGGCCACGTATTTAATTACACTATGAAGATCAATTTTATTATGACTGTCGGCATCGCTACTGCTCTCGCTGTAACGAGCGCCATTTCATTTGGAGCGGAGAAAGAAAAGTCCGGTGCTGCCAACAAGTCGAGCGCGGACGCCGCATTTATCAAGAAGGCGGCCAATGGCGGTATGACCGAAGTTGAGCTGGGCAAGATCGCCGCAAAAAACGGCCAGAAGGATGACGTGAAGAGCTTTGGCGAGCGCATGGTGAAAGATCACGGAAAAGCGAACGATGATCTCAAAAGCATCGCCTCAAAGATGAATGTCGATGTTCCCGACAAGGTGAACGCAAAGCATCAGGCAATGATCGACAAATTCTCCAAGATGTCGGGCGAATCGTTCGACGCGGCTTATGTGAAGGCAATGGTGAAGGACCACCAGAAAGATATTGCGGAGTTTGAAAGCGCGAAGGGCGAGGTGAAGAACGAGGACTTGAAGAAATTTATCGACGACACCGTGTCGGTGATGAAGGAACACCTCGAGATGGCGCAGAAGATGGAAGGCGCGAAGAAGTAGGCTTCGTTAAGCATTGTATTTACAGAACGCGCGCGCTGAGATCGCACAGGTCTTAGCGCGCGCTTTGTTTTATGGCTGAAACGGCGAGCGACTTCCTAATCAAGCGAATCGTGGAGTGGGGGATCACTCGCATCTACGGTTATCCTGGCGACGGCATCAACGGGATCATTGGCGCGATCGATCGCGCGGACGATGCGATCGACTACGTGCAGGCGTCGTGCAAATCCTGCCCAATGCGTTGACGTTCGGCCTCGACCGCTGTTAGCAATTCAGCTTCTAAACTTCGACGGTGCCGTACTTCGGTTTTGAGTGTTGCGAGCGCAGCTGTGAGACGCGAATCTGCGCCACCGTCGATGGAGTTAAGCAAACCGTTGTATCGTTCTTCGCAATTTTGTAAGCCAGCGACCACCCGCCGATAGTCGGCGTCCTCATCAACCTTTTTTTTCATAACGCAGCGCGATCCTTATCTTCCGAACGCTTTTCGGAAAAGCTCTTTTTATCGATCAGCTTCTTGATCGCTTTTGTCCTGATGCGCAGCCGTATGTGCGCTGCGCACCGGGGGCTTAAACTGCGGGAATATAAAGGCTGCCTCGCCTATTCAGGCAGAAGCGTTAGTCCTTCCACTGTTAAGAGCGGTTCGCTATTGTTGGTAAACCGGCGAGGAATTAAAGCATCTTCTGGAGGATGGGTGGTTATGGGTTCCAAACGAAACGGACGGAGAAAGACGGAAAGAAACGGCACGGGTACGCGCCGCCCGTTTCTCGAGAACGGACGACACGTTGAAGTTGAGCGCCGCAAGGGAGCGGAAGAAGACCTTCACGAAAGTGAGGAACGCTACCGCAGCTTATTCGCTTCGGCGCCCATGGCCGTGTTTGTCTGCGATCGAAACGCCGTAATTCAATACTACAATCTTCGCGCCGCCGAACTTTGGGGTCGCGAACCGGAATGTGGTGTGGAGCGATACTGCGGCTCGTTAAAATTATGGCTTCCGAGTGGGAAGCGCCTCCCACACGCGCGGAGTCCGATGGTGGAAGTGCTACGTACCGGAATCGCCGCGCTCGATGTGGAAGTATTTATTGAGAGGCCGGACGGTTCGCGCCTGCCGGTCCTGGCTAACTTTGCGCCCTTGCGCGATGCGCGCGGAAACATCGATGGCGTCATTACCTCGTTCGTGGACATCGCGGAGCGCAAGCAATCCGAAGAAACATTGCGCGAACTTTCCGATGAACTCGAAAGGCAACTGCGAAATTTCGATGCAGTCGTTTCTTCCGTGCCCGACTTTATTTACAGTTTCGATTTGTCGGGACGATTCACCTTTGTCAACCAGCCTCTGCTCGACCTATGGCAAAAGACCTTCGACGAGGCGGTCGGTAAAAATTTCCACGACTTGGATTATCCGCCGGATTTAGCAAGGAAACTGCAGCATCAAATTCAGAAAGTCATTAAGACGCGTCAGCCACTGAAAGATGAGACGCCGTACACGAGCGCGGTGGGCGAACGACAGTACGAATACATTTTTGTGCCGCTTTTATCTCTTGGTGGTGAGGTCGAAGCAGTAGCCGGTGTGACACGCGACATAACGGAGCGAAAGGAGGCGGCCGCAGAGCTCCTCGCGCTGAAAGATAGATCGGACGCCGATTTGGCGGCAATGACGCGACTGCATGAATTGACCAGACAGTCTTTCGTGGTTTCGGAATTAGAGCCACTGCTGGAGCAGGCGTTGGACGCATCGATCGCGCTGCACGGCGCCGACTTCGGTAATATTCAAATCGTTAAACGGCGGACGGGGGTTTTAGAAATTCTTGCCCAGCGTGGATTCGACGAGGAGATAATGAACTATTTCAAGCGCGCAGGTGAGTGGCCTGCATTCCGGCGAGCCTTAAAGAAAAGAAAGCGAGTCATCATTGAGGATATCGAACGTGATCGGGAGTACAAACCGCATCGCCAGATCGCGCGCAAAGCCGGCTACCGCGCGGTGCAATCGACTCCGCTCATCGATCGCAGCGGGAAAACGCTGGGAGTGCTCTCGACATACTTTCGGAAACCGCGCCCTCTTTCGGAACGCGAACTACGATTGACCGATCTTTACGTGCGGCAGATCTCGGACATGATCGCATTCAAATTGAGCGAAGCAGACTTGCGCCGCCGCGAACAAAGGCTGGCCCGGCGCGCCAGGGAACGCACCGCCGCATTGATCGCGGCAAATGAGGAGTTGAAAGTCGAGTTCGCTCTGCGCAAGAAATTGGAAGGTGAACTCCTCGAAATCAGCGACCGCGAACAACGCCGCATCGGACAGGATTTGCACGATAGCCTTTGCCAGCATCTGGCCGCGACCGCGTTCATGACGCGCGCCGTCGCCGAGCGAGTAAGGAGTGCAAAACAAATCGAACCCGCAGAGATCGATAAGATCGCCGGACTGATCAATGACGGCGTAAGCGAAGCACGCATGATTGCTCGCGGCTTGCATCCCGTCGAAATGGACGCAGCGGGATTAATGACGGCGCTTGAGTCGCTCGTAAACCAAGAGCATTGGAGCGTCCCGTGTCGCCTCGATGCGAAAAAGGAAGTTTTGGTAACCGATCCGACAGTTTCAGTACACCTTTACAGAATTGCGCGGGAAGCAGTAATAAATGCGAACAAGCACGCACGGGCGCGCGAAATTGTGGTGCGAATGCGTAGCTCTGGAAAAAAACTCGAACTAAGTGTGAGCGATGATGGTGTCGGCATTCCTGCGAGCTCGGCGGGGTCCACGGGACTAGGCCTTCACATCATGAACTATCGCGCGCGGACGATCGGAGCGCGTCTGGAGATCACTAAACTAAAGCCTTGCGGCACAAGGGTCGCTTGCTATCTACGGCGATCGTGAAGAAGAAGGCTCAGAAACACCCCCCGCTTTCTCGCACCACGCCGACGGCAATTCGCCGCAAGGCGGTGGCTAAAGTAAAGGGTGGATCAGTCAAGGCATACACCGATCTGGGGAAGGCGCAGCCAAAACCGCTTCCTTCAAAACCCCAGGCGCCTTCTTCACTCGGAAGTGGGACAGTTGATAATCCAAAGGAGGAGTTGCCTGAGGCAATTCGTATCGTGGTCGTGGATGATCATCCACTTTTTCGCCATGGCCTGGTGCAACTGCTCAATTCTGACGACGGATTTGCGGTTGTCGGCGAAGCGAGCAGCGCTCCCGAAGCGATGACGCTTATCCGAAAATTGAAACCGCACCTTGTGATTGCCGATCTCGGTTTAAAGGGACCGAATGGCTTGGAGCTAACGAAGTCGATCCGCGCAGAATTTTCGAGAATGCCGGTGTTGATTTTATCGATGCACGACGAACCGACGTATGCTGTGCGTTCGTTACGAGCGGGCGCGAACGGTTACGTGACGAAACAGGAAGCGCTCGGCAGCGTGCTCGTGGCTGTACGCGAATTGATCGACGGTCGCACTTATCTCAGCCCGGGTATGGCGAGCGAAGTGATTACCAACGTGGTGATGAGCAAAGCGGCGCCAGGCGCGAACTTGACCGATTCATTGACCGATAGAGAACTTGAAGTCCTTGAACTCATCGGCAAGGGTCAGGAAGTAAAAACTATTGCCCGCGATCTACATTTGAGTCCGAAAACGGTGGAAGCCCATCGTGCTCGGATCAAAGAGAAACTGAAGCTCAGCAATGCGCGTCAGGTCGCCCGTTTTGCGGTGCAATGGGTCAGCGCGCGCGGCGGAGTGTAAGTTTCGACCGTTTCGTGGTTTGCCTTATAATTTCCACACTGAGTGGAATGACCCTTGCTCTCCTAAAAAGGAGCAATGAAACAACCTCACAAGCGGCCGTTGCGCCGCCTTTATACGACCGCAATTCTGGCTGTCGTATGGATCGCTACTGTGGGCATGGGCCTGCGTACTTTGATGAGTTACGAAAATGCGCCCGGCCGCGTCGGCGCGATTCGCAACGCATGGCCGGCCGCGTCTAAAATTTCCCCACCCATCGACCGTGATGTGCTCGTAATGCTGGCTCATCCGCAGTGCCCATGCACGCGGGCGAGTATGGATGAACTGGGGAAAATTATGGCGCACGTGCAGGGAAAAGTTTCAGCCTGTGTCCTGTTCCTAAAACCACAGTTTGCGCCGCCCGATTGGGAGAACACCGAGCTCCGGCGCACGGCGGCAAAAATCCCCGGAGTGACTGTGGTGTCAGATGTTGATGGAATTGAGGCGCGAAAGTTCGGGGCCGAAACATCGGGCCACACGTTTCTTTACGATCGTAATGGAAGTTTACTGTTCAACGGAGGCATCACGCAATCGCGCGGACATTCCGGCGACAACGCCGGCGAAAACGCCATCGTTGCGCTGGTAAACGATCATCATTCTGTCCTCGCTCGAACATTCGTGTTCGGTTGTTCCCTGGTTGACAAGGCCCGCAAAGGAAATCGCGCGCAATGTTTAAATTGAACAGCGAATCGAGCGGGCAGGAATCCTCCGCCCATGCCGAGGCGTTGTTTGAGGCTCATCGGCACGAGATCTTTTGCAAGACCGATCAACTGTTCGCGCGGTTGATGATCGTCCAATGGTTTGCGGGAATTTTGATGGCATTGCTCATCTCACCCCATACCTGGACCGGACAGACGAGCCAGGTTCACATTCATGTATGGGCGGCAGTTTTCTTGGGCGGAGCCATCAGCCTGTTTCCGATTTGGCTGACTCACGCCTGGCCCGGTGCAGCCATCACGCGATATATAATCGCGACAGCGCAAATGCTAATGTCCGCTCTGCTCATCGGATTGACGGGCGGGCGAATCGAAACGCATTTCCACGTCTTCGTTTCACTCGTGATTCTCTCCTTCTATCGTGACTGGCGCGTGCTCATCCCGGCAACGGTCGTTGTTGGCCTTGATCATTTTCTGCGCGGAATTTACTGGCCGTTCTCCGTTTATGGTGTTCTCAACGCGAGTCCGTGGCGAACACTTGAACACGCGACCTGGGTCGTGTTCGAAGACATCTTTCTCGTGATTTCGTGTTTGCGCAGCATTCGCGAAATGCGCTCGATCGCGAACCGAACGGCGGAACTTGAAGTAAGCGAACGCAACTTCCGCGAAACGTTTGAAGAAGCGCCAATCGGTATGGCGGTAGTGGGATTGGACGAAACGTTCCTACACGCGAATGCCAGGCTTTGCCAGCTGCTTGGATATTCCGACGAGGAGCTTGCGGGACTAAACACTGAAGAGATCACATTTCCTGATGACATCGAAGAGGCCCGGCAATTGGCCAAATCTCTGCTCAATGGGACGAAGAGATACACCGGGGAAAAACGTTACATCCAAAAGAACAAAGACGTTCTCTGGGCGAGCCGGACCGCATCGGTCATCCGCGACAAAGACGATCAGCCGCGTCATTTCCTCATCATGGTAGAGGACATTACACAGCGGAAGAAAGCAGCCACGGCCCTGCAACAGGCCAAAGACGAGGCCGAACGCGCAAACAACGCGAAGAGTGAATTTCTTTCCCGCATGAGTCATGAACTGCGGACGCCACTCAATGCCATTCTTGGTTTCTCCCAAGTGCTCGAACGTCAGGAGTTGCCCTTGGTCCAGCGAGAACGCGTGGGCCACATTTACCGTGCGGGGCAACATCTTCTTTCCTTGATCAACGAAGTGCTGGAGATCTCCCGTATCGAAACGGGGCGCATCCAACTTTCCGTCGAACCCGTTTGCATGGGAGACGCTCTCTCCGAGGTGCTCGATATTATTCGGCCTCTTGCTTCGCAACGCAGAATGCAAATCGAACGAAACGATTTCGTTTCGCCTGAAACAAATATTCTGGCCGATCGGCAACGTCTCAAACAAGTGCTGCTCAATATTCTGTCCAACGCCGTGAAGTACAATTGCGATGGAGAGCGCATCGCGGTCACAGTGGAACAGCGGACGGCCCATCTTCGACTTTCAATTTCTGACAACGGCCCTGGCATCCCGCCCGACAAACGCAATCGGCTTTTCGGCGCCTTCGATCGGCTCGGTGCGGAAGTTACGGGAACGCAGGGGACAGGTCTTGGCCTCGCGCTTTCGAAACGTTTGACCGAAGCGATGGGTGGAAAAATCGGCGAAAGCCAGCCCGACAAAGGGGCGAGCTTCTGGGTCGAATTTCCGATCGTCGCCAGTCCGCGGGAGCGTCTCGTCAGCGCCGGACGGCCTACTTTGGTCCCGTTCGCGGCGCCGGGCAGGGAAGTAAAAACGCTTCTCTACATCGAAGACAACGTTTCTAACCTTACCTTGATCGAACATCTTCTTGGCGATGAGCAGTCCATCAAATTGATCAGTGCGATGCAAGGCCTGCTGGGTTTGGAACTGGCGTCGCGGCATCGGCCGGATGCGATTTTGCTCGATCTTCATCTTCCGGATATAACCGGCGCGGAAGTGCTCGCTCGCTTAAAAGCCGATGCGCGCACGAGCACGATTCCGGTAATTGTGCTGAGCGCGGACGCGACGAAATCGCAGATTGATCGTTTGCTCGCTGCGGGCGCGAGCGATTACCTGACCAAACCACTTGATGTCGAACGCTTCCTCAAAGTCATCGACCAACACCTGCATGCTAGAGCGCCGCTCGTCTGCGCCACCGCATGAACAGCGAACCGATATTGCAGCGTATGAAACTGCTCATCGTGGACGATGAGCCGGTCAACGTGGCGCTCCTGGAAGATATGCTGCGCGAGAGCGGTTATACCCGCGTCCGTTCGCTCACTGATTCGCGGGAGGCTCTGGCCACATGCGCCGAGTTCGAACCGGACTTGATTTTGCTCGACCTCATGATGCCGTATGTCGACGGGTTTACGATCTTGGAAACGCTTCGTTCCGGTAATGCTATTGCAGGTTTTCTACCGGTACTCATCCTAACGGCGGATATGAGTCAGGAAACGAAACGGCGCTCGCTTCAATGCGGCGCGACCGATTTCCTGCTCAAGCCATTCGATCAAACAGAAGTTCTTTTGCGCATTCACAATTTGCTCCATTGGCGGCAGAATCATTTGCTCCTGGATAATCAACGCGCTGCTCTGGAAGAAGTGGTGCGCGAACGCACCGCACAGTTGCGCGCCACGATCTCGGAATTGCAAAAAGCCGCGCATCATATGGCGGCGCGAAGTATTTCTTCTGCCTAACGAGTTTAAGGAGGAAGCGCCGTCCCGGAACTTGCCTTCACTGTTGCTACGTCGGAGCTGTTGATGAGTCCGTTAACGGTAACATCGGTGCGAAAGTTCGAAGCATCGGCCGTCTTTCCGGAGTTCGCTTTTGTCTGGCCAATGTCGGTGCTATTCGTCGCGCCGCTGGCGTTAGTATCGCCCAGCAGCACGCCCATCGGAATGACTACGTTGCCCGTTGTCGAGCCGTCACTCACGCCAAAGAGAGTTATCGCGATCTTTTGTGCATTGGCGACGCCAGTCAGATTCACGAACACCTGGTTACCGGAGATGGTTGTGCCGGAGACTGATCCTACTCCTGAGGTGACCGAAGCTGAGGTAACGGTCACTGGGACAACAAACGTGACCACCACCTGGTGCTCGCCTGAAGTTCCGCCAGTGCGGCACTCGATGCCCGGCGTGCCTATAAGCGGAAGGTCGATATCGAATACGCCTGCTAGATCGTGAGTTTTTCGCGAGACCGCGCTAACAGGGACTAGGACAGCGGAAACACATTGGGAAAATTTAAAGGTGCCGACACGCGTGTGCCAATCGACCGGCAGAATATCGGTCGGCGCGTTTGGAGCGAGGTACTCGTTCGTGTACCAAAAAGTGCAATCGTCGACGGGATCAACCGTCAGGTTGCTGTAATCGCCCCAACGATTGCGGAACGGGAAGATACCAGTGTTTGCTTCGATACCTTGCCCGAGGAACATGACCGCTTCACCCTGCGTCAAAACATTCAACGGATCACTCGTTAGGCGGCCGGCGTAGTGGAGGGAGGGGAAATGATTTGGTCCGCTCGCGCTATAGCCGATGGCGAGATTACCGCCATTATCCATGGCCGCACTTCCCATCCAGCGCCAGAGCGGATCCGTTGGATCCTGTAGCGGCGCGAAGGTTCCTTGTTGGAATACCGTCGGTGTCGTGCTCAGATTTCGAACTTCGTACCAGCGAACACCGTTTCGCGCGACGCCCATTGGTTGGTCGACGAGGGCATCAACGGTGTGATTAAGAACGAGGGATTCGTGGTTGCCGAAGTTACGATAGACGAGCCGGAACATGAGACGATCCCCGAGCACATCGAGATACTGCGCCGGTTGCGGCGGATTGAGTTTTTCCGGAGTGCAATCGTTTGGACCGTTTTGAATCTGGCAAGCGGACAGAACAAAATTTGCCACCGGAATAACAAAATTCGGTTGCCCGGCGTTGCCTGCAAATTGACCGGAGAATCCAGGTTTGGGAGCGGGCGGCGTCGAGCCCGTACCGAAAGTCGAGTTCGCCGGGTTATTCCAATCGACGTGAAACTTCCACAAATGCATCTCGTCATGCACTCCCGGTCCGGGATTGTCCGGCTGGTTTGTGTCGTTCACTTCCGCGAAGAAATTGGGCGCTCCCGCCACGGGCGGATAACGTCCATCGACTGTCGCCGGTAATTGTCCGCCGGGAGTGTAGGTCTGTGTGGCGAGCGGTGTCTCATCGAAGTAGACGTATCGCGCCGCCTGGCCTTTTATCATTTTTGGTCGCTCGAAAACCCACGCTCCCGCACCCGTGCTCGTGAGCAGCGCGCTGTTAGGAAATAGATTCGTGCTCATGTAATAGCCGTCCGGCCAAACGCCCAGATGCGGATAGTCGTGGAACGTGTCTGGACTTTCATCAAACTCGTACAACCAATATGCGCCGGTCGGATCGGGAGTTTGCGAAACTGCGATGCACTCGGCGTAGTTTTCGGTCGACGCCTGGACGAGGAACTGGCTCAAGATCCAGCGATCGGCCATTTGATCGTAGAGCACGACAGGATCGCCGTTGTTGTGGGTCGCGCACCCGGCGTTCGGTGTGGCCGACCATAAAGTATTGATAGCCTTTGGCGGGGACAAAACAGCGCCAGCTTTGCTGTAGATGGCAAAGTTTGAATTCACCATCTGTACATAATGATTCGGACCGACCGCGCCGTTTGTATCGGGAGGAAGGCAATTGCCACAGGCCGAACTTATGTTCATTCCTTCGAATGAAACTCCGACCGGCGGCATGCCGACGATAGTCGCCTTGGTTTGCGCCACGCGATCGCGCTCAAATGCCTTTAGCGGACTCTTCCTTTCGCGATGGTTGAGTTGTCCTTCTTCCGGCCGCTCGCGCCAGAGCGAAAACTGATTGGCGGCCGGCAAATTGCGGACCGGCGGCGACACTGTTGCATTAACAGCTCCCCCAACAAGCGGCAGCAACTTCGCGTCGCCCTTGCTCGAACTGGCGGGAGTACCCGCCGCTGCTCTTTGCGCAACGCCGCCCTCCGGTGTGTCGAACAAGCCCTGAGCTGCGAGCCTTTGCCATGTGCCGGCGAGCAACTTGCCTGAATACGGCGCTTCTAAATCTTTCTGCGCTTTCGATGGTGCTGGTGTCGGTGCGGCGAACCCAAAAATGAGAAGTGATGCTGCGACTATAAAAAGAAGCAAAGCAATTAAGCCGCGTGGATGGAAAATGCCTGTCTCAGAAGAAATATTCTTTTGCATGGGATTACTCGTTAGGGTGAAAACGACGGGCCGTCTGAACCTGCTTTCGTTAGGCGAGTATGCACAAGGAAGACGGCGTCGCTCAAGTTACATTTATGTAATTCGCGCAAAAAACTATTTCCGGTTTCCTCCCTACGAATCGTGTGACCGTCCGTTCGTTGCGTTCTCGAAGTGCGGATGGTAGCGTCGCGCGCCCGCGATGAGTCAGAACTACAAAGATACGCTCAACCTGCCGAAAACGGATTTTCCGATGAAGGCCAACCTCGCTGCGCGCGAGCCGGAAATTCTGAAAATGTGGGAAGAGACGCGGCTCTATGAACAAATTCAGAAAGCACGGGCCGATGCCGAATTATTTGTTCTGCACGATGGACCGCCCTTTGCAAATGGCGACGTGCACATGGGCACCGCGCTCAACAAAATTCTCAAAGATCTCGTGGTGAAATCGAAAGCAATGGCGGGGTTTCGCGCGCCCTACGTGCCGGGTTGGGATTGCCACGGTTTGCCGATCGAATACAAAGTGGTCAAGGAATCACGCGAACTTTCGCCGCTTGAAGTTCGCAAAAAGTCGGAAGCATTCGCCCGCAAGTTCGTCGATATTCAACGCACACAGTTCAAGCGACTCGGTGTGTTTGGCGACTGGGAACATCCCTATCTCACGATGGACCCAGGTTACGAGGCGGAAATCCTGCGCTCTTTTGCCGGCTTTGTTGAGAAAGGTCTGGTTTATGAAAGCCTGAAGCCGGTTTTTTGGAGCACGGGCGCTCAAACCGCGCTCGCGGAAGCCGAGGTCGAGTATCAGGATCGCGAAGACACCGTCGTCTGGGTGAAATTTCCCATCGTCACCGGCGCGCTCAAGGACAAAGCAAGCATTGCCATCTGGACGACGACGCCGTGGACGTTGCCGGCCAACCTCGCCATTGCCGTTCATCCGAAAGAACTTTACGTTGTGCAGGAATTTCAAAATGTGGGAGGCGCCTCAGCGCCCCGAACCGAAACACTCGTCCTCGCTGACAAACTGGTTCCGCAGTTTTGTGCGGCGACGAAACTGGAACCGACAGGCGAACCGTTGCAGTCGTTTCCCGGCAGCAAAATCGAAGGCGTCGGCGCGCAGCATCCGTTTCTTCCGCGCACCGCCATCGTCCTGACGGCTGATTTCGTTACCATGGATACCGGCACGGGCGCCGTGCACGTCGCTCCTGGACATGGCGAAGACGATTACTCGTTAGGCAAAGCGAACGGTATGCCCATTCTTTCGCCGGTCGATGATCACGGTCGCTACACCGAAGAAGTCGGCGTCCCGGAATTGGTTGGCAAATATGTTTTCGAAGCGAATGCAGATGTCATCCGTCTCTTGAAGAAAAATGGAATGCTTCTCGGCGAACAAGTTTATCAGCATTCCTATCCTTATTGCTGGCGTTCGAAGACGCCGATCATCTTCCGCGCGGTCGAACAATTCTTTATTCGTCTCGACGAACTGCGGACAAAGGCTCTCGACGCCATCAAGACGGTGAAATGGATCCCGCCCTGGGGGGAGAATCGGATAGCTGGAACGGTAGAGTCCCGACCCGATTGGGTAATCTCTCGTCAACGCAGTTGGGGCGTGCCGTTGCCGGTTTTTTATTCGGTCGCAGGTGATGCCATTCTGAATCCGGAATGGATTCGCAAGCTGGCAGACGTTGTTGAAAAGCGCGGGTCAAATATCTGGTTCGAACTCGACGACGCCGCACTCGCGCGTGAACTCGGATTGCCTGAAGGCACAACTCACCGCAACGACACGCTCGACGTCTGGATCGATAGCGGCGTCTCGCATCAGGCGGTTTGCGCGAAACGACCGGAATTGCACGATCCGGCCGAAATGTATTTGGAAGCGACTGATCAACACCGCGGCTGGTTTCAATCTTCGCTCATGACGAGTGTCGCGCTCAAGGATCGCGCACCTTACAAAACGTGTGTTACCCACGGCTTCGTCGTCGATGTCGATGGGAAAAAGATTTCGAAATCCAGCACCTACGACAAGCCGATGGATGCGGGACACTTTGTTGGCCGTCACGGCGCCGATCTCGTTAGGCTCTGGGCCAGCAGTATTAATTACACGGACGATGTTCCGTTTTCCGAAGAAATGTTTACGCGCTTGGGCGATACCTATCGCCGTATTCGCAACACGCTCCGGATCTTGCTGGGCAATCTTTCAGATTTCGAATCAGGAAAGCAGGAAAAGAGGAATGAAGAGCCAACTTTCGTCGATCGCTGGATAGGGGATCGAGTGGAAAACGTTGTCGCGGAATGTCGCGATGCCTACGCCGCCTACGAGTTTCACAAGGTTTATCACACGCTCAATCAATTCTGCGCGGTCGATCTGAGCAGTCTGTATGTCGACATCACAAAGGATCGGATGTATTGCGACGCGCGCGATTCATCGCGGCGCCGCGCGACGCAGAGCGCGATGCGAAAAATTTTCGAGGCGCTTTGTCAGCTTCTCGCACCCATTCTTGTTTTCACGAGTGAAGAGGCCTGGGATTATTTGAGTGTCGGCGGCTCTGTGCATTTGCAAACATTTCCTGAAATTGATCAGGCGCGGCGCGATGCTTTGGCGCGGGAGCGGATCGAGGAACTGTTGAAGCTTCGCGCCGTCATTGGTCAGGCCATCGAACGGGCTCGGCAGGAAAAGTTGATTGGCAATGCGCTCGAAGCAGCGGTGACCTTAGAGTGCGATCCAAAAACGGTAGCGGATGTCTCCCACGAAGAACTCGAGGAGTTTTTTATCTTGAGCGAACTGAAGTTGCAGCCAGGAACGCAACCGTCTGCGACCGTTTCGAAAACGGCATTTCGAAAATGCGCGCGGTGCTGGCGACATCGTTCTTACGTCGGGACGAGCGCCGCGCATCCGGACCTGTGTGATCGCTGCGAAAGTGTGATCTCCACAAGAGACACTCTTACTATGGAAGCGGACGGAAAAAGCTAGAGATATCTCGACTGCGCTCGACATGACAAAAGGAGAAGAAGCATGAAGTTGATCCTTTTTCTCTCGCTCCCGCTTTATGCGCTGGATCAGCTCACGAAGTGGATGGTCATTCATTCGATTGATCCGGAACAGCCGCGCGTCGTTGTGCCAAATTTTTTTCACCTCGTGCACGTCACGAATACCGGTGCCGCATTCGGTTCGTTTAAAAATAACAATCTGTTTTTCATCGGGCTCTCGTGCGTGGCGATGATTTTCGTGCTTTCGCTTTTGCTCCGTCCGCACCAACGCGATCCGTGGCGCGATGTTTCCCTTGCTCTTCTCCTTGCCGGAATTCTTGGCAACGTCACCGACCGTTTCCTCCACGGTCACGTGATTGATTTTCTTCTTTTCGATCTGCACGCCCCGCTGGCGCATCCATGGCCGGCGTTCAACGTTGCGGATTCCTGCATCTGCGTCGCGGTGGCTTTTTTCATCGTGCACGCATTCAAACAGGAACAAAGCACGCCAGAACGCAGGTAGGGGCGATTGAGGTCAATCGCCCCTACCTTTCGCTAGTGCACCGCGTGCGTTGCAGGAAGATAGAAAAATAAAATCGCCAGGATCAGGTAGAGCGACAGAAGTTGTACGCCTTCGATCCAATTGGTTTCGCCGTCACCATTAATCTGAAACAAAATATAAACTGAGACCACGACAGCGACGATTTCCGGCATGGTAAATTCCAGATCCATCGGCCGGCCGAAGGCGTAGGAAAGAAAAACGAGAACGGGCGCGACAAAGAGCGCGATTTGCAGACTGGAACCGACTGCGATCCCAACGCTCAGATCCATTTTGTTCTTGAGTGCCATCGTCACCGCGGTCGAGTGCTCGGCCGCGTTACCGACAATTGCGACGACAATCACCCCAATAAAAACCTCAGTCAGTCCGAGGGATGTTCGGACGCTTTCGATTGAACCGACAAGAAATTCTGAAAGCCAGGCTACAAACGCGGTCGAGATCAAGAGAACGCTAATCGATTTGGCGCGTGACCAACCTGCCCCGTCTTCGGTTTCGCTTTCTCCGAAATGCTGCTTGTGGGTCTTCAAAGTAAAAGTCAGAACGCAGGCGTAGGTGATAAATAAGACCCCCGCAATTGCGAGCGACAGTCGTTGTGCGATCATCGGACTCCAGCCACCTGGACCCGCGCGAGAAGCTGCATGAAAGACGCTCGGAATAATTAACGCAATGGCGGCAAGCGAGAGCGAAATCGCCGATGTTCGCGCGGCGGTGCGGTTAAAATGTTGTTCGCGATATTTCGCTCCGCCTAAGAGCGCGGACAGCCCAAGCACAAGCAATACGTTTCCGATTATCGAACCGGTGATGGAGGCTTTCACCACACTCGTTAGGCCCTTGGATAGCGCGATCAAAGCGATGATCAATTCCGCGGCATTGCCGAAAGTGACATTCAACAGTCCGCCGATGGCCGCGCCCGTCCGGGCGGCGAGAGCTTCAGTCGCGCAGCCGATCAGTCCGGCCAGTGGAATGATGCCGAGAGCCGAGCAAATGAAGAGAGCGGTGGGATTGGCGGCGCCAGGCCAAAAGCGAAGCGCGATCGCGATCGGCACGAAGATTAGGAGCCAGTTGAGCGATGGTTTCAGGTTCACCATGGGCGAAGAGTATAGCTAGCGTTATTGAAGTGCGACGGTCAGAGACCGCCGCTACAATTAAGACTGGATGCGCCAGACGGAAAGAGAACAATCGCCGATGGAAATCGCGGCGCGGAAAGTTGTCGCGCGCTTGCGCGAACATGGTCATGTCGCGTACTTCGCCGGCGGTTGTGTCCGAGATCTCATTCGCGGTGAAACACCGAAAGACTTCGATGTCGCGACGAACGCGCGACCAGAAGAAGTGCAGAAGATTTTTTCGCGCACCTACGCAGTGGGCGCACACTTTGGCGTTATCGTGGTTTTGGAAGATGGATTTCAATTCGAGGTCGCGACGTTTCGTTCAGACGGAGTTTATCTCGACGGCCGGCGACCGACTGAAGTGCATTTCTCTTCCGCTGAAGAGGACGCGAAGCGGCGCGATTTCACGATCAACGGAATGTTTTTCGATCCGGAGAAGGAAGAAGTCATTGATTTCGTCGGGGGCCGCGCCGATCTCGAGGCGAAATTAATTCGCGCGATTGGCGATCCGGCGCAGCGGTTTGCCGAGGATCGCTTACGAATGCTGCGCGCGATTCGCTTCGCAACCGTGCTTGGTTTCGCGATTGAACCAGCAACATGGAAAGCGCTGCAGCAATCCGCTCCGCAGATTAATGATATCAGCGCGGAAAGAATTCGAGAAGAGCTTGTGCGGATTTTCCTCTCCCCAAATCGAGTATCTGGTTGGGATCTGCTCGATGAAAGTGGATTAATGCGGACGATCCTGCCGGAACTGGATGCGATGAAAGGTTGCGAGCAGCCCGAGCAATTTCATCCGGAAGGCGACGTGTTTCGACATACGCGCTTAATGTTGAAATTGCTGCCCGAGACCGTCTCGGTGCCGCTCGTCTTCTCTGTCTTACTTCACGATGTCGCTAAACCCTGCACTGCGACTGTAGATGAGACGGGGCGCATCCGTTTCAATGCGCACGATCGCATCGGCGCGGAAATGACGGAGCAAATCTTGGAGCGTTTGCGATTTTCGCGCGCCGAGATCGACGCGACGGTGGAAATGGTGCGGCAACACATGGTCTTCAAAGATGTGCCGCGCATGCGTGTGGCGAAACTGAAACGTTTCATGGCGCGTCCGACTTTTGATGAAGAGTTGGAATTGCACCGCGTCGATTGCGCCAGCAGCCATCGCATGATGGAGAATTACCATTTTCTCCAGCGCAAACGCGAAGAGTTCGCAAACGAGCCCATCATTCCGCCACCGTTGGTGCGGGGCGATGATCTGATCGCGCTCGGTTTGAAACCCGGCCCGGAGTTTGGGGAAATTCTCGAAGCGGTCGAGACACGACAGCTTGAGGGCAGCCTAACGAGCCGGGCAGAGGCCCTCGACTGGGTGGTGCGCGCGTACTCGTTAGGTAAAAGTTAAAGGGAACAAACTATCGTTTTATTGCCGTTCCGCCGCAGGCCTTGACGGTGGAGATGGCGGCGAAGGCAGTGCCGTGCCAGACTTCGATTTCACGACAGAGATATCGGAGCTATTAATCAAGCCGTTTACCGCTACATCGGTGCGGAAATCGGAACTGTTCGCAGCCGTTCCGCTTTGCACTTTTGTCTGACTGACATCGGAGGCGTTCACTGTGCCGTCGCCGGTAGTATCGCCAACAAGCAGTCCCATTGTCCCGGCAACGTTACCGACGAACGGGGTGGGACATGCCGTGGGCACGCTCACTCCGGTCAAGGTAACAGTGATGTATTGGGCATTGGGGAGACCGGTGAGCTTCACTGTACATTGGTTCGGGCTGGGGCCGCTGCTTAGCGTGCCAGTGCTGGCGCTGCCGCAACTCGTCACAGCACCTGAAAAACTGAAGATCATTTTGTAATCGACGCCAGAATCGCCAGTCGAGCCGGGATTGCGGCATTCAACTCCGCGCGGTCCAGTGAGCGGCAAATTGATATCGAACGTGCCAGCAGGACCGTGGATTTTTCTGGAGACGACACTAAGCAACGCGGACGGCCCAGAAATATTGCCGAGTGGAAAATCGAACGAGCGCGTCGAGTCGGCGTCGGCGTAGACGTCGTCTGCAGTGTTGCGTCCGCCGCTGAACGCGGTCACGTTGTAAAGCGTCGTGCCGTTGATGGGGCGACCCGTGCCAAAGCCGTTCGTCAGTGGAACATCAATCAAGAAGGTGTTGCCCGTCTTACAACCGGTTGCGGTAACCTCCGCCGGATAAAAAACGATCTTGCAAGCTCCCGGCGCGGATGTAGGCAAACAGCCATTACCCGGCGCGTGCGTCGTCGCGTCGGCTGCGTTGCCGCTGCCGGCGAAGAAAGTGGGCGCCTGTCCCGCGGCCGATTCTGCGCCGACGTAAAAGATGCGATAGGCTTCTTCCGTGCCGGGCGTCCCATTCGAGTCGCCAACGGACTGCGCCTGAAAGCGCGTGATCCAAAATGCGTTCGCTTTCCCCGGAGGCGGGAGGAGGCTGGAGAGATTGTTTAGCGTCATCTGAAAGCGGAGCATGTTGGCGGTGGGCTGGCTGACGCGCAGCTGCGTAAAGTCGAGCTGCGGCTGGTTCGCGCCGGGTCCCGTCACTGGGACATAATGCGGCACTTGCGCGTCGCCGGTCGGGTCGTTCATCGGATTGGGCGGCAGTGGATAGTTAAGAGTGTTGCCGACCGCTGTTGGTCCGGTCAACTGACGCTCTTCAAAGAGATGCGCGCCGTGATGTTGGCTCGTCACATCGTTGTAAATAATCCGCATCGCGCCGTCGGCAGGGTCAATCCTCAACGCGAAAAAATCCGCCATGGTACGGTCACCCATCGAAACCGTACAGCCGAGACCGCCGCTGCAGATTTGGCCATAGTACATCGGCTTTTCGGTGAAGCGCGCTTGCGTTACGCTGGGTGCCGTGGTCGCGTCCGTGACCAACGCGGCATAGCCATACCACTTGAACGCGGTCGCCGTGACGCGGTTATTGAACCAGGATGGCATATTGTCGCTGGGCGTCGTGTCCACGTTGCCAATCCATGCGACGGCGAGTCGTCCACTCACACCCGCGTTCGCCCAGACAAAGACGTTGTTGTTCGCGGGCGCGCTGTTGATCTGGGTCACAGGTCCCCACGTCCCGCCTTGATTGGTGGAAGCGGAGAAATAGACCTGATGATTGCTGTCGTCGATCCACACCGCGTAGATATTTCCAGCAGAATCAATGGACAGGTTCGGGAAAATCGCGCCCACCGAACCGCCGGGCGATGCGGGTGTATTGACTTTGGTGAAGGTAAGCCCGGTGCGCTGACCTGGGTCCACGTGCAATTTGGTAATTTCGATGTGATTGCCGTTCGCGCACGGGTAATACATGATGCGACTGATGGTATCGAAACGCGCCTGCCCGCACGGCGAGCCGTCGTTGATGTTGCTCGTCCGGCTCACCGCCTGTTGCCACACCAGCCCACCCATCGCATCCGTGTCGCCTGTCGAGCCGGGCGAGGAAACGACCGTTTGCCCGAGCAAATCGTTTTCGAAAAGAAAGATCGTGTTGTCGTCTGCGCTCCCGGTCAGCCCATTATCGAAGACGAGCCATTGACGATCGGTGACGGCGCCTGCGACGGCGACATAGTTTTTGCGCCAAGTGTTCCCATTGTCGTTGCTCACCGCCGTACCAAAGTTATCGTCTTGCAAATCCACGTAATAGACAAAACCCTGATCGTCGGTGACGATTTCGCTGTCGCCTCCACCGCGCGGTGGGTCTGGGCGCGTGCCCGTGGAACTGACAATATTAAATTGATCGCCATTGTCGGTGGAACGCTGGACGAAAGAGAAACCGCTCACAAAGCCAAAGGGTCCTGCGGTCCAATAGTTACCGAACTTGTCGTACCAATTAATCGGTTCGCCTTCGGTACGTTGGGCATCCGCGACCGTCGCCGGACCAAAAGTAATTGGAACGGCGTTAACGCTTGGGGTCGCGGGACCGGCGGGCTTATTCGTCCGCGTCGCTGTCTTGGTGGGGGGGTCGGTCAACACCCGCTTTTTGTCGAGCGCGTTAATGTTCACCGCGAGCACCACGAGCACAAGGCTGGTGATGAGAAAGAGTGCGCTGATGGTGGCGCGAGCTATTACAGAAGAGGAGCTTTTTTTCATAAACTGTTTCCGATTACAGCAATCGGGCCTACCTAACGAGTTGTAAACACACGCTCGAGTGAGTTCACGCGAATACTCGTTAGGCTAGTCCGAACTATCTCTATTAACGTGTTGTTGGGGACGTCCGTCTGTCTTGTTGCGGATCGGAAGGCAACCCAGTGCCTGACTTCGATTTTACTATCGAAACATCGGTGCTGTTAATAACGCCGCTAACGCTCACATCCCTGCGGAAAGTGCTATTATCGGCCAGCTTTCCGGAATCAGTTTTTGTCTGACTGACATCAGTTGAGTTCACCGTGCCGTTGGCGTTCGTGTCGCCGAGGAGCACACCCATTGTCGCGGCAGCGTTACCGGTGAACGGAGGACAGGCCGTAGGCACGTTCACTCCGGTTAGGCTAACCGTGAGATACTGGGCATTGGGCACGCCCGTAAGCTTGACTGTGCATTGGTTTGCCGCCGGTCCGCTGCTTACGGTGCCAGTGCTGGCTGTTCCGCAGCTCGTCACCGCACCGGCAAAGCTAAAGATTAACTTGTAATCGACACCTGCGTCACCAGTCGAGCCGGGATTGCGGCATTCAACTCCGCGTGGCCCGGTGAGTGGCAGATTGATATCGAAGGTGCCAGCAGGACCGTGAACTTTTCTGGAGACGACACTAAGCAACGGTGTTGTCGTAACATTACCCAGCGTGAAGTCGAACGAGCGCGTCGAGTCCCCTTCGGTGTAGACGTCAGCTACGACATTGTTTCGGCCGCCGCTAAAGGCAGCGACATTATAAAGAGGGTTGCCAATGGGTCGGTTGGCGCCGAACGCGCTAAGCGGTATGTCTACGCAGATCGTATTGCCATTGACTGAGCCAGTCACCGGTCCCGTTAGGTTAGTGATCTCGGCGGGATATTGCACAACCTTGCACGTGCCCGGTGTAGTTGTGGTGCAGCCAGCCGGCGGGCCGTCCCTGGTCGGACTGCCGGCAAAGAAAATCGGCGCTGCTCCGCCAACCGATTCAGCGCCGACATAGAAGACGCGATAAACATTCGTTACGTTCGTATCGTCTCTCGATAGTGCCTGAAAACGCGTGATCCAAAATGTGTCCGCCTTGCCGGTCGGCGGGAGGAGGCTGGCCAGGCTGTTCAACGTCATTGAAACGCGGAGTGTGGTGGCGTTGGGTTGGGTCATGCTGACCTGTGTAAAGTCCAGTTGAGGAAGATTCGCTCCAGCGCCGGTCGGTGAATAATGTGGCACTTGCGCATCGCCAGTTGGATCGAATACCGGACTTATGGGAGTGGCCTTACTCAGCGTCGTCCCGGTCGGAGTTGGCCCAGTGCGCTGTCGCGCGAGAAACAGATGAGCCCCGTGATACTGGCTCGACACGTCGTTAAATATTATCTGGATGGCGCCATCAGGAGCGAGATCCACCGACAGGAAGTCGGCCATCACGCGATCACCCATCGAAGCCGTACAGCCGATGCCGCTATTGCAAATCTGGCCGTAGTGCATCGGTTTTTCTGTGAACCGATCCTGCTCGAAGGTTGGACTAGGCGTATTCGCATTCCGGATCAGGGACACGTAGCCAAACCACGGAAAAGCGGTCGCGCCAGCGGGATTGCTGCCAAAATTTGGCATGTTATCGCTAAGTGTGGCCGAGTCGTTGCCGAGCCAGATTGCGACGAGATTTCCAGCTGTTCCGGCCTCGGCCCACGCGAAGACGTTCGACTTCGCGGGCGGCGCATTGACCTTAACTGTGGGCTGCCAGGTGTTCCCCTGATTGGTCGAATATGCGTAATAGAGGTTATGGTCGCCGGGGTCACTCCAGACTACATAAACGTTTCCAGCGCTATCGACGGTGATTGGCGGGAATAGATTGCTGACCGAACCGCCCGGTGAATTCGGAAGGACGTGGGTCGTAAAGGTGAGCCCGGTGCGCTGGCCCGGGTTGACATGTCCGACTATGACCTCGATGTGGTTCGTCGCCGAGCATGAGTAATAAAGATTGCGAGTAACGGGATCGAAGACGAGCTCCCCGCAGTTGCCTCCGCCTGAATAGAAAAGCCCAGTGGGAGACGCTACGGCGCTGGTAAAGACGAGGCCACCCATGACGTCAGCCGTCCCCGTCGAGCCGGGTGATGAGTAGATCAGATGTCCAGCAGCGACATCGTGATAGGCGTAGAAGACGGTGTTGTCGGCGGCACCGGCCGCGCCGATGGTGTGATTCGATCCATTGTCGATTGCAAGCCACTGTCGATCGGTACCCGTGATCGGAACGCAGGCTGGATTCTTCTTCCAAGTGTTGCCGTTGTCGTTCGAGACCGAGCAGTCGAGTTCTTCCAGCGCGCCTTCGAGATCACCGAAGTAAACGAACCCTTGGTCGTCGATGGCGTGCGTGGTATCGCCGCCGCCCGGCGGCGGGTTTGGCCTCAACGCAGTAGGACTGACAACGTTGAACTGATCTCCGCTGTCGACCGAGCGATGCATAAATGATTGTGTTGTGCTGAAGCCCCATGGACCGCTGTCCCAGTACTTCGCGTCCTTGTCGAGATGCAGGAGCGGCTCCCCCTCCGTGCGCTGGAAGTCGACTACAGTCGCGGGTCCAAAGGTAATCGCGCCGGTCGTATAGTTGGGTGGTGGTGGCGGCTCGACACCCACAGTGGTAATCGTCAACGTTCCGTTGTACGCCTGCGGAGTGGGTCCGCTGACAAAGCCGCAGGCGATGATCTTGTAGGCGCCAGCAACGAGATTATTTGCGGCCACTACCTCGATTGGATTGCCTCCATCGCTCGAGCCGACCTCGCCGGCAGGACCAACGACAGTAAGGACTTCGTCATTCCCGGACGCTCCATCCCAAGTGATCTTAAACTCGAACTTCGCCGAAAGCGTGCTGTAGATGCCTGCCGGTACGTTGATGGTCGATGTATGCGTATCCGCAGCCGGGGTATCAGCAAGTACGGCACAATTGCTCGACGCGTTCGCAAGCGGCGGGATCGTGCCTGTCCAAGTCTTCGTAACTGTCTGGCCGATGGTCGAGGGAACGGTCACATTGCTTGTTGGCGGCATTGACGCAAAACTCAACATTACGAACAGGACAGCGACAGAACAAAGAGTGAACGCTAGTAAGATGCGGGGATTAAAAAGCCCGGAGTGGGAAGTGGGATTCGCTTTCATGGAGATTTGCTTTGTGTAGGTTTACGAGGCGGCATAGTTCAACCCCGGTTAGGACAGGCAAAACGGAATTTATCCTAGGACCTCACAAGTAATTCGTGTCTGGGTGCGGTTAAGATCGCCTGTAGATGTTTTTTCCTTCGATCGGGGGACTTATTGGGTTCGATGAAAACCGCAGGCGAACAAGTGCTAGGGAAGCGCCGTACCGGACTTTGATTTCACGAGCGAGACATCCGAGCTGTTAATCGCGCCACTGGCTGTGACGTCTTCTCGAAAATTCAAAGCCGTCACTGCCTGACCCGATTGTGCCTTTGTCTGAGTTACATCCGACGAATTGACACTCTTGTTCGCATTGCTATCGCCAAGGAGCACACTCATTGGAATAGAAACGTTCCCGGTATTCGAACCATCATTCACACCGAATAACGTAATGACGATAGTTTGTGCGTTAGCTACGTTCGTTAGGTTCACGAAGACCTGATTATCGCTCACGGTTGTGCTTGAGATGGCACCTGTGCCCGATGACACGGACGCGGAGCTCAACGTCACCGCGGTAGCAAACGTGACGACTATTTGGTGATTCCTCGAAGGTCCGCCCGTGCGACATTCAATACCCAGTGTGCCAGCCTGCGGCAGGTCGATATCGAAAGTTCCTGCGATGCCGTGTGTTTTACGTGAGACGGCGCCGACCAATTGCACCGTCGGAGCTGCGAGACGGTAAGCGACACCGACAAAGCTAAGTCCGCCGCCCTCCGTTGTTCCGTAGAAGCTTCCATCGGCCGCCTGGATCGGCCCGCCGTATGGCAGTGCTCCATCGCTCGCTGCGTTTCCCGCAAAAGAATGAAGCGTCGTCACAGCGCCAGCGGGGGTGATCTTGAAAACGCTGCCATAACCACTCTGAAATGTGGCTGCGTTGAAGCTCGCGCCGCCCTGGCTCGTTGTTCCATAGAAATTTCCATCACTTCCCCGAGTCAGCTCGCCGAGGGGGACGGATCCATCATTTCCTGCGAAGGAATGAATCGAGGCAAAAGTGCCAATAGGAGTGATCATGAAAACCGTGCCGTAGCCACTCAATGCGTCGTGGCCCTCGCCGCCGATTGTCGTCATTCCGTACAAATTCCCGTCGTTCCCGGAGGTCAGCCCACCTTGAGGCTGAGCTCCATCGCTTCCGACAAAGGAATGGAGTGTCGTGACCGTACCCGAGGAATCCATCTTGAAAACCGTGCCGGGCCCGCTCGCACCGCCTTGGATCGTGGTGCCGTAGAAATTTCCGTCGCTCCCCTGGATGACCGTCCCGTATGGAAATTGTCCATCGCTGCCCGCAAAAGAATGGAGCGACGTGAAAGTGCCGGAGGGAGTTATTTTAAAAACCGTACCGTCGTCCATCAAGCCGCCGAACGTTGTCAATCCGTAGAAATTCCCATCGCTCCCCTTGGTTAACCCGGCGGCCGGAGACGACCCATCAGCCCTGGCGAATGAATGAAGCGTCGTTAAAACTCCAGAGGGAGTTATCTTGAAAACGGTGCCAAAACCGGTGCCGTTCAGGCCACCGGATTGCGTCGTCCCGTAGAAGAATCCGTCGTTCCCGTCAATGAGCCGGCAGTAGTTGGGATACACGCCGTCACTTCCGGTGAAGGAATGAAGTGTGGTCAAAGTGCCCGAGGAATTCATCTTGAAAATCGTTCCCGTCGCGCCGCTGGCGCCGCCGACATTAGTCGTTCCGTAGAAGTTTCCGTCGCTCCCCTGAGTCAGCCCGCCGCGGGGAAGGTATCCATCACCGCCCGTAAAAGAATAAAGCGTCGTCACGGTCCCGGAAGAATTCATTTTGAAAAGCGTCCCGTCGTTTTCCGCGCCACCTTGATTCGTCGTTCCGTAGAAGTTTCCGTCAGTCGTTTGGATCAGGCCGGCGGATGGCTGCGCCCCATCGCTTCCCGCAAAGGACCGAAGCGTCGTTACGTTGCCTGAGGAATCCATTTTGAAAACCGTGCCCATGCTGCTCGTGCCGCCTTGATTCGTCGTCCCATAGAAGTTTCCATCGCTCCCTTTGATAAGACCGGCTTGGGGATTCGCTCCATCGATCATCGCGAAGGTATGGAGCGAGGTGAAGGTGCCCGCGGGACTTATCTTGAAAACCGTGCCGCGGTTAATTGCGTTATTAGCCACGCCGCCGAAGGGCGTGGTTCCATAGAAATTTCCATCGCTCCCCTCAAAAAGTTCAGCTTGTGGATATGAGCCATCGCTTGTCACAAAAGAATGGAGCGTGGTTACAGTGCCTAACGAGTCCATCTTGAATACTGTGCCAACGCCGCTCGCGCCACCGAGGGCGGCCGTCCCATAAAAGTTTCCATCGGTCCCGCGGATTAGCCCCGCGGAGGGATACGACCCATCGCTTCCAGCAAAGGAATGGAGTAACGTGAAGGTATCGGTAGGCGTTATCTTAAAAATCGTGCCTAGACTATGTGCGCCGCCTTGGATTGTCGTTCCGTAGAGGTTTCCATCACTCGCCTGGATCCATCTGCCGAATTGCGGACTCTTCCCATCGGGCCCGGCAAAGGAATGAAGCGTCGTCAAGGTGCCAGTGGGAGTTATTTTGAAAACCGTCCCGAGGCCGCTCGCGCCGCCGAAGTTGGTCGCGCCATAGAAATTCCCGTCGCTCCCCTGAACGAGTGCCGCTAGAGGACGCACTCCATCACTACCCGAAAAGGAATAGAGCGTCGTCACGGCTCCTGAGGCGTTCATCTTGAAGACTGTTCCGGCGCCGCTCGCGCCGCTTTGGCTGGTCGTTCCATAAAAGTTTCCGTCGCTTCCCTGGATCAGGCCGCTGGGATTGGCTGGGTTCGGATGGAATTGATGAAGGACCTGATATTGTTCGCCTCGCACGGAGGTTCCAAACAGTACTGTTGTCCCGAGTATAAGCGCGGTACACAACGTTGATTTATTTTGCATGATGATTTCCGGTGGAGTATCGGCGTTGAGTTTTTTTACGTGGTCGGAGGGAGAGGATTTGTTACGGCAATGCGGTGCCTGATTTCGATTTCACCGCTATAACATCCGAGCTATTGATGAGGCCATCAGCCGTGACATCTCTACGGAAGTTCGCGCCACCTATGGTCCTGCCTGAATCTGCTTTCGTTT
Organism: Chthoniobacterales bacterium; assembly: GCA_038237805.1. Taxonomy (GTDB): domain Bacteria; phylum Verrucomicrobiota; class Verrucomicrobiia; order Chthoniobacterales; family UBA10450; genus JBBQFI01. The sequence continues at coordinate 26,878 of JBBRYI010000002.1, read as the reverse complement.
GGCTGACATCGGAGGAATTTACTGACCCATTCGCGGTTGTATCGCCAAGAAGCACGCTCATTGGAATAGAAACGTCACCGGTATTAGAACCATCATTGACACCGAACAAGGTGATCGCGATAGTTTGTGCGTTAGCTATACTCGTTAGGTTCACGAAGACCTGATTGTCACTAACCGTCGTGCTCGAAACGGCGCCGATTCCCGCGGATACCGACGCGGAATTGAGCGTGACAGGCGCAGCAAATGTTGCAACGACTTTGTGATCACCGGACGCGCCGCCAGTGCGACACTCGATGCCGGGATTGCCGGTGACCGGAAGATTGATGTCGAACGTGCCCGCGGTGCCATGACTTTTGCGAGAAACGGCCGCTGTAATACAGGGAACGATACTGTAGTGCTCGATCAACGTTTGAAACTTCGCGTCGTCCTTAAAGTAAGATCCGACGGCCCAGACGTCTTGTGGCGAAACAGCGTGCACTCGGTAAAGGAAATTATTTTCAGTTGCTCCAGGAGGATTAGGATTCGGCACCACGCTCCATGCGTTTCCGTCCCAATGCATGACCATCGCAACGTTGTTGGAAAATCCGCCACCGTAGCGACCAACGGCCCAAACGTTTGTGGAGGAGAGCGCGGAGGCGTCATAAACTTCGTTGTAAAACTTTTCCGAGGGGCTTGGAGTAACGCTCCAAGCACTTCCGTTCCAATGTTCGACCAATGTTGGATAGGTGTTTCCGTCGTAGGCACGACCCATGATCCAAATGTCGTTAGGCGAGACCGCTTCGATGCCCCAGACGAAGTTGTAGATTGAGCCGGCGGGATTCGGGCTCGGGACGATTGTCCACGCGTTGCCGTTCCAGTGCTCAATCAACGTCCTGTATTGGCCGCTTACCGCATCGGTAGAATATCCAGCAGCCCATATGTCACTGGCGGAGAGAGCTGTCACCGACCAAAGAATATCCTGATTATTTGGCGCTGTACTCGGACTCAGCACGAGACTCCAGCTGCTACCGTCCCAGTGCATGGTCAATGGTTGCTGCGCGGAAAATCCGACCTGGATGTAACCGACTGCCCAAACATCATTGGCGGCGACCGCTGCGATTCCGTAGAGAAAAGAAGAGGTCCCTGGAGCGAGTGGACTCGGAACAACGCTCCATTGATTACCATCCCAATGCTCGATTAGTGTCTGGTAAATTAGATTATTGTTACTCGACGCTCCTACCGCCCACGCATTATTCGAGGCGATCGTAACTACAGAGTAAATTTGGTTGAAAGCTGAGCCGACATTTGGAGTAGGCATGCTACTCCAGGCGTTGCCGTTCCAATGCAGCGCGAGCGTCTTATAACCGGCTGGGTCGTTATAGCGGCCGACAGCCCACAGATCGCTGGCTGATACGGCATCGATCCCATAAAGCTCGTTGTTGCCTGAGCCAACGTTTGGACTGGGAACAATGCTCCACACCGCTGGACAACTAGCAGCAGCACCAGAAAGCACCGGTAGGTGTGCTTTACGATCGAAACTGAAGGCTACTGTGCCAATTGACAAATTGCCGCTGATCAGAAACCAAGCGACTAGGAGATGTTTCTTCATCTGGTGGTGATTACCGGGGTGAAGTGAAGCGCAGTACCGGACTTGGATTTCACAAGCGAAACGTCGGAGCTGTTGATACCGCCATTCGCGGTCACGTCTTCGCGAAAATTCGAAGCCGTTACCGACCGACCTGATTGTGCTTTCGTCTGGCTTGCATCGGACGAATTGACAACGCCATTTGCGCTCGTATCGCCAACGAGCACGCTCATCGGAATTGCGCCGTCGCCAGTGTTGGTTCCGTCATTCGCGCCAAACAATGTTACCACGATGGTCTGTGCGTCAGCCACACTGGTCAGACTAATTGCGACTTCGTCACCATTAGCGACGGCATTGACGAACGAACCCATTCCCGAGGTCACAGCGGCGGAAGTAAACGTGACCTGCCCGGCAAACGTGACAATGATCTGATATTCCCCTGAAGCTCCACCGCTGCGGCATTCAGTCGCGCCGACTGCAAGATTGACGTCGTGTGCGCCAGCAGCTCCGTGTGTTTTTCGTGAAACGATGCCGGTTGGCAGCAATGGAACATGGAATGCAAAAACATCTTCGCGATTGTTGAAGTCGTCGCTGATGACGTTTGACGCGCGACTGGCGAAGGAGAGAGACTGGCCGTCACCGCTCCACACTGGTCCACCGATGTGCTGCGAATCGCCGGAGCCGCTGTTACCGCCAGTCGATAACAGACCGAGCGCATGGCTGAGTAAAATATTTCCGCCATTGAACCGATCGAAGAGGAACAGATCCCCATTGATTCCGTTTTGATCGGTATAACTCGGAACGAGATCGGTCGAGGAACTCCAGAAGGAAACGAAACGACCATTCGGACTGACGGATTGGTAACCGTAGCGCGGCGCTTCCCCAGATGCGCCATTCCCCGCCGTCGCGGGCCGACCGAATGCGTGACTAACGAGTGTGTTCGCGCGCGCGATGCGATCGAACAGAAATACGTCTTGAAAAGTATTGCTGTCGTTTTGTCCTGAGACCAGATCGGTTGACTGACTTCGATACGAAACAAATTGACCGTCGGCGCTAACCGATGGGTTGTAGGAAATGTCGTCTCCCGCGGTCGTTAGGCTGTCGGCCCGATGGCTCGCGAGTATGTTTGTGCCGGCTGTCCGATCGAAAATGAAGATGTCGTAGTCGCCGTTATCGTCGCTTTGACCGGAGACGAGATTTGTCGAGCCGCTGGCGTAAGCGATGAAGAAACCGTCGGCGCTGAAAACCGGCGGATCGAGCGGTTCGGTGCTGCCGGCATTGCCGTCGCCGCTGGCTGCGACGACGCCGAACTGATGATCGATCATCGCGTTCGTGTTTCCGACGCGATCGTAAAGGAAACAATGCTGCACCGAATTGTTCGCATTGTTTTGATTCGGGACGAGATCGGTTGCGGCGCTGTAATAGGCGATAAATTTTCCATCGTTCGAAATCGACGGTGCGAATGAATAATTAATTCCGGTCACATTAGGCGCCGCGCTGTCGTGACTGGCAAGTGTATTCGTCCCTGTGGTACGATCGAAAACAAAGACGTCGCTGTCGTTATTTGTATCGGTCTGGCCGGTGACCAGGTCGACAGCGTAACTGGTGTAAGTAATATAGCGTCCATCACTGCTCATCGCCGGAGTGACTGAGATATCGCTCGCGCTAATGTTCGAGCCGGCGACCGAATGACTAACCAGCACCGTCATGTCGCTAACGCGGTCGTAGAGAAAAATGTCGGCACCGCCGTTCACCTCGATAAGTCCACTCACGAGATCGGAAGCCTTACTCGCGTAAGTGATCCATCGTCCGTCCGCACTAATAGCAGGCGAATCCGAAACCTCATCCGCAGCCTTGGTCGGCAGACCGGCCGCATGGCTTACCAAAACTGTCGTGCTGGTTTGTCGATCGCGCACGAAAACGTCATTGAGATTGTTTCCGTCTGATTGATTAGGCGCCAGATTGGTCGCGGTGCTGACGAATACGACGAAGCGTCCATCCGCGCTCGCGCGCTGACTGCCACTGTCCCCATTCGCGCTAAGGGAAGAGAGATTGGCCGCGCGCGCTGAAGCCGCCGTGTTGGTGTCAGCAGCGCGGTTGTAAATGATGACGTCTCCGGATCCGTTGTTGTCGTTAGGCACAACGTTGCTCGCGAGCGTATTAAAGGCGACGAACGTGCCGTCGCCGCTGATCAACGGCAAAAAGGATTGATCGTCGCCGCCGTTCGTGGTCGATCCTGGCAGGTGACTAATGAGATGCATCGTGGAGTTGGTGCGATCGAGATAGAAAACGTCACCATTGCCCGATGCGGTTTGGCTCGCGAGCAGATCGCTCGCCCTGCTCGTAAACGTGATCGTCTTTCCGTCGCGCGATATTTGCCCGCCGAAGCTCCTTGCGTTCGCGCTCGCGGAGACCAGCGATGTCGCGCTGCGTGAGACCAGCGTGTTTGTGTTTATCGTCCGATCCCAAACGAAAATGTCTTCGGCGTTGTTGAGATCATTCGCCACCAGGTCGGGCGCAGAACTTTGGTAAACGACATAACGCCCGTCGGCGCTGATCTTCGGATAGAGCGATGCCATCGTGCCGGATGTGCTCGTGGAACTCTGCGTGTGGCTAACGAGCGTATTGATTCCGGTGGCGCGCTCATAGAGAAAGACATCCTGATTTTGATTCGCGTCGAGTTGTCCGCTGACAAGATTGGATGCTGAGCCGTAGAAAGCGATGTAACTCGCGTCGGCATTCATGACCGGATAAAACGATCCGTTATCACCTGCCGTTGTAGTTGAATTGGCCGCGTGACTAACGAATAATATATTGCCGGTGTTTCGATTCCAAAGAAAAACCTGGTATCGGGCTGCGCTCTGCGATTGACCCGCGACGTGATTGGAAGCGTTGCTCATAAACGCGACGAACGACCCATCGTCACTCACAACCGAATTAAAGGGCCCGCCGTCACTCGTGGTCAGCAGCTCGCCGGTTTTGTGGGAAACGAGTGTGATCGTGTCGTTCATCCGATCCCATTGGAAAATACTGGAGAAGGAGCCGCCGTTGGTCTGACCAGTAGCAAGGTTGGATGCCGAACTGGTGAAGCTAACGAACAGTCCGTCTGCGCTAACTGTCGGATCGTAGGAGTTTGAATCGCCGGTGGTGTTCGGCCCGCCCGGAATATGACTGACCAGCGTGTTCGTTCCGGTGGTGCGATCGTAAATGAAAACATCGGGCGTCGAATCGCCGCTGTCATTTTGATTAGCGATGATGTTCGAGCCGAAGCTCCAGTAGACCACGAATCGGCCATCGCCGCTGATGCAGGGAACAAATGAGTCGCCGCTCGCAGCCGTCGTCGGCGATCCAGCAGCGTGACTCACTAGCAGCGTGTTGTGTGTTACGCGATCGTGCAGGTAAACGTTCCTTGTCACCTTGTTTTCCATCAATCCGGCGATCAGATTTTCCGAGCTGCTTTCGAAGACGACGTAGCGGCCGTCGGCGCTGAAGGTGCGTTGGTTAAGTTGCGGCGTCGTCAACGCGCCCGCCGTCGCCGAGCTTTGATTCGGATCGGCCTTCGAAACCAATTCCAGTTGCGAAGGCAAACTGAGCGATGTCTTTCGTCCAGCTATTTCCGGTCTGGCGCGGCCCGCAATTGCCAAGGAGCCGACACAAAGCATGAGGAAGATAGTAAGCGAAACGGCAGCACTCTTTGCTCGTGACGAGAATTTCATTTGGTATCCTTCATTCGAAAGTTGATATGAACATGCGCCTATTGTTTTTGGCGTCGCTGACCGTAAAATCCGCCCTGAGAAATGCGAAAGGCGCCGCGATAAGCACTCGCCGAACAACCAGACTCGTAAGCACTGACAGGTCACGGAAGCGCGGTCTTCGTTCCCATTTGCTGCGTATTGGTGGTGAAATAACTTGTTATGCCCGTAACAGGGAAGTGCAGGACCATCGCTGCGGCGATACCTGCAGTAGGATGCGCATAAATTCAAAGAGCGACGAAGCATTCTCACGCTTCGTCGCTCATCGAAATAAACGGGTTAATATTACGGAGGAAGAGCGGTTCCGGAGCCGGCCTTTACCGTTGTAACATCGGTAGAATTGATCACGCCATTGAGGGTAACGTCTGTCCGGAAGGTGTCGCTGTCGGCGGCTCTGCCGGAGTTGAGCTTGGTCTGGCTAACATCGGTGCTGTTGGTTGAGCCGTTGCCACTAGTGTCGCCCAGAAGCACACCCATTGTGGCTGGGACGCTGGCACTGAAATTTCCCATTGAGTCCTGCACATTAGCCAGGGTGACCGTGATATACTGGATATTGCTCACGTTCGTGAGGTTCACCGTGTATTGATTCAGGCCCGGTCCAATCATGCTGCTGCTTACCGTCCCGGTCCCGGTCGCTGGGTCGTGACTGGTGACACTGGCGCTGGTGACGCTCGTTAGGTTGTTCTGGAAGGTAAAGACCAGCTTGAAATCGCCATTCGCGCCACCGGTGCGGCATTCAACCCCGCGCGTCCCGATGAGCGGCAAATCAACATCGAAGTCACCAACCCCGGTGTGAGTTTTACGAGACACGACGCTCGTCAGTGGCACAGGGAAGCTGATCTCAAATTGCGTTCCGCCCCGGGCAGTGTCGGCCCGGTTGTTTCCGCTCCCGGCTGCCGTCGTAAACGTCGTGGCGCGCAATCCAGCCAGGATCGAGCCGGGTCCGAGCGTAGGACGCCCGGCAGCCAGAGCTGCGTTAAGTTTGCTCACCGCCACCTTTAGCGTGATTGTCTTGTTGGCCTGGTCGAATGCGCCCGTATCTGCACTGCCCTTATCGGTGTAGGTAATCGTGCCATCGAAGTTTCTCTTGGCAGTCCCATACACAAATGTCTGCGCGCTCGCTGCATCAGTGCTCGCACGAACGAAGAATTGATCCCCACGGTCGGAAAGACCGAAAGTGTATTCTCCGGTTGGGCTGAGGACAGAATTCGGCGCGTTCGCCGTGAAGTGCATGCGCCAGTTCGTGCTCGGAGGAATCGCAGTCATATCCGAAACCTTCATCGTGCATACCAGCACAGGCTGAGCAGCCGTCCCCTCAGTCGAGTACTTAACCGAGAGGATGTCCGCCGGATCGTCGTTCGGAATAACAACAGTGCCGCCCGTTTGCGGGTTACCGCCGGTGCGGACGTCGTCTCTCTGGTCGGTAACCTGCGAGCCAAGGATACCGCCAACGCTTGCGGCCGTTGGTTTGGGCTCGAATAACTGCGGCGGAAGCGAGCTTCCTTCCACCGGGGTTGGGATGGCGGCCCCGCCGTTAACCCCTGGGCCACTGATCTGGCGCGCGACATAGGCATGGCCGCTAATGTCGTTGTGATCGTCACAATAGCCGATAACGGCGGCGCCGGTAGGATCGAACGCTATTTGAAAATAGTCAGCCAGATTCCGGTTCGGCGACATACCTCCAACGACCAGGCCAGCCTCGGAAATGTTAGCGCCGTGAATCACATGGTCGCTGGCCTCCGCCTGTCGAAAGGAAGGATTGGTAGTAACAGTTGTTCCTTGAGCGTAAAAGACATGCCAGTCCGCGGTGTCGTCACCGGTGGTGGCCTTGTTACTGCCATACCAGACAACACCGATCGTACCGGGCGTAGGTCCTGTTTCCATCCATGGGAACACTGAAGTCAATGTTTCCGACCCATCGCTCACTCGGATGGCAGCGCTCCAGGTGGTGCCTTTGTCCTGCGAGAACTTGATGAACACATCACGATCGTTTGAGTAACAGGCATAAACCGTTCCATCGGAAGCAACCTTAACCGTGAAGAAAATGTGCGCGTTCCCGGTGCCGGCGACGCTGTGAACGGTGTAGGTAGCGGGTGGCAAACTGGTCGGACTCGGCGGCCCGGGCACAGGCGGAATGCCGACCGCGACCACGCCGTTGCTGCCGGCGACGTAAACGGTGCCGTCGTTCTGATCCACGTCGACGCCGCCCACCTGACCAATTGTACCGACAACTGTCGTATTGCCATAGGTGAGACCACCATCTACTGAACGTTGCACCTGCGCGATCGCCGGGGCGAGCGTGCGGTAAATCAGATAGACATACTGGCTGCCGAAGAATTCCATCCACTGGCGATCATCTCCCGGCACGCCTCCGGTCACATTGCCTGCCGGGTTCTTCACGAAGGTGGCGCCGCGATCGGTCGAACGCTGCGTGGAAATGTTAGCTAGCACCAGACTGCTGTAGGCCAGAGTCGGGGGAGCGCTGGGATCCTCCGTCGCTTCGCTGTTGAAGCCGACTGCCATGTCCACGTCGCCACCGCCATCACCGCCCACAGTTCCGTTCCCTGGGATATCGGCGATTTTATCGGGCTGACCGCGATAAATCGGGTTGCGCATGAACGGGTCGTAATTGGGGTTCTGCGAACCACTGACCGTGGGCCGGAGATCGAAATACCAAAGGTCGGTCCCGCCGGGCACACCGCGGATGGGGGCCACGTAGCAATTGCCAAACTTATCGCAACGCAGGCTCGGCTCCACGTCCTGGCCGATATAGGGCGCCTTCGTGGTGTAGTTTGGACTGAAGGTCATCCCGCCCTTGATGTAGTTGGGAGCTGGCGTCGGAGTTGGAGTTGGCGTCGGGGTCGCGTTCGGATCGAGGACAGGCATTACCACCTTCGAGTCGCATGGCCCGGCGCCAGTGTCTCCCGGGCAGGCTCCCGAGCCATCGTAATAGATGTGTGTGTTCTGCTGCGAATCAACGAAAACCGGATCAATGGTCAGGACATAGTTGGTGTTTGCCGTCATGGGGGGCAGTGTGATCGTTGCGCTTACCAATGAGGGCACGTTCGGTAAAGCTGGCGTCGCTGTGACCCGCTGTATAAATGTCGCCGTAGCTCCGCCGTCTTTCCAGATTTTGATATCCCAGGCTGCGTCGCTTACTCCAGTTCCACACGCGCCACACGAAGCCCACCAGGTAACTGTCATGTCGCCAGAAAGTGTCGTGGGTGCCGCAAGTGTCCATAACCAGTTCGGGTCGTAAATGTTTCGGGCCGCCGTCCCGTTGACCGCGGGTTCAGCATCCCAATGCGCCGGGGGATTGGCGCCTAAGGCGGATTGAGTTTTAAGAATCGGTCCGTTACACGCTATGATGTCAGCGGAGCCACTGCCGGTGCAGGGGGGATCATCGTTGGGGTTGCCATGAAAGTGGAGGACTTGCGGTACTACCGCTCCCGTCGGTGTCGGTGTTAATGGTGTCAGGGAACGAGCAGGCGAGACCTTCTTGTTCCCTGCGTAGGCGCCGAATGCCAGCACCGTGGCAACGGCAACACTCAGGGAAAGAAACAACGAACGAAGCGATTGAGATTTCATGATGAGTTATGCAGGGGTTGAATGGCGATTGAGAACTCGGTTCTTTTTGATTCGGCCCCCTCTTCGGGCGCTTCCGACATGGAAATTTGTGCGCGCCGCCATCCGACCGAAACGATTCTGGAGGCAGAGGAGCAGAGAAACATAATATTCGAACAGCTTGGGTTCAGACGGAATGTTCGTTCTTCCTCCAAGTGAAAGATTAGATATGATGCCGGAAAGGCGTAATAAAGTCGAGCGGTATATCGGATCATTACCAAAATGTAATTTCACGTTGCGGGCGCACGGCTTTTCACATCTCGCGTATTTGCAGATTCCCTCCACGGCAGAATTAGCTGGAGCGCTATTACTCGTTAGGCCAGTAAAGGCTGAGGGGCGAAGCTGTGCTGGCAGCTTCGCCCCTCATGATCTTTTTTCCGCAGCTAATTACGGCAGCGCGGTGCCGGATTTCGACTTCACCGTCGCGACATCAGAGCTGTTAATTAAGCCATTGACAGTGACGTCGTTGCGGAAGTTGGCGTTACTAGCCGCGGTTCCACTTTGTGTCTTAGTCTGGCTGATGTCGGTTGAATTAACCGCTTTACTGGCGTTCGTATCGCCGAGGAGCACGCTCATCGGAATATCGACGTTGGCCGATCGAGAGCCGTCACTGACACCAAGCAGGTGAACCGTAAGGGTCTGTGCGTTGCTTACATTAGTCAGGTTAACTGTGACGACACTGCCAGTTACTACCGGCGGGCCTGAAACAGACGCTGTCCCACCTGCGCCTGGAGTAACTGTAGCACTGCCAACCGCAGTTATGTTGACGGGGAAGGTCACAACCACCTTGTGGTTGTTAGAAGGTCCCCCGGTGCGACATTCGATGCCGGGGGGGCCAATAAAGGGCAGGTCAACGTCAAACGTCCCGGCGGTGTCGTGTGTTTTGCGTGAAACCGCACCGACGGCCGTCAGCCCGGCGCCGCACGTGGCGCTGTTACCCGATACCATGTAGGTCGCAGCCGGGTAACTCTGGTCGGTTTGCGCTTTGATGAAGGTATGGTCGGTGAACGCATTCGAGCGCTCGAGTTTGCTTTCAGGTGAACCAGGTACATCGCCGGTGATTGTTCTTCCGTTATATGCGCCGAGGAGCGCGCCTATTTGAGGATTGCCGAACTTGGATTTCGGAACGCGGATGGTGATAGTTCCATCGGCGTTATAACTCGAGTTACCGCCCGCGCCAGTAATTAGACATGAATTCGCAGTGGGGGCCGCGGCCGTGCAGCTACCCACCGTGGTTTCTGAAATGACGAACACAGCTGGTAAGCCCGCATCCGCTAGCGTTCCATACTCGAATACCGGGTTACCGCTCGCGCCCATGGTCATGCCGACATAGTACTGTTGCCCGGGAGACGAGAACGAATCCCATACCAATCTCCATCTGCTGTTAGGTGTTACAGTAGACAGGTCGTTGACCTTCATTTTGAAAAGAAAATCGCTCGAGCTCGGAGGCTCGCCTATTGCGACGTAATCGATTAACAGCTGCGCTGGAGTAGCGCCATGAGCCTCGTTAGCTTCTGGGTGAGTTGGATCGTTACGATGGATAATCATGCCCGTGCATGTGTCCCCAACAAAAGGAGCAACCACTTCGTTGTTACCGCAAGAGCTACCACCAGCGGGGGGGCTGCTGTTGGCGACGACCTTGTAGAAATAGGTAGTGGTGTTGCCCGCAGGGAGGGTGTCAGTGTAAGTGCCACCTGTTTGATTGCCCGCAACTGTTATAAGCGGCGTTTCTGCATTGCTAGCGGTGCCGCGAAGGATCTGATAGTTATTGATCATCAGATTACCGGTGTCGGCTTCTGACCACTGCAGCTTAACAACGTTAGCCACCCGGCGTTGCGTTAGCCACGGCATGCCCGGCTTGGAAGTAGAGGTCGCGGGATCTTTGGCAGCGAACAAGCGCCTTCCGCTCGATTGCCGAGCTATCGTCGCCGCGTCAGTGTAAGCATTGCCTTGGCCGGGGAGACCTTCGCCTTGCGCGGTAAGCGGAGCTTGCACGCAGGCGCCGCCTTCGCAGCCGTTCACGTACCCGACGAGAACGCGTCCGTTCTTATCCACGGTCATATCAAAAAAGTCGAGCAGGTTGCGGCAGATGTTGGAGCCACCCTTGGCCCAGATACAACCGCGCTGCATAGGAGCATTCGGAGTAGCGTCCGTTGTCGTCCAATGCACGCCGCCATCGAAGGTACTGGCAATGTAAAGATGCCAGATGCCTTCGAAGGACCCTAACAAAGCGTCACCGGGAGTAGTTGTGCCATAGAATGCAACGGCAGCACGGCCAAGGTCGCCCGCACTCGCAGCCGGATATCTGATATTCTGCAATCCATAAACGGACGAGACTTCACCGAGATTCTGCCAGCTCTGACCATGATTGTCGGAGGTAAGAACTGCGGCAACGGTATCATTGTTAGCTATGACGTAGTAGACGCGACCGGTAGCGTCGATTGCGATCGCTGGATCCTGAAAACTGGCAGATGGTTGTGCAGAAATCGTCGTGGTGCCAACATGACGAACAGTCCATGTAGTACCATTGTCAGTTGAGGCCACCAAGCTACCTACGCCGTCGCATTGGTTAAATGGCACGTAGGCGGCGCCATCTTTGGGCGACACTTTCACATGACCATGCAAACCGCCGCATACGTTAACCGGCGGCGTAGTCAGCGGGACGGAAGGACCAAAGGTTAGACCACCATCATCGCTCCTGGAACAGAACGAGGGCGGGCCAGTGTTCGGCACACCTTCCTGCGAACAATAATAGACCGCATGCGGATAAAGGGGCGAAGGCGGAGTGATATTTAACGGCGGCGCGAAAGGACCGCCGCCGATGCTTTGGTGGTCAACGCCTGAAGCAAGGCCGCTACCTTGAGTCGGTACCCAAGTCAAACCATCATCCGGTGTATAGGAGGTCTTGCACGTTGGCGACAACAGTGTGAGCTGACCGGAAAACGACCGGCCTAGGGGAGAGTCAGTGAATCCGATTGGATCTGAATCAACGGCCTGCGCTGTCGGCGCAGCACGATTAACCCAGGTGGAAGATAGTCCACTTGCAGGACAAGTATCGTTAAAAGTAACGAACAACGACTGGAGATCGGAGTAGAAGACGGTCGTGTCAGTAAGCCAGTTGTTACCAATCGAAGGCTCACCAGCATTGCGTCCCATGTATTCGACTGAGCCAACCTGTAAACCGGCTGAAGTAGTGGTTACTGGAATAGCTACTCCTGGAGCGGCGAAATTCTCAAACCCAACCTTTGCGCCCGGATCTTGTGGCGCTGGGGGAATAGCTCCGAACGGCGGAGGTGTGCCGCCGCCGCCGCCGACAGGAAGCACCGTATCATCTTGTGTAAATATTCCGTTGTAATCGAAGGGCGCCATTTGCGGAACCCCGTTGGTGTTTGGAGTTTGGCAAATCTGGACGTGATAGCGGCCCGCGGGAACACCAGCCGCCGGTGCATAGACTAAAGCTTCTGAGGAAGTGCCAGTGTCTTCGGTTTGTAAGGGAGCAGGCGCTGCATCCGGGCCAAATAACAAAGTGACCGTAATGTCATTGGTCGGCACAACGGCGCTTGTTTGGACGACCAGACGAGTCTTGCCGGCGGGTACATCGAAATGATGTTTTGGTGTAGAGCAGGGGAACACATGCGGATCATAAGTGCCGCTGAATTGCGTGGGCTGAGGCGCGTTCGGTTGCGGACTAAGTGTTCGCGCGCGATTGCCGCCATAAATGGTGGATAGTGCCAGCAGGATCACGCCAGTGATTAGAAAGGGAGTAGCGGCGATGACACGCGCAGCGATAGAGAAGGTACTTTTTTTCATAGAAGTGAGCTCGGCCGAATCTACTTATTTATCGTAAATGGGAGCCAATTAGGCGAGATTAGTTGCATTACAATTTGGTAATGCTACAGCCGCTCCATTGCTTTTTGGGCTAACGCTTTCGAGCTGTTGATCTTACTTTCTTCGGTATCCCCGCCGCCGACGCTGATACGAATGAATCGATCTTTCTTTAGAACGTAGAGCACGCCGCCGAACCGAATGCCCGTCCAATAAGCCTCGTCGCCGACGCCATCGATTCGTTTCGGCCCAGCGCGTTGCTCCTCCTCCTTGTCACCACGCTCACGTTCCTTTTCCCCGTCGTGAGACTGTGCAAAAGTCTCTTTCCAAATATCCTTCGGCGTGCGGTTGGTTGGCTGGTCCGGGTCTGTCTGCGTTACATTTAAGACGACCGACTTGTTAAACGGCTCTGTCGTATAAAAACACTGCGATACCCGAAACCCTCCGCTTACATTAACGCTGCTTTTCGCCTCCTTTACCGGCGATTTCTGAATTGCAGCGATTTCGTCGCTCGTCACGAGCGTACAAGGATCGAGTTTCGTTTCAGCCGATGTTGGCGTTTGGGCGGTCTTTCCGCATCCGGCCAGCGAAAGAAGTGTCGCCGCGAATGCTATCTCAATGCAGGACTTTCCCGTCATGGTCGTAATACTTGTTAGGCAACGATGAGCGGCGAAGCGGTTACCTCGCCGCTCATCAGTTAACACTATATTGCGCAGGACGCTAGGGGGGTAACGCGCTCCGGAACTTGATTTCACGACAGACACATCCGTCGCATTGATCGCTCCACTGACGGTCACATCGGTGCGGAAGTTGGAGCTACTGACGGCAATTCCGGATTGTGACTTCGTTTGGCCAATATCGGTCGAATTAACTGAGCCGTTACCGCTGGTATCGCCGAGTAAGACACCCATCGTGACAGCAAGGGATGAGCTGCTATTGCCAGCCTGATCGTTAATGTCACTCAAAGTAACAGTCAGCCTTTGGATATTGGTAACATTTTTAAGGGTGGCGATATAGTCGAATCCAACTACGATTTAATTGTTCACGCGATGAGAATTTTGATGATCAGCAGTGAAGGTCCGCCGCTTACGCGCGCAACTGCGTTGGTTGACGTGCTCGAAGCGTTGCCGCGGGAGTTGCGGGCCCGCGGCCACGAGGTTGCATGCGCGTTACCGTTTTATAAAGAGATTCGCGAAAATCCAGCCGTCGTCGTGCGCGACACAGGTATTACCGTGGATATTCCCGTCGGCACGGAGAACCATGTGGCAGAGTTTCTTGAAGGGCGCAGCGCTGGGGGAGTGCAGATTTACTTTGTCCGGTGCGACGAGTTTTTCGATCGCCCCGGAATTTATGGCGAGCACGGGGAAGCGTACGAAGACAATGCCGCTCGCTTTATTTTCTTCAGCAAAGCCGCGCTCGAGCTTGCGCGGCGGCTCGCACCCGCGCCGCAAATCCTGCATGTGCACGATTGGGCCGCGTCCCTCGTTCCCGTGTTGGTGAGAGAACAGCAACTGCCGTTTTCCACGGTGCTCACCATTCATCACCTCGCGGAACAGGGAAGTTTCTGGGGACTTGATTTCGACCTAACGAATCTGCCGGAGAAATATTTTTCATTGCGCGGTCTGGAATTTTTCGGGCGTTTGAATCTGCTCAAGAGCGGAATTCTTTACGCCGATAAAATCACGACCGTGAGTGAGCGCTATCTCCGGGAAATGGCGAAACCTGAATTCGCTTGCGGTCTGGAGCATGTGTTGCGGGAAAACGCGCACAAGATCGTCGCGATTTTGAATGGCGCCGATTACGACCGCTGGAATCCGGCGACGGATCACTTGCTTCCGGCGCGATATGAAACCGGAAGCCTCGAGGGCAAACAAGTTTGCCGGACTGAGCTTTTGCAGATGCTCGACCTCGCTCCATCGCCGGAAGGAATGGTTTGCGGAATGGTTACACGACTCGTTCCGGAAAAAGGTTTCGACGCTTTGATGCCGATTCTCGATCGCCTTCTTTCCGACGATGTGCGCTTGATTATTCTTGGCGAGGGCGATCCCGGGTACGAAATCGGTCTTGCGGTTGCGGCGCGAAAATACCCGACCAAGTTCGCTTATCGGAAAAGTTACGACGAAAAACTCGCGCACCTGATTGAAGCGGGAAGTGACGTGACTTTGATTCCTTCGCGTTTCGAGCCGAGCGGGTTGAGCGCGATGTACAGTTTGCGTTACGGCGCTCTGCCAATCGCGCGCGCCACCGGAGGCATTCACGAAATCATTGAGGATTATGATCCGTGGAGCGACACGGGTTATGGCTTTCTTTGTTATGACGCTTCCGCGGAAGCGTTCTGGGATACGATCAAACGCGCGCGCGACATATTTTGCGAGCCGACGGTATGGAATAAATTAATCGACCGTGCGATGACGCAGAATTTTTCCTGGGAAAAGGCGGCGGAACGTTACGAACAAATTTATTCCGAGCTTGAGCGCCACATCGAGCCGGAGATGCGCGGTCCGCCGCCGAAAACTTTTGTTGCGCCGCTCGAGCTTGTCACGCAGCAATTGCGCCGGCCCGCGGGTTTGGGTCGCCCCTAACTAGGGCACACCGTGACCGGAGTTCGCTTTTACCTGTGAGATATCCGTGGCGGTTATTGTTCCGCTCACAGTCGTGTCGTTGCGGAAGTTAGCGGCGGTCACCGTCATGCCCGATTGCGCCTTAGTTTGTATGATATCGGTCGAATTAACGCTCTTAGTTCCATTCGTATCGCCGAGAAGCACATTCATACTCACGGACGTAGCAGGTAGCACTTGCGAAGCGACATCGGTGACGCCGTTTAGAGTCACAGTAATTTTTTGCTGATCTGTTACGCCGCTGAGCGGCACAGTCATGGTGTTACCCGAGAAGCTTGCGGCACCAGCCGTGCCAGCGCCGCCAGTAACCGTGGCGCTGCCACTGACAACATTTGTCGTAAACGTAAATACCAAAGTGTGACTAGCGCCGGCGCCGGCGGTGCGGCACTCAACTCCGGGATTGCCTGTGAAAGGCAAGTTGATGTCGAACGGTGTGCCACCGTGTGATTTTCGCGAGACGGCATTCGTGAGTTGAAGAACGATCGTATTAAATTTCAGGCACCAACTGTTGAGGAATCCCCCATCACCAGAAGCGTCATCGTTGATAAACAATTGCCAGTTTCCATTGGGATTAAAGCCGGCAAAAGAACTGTAAAGTATTGCTGTGCCTGCGGGTGTCCCGCCGGGACCGGGATCGTTGTATGGGCCGGCGGGCGCCGGTCCAGGAAACGTGTCGTTAGTCGACTCGTAATTGGTCGGGATATATAAACCAGTCTGAATCACCGTCGCATTTGGAAGGATTATCCCCGAATCGCGCAAAATAATCGTCGCAAGGGAATCGAGGCCGACGGATCCGCCGACATCCGACATTAAAATCATTTTCTGTCCAGTCGGACTAACGAGTAATACGTCGATATCGGCGGAGAAGCTATGGTTGAAATCTTTCAGCTCTACACTCATGCTCGCGATCGTACCCGGAACTCCTGAAACCGATACAAGCGAAGGGTAGGGGCCAGCCGGGCCGATCGTGCTCCCGGTGCCTGCGCCAGCAGGAATCAAAATCGGTCCATCGCTGTTACAAAACTCCGTGCAGTTAAGACCGGTCACGGTCACGTGGTACTGGTTACACGCTGAAACAAATTGCTGAACCACCAGGACAACGGTCGCGTTCGCCGGAACATTGACGGAAAAGGTTTTCAACTCGGGCGTTGCCCCGCCCATATCACCGAGGTAATTCTTGGCCAGGTTTGTCGGATCATAACTGCCGAGATAGGCAATAGCGAAAGGTTCGTTGCTGCCCGAGCACGTAGTATCAATCGTAAAAGTAACGCAAGCCGCGGGACCGTTGTTGGTGAAGCTGTATTGATCAAATGGAAAGGTAATCGTTGGGTTAACTATACCGGCGAAGGCTTTTGTTATGCCGCATGCGCTTTGCACGCCATTTGGAAGAACATTGCCCTTTTGCGTGCCACTTAGTCCGGGATAAGTCGTTTTATAAAAACCAACCGGGCCGACAAAGAAAATCGACGGACAAGGATCAGCGCGGAAGAGATGCTCCGCGGTAACTGTCGGCGGCGGGGAGTCATTGGAAGTGATACCGCCCGTGCTCCAGATTTCTCCGCCCATGCGCGCCACACTAAAGAATCCAGCTTGATTGCCTTGGCGCGCCAGCAAATCGGGTGGTGAACTGACCCATGACCCCGCAGGCCAGGCACCAGTTTCCAGCTCGTCCACGCTTCCGGAAGGATCGAAAAAGCCGCCACCGGTAGCATCGCCGCCAATAGCAAAAAGTTTCGAACCGCTTGCGGCCAGAGCGAAGTCAGCTTTTTGTGGCGTAAAGGTCGGACCGGTAGTCCAAGTGATCGTTGCCATATCCAGGCGCATGCTCACGTTACTATTAGCGGAGGTAACGCCGTAACCTCCGATCAGGTATAGAAAGCGTCCTACTTGCGTAAAACCGCCGGCGTAGAATCGCGTTGGCATATTGTTATAAGTGCTCCAAACGCCGTTTGGGATGTTATAGTTGGATAGTATGTTGTTTGCTCCGCCGGTATTTCCGCCCGCGATATTTATCTGTCCGTGATCAGCGCCAGCCGCAGCACCGTAACTGTCGGTCACGCCGGGCCTGGCCGTAGCACTCGACCATGCATTCGTCGCGATGTCGTAGATACGCAGCAAATTTTGTCCGCCATATCCATCGGCCACGTAGATTTTGTTGTCGTAGGCAGAATAGGCCGCGGCAGGCCCTTCGGAGCCGACAGGAATTGGAGCGAGCGTAGTCCAGCTACGGCCCGCTATACTTATAGACTCCCGTTGAAGGTGCTCCGCTGGCGCTAAGGCCAGAAATCACATAGAAATCTCCACCGACCTGCGCAAAACCGTATCGCGCGATCGCGACCGGGCAATTCTGAGCCGGTACCCAGATTGGAGTCGAGGTTAACGCGCGCGGACTCGCTTCCGACTTTTTCGAAGTTGAGGGAGAAAGGTTAGGAGCGCGGACCGATTGCAGTATCCTTTGCGCCGAAGCGGCGGGGAGTTCTTTTTGCTCGGCCAGAATGATCTGAGCGACCAAGAGAACGAGAATGGGAGCTAACACGCTTTTCAGGATGAGTTGGTATTTGGCGAGATATTGCTTCATAGAAATCTCCGGGTTTGAACGACAGTCAGGGTTTTGATACTAAATTTACAGAAAATATGTCAAGCTCTTAACAGTCGTTAGGCCAACTGCCCAGGACGAACCAACGTTGCGAGGGCACGACAAACTTTTTTGTTTTCGCCGACTTACAGCGCACGGCGATGCTATCGGGATTATGGCAACATTAATTCCTGGCTCGTGTACGACTCGTTGCGCCGCGCCCCGCGCCGATGTCAAAACAAAGCCGTCAGAGCAAGCGAGCCAGTTATGGGACGCCGTGACCGGAATTTGCTTTTACCTGTGAAATATCCGTTGCGTTAATCGTTCCGCTGACACTCGTATCATTTCGGAAATTGGCGGCCGTTGTTACTGCGCCCGATTGCGCTTTAGTTTGCGAGATATCGGTAGAGTTAACACTCTTACTTCCGTTCGTGTCACCGAGGACCACGTTCATACTCACCGCAGTGCTGGGTAGCACTTGAGCAGCAGTATCGGTAACGCCGTTTAAAGTGACGGTGATTTTCTGCTGATCGGAAACGCCACTAAGCGGCACTGTCATTTTAGTACCGGCGAAACTTGCAGCGCCGGCAGTTCCGACTCCAGCCGTCACGCTCGCGCTGCCGCTTACCACTTGCGAGCTAAAGGTAAATACGAGCTTGTGATTACCACCGCTCGTTCGGCACTCCACTCCGGGCTGCCCGGTGAGCGGCAATGGAATATCGAATTCTCCCGCGGCTCCATGCGTCTTGCGTGAAACAGCACTTATGAGTTCCAGCGGGCAGGTTAGGCCAGTTACGACGACGTCGTAGCCGTTGCAAGCGCCACCGGCATTAACTTCATTCACCACCAGGTTCACTGTAGCGTTCGCTGGAACGTTGACCGAGAAACTATTGAAAGGGAGCGGGCTTGAACCAATATCGCCCAAATAATTGGTCGCGATGTTCGCAGGATCAAAGTTACCCAGATATGCAGTCGCGAAGATCTCGCGGCCTATCACGTCTGCCTCCGACCCGCATGGGGTGTTGACGCTGAAAGTCACGCAGGTTGCCGGGCCATCATTGGTGAAGGAATACCGGTCATACGTCCTTTGGTTGTTATCGTCGGCACCGGGGAAGGCCTTGTTACTAGCGCACGTACTTCGGATACCATTCTGGGTAAGTCGGCCCGACTGTTTGCCGCTCGTTCCAGGATAGGTGCTGCTGTTCGATCCAATTGCGCCGTGAAATGCAATCGGGGCGCAACAGCCCGTGGTAAAGAGCAAGCGTGTGTTTGCCGGCGGAGGATTTGCCGCGGGTCCGGCGAATTGCGTTGCCAGGCTGAGTTCGTCCCGCTGGATTCCGATCGTCCCAGTGAAAGTGCCGCTGCTCGCGCCATAAAGAATTTCAAAGTCTGGCGAACCCTCCAGGAACCGCATTTCGAAGTTCGTCATTCCGGGCGCGTTGAACTGCGAAGCGCGCCACTCGAGCGCGAAGAGGCGGTTTGGAGCCGACCCAGTCACGGACGCGAAAACGCCACTGCCCGCTACGACGTCGGTCCGCAGATCATCCCAGAAGCAGAAGACCGTTGAGTCGAATCCGGCGACCGGGAGATTGTTATTCAATCGAGAACTATTCGCGCTACCGAATTGAAGGTTACCGTTAGAACTAACGTTCGCGGTTAGATAGGTGTAACCGTAAAGCTTGATCGGGAAAGGAAGCATGATCGGTGTTACGCAATCATCGCAGTGATTCATGATGTCGGTAGTCGCGGGCACGAGCGGTCTCGTGGACTGCGTGATGTTGTAGTCCTGACACGGGACAGAAACGGCGCGAAAGAGGTGTTCACTTAGGAAACTCGTAGTATTTGCACCGCCAGTGCTCCAGATTTCTCCTCCGGCGCGTCCGGTGCTAAAGAAACCAGCCGAATTGCCTTGGCGGGCGGTCGGCAAATTGTCGGGCGAAGCAATCCATGTCCCGGATGGCCAGGTGCTGGTGTCTAACTCGTTCACCTCCGCGGTCGGATCGAAAAAATCAACGCCATTGGCATCGCCACCAATAGCAAACAAGCGCAAACCGGCGGCGGCCAGCCCGAAGTCTCCGCGCTGTGGTGTGAAAGCCGGACCAGTGCTCCAGGTGTTGGTCGCCATATCGAGCCGCATGCTGACGGTGCTGTTGTTGTTAACATTGCCCGTAAAGCCACCTATGAGGTAAAGGAATTGTCCGATTTGGGTCCGGCCACCCAGTTGGAAGGCTGAAGGCAGAGCGGGGCCGGCGCTCCAAGTGTTAGCCGCGATATCGTAAATCCAAAGCGTATTTGAAGGCCCGGCCGAACCGCCGCCCGCAATGTAGACCTTGCCATTCAACGCACCGGCGGCTGCGCCATAGCTGGTGACAGCTCCAGGTCTCGCAGGCCCGACACTCCAGACGTTGGTGGCAACATCATAAATATAAAAGGCATTGGGAGCGCTGTCACCGCTTGCTACATAAATCTTGCCGTTGTAGTAGACGGCCGCCGCGCCCTCCGAGCCGACTGGGATATTAGCGAGCGTTGTCCAAGTGTTCGTGACCGCATTGTAGCGTCTCATGGTCGTCACGATTGGACCGTTGGAACTGCCCGAGATAACGTAAAACTCCTCGCCGTTCTGCGCAAAGGCGTAACGATAGGCCGTCGCTGGGATGATGGTCGCCGTCATCCAAGGCCCGGCGAGTAAAGGTGACGCAAACAGAAACGCAACCAGCGTTACAATCGGCAAGAGGAAGCTTAACAGAACTCTTGTGTTGGCGATGTGAGATTTTGCCGAAGGATGATTCATAGAAGATCTCCGTGTTAAAGCGCTCGAAACGACGAGCGTGGTGCGCGAGAAGGATCGCCGCGTTTTGAGCTATTGATACTTGGACAGAACTCGAGAGGTCAAGCTTATTGCAGCTCGTCATTACGTCGTCTCCACTCGTTAGGCGACTAAGGAACTCCGTGACCGGAGTTCACTTTTACTTGTGAGATATCGGTAGCGTTGATGATGCCGTTTACGGTGTTATCAGAGCGGAAGTTAGTGGCGCTGATAGCCGAGCCTGATTGTGATTTGGTTTGCGATATGTCGGTAGAATTCACGACTTTGTTTCCATTCGTGTCGCCAAGTAGGAGGTTCATGCTCACGTTTGTGCTGGGCATTACGTGAGAAAAATTATCGGTGACACCATTTAGCGTGACCGTGATCTTCTGCGCATCCGCAACACCAGTGAGCGGAACGGTCATGGTGTTGGCCGAAAAGGTGGCAGTTCCAGCCGTTCCTGTGCCTGCCGTTACGGTCGCACTACCGCTGACTACATTAGTCGTAAACGAAAAGACCAACGTATGACCAGGGGAGCTGCTACGGCATTCCACACCCGGTGCGCCAACGAGAGGCAAAGCGATATCGAACGGCGTCATGTTATGTATTTTTCGAGAGATTGCGCTCGTGAGACCAGGGAAACAGGCGCCCAAGCGAATGGATGTTTTGCTAACGGTGGCGTTGGGAACCGCCAGATCCTGCGTGCCGTCGTTATTGAAATCGCCAACGACTACGGCACGAGGACTATCACCCACCAAAACAGTGGGGTTGGTGCCAAGGACGCTAAAGTTGCCTGAGCCATCTCCCAAGCGAATGGACACGGTGTCTGCGCCTTCGTCGGCAGTAACGAAATCCTGATTGCCGTCATTATTGAAGTCTCCGATCGCTACGCTAAATGGATTTAGTTGAACGTCGACTTCGGTGGTGCCGGTAAAGCCGCCCGAGCCATCTCCGACGCGAATAGATACCGCGTGTAGGTCTTGGTGGGCAGCCGCGAAATCTTGATTGCCATTGTTATTGAAATCTCCGATCGCTACGCTGGAAGGATTGCCACCGACACTCACTGTGGTGGTGCCGCTAAACCCGCCCAAGCCATCGCCCATACGGATCGATACCGTACCGGTGTTTAGATTGTTGGTCGTCGCAAAATCCTGCTTACCGTCGTTGTTGAAATCTCCAATGGCGACGCTCGAAGGTTTATTACCAGCACTGACATCGTTGGTGCCGCTAAAACCACCTAAGCCATCTCCCAGGCGAATAGATACGGTGGCTCCGTTTAGGTTGGCCGCTGCGAAATCCTGCTTCCCGTCGTTATTAAAATCTCCGATAGCGATGCTAATAGGATTAATACCAACGCTAACAGTGGTGCTACCGCTAAACCCACCCAGACCATCGCCTAACCGAATAGCTATCGCGCTTGTATTAAAGTTGGTAGCTGCAAAATCCTGCTTGCCGTCGTTATTGAAATCTCCTACGGCGATGCCAAACGGAAGCGCACCCACGGTAATATCAGTAGTGCCGCTAAAGCCGCCCAAGCCATCTCCTAAGCGAATGGAGACTGAGGCGGCACTTATGTTGCCGGTCGCCACATCCTGTTTGCCATCATTGTTGAAGTCACCTATCGCGACACTGGCAGGACCAGTGCCGGTGCTGACATCAGCAGCGTTGGTCAACTGAGCGCTATTACAGACCGCGCCGCTGGCCACCGTCAATGTGAACGTCTTGCTGGTCATACTCGTGGCATCAAAAGCCTTAACTGTTACTGTGTAGGTTCCCGCCGGATGTGCGTTTGTTACGCGCACTACACCCGTTCCTGGATTCGCGACGAAGGTGCCTTTGAAGTTGCTACTGGTAGAAACATTGATGCTAGTCGCGCTGGTCGGAGCAGCATCGGGCGTAACGGTCGTGTTCCCGCTAACCACAATCATCGTGTTCGGATAATTACCGAGTGTGGGCGACGCCGGCCGCGCCGCGACAACGACACTGGAGATAAGAACCAACGCGATTGCAAATACTCCGCTCCGAAATGAACTCTGACTTATACCTTTACTCATAGGACTATCCTCTTTTCTCTAATTTGTGAACTTTCATTCTTCGGCGGTCTAGAGATGTCTACGATCTCACTCAGATCACGAGCATTATTTTAAGTGTGATTAAGTCTTTACCTAATTTGCTGAAGATAAGTCAAGCTCGTTAGTCAGTCGTTAGGCTATGGGCCTGGCCGACTGAGGTATTATCTTTTCGAGCGCACGACTAATTTTTTTGCGGAAGCGGAACCGAGCCTGCGCAGCGGTTTGAACTTCTTCCCTTTCGCTTCGTTATAGGAAACAAAGAAGTGCTCAATCTCATCGAGGAGCGCCGGATCGAGGTCCGTTATCGCTTTCAATTTTTCGTGCGTGCGCGAATCCGCGGAAACGGCGACGAGTCGATCGTTTCGCATCGTTTTTCCCTGTTCGGTTTGCTTCGCCTCGATGACGCCGAGCAACCGGCATGAAACGAGGCAGCCAACGAAGGCCGGCTCATCCATCACGACGAGGACATCAAGCGGATCGCCGTCGCCGCCCCGTGTATTCGGAATGAAACCAAAATCGTAAGGGAAAACCGCGCCTGCCGGTAAAACTCCGCTGAGGGAGAAAAGCTGCCGCTCTTCATCCCAAGAATATTTGTTCCTGCTCCCTTTCGGCGTGTCGATGACGACGTTGAGGGTACCCGATTCGCGATCGAATGGCTGAAGTCTGGCGTACGGATTCATGTCCACGAATAAAACCCTCAGTGCGTCGTCAAAATGAAGCCATCAAGAAATCGCGGCCAGTGCAACAAACAAAAACGATTGTGATCTGCCGACTATGATCACCGGACAAAGCCTTGCCATTGAAAACGCTCTGGTGTCTCCTCTGCGCTCCGAAAGTTCTGAGCGCATGAAGTTTCCCGCTTCTATCCATTGTTTCATCGCGGCCCTGATTTTGACGTTGGCGCAAATCGCCATCGCGGTCTATGTGGCCGCGCCCTCGGAATGGGCGCTCGTCGATCGCTACGGCGCGCTCATTCAACACGATAGCTACTGGTTCGCCAATATCGTCAACCGCGGCTACGGCACGACCGTTCCGCCGATGGACCATAAAGTGATGGAAGTATCCAACGTCGCGTTCTTTCCGGCGTATCCGATCGTTTCCACTTTTGTCGGGTCGATTTTTCATCTCGACGCTTATCGCGCATTGCTTCTCACCGCGCAGCTGGCCGCTTTCGGATTTTGGTTTTATTTCTTTCTCTTTTGCGAACGTTGGCAGCTCGCGCCGACGCTGCGCTTTTTCGGCGCCGTCGCTATCTTCGCGCATCCAGCCGCGTTTTATCTCATCGCCGGTTATTCCGAATCGCTTTTCTTAATGACATTAGTCGGCTTCATCTATTGGAGCAGCGCGGAAGGCCGCGTCGCAAGAGTTCTTGCGGCTCTGCACGGTTTCGTCATGTCAGCTACTCGCATCGTCGGGATTCCTTGTGCGCTTTATCCAGTGGTGCGCGCGATTTTTGAAAATGGATGGCAGGGGCTCCGCGACATACGCGGATGGATCCGTCGATTTGGTCCTGCCATCGCCATCTCTGCCGCGGCAATGCTTGGTGCGATCTCATTTTTTATTTATTGCCAATTGCGTTGGAGCCGATGGGACATGTACATGCTCACGCAGGAGGCGGGCTGGGCAATCAAGCCCGATTACCTCGCATTTTTTAAAGCGGCCAATTACCGCTGGCTGTTGCCGCCGCTGGATGACCCTTCGCTCGCCAGCCAGCTCACCACTTCAATCACCCTTGTCCTTTTCGGCGTTATCGCCCTTTGCGAATTGTTGCCTGCCATTCGTCGCCGCACCGCTTTTGCCACGCGTGCCGGCATTTATTTTTGTGCGCTCGTTATTTTCTACATTGCGCTGGCCGGCGTCGCCTCCGTGCAAATGGAAAGCATGCTCCGTTACGAATTTTGCGTGCATGCATTAATCGTGCTGGCGCTTTTGCATTATTTGCATCAATTACGCGTGCCGCCGGTGCTGGTGAGGGCGTTCGGCATGGCGGCGGTGGCGCTTCTCGGCGCGGCCGGGCTCAGTTTGCAGGGTTGGTACGTCTGGAACTTTACGAGGGGCTACTGGGTTGCCTAACGAATTCATGAAAAGAACTGTCGCTATTATCGGAGCTGGACCGGCGGGTTTGACCGCCGCGTATCTGCTTTCCAAAAATGAGGTCGACGTGACCGTTTTGGAAGCCGATCCCGTTTATGTCGGGGGAATTTCCCGCACCGCTACCTACAAAGGCTTTCATTTCGACATCGGTGGACATCGCTTCTTTTCGAAGTCCAAAACAGTCGAAGATCTCTGGTCGGAGATTTTGCCTAACGACATGTTGGTGCGGCCACGTTCGTCGCGCATTTTTTACGGCGGCAAATTTTTCGCTTATCCGCTGAAGCCGTTCGAGGCGCTGATGAAGCTGGGCATTTTCAAATCCATCCTCTGCGTTCTCTCCTGGTTAAAAGCGCGGCTTTTTCCTGTGCCCGATCCGCGCAACTTCGAAGATTGGGTGAGCAACCAATTCGGCCGCCGCCTCTTCAACACTTTCTTTAAGAGCTACACTGAAAAAGTCTGGGGAATGAGTTGCCGTGAAATCTCCGCCGATTGGGCGGCGCAACGCATCAAGGGACTCTCGTTAGGCAGCGCGATCAAAAATGCGCTTATCCCGCAGCGTTACAACGGCGACCGCACAAATGTAATCAAAACGCTGATCAACTCCTTTCGTTATCCGCGCAGAGGACCGGGCATGATGTGGGAAGCATGTGCGGAAAAGACAAAAGCCATGGGCGGACAGATCGAAATGGGATGCAAGGTCATCGGTTGTTCCTACGATGAAGCGGCGAGCACCTGGACGGTAGAATATAAAGATCAACAAGGCGTGAAGCATGCGCTCGAAGCCGAGCACGTCATTTCATCGGCGCCGATGCGGGAATTGATGCGCGGCATTTCCCCGCCAGTCTCAGAGCGGGCGCGCCATGCGGCCGATAGCTTGAAGTATCGCGACTTCCTCACCGTCATGCTCATTCTTAAAGAACGAAACGTGTTCGATGATAATTGGATCTACATTCATGATCCGAGCGTCAAAGTCGGCCGCGTGCAGAATTTTCGCTCCTGGTCGCCCGAGATGGTACCCGATCCGGATAAAGCTTGTTATGGTCTGGAGTATTTTTGCTTCGAACACGACGGTCTCTGGGACTCGAAAGACGATGAATTAATCGCGCTCGCAAAACGCGAACTCGTCAAGATCGGTCTCGCGCAGGATGGCGACGTCGTGGATGGCTGTGTTGTTAGGCAAAAGAAAGCGTATCCCGTTTACGACGACGATTACGCGCGCCACGTCGAAACCATTCGCGAGGAACTGGACGATCGCTATCCCAACCTGCATTTGGTCGGCCGCAACGGCATGCACAAATACAACAACCAGGATCACGCCATGATGACGGCGATGTTGTGCGTGGAAAATATTCTCGCTGACACCAGGCTCTATGATCTCTGGCAGGTGAATGGCGACGCCGAATATCACGAAGCCGGCGCCGTTCCCGAGGAAAAAGAGCACGGCACTGCGGTCCGTCTCGTTCCTACACGCGTCATTACCGCGGGCGAGCTGGCGCCGGAAGCCTGATTATTTGTTGTAGCCGGGGTCGCTGACCCGGTCGCATTAGGGAACCCGCGGTCAGCGACCGCGGCTAGAGCTGCGCTAAGCCGGGAGCATGGCTGAAAGCGTGACTTCGCTGTCGATCGTCTGCTTGAAGGGACCGCGCGCGCCATCACTTTAAGCAGCACGTCTCCGAGCTGGCTGGATTGTCGAGCACCTCAGTGCAAATCGCCTCGGTCTCGCCGAAACCAGTCAGCAGTGTCAGCTTGTCATCGATATTTGGTTTTTGCATGTGGATGGCAATCAAGCGCTGGGTGCCCAATTCGAATTCTGCCGCCGAGGACAACGGCAGCTACAACGGTTTCATTCTCAGCTTAGTCGAAGGACCTACGGCTTGGGTGGTCCAAGCTTGTTCATGAAGGGCGCGAACAGATCGATCGGCACGGGAAGAAACGTCGTTGTGTTGTG
>JBBRYI010000001.1:0-394427 GCA_038237805.1 Chthoniobacterales bacterium | reverse complement strand
CATGGACAGCGGGACGTACCAGCTGATCATCCCGAACTGCATGCCCTCCTCATATCCGTCCGGCAGGTTCTCATTGATCGCCTCGCGCACGGCGCTGAGCGCGGCGCGGCGATCCGCGGGGAGTGCGGCGAGGTATTGGGCCACGGTGGAAGCTGTCATGTTCGCGACGATACCCGCTGCGGTTCGTGGGCGCGAACTTTACGGCGGGAGGCTGTGAGCTACGAATCAGCCTAGGGAAGCCGGCGACTCGGTTTGGGAGACCGCGCATGTGCGGCGGACAAGCCTCATGCACCGCACCGCCGCTCTGCCTCTCTTCAAGGGCCCTTCGTCGCTATACGTGAGTCACGTATAGCGTGTAGGTCGGCACGTGCGTCGCCAGTTTCTCCAACCAGACTTTCAAATCATGCTGGGGGCCGCTCCGCCGTCGTTGATTGCTGGGCGCCGTCGCCACGAAGGCCGCACGCCTCGCACAGTAGGAAACTCAGACTCGGGACTTGATGCTATACGTGAGTCACGTATAGCATCGTCCTTTCGGCAATGGCTTTCGGGACACGATCTCATCATACGGGGCATCAGCGCCTGCCCGCCCATTCTTTCACACTCCAGCTGCGAGCGTGGCGTAAGCGCGAGAATCTCTCGCAAAGTGAGGCCGCGCTGAAGTTGCAGATCTCAAGACGAACCCTGCAAGAGTGGGAGCAAGCTCGCGCTGTGCCGCACGGCTTTACGCCCGCTGCAGTTGAAAAGGCAATTCGAGCGTGGTGACTGCCCGATACTCCCGAGGCAAGGTGAGTCTGCGGCTATACGTGACTCACGTATAGCATCCCGCATGTCTTTCTACAGGGTTTGAGGCATTGCTTCCTAGTGAGGCGTCACAGCGAGGCTACTCGGCGTGCGTTTCATGGGGTCGCAACGCTGCGGCCCGACGAGGGCGGACGGAACGGTCTTTAGAAATGCGCGCCCACGTACTCCCACATCTGGTGATGCCAGTAAGGCCATTCGTGTCCGCCCTTCGGGCCCCAGTCGTCCAGATGATGAGGTATGCCGCGGTTCCTTAGCACTTCGGACATCTTGTAGGTAGGCCCCGGCACTTCCCATGGACCGCAGCCGGTCGCGAGGTGGATGTCGCAACTCTGATACTGATCGAGAAACCAGGGATCATTCTGGTTGGCGATGTAGTCGACCGGGTTATTGAAGTAGAAGTTGTCGTCGTACATTCCGTCCATGGAATCGCGCAGGTCGTAGACGCCGGAGAGCGCGTAGCAGCGCTTCACGCGGTCGGGATGCTTGAAGAGGGTGTTGGCTGCATGATAGGCGCCGAGCGATGCGCCGTAAGTAGTGATCGAAATGCCGCCCGTCTGGCATTGGGATTCGATGAACGGGAAGACTTCGCTGGCTACGTAGTCGTCGTATTGCGCCTGCAGCCAGCTGCGGTGGAAAGGGTGCGCTCCTTTGTTGCTGAACGAATCGCTCTGCACTCCGTTGATGGAAAAGAATCGGATTCGTCCTTCCTCGATGTAGGGGCTGAGCGTTCGGACCATGCCCTGGCCTTCCTGTTCATGCTCGTCGCCCATGCTGGTGGGGAAGGCGAGAATGGGCATGCCGTAATGTCCGTAAACATTGACGCCCATGTCGCGGCTGAGACGATGTGAATACCAACTGTGATGATCGTGCTGCATGGCTAACGAGGATACCGGGTCGACGGTCAGGTTCAAGCAGTTGGCGGGAAGTTGCGTCGGAGGAAGCGTGGACAACGTTGGACAGAGCTCTTACACACTGCAATTGGAAGCGAAGTAGGAAAGGATAACAGTCATGAAAAATGTTGAGACCAGGAAGAAGTTGTCGCCGAAAGAGCGCGAAGAGTTACTCGAAACGTTGCGAGCTCGTTTCCAGAAGAACATGAATCGGCACAAGGGTCTTGATTGGGCTAAGGTAGAAGCAAAGCTGGAGGCTAGCTCCGCAAAGCTCTGGTCGCTGCACATGATGGAAGTAACCGGCGGCGAGCCGGATATTGTAGGTCAGGACAAGAAGACCGGCGAATATATCTTCTTCGATTGTTCGGCGCAGACTCCGAGTGGTCGCGTCAGTTTTTGTTACGACGATGAGGCGCTTGAGGCGAGGAAGGAACATAAGCCGAAGGATAGCGCGGTTGGGATGGCAACAGCCATGGGCGTCGAGCTTTTGACGGAAGAAGAATATTTCGAACTTCAGAAACTGGGTGAGTTCGATACGAAAAGATCAAGCTGGATAAAGACGCCTGCGGACATCAGAAAACTCGGCGGCGCACTCTACTGTGATCGCCGCTACGGCCGCGTCTTCGTAGGGCACAACGGCGCGGAGTCCTACTATAGTGGCCGGGCGTTCCGTGGCTCGCTACGGGTCTGAAGATCTCCAGAATCTGTATGCTCTGTGAGTGTGCTCGCATAATTATGCGCTGACGATGTTTTGCGCAAACTAGTCTGATACGTCTGCATTCGCGCTTCGCCGACGAAAACGCTGACTACTTAGCCTGGGCTTTAACAGGCGACGAGTGACGAGCAAGCGATCACATTGATAGGAGCTGAAGCGCTGACTCACTGAGCCGAGATCTCACTCGGTCGCGTGCGCAAGAAGTATTTCTGAATCTTGCCGGTCGCAGTCTTGGGAAGTTCTTTGATGAAGGTGACGCTGTGCGGCGCTTTGAAATGCGCGATGTTCGCCCGTGCAAACTCGCGCAGCTCGCTCTCATCGGCGCGCGCGCCCTGCCTGAGAACAACGAAGGCATGCGGCGCCTCGCCCCAGCGTTCATGCGGCAACCCAACAATCGCGACCTCCTGCACTGCGGGATGTCGCAGGAGCACACTTTCGACTTCGACTGAAGAGATGTTTTCTCCGCCGCTGATGATGACGTCTTTCAAGCGGTCGCGTATCTCGACATAGCCATTCGGATGGACAACTGCGGCATCGCCGGTGCGAAGCCATCCGCCGCGCAGTGCTTGCTCGGTCGCTTCCGGGTCGTTGTAGTAGCCGGCCATGATGACGTTGCCGCGCGCCACGATTTCGCCCTGTGTAATTCCGTCGCGCGGCACATCGTTGTCTTCCTCGTCAACCACCCGCAGCTCGCCCGAGGTAATCAGCTCGACGCCTTGCCGGGCTTTCATCGCCGCTCGCTCGTTAGGCGGGAGGGACGTGTGTTCCGGCCGCTGCTCACAGACGGTGATGAACGGCGCCGTCTCAGTGAGTCCGTAAAGTTGTGTAATCGTCCAGCCCAGTTCTTCTTCGAGGCTTTGAATGGTGGAGGCGGCGGGCGGCGCGCCGGCAGTGAGCACTCTAACTCCTTTCGGCGCGAGGCGACGCATCTCTTCCGGCGCATTCGCCAGGGAAATCAAAACCGTCGGCGCCGCGCAGAGCATGGTTACCTGCTCCTTCGCCATTAATTCGAAGACAGTGCGCGGCTCGACTTTGCGCAGACAGATGTGAGTCGCGCCCGCGGCAGTTATCGTCCAGACAAAAGTCCAGCCGTTGGCGTGAAACATCGGCAGCGTCCAGAGATAGCGATCGGCACAAGTGATGGGTTGATGGATCAGCGTGCCGATCGAATTCATCCAGGCGTTGCGGTGAGTGATCATCACGCCTTTCGGGCGCGAAGTCGTACCGCTGGTGTAATTGATCGTGAGCAGATCGGTCTCGCGGATTTCTGGAGGGATAAAGTCAGGCGAGCGGGCGCTGAGCAATGTCTCATAATCCAGCCAGTCGTTAGCTTCACCCGTTAGGGCGACGAAGTGTTGGAGCTGGGGAAGGCGGGAGCGAATGCTATCGATGGTTCCAAGATAATCGCGGTGTGCGCAAACGATGCGCGCGCCGCTATGATTGAGGAGGTAAACAAAATCGTCCGCGATCAGGCGATGGTTTAACGGCACAAGCACCGCGCCGATTTGTGGCACGGCGTAGAACGATTCGAGCTGCGCGTGACTGTTCGGCGCGAGATAGGCGACGCGGTCGCCCGAGCGAATCCCAAGCTCCTGCAAGGCCGACGACCAACGATCGCACCGATCGAGAAACTGCGCATAGGTCCAGCTCGCGTCGCCATCGATTACGGCGACGCGCTCCGGATAAAGTTTGCGCGCCCGGCGGGCGAATTCGAGAGGCGTGAGCGGCGTTTCCATTGGTCTCGTTCGAGTTCGCGAGAGTTCGGGGAGAACGGTGGCGATCCTATCAACCTTCCGGCACGGGAGGCAAGCTGGCCGGCACTCCGATTTTGCGGAGCGATCAATGCTGCTAAAATAGAGTAATTTCTTCCGCGTATATGGAACGTCGCTTGAGTGCCATCCTTGCCGCCGATGTGGTTGGTTACAGCCGAATGATGGGCGCGAATGAGGCCGGGACTCTCGATGCGCTCAATGCCGTGCGGAAGGATTTTGTGGACGGGAAGATTACGCAGCACCAAGGGCGCATTGTGAAGCTGACCGGTGACGGCACGCTCGTGGAATTCCCGAGCGTGGTAAACGCGGTTGGGTGCGCGGCTGAGATTCAGCGTGGAATGCGCGATCGCAATGTCGATCTTGCGCCGGATCGCCGCATTGAGTTCCGCATCGGCGTGAATCTTGGTGATGTGATTGTGGAAGGCGATGACATCTACGGGGATGGCGTCAATGTAGCAGTGCGCCTGGAGAGAATCGCAGAGCCGGGCGGAATTAGCATTTCACATTCGGTGCGCGATCAGGTTGGGAACCGGCTCGATCTTACCTTCGAAGACAAGGGAGAACAAAATTTGAAGAACATCGAAAAACCGATCCGTGTTTACAACGTATCGCTGGATGGACCGGGGGCACGAAGTGAGAAGCAGTCCGCCCTAACCAATCGCGAAAAACAACGCCCGCCGGACAAGCCGTCTATCGCGGTGATGCCGTTTGCCAATATGAGTGGCGATCCCGAGCAGGAATATTTCAGCGATGGAATCACGGAGGACATTATCACCGACCTCTCGAAAATTTCAGGACTCTTCGTCGTGGCGCGCCACAGCGCATTCATCTACAAAGAGAAGCCGATAAAAGCGCAACAGATTGGACAGGAGCTCGCAGTCGATTTTCTTTTGGAAGGAAGTGTCCGAAAAGCGGGCTCGCACGTACGCGTTACCGGCCAACTCGTTAATTGCAAAGACGGCGGCCATCTTTGGGCGGAACGCTTCGACCGCGACCTGACCGACATCTTCGCGATTCAGGACGAAATCACTCACGCGATCGTGGAACAGCTAAAAGTTAAGTTGTTGCCGCAGGAAGAGAAATCGATTGGGCAGGCGCCGACCGACAACGTGGAGGCTTATACTTATTATTTGAGGGGCCGCCAGTTTCTGCATCGACATTCGAAGTCGTACTACGCTCTGGCGCGGCGGATGTTCACAAAAGCGATCGAGCTGGATCGGCGCTATGCCCGTGCTTATGCCGCCATTGCCGATTGTGATTCGTTTCTTAGCCTGCATTACCATGTTGATGTTCCGGTCCGGCAAATTTTCGAAATGACCGACAAGGCACTCGCGCTGGACGATCAGCTGGCGGAAGCGCATGCGTCACGAGGTTTGGCGCTCTCAATTGAGAAACGGTTTGAGGAATCGACGGCTGAATTTGAGAATGCCATTACGCTCGATCCGAATTCTTTCGAAGCGCATTACCTGTATGCGCGCGGAAGTTTTGCGCAGGGAAAGCTTGACCGGGCGGCAGAACTGTTCGAGCGCGCCGCTGCGATCAGCCCCGAAGATTATCAATCGCTGGTTCTGCTAATTCAAATCTATAGATCGCTTGGTCGTGACGCCGAGAAGGACAATGCCGCGCGACGCGCGATCGAGCGCGCGGAGCGCGAGTTAATTCTCCATCCGGAAGATCCGAGGCCCGCCTACATGGGCATCGCGGCTTTGATTGAGATGAGGGAAGACACTCGAGCCAGAGAATGGATTGAGCGAGCTTTGGTGATCGGCGCCGACGATCCTCTGACCCAGTACAATGTGGCCTGTGGCTACACCAAACTCGGGGATACGCAGCAGGCTTTGGATCTCCTCGAGCACATGTTGCCGAATGTCGGCGCTGAGATCAAGATGTGGATCAAACACGATTCCGATTTCGATGCTCTCCGAAATAATCCGCGTTTTCAAAAACTGCTCGAGGCAAACGCATGAGCCAGCGTGCTCTCGAGGCATTGCGCGAGTTGAATCATGCGAGCGATTGCTAATGTCAGGTGATGAGAAGTCCTTATGTGAGATTCGTCTGATAAATCGGTGACTGTTTAATTCGAGGACTTTAAAAATGGAGATAAAAAGATGTGGCTCACAACCCTCCGGCAAAGGGCCGGCCGATTGGTTTACTGGTAGAGTGCGCGTTGATCCGTTGTTCGAAGCCCCCAAACCGGCACGTGTTACTGGCGCGAGCGTCACGTTCGAGCCGGGTGCTCGTACTGCCTGGCATACACATCCGTTGGGTCAAACATTAATCGTCATCTCGGGCCTGGGATCGGCGCAATGTTGGGGTGGGCCAATCGAGGAAATCCGGCCGGGTGATGTGGTTTGGTTTGCGCCTAACGAGAAGCATTGGCACGGCGCGACGCCAACCACAGCCATGACGCACATCGCCATTGTCGAACAACTCGACGGCAAGAGCGCTGACTGGATGGAAAAAGTCAGCGACGAACAGTACGAAGCGAAGTAAGAAGGCAGAATTAAGAATTAAGAAGTAGAAGGCAGCGCCGGCTCGCAAAAGCGGTTTGATTAGGCGCAGCCTATAAGGAAATCGCCTGGTGAAATGCCTCTCTCGCTTCAGCTCGGACTCGTTTATCTGATCTCGGAATTGCTTCTGACCGCGACCCGCCGCTCGCGCAGCCGGACAGGCACGAAGCAGGACCGCAGCACATTGCTCGTGGTGTGGCTCGTGATTCTGGTCAGCGTGGTTGCTGGTATTTATGTGGCGAAACATTGGCCGGCGGCGGCGCTGCCGGACGCGCGAAAGCTTGCGCTCGCCGGCGTACTGCTGTTTTTCGCCGGACTGTTTCTGCGCTGGTGGGCGATCGTAACGCTCGGCCGCTTTTTCACCGTGGACGTGACGATTGAAAAAGACCATGAGCTGGTTGAGCGCGGACCATTCCGCGTGCTGCGTCATCCTTCCTACACCGGCGTGCTCATGGCGTTCGTGGGTTTCGCTTTGACGCTGGGCAACTGGGCGGCATTGCTGATCATACTCCTGCCAATTACCGCGGCCTTCGTTCACCGCATGAATGTGGAAGAGGATGCCTTGTCGCGCGCGCTGGGCCCGCAATACACGGGTTACATGCGGCGGACGAAACGTCTCGTGCCGTTCGTTTATTGAAACCACGGTTCTCCAAGGAAGAAGTAGGAATTAAAAATTAAGAAGGAAGAATGGAGCGAATGGAATTCGCGACATTAACATCGGTTCAGCCGCGCTTGTTTCGATCATAAGGAATGATGTCATCCCATTCGCCGGCTGAGGAGCGGGCGACGAAAGCGACGACCGGTTCGGTATCGCTCGTATTGAAGACTTCGTGAGGCACGCCCGGTTTGATGTAAATGAAATCGCCGGCTTCGTTCTCGACGACTTGCTTCAGCCCGGGTCCGAATTCGTGGCGCACTTTTCCTTCGACGATATAAAGGATCAGCTCGAAGCCGACGTGAATATGGGCCGCGGCGACGCCACCGGGCGGGATGGTGGCGATGTTAGCCGATAGTTTGGTCGTGCCGACATTTTTCTCCGACATGCCCTGTTTATAATGAATGCCGTTCCAATCCCGGCGCGCGCCGCCGCCACGAATGGTCAGGATTCCATCGTGATCTTCCACCGCGTTGAGTTGAATGTTGGTGTCGTCCATGTTGAAATCTTATACCGAAAAGAAGAGACCGTTGCTAAGCAATGAAGAAAGCGATTACCGAAATGACAAAAACCGATTTTTCGACAATCAACATAGAACAACGAATGCATGCACCGACAGTGACGCCGCAAGCGTTGGCCTGGGACGGAAAGCATCTTTGGATGAGTTCGCGAGACCTCGGAGCTCTTTACAAGATCGACATCGATACGTGGAAAGGTCGCCGAGGAAATCGATCCGCCGGGAGTGGTATGGGCGGCGACGTTAACGAACGATGGCTGGCGGTTTACGGTCGGCAAAGGACTCAATGACGACCGTTACATTTACCGTTATTCGCCTAACGAGGGATTCACGAAGCTGTTTGCTTGTCCGGACTTTACTGGGTCATACGTGAGTTTTGATGGTGAGCATTACTACTTTAGTCAATGGTACAACGGGCTAATCCATAAGGTGGACGATTCCGGAAAAGTTTTTCGCACGATCAACGTGAACGGGGAAATCTGCGGCCACACTTTTGTCGATGGAACTCTATACGTGTTGCGCGGCCGCGAGAACAAGGATGTGCCGAACAAGACAGAGGAATGGCGAATCGCGCGGCTCGACCCTCGCGAGGAAGCACCGGAGGTGGAAGACCTCGCGACGATTCCATTCGCGGCGCGGTCACTCACGCACGACGGCGAAAGGTTCTGGTCGAACCATCGCGCGGCCAATGAGACGATTTCGTTTACGATTTCGCCTTAGCGATCAGTGGTCTGTTGCGACATAACTCAGCATCACAGCATCTGCCTTCTGAAGAGCGATCTCGGCTTTAAGAGAGGATAAAAAGAAGTGACAAGCGACCGGTGACGAGTGACAAGATTTGAATGCACAAGGTCCCGCGCCTCATCCTGTCGGCGATTGTTTGTGCGTTACTGGGATCGACTGGCGCTCAGGCGGTTGACGACGCGGCGACCCTTGCGGCTCGTGCAAGTCTGGCGCGGATTCAGACTTTGCGGAAAGAGCGGCCGAGTGACGGTGTGCTCGTATTCTATGAAGCGATATTTCATATAAATCTTGGTGAACGTGACGCCGCGTTGACGCTCTTGCGTAGCTTGAAGGGCCGCAAACTTGGCCTCATTCCCGTACGCGACGCCGGATTCGATGCGGTGTGGAATGACTCCGGTTTCCAAGCAGTTCGCAAAGATCTGGCCAGCGAGGAAGCGCAGACACGCGCCGCGCCGGTCGCGTTTCGACTCAAGGATCCCAAACTCATTCCGGAGGGCATCGCGTACGATTCCGCGGGCAAGCGTTTTTTCATCGGTAGCATTGCGCAGCGCAAGATCATTGTGACCGATGCGGAAGGTCACGCGCGAGATTTCTCCGGCTTATCCGACAAGCTCGACACCGTTCTCGGACTTACTGTCGATCCTACACGCGGACATCTGTATGCAGTAAGCAGCAGCGGTTTTGAAGAAAGCGCGAAGACAGAACGGCGTAACGCAGTTTTTCTCTACGATCTGAAGAGTGGTCGTCTTATCGATCGTTTTGCTGCGCCGGAGGCAATGCAACTCAACGATCTTGCGCTCGCGCCAGATGGCACACTTTACGTCACTGATTCCATGAGCAGCACTCTCTTTCGAAAGAAACCTGGAGAAACCACGCTCACACGCTTCGGAGCTACCGAGGCAGTTAGAGGCGCGAATGGAGTTGCGCTCAGCGCTGATGGAACATTGTATGTAACGTTGTCGACTGGAATCGCGCGCGTCGATACAGCCAGCGGCGAGCCAACGAGATTACCGCAACCGGATTCGGTTGTGACGGGAGGCATCGATGGCCTTTACTGGTACGAAGGCGATTTGATCGGAATCCAGAACACCACGAATCCCGGACGCGTCGTCCGAATCGCACTAACCGACAAAGGCAACCGCATCTCGGGTCTTACGGTGTTGCAATCGCATCATCATCCTGACTTCGACGAACCGACGACCGGCGCGATTGTAAACGACGCGCTGCATGTCATCGGCAATTCCTACGTGGGGCATTATCAGCAGGATGGTTCAATCAGAAATGCCGCCGATCTTAAGGGGACGGCGATCATTGCCCTGCCATTGGCGAAAAGTAACAAGTGATCAGACGGGACGAATCTTCACGTGAGATTTGTCTGGATAAATCGCGGGCTGGCGTGGATGTCGATCTGATGCAGCGTCGTTTCGCCGGAGTTAACGAATCGATGCGGTGTGCCCGCCGGAATTACAACGATGCCGCCAGCTTTCAACTCGCGCTGTTCGTCTCCGACCGTGATGGTGGCACAGCCTTCGAGAGTGAATGCGACTTCGACGTACGGATGCTTATGTAAAGGCGGGCCTTGCCCGGGCCTGGCCTTGACGATGAAGGCTGAGAAGGGCGCGCCTTGAGTTTCGCCGATGAACTCATGTGACATTCCAACAAACGGCAGCTGCTCGAGATCGATGAAGCTCATGGTGGAAATCTACGAGAAAGTTCGCAGAGTTCCCGCGTGAACTTTGAGGGAATGGAAATGGGGTGCAGTCTCGGCATTTGAAATTTTAACGAGAAAGAATTCTCGCGCGATCCAGACAAGAGCGGGGCTGGGCGGCGTCGTTGTTGTATATGAACAGAAGGAGTTTCCTTACTGGGACGGCAGCTTCGGGGCGGTGGCTGCGTGGCCCGCTTTCTCACGAGCAGAACAGAAGAATTTTAGTGACGGCAAGGGAGTAGTCGTCTCGACGAGCAAATTAATCCCGCCAGAGAAGGGCACAATTCCCGTGGCCGTCGCCCTTTCTGAAGGCGCGACCGTAATTGATTTCGCGGGGCCGTGGGACGTTTTTGTAAGTGTGATGAGGCCTGAGCGCGGCCCGACGATGGCGGATCAGATGCCATTCGAACTTTTTATAGTGTCGGATAAACTTGAGGCGGTGACGGTAGAAGGAGGAATGAAGATAACGCCCAACTACACCTTCGAAAATGTTCCTCCCTGCAAGGTTGCCGTCATCGGGGCACAGCGTGGATCGGACAAAATGCAGGAGTGGTTACGCAAGATTGCACTGACGGCGGACGTAACGATGTCAGTCTGTACCGGTGTCACTCAGTTAGCAAAGGCCGGGCTGTTGACTGGGAAATCGGCCACGATTCATCACGATTTTTACGATAGCTTTGCGAAAGACTATCCGGACATCGATGTCAGACGCGGGGTTCGATTCGTAGAGAACGAGAAGATATCGACGTCTGGAGGAGAGACCTGCGGAATCGACCTGGCCTTGAGAGTAGTGGACCGCCACTTCGGCAGGAAGGTTGCAGAGCGAACTGCAATCTTTGTCGAGCATCAAGGAAAAGGCTGGATCGTTTAGGGAGCCAAGCAGGGCCAGATCTAAGCATCTAAGATTCACACGCTGCGTCTGGGAAGTCGCTCCGCGATTTGGATTGTCAGACGAACACGCGATCTGGAAGATCGACCGCATGAAATTTACGAAGAGCATCGGCATGTTACTGCTCGCGGTTTACCTGATCCTCCACGGTCTTCTCGGGTTCGGTTTGCCGCTCGGGCCCGCGGTTTTCCTGGTCGACCTGATCGCATTAGCCGCGGGCATTTTTATTCTCATCGGCAAATAGGAGGTGCGCCGATCGTGCGTCATTGAATTAAACGTCCCGAGCCTAACTGACGTTAGAATGTCGACCGCGTTGAACTCGAGGTCCGGAAGGTAACGAATAACCGACACTAATCGGTTCGCGTCTTACGTCTGGGGTTGCTGAGACGGTGCTTACGGCGTGACAGTAACGCGTGCCCGCGAAAGCGATTCATCCGGATATCCACATGGGCCACGTGCATTTGAAAGTGGCGGACCTGGATCGTGCGCTTGGATTTTATCGCGATGTGTTGGGGTTTGAGCTCACGCAACGTTTCGGATCGTCGGCGGCATTTCTTTCTGCGGGCGGGTATCATCATCACATCGGATTAAACACTTGGGAGAGCGCCGGCGGTCGGCCTCCGGATGCGGGAATGACGGGCCTTTATCATCTCGCGATTCTGTATCCCACGCGCGCGGAACTGAGCGATGCGCTGCGGCGTTTGCAGAAGGCTGGCATTCCGCTCGAAGGCGCATCGGATCATGGGGTGAGCGAAGCATTGTATCTGCGCGATCCGGATGGCAATGGCGTGGAACTTTATTGGGATCGGCCTCAGGAAGAATGGCCGCGCACACCGGACGGCGGTCTTGCGATGTACACGAGACCGCTCGATCTGGAATCGTTGCTGGGCGAAGGGAGATAGTTACAGAATCTCCTCAAACTCGCCGCGCTCGCGATTTTTCCGGACGCGATCCCAGGGAAAACATTTTCCGTTCATCGCAATGTAAACGCCGGGCGGTAGCACTTGCACGAACGACAGCGCGCTGCCGAGATTGAAGAGGCCATCGGAACTGCCAAAGGCGTAGGGAATCATCGCGCCGGTGAGCACGACAGTTTTTTCCGAAACGGCGCGAGCAATTGCCGCGGCGGTCTCCGTCATTGTGTCGGTGCCGTGAGTGATGACGATGCGATCTTCCTCGGATTGAACACAGTTCTGCACGATAAGAGCGCGATCGGCGTCGCTCATTTCGAGACTGTCGATCATCATGACGGTGCGGATGGTCACCTCCACGCGTGACCGCCCGAGCCGGAGCATCTCCGCGAGATGAGTATCCTTAAAATAGAGTTGTCCGGTGTGCTCGTTGTATTCCTTGTCGAAGGTGCCGCCGGTAACGAGGATTCGGATTGCCATGGGAATAAAATTGCGAAGCGAGCCGAAGCTAGCGTTCAGGCACCGAATCGCAATCAGAGCCATCGAAGCACTCTCTAGGACCAGCGCAGGCAAGGACACTGCTGGCCACCAGAATTATGGTTGCCGGGGAGCGCTCAAAAGCTCACGCGAAATCCACCGCTGATACTGTGCACGTTGTAATTTTCGCGACACAGTTCGCCGGTGTAATAGGCGAAGACGGCAATGCTAGGCGTTAATTGTGCAGAGACGCCGGCGTCCAGGAGCAAGCCATCGCGGCCGATATGCGGACCCTGCACGGTGAACGTATCCGAGGAGGTAAATCCCGCGTCGATATCCGAAGTGCTGCTGAGAAATTCGTGTTCCCATTGCGCGCGCACGAATGGAGTGACAGGAATGGGGCCGAGCTTTGCCGTGTAGGAAGCTTGCAGGCCGATGGCGGATCTGAGCGAGTCCTTGCTTTGCGAATCGATCCGGAGTGCTCCTAAGGCGCCAACTTCGGTAAAGCCATCGATTCCAATTCGGCCGTAACCAAGCGAAGCGAGGGGACCGAAGCTGAATCCTCCGCTCCGGAAATCGTAACCGGTTCCAACCAAAGCATCGAATCCCGTTGCGTTTGTCTCGCCGCGGGCGAATCCACCGATGGTCAGGCGACGGGTATCGAGCGAACTGTAATTTCCGCCGGCAATTCCATTCACATAGAACCCCTTATTATAATATGTCGCGTAAATGTTCCCCTGGCCGTCGTCGCTTCTGAGCCGGCCGTCGAAATTCAGATCGGTCGAGATGTTGGCGTAACCGAACGCCGTTCCGAGTACGAAATGATCGGTGACACGATAGTCGGCGCCGACGGTAACGCCCGCGGTGCTAAAGGTTGAACCGCGAGCGATGCTCGTGTTTTCCACATCTACCAACTCGCCGTTTCCTGTGACGAAAAATCCCCAGCGTTTATCGGGCGCAGTGACGGTCGGGGCGGCCATGGTTTCTTTGCCGTCCATACTCTGCAGGTCTTTGCCATCGGTATGCGATCTGGTGCGGGTTTCGGTGACGGTGTAGCCGGAATCGCTGAAACCAATCACGCCTTGCCGCACGTCCCACAAGCGGTGCTGAATATTGTCATGCTGCACATGCAAGACGGCGAAGCCCCCATCGAAAATCGACGCCAGATCTTCGGGTGAGAGAAGAGCGAGAGCAGCAGGAAGTTCCGAAGCTGGTAACAAACTAAGCACGCGGATGAGATCGTTATTCGGATGGTCGATCGCGAGGTGGTCCAAGGCATGCGCGAGCGCGATTTGGTTGGGAGGCACCGGAGTGCCACCGGCTGGGGTTGCGCTCGGAGATGGAGTGGGTGTTACTCCCGGCGACGGAGTCGCTGTCGCTCCCGGGGTGGCAGTCGGACTGGCTGTCGGACTGGGAGTCGCAGTCGGACTCGGTGTTGGAGTTGGCGTAGGCGTAGGAACGGTGACGGCATTGGTATCCAGCGTGACGGCGCCATTGAGCGCGAGAGCTCTCCCCTCAAGCGACGCTCCCGTATTCATCGTGATGCTTTGGTTGGCGATGATCGTCCCGGAAAAAGAGCTTCCCACGCCCAGTGTCGCCGAAGTGCCGACCTGCCAGAATATATTCACCGAATTCCCGTTGAGCAGTGTGATCGAAGAAGCGGAAGCAGCCGTGAGCGTGGTACCGATCTGGAAATGGAAAGCGGCGTTTGGATCTCCACCGGTGTCGAGCTTTAGCATTCCGGTCAATTGCGCGAGAGTGTCGAAGTGGTAGACGCCTGGCGTAAGGGTAAGGCCGCCCAGGTTCATTCCCGTCAGGTTGCTTGTAGGCGTTTCGGCGAAAAGTTGGTTATAGGCGGCCAACGCTCCGGCATGGGCTTGGACTGCAATGGCGTCATTGATATGCTTCGCTCCATTAACGATCATGCCGGGCGGAAATCCAGTAATGGAAACTCCGGGAATGAGCGCGACGTTGCCGGAAATAATGCTCGCGCCTGTATTGGTGACCGTACTTCCGCCTAAAATGGCCACGTTCGCGGCCCCGCCTAGCGGAATGGCTGTCGCGGCCAGCAGCGCGGCCACCTGCGGTTGAGCGGCTAGCGTCGTAGCGCGGGCTCGGTTCGTTAAAGCGTCATTGGTGTGGAGCGCGCTCCCGATGGTCATTTCCGGCGCAAGCCGGTTAACGCCGTTCCCAGCGCTCAGTGCTACTTCACCGGCAGTTGCGATGTTCGCATCTGTGCGGGTCGCGTTGGAAAGTTCGAAAGTTCTTCCGTTGTCGGCCGCTCCTAACGAGTGGGTCTGTGCCAGCGCCGGCCAGGAGGCCGCAAGTAAACCGAAAAAGATAAGCGCAATGGATTTGTGTTCCGCAGGGTAGTTTCGCATGTATTGCGCCCGAGCAGGTTTTGTACGAGACCGCCAGCGCGAGCATTGGTGGAGTACGGGAAGTCTTTTGGTAACTGCGCTTAGAAATAGGGAGGGGGACTACGTATTCTACGCTGCCTCCATTTTGTTCGACGAAAAGATTGTCGGAAAAGCCGCCGAGGTTTATAGCCAGGTATAACTTTCAACGAAATCCTGCGAGCAGCGGCGAGCGAAAATGGAGGGGAGGGCAGAGCCGTTGCTGTCTTGAGGGCATAAGGAACAAACTTTGCCTAACGAATCACCCACTTACATGAAAACATCTCTCATCACTCAATTGTACAACACCGCGATTGCGCGCAGCCTATTTGTCGGTGCCCTCGCTCTCACTTTTACACTCGGCTCGAGCGCCGCGCGTGCCGATGAAACTTGCTCTTCACCGTACCTCGCGCGCATCGATGGACAGGAGGAGTTCGTTTATGTTTGGACGCTCGGTGTCGAAGGCCTCGGCGATGGCATGGACAAACTTGTCACCGTAGATGCAAAGCCCGGCTCGCCTAACTACGGCAAAGTCGCTAGCAGCGTTTCCGTCGATGGACGCAACGAGGCGCATCACGGCGGATTTACTGACGATCGCAGACAACTCTGGCTCGCGGGCTTGGAGAACAGCAAAATTTTTGTTTTCGATGTGCACAGCGATCCGTCGAAACCGAAATTAACGAAGACGATCGACA
This sequence comes from Chthoniobacterales bacterium, assembly GCA_038237805.1. Lineage (GTDB taxonomy): Bacteria > Verrucomicrobiota > Verrucomicrobiia > Chthoniobacterales > UBA10450 > JBBQFI01. Next base: position 378,747 of record JBBRYI010000001.1, on the reverse strand, counting down.
ATTTCTCTGAGACCACCGGCGGCGCCCTCGGACCACATGGCACGTATGCATTGCCCGGACGCGTGCTCATTCCTTGTCTCTCGAACGCGAAAGACAAAGGCGGCCGCACGGCCCTGGTGGAGTACGGCAACGACGGAAATTACATCGCGACTCATTGGCTGCCGACCAAGAATGAGTCGTTAGGGGCAGCCGGCGCGGAATTCGCCGATGGCTACGGCTACGACGCGCGGGTGTTGCCGCGCAAGAACGCGTTACTCACTTCGTCGTTCGCCGGTTGGAAAAATTACACACGGGACCTCGGTGCACTGATGAAAGATGCTGAAGCGATGAAACATTTCGGAAACACGATGGTGATGTGGGATTTCCACACCCGTCAGCCAAAAAAAGTTTTTCAGGTGCCGGGCGCGCCGCTCGAAATCCGTTGGGCCTGGGGTGACAAACACAACTACGCCTTCACCGCCACCGCGTTGACCTCGAAGCTTTGGTGTGTTTACGCAGACGACAAAGGCGAATGGCAGGCTAAGGAGGTCGCGCCGATCAGTGACGTGAAAGGCGGCGTTCTTCCCGTCGACATCAGCTTAAGCGCGGACGACAAGACATTGTTTGTGGATTGCTTCGGCGACGGCAAATGTCGCGTCTTCGATGTGTCGGATCCGCAAAAGCCGAAACAGATTTACGAGAAACAAATCGGCAAGCAGGTCAACATGGTCTCGCAGAGCTGGGACGGAAAGCGCCTCTACTTCACGAGCTCACTTTTAGCGAACTGGGACAAAAAAGGCGCCGACAACGAGCAGTTCCTACGCGGTTACGCTTGGGACGGCAAAGAACTAAAGCCAGCCTTCGATCTCGATTTCACCGTGCTGAAACTCGGCCGGCCGCATCACATGCTCTTTGGCTCCACAAAAATCGGTTCACCGCGCACCGTCGCGAGCAAGTAATAACTTGTATTCACAATTCATGCGCATGGCGCTGAAGATCTGGGGAGCGCACGCGCCTCGCGTGCTGGCGATGACGCCCTCGTCATCGCGGACTTTTTGCTTCCCCGATCCACGCATTGGCCTAACCGCGAAGTTGGTTCCGGCGAGGGCGCCGAAACCGGCACGCGAGGCGCGTGCGCTCCCCATCTCGCTCGCATGCAACTGCTGACCATCGCATTTGCTCTTGTCTTGTCTCTTTTCGTTTCGATTGCGACAGCAGCCGATCTCCCGCGCGACAGCGACTACGATTACGATCCACCAGTGCCCGGCAGTTACAGCCTGCCGGTCGTAAAACTTGCCGCTGACGGAGCCTTACTCGATTCGAATAACAAAGCCATAAACCTTCGCGATCTCACGCGCGGCCGCATCACCGTCTTGAGTTTCATCTACACTCGCTGTGCCGCACCGAAGGCATGTCCTTATGCAACTGGCGTTTTAAGTCAGCTTCACGATCTGAGTGCCAAGGATGCAGCGCTCGCCAAGAACATGCGCCTTGTCAGCATCAGCTTCGATCCCGAGTACGACACACCACAACATCTCGCTGCCTTCTCCGAAAATGTTCGCGAAGAAAAATCAGGATGCGAATGGCGCTTCATCACCGCGAAGTCGCGCGGCGATTTGGAACCTATCCTCGCCGCCTACGATCAGGCCGTCGATAAGCGCCCTAACGAATCCGATCCACAAGGTCCGCTTTATCACAGCGTGCGCGTCTTCCTCATCGATCGCGAAGGCCGCATCCGGAATATTTACAGTTCCGGGACGCTCGATCCTCGCCTTGTTCTTGCCGATGTGAAAACTTTGTTGCGTGAAGAATCAAGGCTTTCGAAACAGTAGTTACTCCGCCAGGGAGTAGCACTCCAATAAATGGGTGCACAGTTGACCGAGCGCGGCAGGATCGAAGGCTCACGCATAGCAGACGAGGAGGAATGTCGGACTAGTAGCTAGTGAACAATTCACCGAGTCGCGTTTGGGGACCATGCCTTCCGCCAACACGGCAGCGTAAACGCCGGTCATTCCATCGCGGGCTCTGCGCGACTTTCTTTAGTAACACCATCGCCTTTTCTCCGGTATCGAGATCGAGCGTGATTGACTTCGATGGTGCGTGCTAATTCCGCGGTTTCATAATTCGGACGATGACCTATCGACCGGTTGGAACGGCCTAAAAGAATTAGGAAGTAGCCGCCTTCGTCATCCTCCTTCGCTGAAGCTACTCCGAAAGCGTTCGCGAGCGGGCGGCGCGATAAGAGGCTATCGTGCCAACCGAAATAGAGGTTCGCCACAGCGAATCCGTCCTTTGGCGGATCAGATGTCGGATGCCAACGCTGGGCTTGCGTTGCGCTGGCACTGAGCTCCCGCCGAACCTGCTTGACGCTACCGGAAGCGAAATTTAGTTTTCAAAGAGCGCGACTAACGAGTAATGTTTCTTAATCGTATGGCGGCAAAAACGAATTTCCTTTCAGCCATCAGAAATGCTGGCTGCGCGGTGCTGCTTCTTTTGGGTATAACCGCCGCCAGCATTCCGGCCAGCGCCCAAACCGGAACTCTTTACCGGCTGAACCAGGACAGCTCCTTCCAGCAAGGGTGTTTTCCTCCGTACCTCTGCCCAATTTTAGCTCCCGGATCGGTCAAGGGGACGTTCGTTCTCACGCCAACTGGCTTCGACGGCTTGTTCAACACCTACGCCGTCACGGACGTGAACTGGGTGGTGTCGAACGGCGGGACCGACATGATCGTTACCGGAAGCGGCACCTACAAAATCGGCGGCGAGTTCGCAGTGCAGCAGGAACTCTCGCTTGATCTCCAAGTGGGCAGCGACAAAGTGCAGCACTTCGACAGCGGCCTGGTGGCGCCGGGAGCAAAGCCGTTCCCCAACATCAATGTGATAATCTCCGTCCACGGTCAGGTGTGCTTCGACAAGGTCTTTGCGGTGAGCGCCTCGCCAGTTCCGCCCGACCAAATCCAACCTTACCGTCTGCTCGCAGGCAGCACGTTCCAGCACGGTTGCGTTGATGCCTGCGACTGCGCCATCGGCCCGCTTGATCCGATCGTCGGAACGTTCGCCCTTGTGCCGCTGGACATGACACCGCTGTCCAGCGAGTTCGCGGTGGTCAACGTGCGCTGGCGGGCGCTCGATCCGTCCGGCCGCATCCCCGTGCGTGGTTTCGGGACGTACAGATTCGGCGGCGAAGTCGCCGTTGTGCACCAACTAAAGCTGGTGCTCAAAGTGGGCGGAGAGGATCCGGCGCAGTTCGACAGCGGTCTTGTCGCCGGGGGCGGGAACTTTCCGCGCATCGACATTCGCATCTCGAAAAGCGGCGCGATCTGCTTTGATACGATAATTGACCTTCACGCCGCACCTACCGCGCGGTCGATAAAACCGTCGCTTACGGCTAACGCCTTGGACCGCGAGGGAAACGGCCAACCGAGCAACAACACTCGTGATAGCGGCGGAAAATGAACTTGTGCCTAGCCTGGACGGGAAACCTCTGCTTCAACTGAGTTCGGAGAAGGCGCTCGGGTTTGCTTTCAAGTTAGCGGCATGGCATTCGAAGCAGAATTGACCTTCGTCAAAACAGGACCATCTCCGATTATGTCGACATCCAACTCCAACATGGCAGTTCAACCTTATCTCTTCTTCGGCGGTCGTTGTGAAGAAGCACTCGAGATCTACCGCACAGCGATTGGCGCGGAGGTTGAGAGGCTCACGCGTTTCAAAGAAAGTCCAGAGCCGCACCCGGGTCTACCGGATTGTTTTGATGACAAAGTGATGCACGCCAGCTTCCGGATCGGCAAAACGACATTGATGGCGTCGGACGGCAGATGCGAGGGAGAGCAAGAGTTCGCCGGCTTCTCGCTCTCCATCACTGTGCCTAACGAAGCGGAGGCCGAGCGGGTCTTTTCTGCGCTGGCTGAGGGCGGCCTCGTTACGATGCCTCTGGAGAAAACTTTCTGGGCGCCGAAATTCGGCATGCTCCAGGATCGATTCGGCGTCGGATGGATGGTTTCAGTCGAGCACAAATCCGAAACGGGAGCGTAGTAGCGATTTTTTGCTTTGGGCAGTCCCAATAAACGCCTCTAATATCGCACTCATAATTTCGTTCGGTTTCCGGCAACATTTACCGAAGGTTAGCCAAGCGGGCGTTTACCCCTTTTTCCTGTAGTCGAAAAAACCGCGCTCGCGGATGATCTCCGCCACTTGTGGTGGCACCATTTCATCCCAGCTCTCGTCGCCGCTGGCGATGCGCTTGAGCACGTCCCGCGAAAAGATCGGCAGATATTTCGGGTTGAAATTATCGAGCTGCACGAAGCTTCCGCGGCCTACCAAATAATTATAGAGCGGCTGCAACTCGGGATCCACCTTTAGCGTGTGGATGGTTTGTAACTCGTCCCCTTCCTGCCGCTGCAGGGGATAGACGTAGACTTTCAAATCATTCTTAAACAGTCGCCCGAAATTCTCCAGGGTGCCGCCGGGCAGTTGCGCGTAATACTTTTCGTCGAATAACTCGGAAACGCTCGGCAGCCCCAGGACGACACCAAGGCGCTCCTTCGTCCGGTCGGCGAGATAAGCGGCGAGTCGGTAGTATTCGAAGTAATCGGAAATGAGCACAGTCATGCCACAGGCCGCGAGCAGCTCTGCGCGCGCGAGAAAATCGCGGCGGTCCACCTCCTTGCCCCCGGCCAGCAGGTTGCGCATGGTGAGTTCCATCAGCGGCAGGATTGGTCTGTCAGCGACCGCGGGGTCTTCTTTGAACTTCGCCAGCGCGCACTCCAGCATGTCGAGATTGACGTGCGTGGTCGGGCGAAAACTCCCGCGCTCGACCAGGACCGCTTTGTTATGCAGCACGTCTGAGGGCTGCAACACCTCGCGATTCGCGCCAAACATGGCCGCGCCGCTCAGCCCGAGCTGCACGAGCTTCAGCGCCATGATGCGATTTTCCACATTGCGAAATTCGATCCCGCTGAGTTCGAACAGGTCGATCTCGACGCGGCCGGTGGTGAGCTTGTCGAGCAGTGACTCGATTAGCTCCTCGGGCACGTGGCTTAAGAAAAACGCGCCGTAGCAAAGGTTGACTCCCACGATGCCGAGCGCTTCCTGTTGCAGCGACGCTTCCGCGTCGAGCATCCGCACGTGCATCACGATTTGGCTCGGCTCATCGTTGACGCGGCTCTGGAATTTGATTCCCATCCACCCGTGGCATTCGTCGCCGCCGCCGTAGCTTCGCGCCACCACTGTATTGGCGAAGGCGAAGAACGAAGTGTTATCGCCGCGCTCCTTCCCGAGCCGCTCGACGTCGAGATCGAACTCCCGGTCGAGCATCGCTTGCAACCGCCCGCGCGAGACATAACGCTCCGCGTGTCCATAGATGGCGTCACTCACTTTCATGTCGTAAGCCGACATGCTCTTCGCGATCGTCCCCGCAGCGCCGCCGACGCGGAAAAACCAGCGCACCACCTCCTGCCCAGCGCCGATCTCCGCGAACGTCCCGTACCAGCGCGGATCGAGATTAATCTTCAGCGCCTTCGAATGTGTATCAATCGTTTCCTCTTTCACGTCGCAGCAGACTTAGGCCTTCCGGTCATGAAACGCGAGATTTTCGTTTTCCGAACGTGGTGTGAAAGAATGCCGCATCGCGACGTTGAAAGAACAGACTACTCCTGTTAAGTCGAAGTATGCAGCGGAGACATATTAAATGGCTTCCAATCGCGGTGGCGGCTTTATTTTTCGGTTATCAATATTTCACGTCAGAAAAATTCGTGAATCCTGAGACAGGCCGCGCGAGTCACGTCGGAATGTCGACCCAGCAGGAATCGGCGCTTGGTCTTCAAACGTATGAGCAGGTTCTCGCGCAATCGCAGACGGTCGGTTCTGGCCCGCAACTCGAGATGGTGAAACAGGTGGCAGGCCGTCTTGCAAGCGCCACTGGAAAAGCAGGACAGGATTTCGACTGGAAGGTATCACTCATTCAAGACGGCAAGCAGAACGCGTTTTGTCTGCCGGGCGGGAAAATTGTTGTGTATACAGGGATCGTCCCGATCGCTCAAAACGACGCCGGACTCGCTACCGTTCTCGGACATGAGATGGCGCACGCGACTTCACGCCACGGCGCGCAACGTGTGTTGCAGCAAAACCTAACTCAAACCGCGATGACCGGGATCGCCGTTTCCCTGTCCGACATGGACTACGACAAGCAACGCGCTGTGATGGGTGCGCTTGGTGCGGGCGCGCAATTCGGCGTGCTCATGCCGTTCGGTCGCAAGCACGAGTCGGAAGCGGATGAGATCGGCCTTATTTATATGGCGCGTGCCGGTTACGACCCGCAGGAGAGCATCCGGTTCTGGCGGCGGATGGAACAAACCAGCAGTGCGCAACCTCCGGAATTTCTGTCGACGCATCCGTCCCATGGAACTCGGATCGCGCAACTTCAAGCGTTGATGCCAAAGGCGCTCGAGGAATACAACCGCGCTCGACAACGTTAGATCGCACGTTTGCTGCGCTCGCCGATCCGACCCGGCGACGGATCCTCGCGCATCTGGCCCGTGGCGATAAACGCGTGACGCATCTGGCGCGACCGCATGCGATGTCGTTGCCGGCAGTCTCGAAACATTTGCGGGTGCTGGAGAAGGCAGGACTGCTTCGCCGCCGGCGTTATGGGCGTGTCCATGAAATGCAGTTGGAGGCCAGGCCGTTGAAACAGGCTGCGCAATGGGTGGAGAATTACCGCAAATTCTGGGAGGGATCCCTCGATCGCCTGGCCGCGTATTTGGAAAAGACAGACAAAGCTGCCGCCAAAAAAGGGAAGACGTGAGCCATGTGTCCTGTGTGTGTAGCGAACATGGCGCTGGTCGCGGCGGGCGCGACATCAAGTGGCGGACTAAGCGCGCTCCTAGCGAGCAAGTTTTTGAAAGAAAAGAAAAAAAACAAAAGCAAAAATGAAACTGAAAGAAAAAGAATCAGAAACAGAACAGATGAAACATCCGAGAGTCGTGTCCGAAGCTGAGTGGACCGTTGCGCGGAAAGACCTGCTAACGCGCGAGAAGGAATTCACTCGCTTACGCGATGAAGTGAGCCGGCATCGGCGCGAATTGCCATGGGTCAAAGTTGAAAAGGAATATGTCTTTGATGGGCCCGACGGAAAAGAAACGCTGGCGGAGCTCTTCGGCGAACGAAGTCAGTTGGTCGTCTATCACTTCATGTTCGGTCCGAGTTGGGAAGAAGGTTGCAAGAGCTGCTCTTACCTGGCCGACCATTTCGACGGAGCGAACTGGCATCTACCGCATCGCGACGTGGCGTTTGTGGTCGTCTCACGCGCGCCGCTGGCCGAGTTCGAGCCTTATAAGAAGCGCCTGGGCTGGCGCTTCAAGTGGTTGTCATCGCACGGCAACGATTTCAACTTCGACTATCACGTGTCGGCCACGGAAGAGGAGAAGAAGAAGGATAAGATGTATTATAACTACGAGTCGGCGGAACTCCTGAGCGACGAGATGCCGGGCCTGAGCGTGTTCTATAAGGATCAAGGAGGCGCCATTTTTCACACCTATTCGACTTATGCGCGTGGTCTCGACATGTTAGTTGGGACGTACCATTTCCTCGACCTCGTGCCGAAAGGGCGCGACGAAAATCCCGATTCGACGATGGACTGGCTTCGGCGTCACGACGAATACAAAAACGGAACGAAGATATGAATCGCATTACTCATTTTGAAATTTACACCGACGACCCGGAAGCAGTTCGACCATTTTATCAGGATGTTTTCGGGTGGAAGTTCAACAAGTTCGATGGGCCGATGGAATATTGGCTTGTTACAACCGGCAGTGACAAAACCGTGGAATCAATGGCGGACTCACTCGTCCGCGCGAAGGGCAAAGTCCGGGCACACTGAACACGATCGCAGTCGCGTCTCTTGATCAGACGATAAAGAAGATCGAGCAACGCGGCGGAAAAATCTGCGTTCTGAAGATGGCGATTCCAAAGGTTGGATGGCTGGCGTATGCGGATGATCCTGCTGGTAACGTTTTCGGAGTTATCGAACCCGACGCAAAGGCGAAGTAAACAACATGACGACGAAAGGTAATTTGGCGGAAGCAGTTGTTATCGAGCGGACCTTCAATGCGTCTGTCGCGCGGGTCTGGAAAGCGCTCACCGATGTGGAGCAAATGCGGCAGTGGTATTTCGATCTAAAAGAATTCAAACCTGACGTGGGTTTTGAATTTGAATTCAGCTTCGAGCACGAAGGCGTGAAGTATGATCACCGTTGCAAGATCACGGAGGTGATTCCGCAAAAGAAACTCGCGTATACCTGGCGGTATGAAGGACACGAGGGCAATTCGTTAGTTACCTTTGAATTATTCGCCGAGGGCGACAAGACCCGGCTGAAACTAACGCATGAGGGCCTGGAAACTTTCCCGAAACTTCCTTCGTTCGCGCGCGACAATTTCATGACGGGCTGGACGGAAATCATCGGCTCATCGCTCAAGAAATTTGTTGAGAACGATAATACCGATAGCAATTAAGAAGGAGACCTATGACCCAAACGGAAAAACTGTCGCTTGAAATCAAGCGTTTCATCAAGGCGCCGCGCGATCGCGTTTACACAGCCTGGACCGATCCCCGCGCAAATGAAACAATGGTTTGGTCCCGAGAATGTGCAAGCTGACGCGCTCACTGCAGATGTTCGCGTGGGTGGAAAGTATCAGTGGGAGATCACGAATTCGGAGGGCGAAAAGATGACCGCGCGTGGCGAATACCGCGAGCTGCAATCCGGAAAGAAGATTGTTTTCACCTGGCAATGGGATGATGACGAAGATTGGGAGAATCACACCAGCATTGTGACGGTCGAACTCTCCGACCGCGACGGCGGCACTCAGCTCCGCCTGATCCATGAGCGGTTGCCTAACGAAGAGTCACGCGAAGGTCACACAGGAGGCTGGAATAGCGCGCTCGCTAAGCTGGAAAATTATTTGGTAAATAATTAACGCAGGAGGCAATAGATGTTACGAGATAGCAAAGCATTCAGTGGTTTCGCAACTAACGACATTGCAAAGGCGAAAGAGTTTTACGGCGAAACGCTCGGATTGAACGTTTCAGAAGATCACGGAGTGCTAACACTGCGCTTGCCCGGCGGTAATAACATTCTAATCTATCCTAAGCCGAACCACTTTCCGGCAACGTTTACGATTCTAAATTTCCCAGTGAACGATGTCGATCAAACGGTTGACGAACTGACCAAGCGCGGCGTGCGTTTTGAGACTTACGATCTGCCCGGGATCAAAACGGATAAGAAAGGCATCATGCGCGACAAAGGTCCGACGATCGCCTGGTTCAAAGATCCCGCGGGCAACATTCTCTCCATACTCGATATGAGTTAGAAAAGACAACGCGCAGCGAGTGCGAAGCTGCGTGCGAATCCACGATTTCTTAATAACATCGCCCTACTGGCCCGGCGTCGCAGTGGGCGAAGGACTGCCAAAGAAGCTGCTGTCGCCACGGCCGTGCCCGCCATCGTGATGATGGCGATGCTGTGACGAATCTGCGTGTTCGTCCGAACCATCGTCGTGATGAGCGCAGGCAGAGACGAAAAATACACAGCCGAGAGAGAGAATCGCAAAGTGCACGCTTGTTAAATTTAATCTGAAACGAGACGAAGTTTTCATCAATGGTTCGGGTTCCGAAATAAACGACACCCGGTCACAATGAGCGGTTACAAGTTTTGCAACGGCGATTAGCTGTGCAGTGTTCGCAGATGAGGCGGTCAGCGCTCGAATATCCGAATCATTCAAGCGCGGTGTGCCCATCGCAGTTTCGCGGAAATGGCGCGTGGATTGGCCCGGCGTTCCTCGGCGCTCGGCCTAACGACCTCGTTTGCGATCTCGACGTAATGGCCATCGCGGAGGGCGGCTTCGAAGGCCTTCTTGACGCGGCGATCTTCGCCGGAGTGAAACGTGAGGATGGCCACACGCCCACCGGGATTCAGACATGCCGGGAGGTTGCGCAGGAAAGTTTCGAGAGCGGAAAATTCGTCGTTCACGGCGATGCGCAGAGCTTGGAAAACACGCCGCGCGGACAGTTCGCGTGCCTCTTCATTTTGTTTGGGCAAGGCGGCGCGGATGGCCTCGGTCAACGCGTGAGTTGTGGGAAATGTTTTTCCGGCGAGCAATTGCCCGAGCGCGGGATTCGATTCATCAGCGTTCGCGAGGAGCAAGTGGGCGAGCTTTTCCGGACGCAGCTTTTGCAGAAGAACTGACGCGGGCGAGCCGCGTTGCGGATTCATCCGCAGGTCGAGTGGGCCATCTTGTTTGAGGGAAAAGCCGCGCGCGGGATCGTCGAGCTGCATCGACGAAACGCCGAGATCGGCGAGAACTAGATCGACGGCGCGGATTTCGGTTTGCGTCAGCACTTGCGGCAATCCGGCGAAGTTGGTGTGATGCGCGGTGAGCGTCTCAGCGCCGAAGCCGAGTGCGCGCAGACGAGCCTCCGTTTTCGGCAGCTCGATCGGATCCGAATCGAGACCGAGCAATCGACCACCCGGTTGCAGAAGCGGAAGAATTTCCTGCGCGTGGCCGCCATAACCAAGTGTGCAATCTACCGCGATCTGCCCCGGCTTCGGATCGAGAACGGCGAGGACTTCGGCCACCATAATCGGCCGATGCGAACCGGCGGGCGTCTTGCCGGAAGCGAGCACTTTCGCGATCGTGTCGGTGTAACGCTCGGGTTGGTGTTCCTTGTATTTCTCCTCGAAGCGGCGCGGGTTTTTTCCGCGATAATGCACCCGGCGACGCGGGCGATCGGACGACGATTCGGGCTGAAAATCGTTAGGCATGCGGCTTCCTGGGCAAGATAAACGCGGCGCAAAACCGAGCGAAGGGAATCAGCGGAGACTTGTTTGCCTAACGAGAGATCGTTTTCGATTCCGACAAGACTCAGGCTCCGGCGTAGACGTATCCGGTAAAAACATCGCCGGTGGTAAAAGAAGTAGCCCACTTGCTGTCGTAGGCGGCGGTCGGTTTGGCGGCAATAATTTCATCAAGGGATTTGCCTTCCTTCTTCAGCGCGGCGACGCGGTCGTGAATTGTTACGAGCATGTCGCGGTACTCAGTCATTTCCGCTTTTCCGCCGACTTTGCCGTGCCCTGGAATGACGATGGTTTTTTCGGTGACCCTGGCCAGGTTCGCCTCAGCCGCCTTGATCATGCCTTTGATATTGCCGCCGGTGGAGTAATCGATGAACGGATAATGGCCGTTCCACCAAGTGTCGCCAGTATGGAAGATATCGGCTTCCACAAAGTAGGCCGAAATATCGCCATCAGTGTGGCTGGGTCCGTAGTATGCGAGCGCGATGGTAGCACCGTTAAGGTGCAACGTCTTGTCCTTGCCGAAGATTTCGGACGGAATTGCGCTCGCGGGCGAGGGCGGAAAGGTGAAGTTCCAAGCCTCCACCCGCGTGGCGGTGGAAAGATGTTTTCGCGTGTTCTCGTGGGCGAGGATCGTGGCCCCGCCCGCATGCATCCATTCGTTGCCGTCGGTGTGATCGAAATGCCAGTGCGTGTTCACGAGATGTTTGATCGGCTCTGAACTGATTTTAGCGAGGGCGTCAGTGATTTTGCCGCATGAGGTGGAGTAACCGGAATCGATCAGCAGCTTGCCGTCCGGTCCCGATAGCACGGCAATGTTTCCGCCCGAGTCCATAAATGCACTAACGTTTCCGCGCAGGGCTTGAATGGTGAGGGTGGCTGTCTCGGCGCGTTTACGCGCGGTAGCCACAATATTTTCTGTGTCGGCGAGGAGACGACGCGGAGACAGCCACGTCGCGGCTGTCAGGATGGTGGCGGAAGCGATGAAGCGGCGGCGCGAAATGTGATCAGCAGAGTTAGCACCTTGGCTGACTCTCATGCCAATCCGGATCCTGAATTTCTATCTTGTCGTTAGGCTCTTTTCTCGCGGGTAGGTGCAGCATGTGATCTTTCTTTTTCGCAATCGTGTGCGCGGCTGTCAATTTGCCGAGCGAGTCGTGATTCGATGGAAGGTGCGACCTAGTTTAGTAACTCAACGGAATCGCCTTTGTGCAACGTGCCTTCCACGAGCACGGCACCATAAAGCCCGGCCAGGCCGTTGTGCGCTTGTGCAACTTTTTTCAATAACGCCGGCTCTTTTTCTCCGGTATCAGGATCGAGCGTGATCATCATGCAGCGCGGATCGCGCTCCAGAATCGAGATGACTACTTTCGGTCCAATGCGCAACGACCGGCCGACAAATTCGTTTTCGGCGAAACCTTCGGAGGAAGCTAAATCCAAATAGACGTTTGCGCGGAAGCGCCGCTTGTCGACAGTGATCCCAGTTTCTTCGCTGAGTTTTTTTGCCGTTTGCACGGCGAAAATCGATAACGGACGACAATCGGTGATGGCCTTGTCCGAACGAAGCAATGTCAGGTTGTGTTTCGCATCGACACCGGCGCAAAGACTATCGATCAATGCGGGGTCATCGATCGCGATGGTTTTTCCTTCGGGTGTTTGGACATCAATCATCAACTCGGCGGGACTAGCTGAAATTGGATTTGCTCCGGGGGGCAGTTTCTGTGCTTCCGTCCAATTCACAGGCTGGGCGGCCTTGTCTGCATCACGAAAGCGCGGCCGGTATCGAATCATCTGGTGTTGCTCGCGTCCGGTGAAAAACGGAAATCCCTTTCGACTAGCCGAACTTTCAAAGGCGAAGAGGCGATCGCCATAAACACCCGCGTAGCCTGCGAACATTTCGTTCAACTCTTCGCCCCGCATGCTTTTGACCGGATAACGCCAGAGGCTTTCCACTATTCCGATGGTGCTCATTGCGCAGGTCTTCCAAGAAGATCAACTCTGACCAGCGAAAGCGAGCATATTCACGAGAAACGGATTGGTATTAACGCCAACTCCGGAACACTCTCGCGCCCGATGGTGCCTAACAAACTAAGGTCAGACTTCGGACGGCTAGGGAGTGTGTCCCGAAACGTTCCCTGACTGAAGATCAGTGGCGGTGGCCTTACCAGCCGAGCTTTTCATCGAATCGGTACGGAATGTAATCGTTTTCGATCGGTAATCGGAAAACATCGGGGTCGGCGTGATTGTAAGTGCGCGTTGGGCTGCTGATCATCAATGCATCAGTAGCGCCGATATTTTGGTGCGCATGGAACACAAACGCGGGAATGATCATGAGCGAACGCTGTCGATCGGTCCGGTAAATTTCGTTGATCATCCGATAAGTCGGTGAGTTAGGGCGATCGTCATACAGCACGACTCGCAACTCGCCCTGACTAATGAAGATTCGATCATCATGAAGATGGTGCACATGCCAGCCTTTGATTTTGCCCGGTCGAATAGTGAATTGATATACGTAAGTCAGCGGCGCGGGATGCACGTTCCAAGCGGGATTCAGAATTTCGCAAAGTGTTCCCCGATCGTCGGAGAGTGTGACCGCGGGCCGAATAATTACGCCATCGATCAGCGGCTGAATCGACACGCCCTCCGGCGTGACCGTTTGCACATCCTTTTTCACCGGCGGCTGTTGACGATCCAACGGTGTGATTCGTGTCGGATTATTCACGCGTTTCATCGTAAAGATAACTGGTCGAGCTCGCAAGCAAACGAAAGGAATTGGAGTTTGATCTCGATTCTTCAATTATTCCCCGGATGAACGAAGAGATTCCGGCGGTGACTGTGATCATCCCAACCTACAACAGTCGCGCGACGCTTCGCTGCGCGCTGCAAAGTCTCATCGCGCAAACGCTCGCGGATTTCGAAGCATGGATTATCGGCGACGCCTGCACTGATGGGAGCGAAGAGGAAGTGGCAAGTTTCGCGGATGCGCGTTTGCACTGGTTTAACCTGGCCCAAAACAGCGGCAACCAATGGCGGCCTAACAACGAAGGACTGCAACGCGCGCGCGGCCGATACATCGCTTATCTCGGGCATGATGATTTGTGGTTGCCGTGGCACTTGTCCGCACTTGTAACCCACGCTGAAAAATCCGGTGCTGACTTTGTCCATGATCTTTTGGTGAATGTTGGGCCAAATGGAATTCTCGATCTTGCCGGTCCACCCGCGAATGGCGTCACCTACGAACGGCATGGATTTCCGCCATCGTCGTGGTTGCATCGCCGGGACGTTGTGGAAAAAATCGGACGCTGGAGAAATCCGGCCGAATTACACTGGAGTAGCGACTACGATTATACGCGGCGAGTTTTTCTCGCCGGTCTGCGAATTGAATTCGTCAGTTCACTCGGAGTAGTAAAATTTCCTGCTGGCCGCTGGCGAAACTACAGCGGAACCGGTTCGCGTCCGCAGCCGGCCACCCTTGAAGCGATGCGGAAAAATCCCTCCGGCTTCGCCGCGCAACTCTTATTAGATAGTGCCGTCTGCTTTTCGCGCCTTACTCGTCAAGGCGCAAAGCAACCATTGAAACACGCGCTGCGGGAAGCGGCGATCGCGTGTTCGCATGCGCGAAAGGTTTTTGTGCGGGTAGCAATCGAGTTTTACGGACGCGAACGCTGGCCGCTGCGTTTGCTGTTGCGCGCGAGAATGCGACGCATTCTTTCGCGTAACCTGGCGACGAAGGGTATTCGGACCGATGTCTGAGATGTCGATGTTGCGGTCCCGCCGCTTGCTTAATTACGTTTCACCCACCGCGCACCTGCTCGAACCGGTAGGGAATTTTGTCCGTATCGATCGGCAATCGGTATTTATCCGGCTCGTCGTGATCGTAGGGCCGGCTGGGAAAATTCACGACCACGACATCTTCGCCGCCGATGTTTTGGTTCGCATGCCAGACACCTGCCGGGATATTGATGAGCTGTCGGCGATATTGCGAAAGAACGATCTTGGCAACGAGACCGCGCGTCGGCGAGTCGCTTCGATCATCAAAGAGTACGAGCAAAAGTTCACCCGAGAGAATGCAGTAGCGATCGTCATGCAACTTGTGCATGCCCCAGCCTTTGATCATTCCGGGACGGAGCGAGAAAGTGTAGGCGAAGACGAGTGGATCGGCATGCCATTGCCATCGCGAATCGAACATCTCGAACACCGTTCCGCGCTCATCGACATGAGTAGTGAGGTCGCGCGTGGTGACGCCCGCCGGCAAAGAGCCAATCCTGTCGCCTTCGGGTGTAGTCGTGGCCTGATCGCGAATGCCTGACAGAATGGGAGATTGTTGTTGAATCATTCGAGCCTGCTCAACCTGAAGGGTGGGCAGGCCGCGATGGTAACTTCTTCTGCCTTTTTGGGGCAACGTAAAAACAGCGACTCACACCGAGGGCGGGCAACGGCGGCTACATTTGTAAAGCGTTACGCAAGTGCGGGACGAGGCGTTTGCTGAATTCGACGGCGTCACCGGCGGAAAGATGCGACCATTCCGGGCAATTGAAACCTGAGAGCTCGGGAAAATCTTCAAAGTAAATTCCGGGAACTCCGGTGTCCTTGATCACTCGATCCCAAATTTGATTGCGCGGTGTCGTTCGATCTTCGAGCGCTTTGAGTTCGCCCGAAACAGGCAGACGAACAAAAACGATCTTGCCACCGCGAGCCCGAACTTTCTCGACCGCGCCAGTCGTATCATGGAAGCGAGCTTCGATCGCCTCCTTCATTTTCGCCATGAACGCTTCTTTCGGAATGTAGGCCGGCGGCGGAGGCGGGGTGAAAAGGCGGAACCACCGATGCCGAATCCTGCTCTGCAATTCTCCGGGTTGGGCACACCGCTCGATCATGCGGGCGCGACGTTCCCGATCAACCGACTGGAAATATGGTGGAAGACGCGGCGGAACAAGTGCGCCAGGCCGATCGGGAATCGGCAAGTCTCTCAGAAGTTCATCGAGTGTGAGGTCTTGTTGTTTCAGAAAAGCGACATGTTCCTCCAGCGGGATGGCGAGCGACTCGCTCGCGCGTTGGGCTAAAGTTTGTGTGTGATAGCGCCGAACGGTCTTTTCGGAGCGCTCTAACGGCGGCGATCCGGGCGGCGCGAAGAACAAACGCGGCAAGATGCTGCAGATAATTGTGCCGTGGAAACGTTCGTCATTGGCCAGGTCTGCCAGCACTGGGTAGGCGCAACTCCCCGGTGCCGCGAGTTGAACGGGCCGCTTGCCCAATCCTTTCTCCAACTCGTCGAGATCGAGATCAAACCAGGCGCGTGAATCACCGATGATGACGAGAGACTCAGGTTGCACGCGCCGGCGTGTCATCGCCCAGAGATCTTCGTTATCGTTTAGAGTCGGACCGTACCCGATGGAGCGGACATAAATTTCCCACATCGACGCTGCGGCGATAACAATGAGCGCAACAATGACGGTCATGCCGCGCCATGGCACCTGCGGAACCGTTCGCTCGTAATCGCGTGGAACAATTTCCGACGGCTTGGCAAAGAACAAACGGGGCAACCGAAGTTTACTTTTAGAATTGGAAGTAGATGAAGGCATTGCTGTTTCCTTGAGTGAAGATGATGGCGGAGGCCATCAGTGCCCATGCCGCGGTCACAACCCAGCGCGGCAAACGCGCCACGGCAGTTTCGATGTTGATCTCGCGCAGCGACCAATGCGCGAGAATCATAAAGAAGGTGACGATTCCGATTTGCAACATTTCGCGTGTTGCAAGAATGGCCTCGCCATGCGCGTGTCCGCCGAACATTCCGCTCAGCATTCGTAGGGCAATTTTGAAATCGGATGCGCGAAAAAATACCCAGGCGATGCAAACCGCGCCATAAGTGACAAGACCGAGCAGAAGTTTCGCCGCGAATGAGTCGGTCCAGGCCTTGTTTCCGAAGATGGCTCGCAAGGCGTGCTCGATCACGAGATAGAAACCGTGAAGTAATCCCCAGACCACGAACGTCCAGGCTGCGCCATGCCAGAGACCACCCAGGAACATCACGATGACGAGATTGACCGCCGCCTGCGTCCATCCAACTCGATTACCACCGAGCGGGATATAAAGGTAATCGCGCAGGAAGGTGGAGAGTGAAATATGCCAGCGTCGCCAGAAATCAGAAAACCCAATAGCTGCGTACGGAAAGCGGAAATTATCTTTTAGATGGAAGCCAAGGCAGAGAGCTGCACCGATCGCGCAGGTAGAATAGCCGGCGAAATCAAAAAAGATCTGTCCAGCGAAGGCGATGACGCCCATCCAGGAATCAAGTGCGATGAGCGGACCGCCGTAGCCAAAGATGCGATCGGCGGAACCGGCAAGCATCGTGTCGGCGAGCACGATTTTTTCGAATAAGCCGAGCGTCATGAGCAATAGCCCCCAAAGAAATTGGCCGACGCGCAATCCTGGCGCCCTGACAAGTTGCGGGAGAAAATCACCCGCACGCACAATCGGCCCCGCGACGAGCTGAGGAAAAAACGAAACAGCGAGGACGAAATCGCGCAGAGATTTTGTCGGCTCTAATACTCCGCGATAAATGTCGAGCGTGTAGGAGAGAGAATGAAATGTGTAAAACGAGATGCCGACGGGCAAAAGAATGTCGAGATGCGGTGGTTGATAAATGATGCCGATGCGCGCGAGCAGCCATTGGAAATTCTCCAGCAAAAAATTCCCGTATTTGAAGAAACCGAGCATGCTCAGGTTCATGCAAACGCTGGCAACCAACCATGCGCGACGGGAACGTTTATTTTTCGCCTTTGCGATTCTTCGTCCGAGCCAAAAATCCATCGCCGTTGTGGAAAAGAGCAGCGCAGCAAAGGGCGGGTTCCACGCGCCGTAAAAAATATAGCTGGCGACGACGAGCAGATTTTTTCGCGCGTTCCAGGAGCGGATACTCCAGTAGAGCGTCACCACGACTGCGAAAAAAACTACGAACGTGAGCGAATTGAAAAGCATGAAGTCGCGCGCTTTCTATCTGAGAAGAGGCGGATGGTCATTACTTATTTGCGTTTTACGCCTGGAAACGATTGCGTGATTGAGAGAAGTTAATGTTCGCGAAACTGAACTACTGATCGAGGCGAAAGCGCGTAGTCGGTGTATCAGTAAGCATGTCCGATCCACGAAACGTTGCCCACAACAAGAAAGTCACGCAGGAGAAAGAGCATCATCCCGAATCCGCCCCGGGGGCCAAGCCGACTAAAAAACGCGGAACGAAAGCCGCCGCCGCGGCGGATCAGAACGACGCGGTCGAGGGCACGCCCACGGTCGCGAAAGTAGAGCCAATTCCCGGTGATCTGGAAAAGTCTGAAGCCGTACTCTCGAAACTGAAAGAGATGGAGTTCCATTCCCGCGCGAATATCGAGACGCTGGCCGGATTGATTCTGACGATTGAAGAGGAACTCAAACAGAAAGAATTCTCCGAACCGATCGGTGCGCTGTATTCCGCTCAAGACAGTTTTCAAACCAAGATCGCTTCCTTGATCGAGAGTTATCAAGCGAAGTGCGAGAGTTTGAAGCCATCGAGTTAAGCTTCCAATCCTCCATTTGTCTTCAGCGCAAGTGGGCGCACTGTTGATGTAATTATGAAGCTGAAGAATCTCAGGAAAAAGATCCGTCGGCTTGAAGCTCGCCTAAAAGAGGGTGCAAAGAAGCTCACCAAGCTGAAACGGAAACTTAAAACGAGAGCGCCAGCAGCCGAGAAAATTAAGTCTTCGACATTAACCCAAAAGAAGAAACGTCGCATATCCGCTAAGTCTCAAGTGAAACCGGCAGCCGCGAAGAGACGAAGCGCGGCTAGGAAAGTGAGGAGAAAACTGAATCTCTCACCAGAACGTCGCGCGCAGCTCGCTGCTGCGATGAAAGCTCGGTGGATCGCCAGGAGAGCTGCTGAGGCGAATCCGCAACACATCACGACCGGCCGGGATTTTACACTGGGACAGGCGCCTCAGTAGAGCAGGTAGTCGCAACCAGTTGAAGGATCGTTAGAGTTCTTATGAAATCTGTTTTTAAACTTTGTCTCGCCCTGGTTGTATGCGCTTTGTTGTCGAGGCCGATTTGCGCCGAACCGCCAGACAAAAACATCACTTCGCGCACAGCGGGGATCGACGGCGTGCAATTGCATTACATGACCGCGGGTCACGGACCGGCGGTGATTCTGCTGCACGGGTACGCGGAAACTTCGCGGATGTGGAGACCAATTATCCCATTGCTGGCGGAGCGATTCACCGTCATCGCACCCGATCTGCCGGGCATTGGCGACTCCGCTATTCCCGCAAACGGCCTGGATATGAAAACTTCCGCGACGCGCATTCATGCGCTCGTTCGCTCGTTAGGCGTCGAGAGAGCGAGAGTCGTCGGTCACGACATTGGTCTGATGGTGGCATACGCTTATGCCACGCAGTTTCCCGCGGAAACTGAGAAGCTCGTCGTCATGGATGCATTTCTTCCCGGCGTGGCAGGCTGGGAAGCGATCTACAATGCGCCAAACATTTGGCATTTTCGTTTCCACGGTGAATACCCCGAGGCCCTGGTAAAGGGACGAGAGCGCACTTACTTCGAGTATTTCTGGAATGTTTTCGCCGCCGATAAGACGCGCTCCATTCCCGAGGCGGAACGGAAAGCTTACACAGCGGCGTACTCGCGACCGGGACGAATGCGTGCTGCGTGGGCCTACTTCGCTTCCTGGCCGCAATTAGCTAAAGACTTTGCCCAACTCTCGCAGAAGAAATTGACGATGCC
Source organism: Chthoniobacterales bacterium (assembly GCA_038237805.1). Taxonomy (GTDB): domain Bacteria; phylum Verrucomicrobiota; class Verrucomicrobiia; order Chthoniobacterales; family UBA10450; genus JBBQFI01. Next base: position 359,162 of record JBBRYI010000001.1, on the reverse strand, counting down.
GGTTTTGTCGATCGGTGGTGAGAAGTCGTTAGGCAACGAGCTCGCGGCGCAGATAAAGCTGGTCGCGGATAATGTCACGGTGGTCGTGCTCAAGAACACCGGCCATTGGATTCTGGAGGAACGACCTCAGGAAACAACCGACGCGCTCGTTAAGTTTCTTTGATGCCCCAAACGTGATTTTGCGGAGATGAAGATCGGTGTTAGTCCTGAAGTATGAACACTCAAGAAGTTGCGAACAAAGTTGTGGAACTGACGGGGAAGCAAGCGTGGCGAGAGGCGATCGATAGTTTGTATGCAAACGATATTGTCAGCGTCGAAGCGCGCGCGATGGAAGGTGGATCCTTCGAAAGTCGTGGGATCGAGGCAGTGCGAGGCAAGACCGATTGGTGGGAGAAGAACATGGAAGTGCACAGCGCGAAAGTCAGCGGCCCGTTCGTGGCGCATGATCGGTTCGTAGTGCAATACGATATCGACGTGACCGATAAGAATTCAAAAGAGCGGATGCAGCTGTCGGAAGTCGGCGTCTACACAGTGAAGGACGGCAAGATCGTGCGCGAAGAATTTCTGCCTCGTACGGGCGACGAGAAGTAAACATCGCCGCTTTTCATAGCACGCGCGACGGCCTAACGAGTAGTGCATATCGCCGCGCTGCGGGAGTGTGCGAAGAAGCAGAAGATGATTGCGCTACAACGCGCCAGAATCGTAGGCGCGTTCGCCGTGCAGGGATGCATCCAAGCCTAAATCTTCGTCGGCTCCCGAAACTTTCACTGTCATGAACAAATTGATCACCGCGAGCATGGCGTAGGTAAAGAGGAAGGCGTAAAGCGACGCGCCAATGACGGCGAGACATTGCACGACAAAGAAATGTGTTCCGCCGGCCAGCAATCCGTCGGCCCCAGCGGCGTTCATTGCTTTTGAAGCAAAAACGCCAAGTAGAATTACACCGAGCGCGCCGCCAATTCCGTGCACGCCCCACACATCGAGTGCGTCATCCCAGCCGAGCTTGTTCTTCAAATGCACCGCGAGGTAGCAAACGATTCCCGCCGCGATGCCGATAATGGCCGCCGAAGGCAATGAAACAAAACCTGCCGCGGGCGTGATCGTGGCGAGACCCGCGACTGCGCCAGTGAGAAGTCCGACGAACTTTGGTTTGCGTTGCACCGTCCATTCGATCGCCAGCCAGACGATAGCTGCGAAGGACGCGGCGACATCCGTGTTCAAAAAAGCGAGGCCAGTGATGGCGTTGACATCGAGTTCGCTCCCGGCATTGAAACCATACCATCCGAACCAGAGCAGCCCAGTGCCGATGGCGATGAGCGGGATGCTGTTTGGCGGCGACTCTTTGTCGCGACGTTGCCCCACATAAAAGACGGAAGCGAGCGCGGCGAATCCGGCGATGGCGTGGACGACGATGCCGCCGGCGAAATCGAGCACGCCCCAATGCGCGAGCAATCCGCCGCCCCAGATCATGTGCGCGAACGGGTAATAGACCAACAGTTGCCACAACACGAGAAACGCGAGATAGGCCTTAAAGGTTATCCGATTGACAAAGGCGCCGGTAATAAGCGCGGGCGTAATGATGGCAAACATCATTTGGTAAGCCATGAAGACGAACTCCGGCAGTTTGTGATTTCCGGGGAAAGGAGAATTCAAGTCCACGCCGTGCATGAAGGCCTTGTCGAGATTGCCGATCACTCCGCCCAGGGCATCGCCACTAAAGCAGAGCGAGTAACCGCAGATAAACCACATGATGGTGGTGACGCCCATGGAAACGAAACTCTGGATCATGATCCCGAGAATGTTTCGTCTGCCTGCGAGCCCGCCGTAGAAAAAGGCGAGGCCGGGAGTCATCAACATAACGAGGCTGGTGGCTAGAAGCATGAATCCGGTAGTTCCTGTGTCGAACATAAGAGTGGTGTTTTGGTTTCGGACGTTTATAACGGTTTGAATTTTTATTCCAAGCAGCATTTCTCGTTAGTCAAACCTTCTCAATTTCGAGTGAAAACCGCACGATCAATGTTCGTTAACCCGGCGGGACGAAAGCTCTCCCGTTTCATGTCTTTCTTTTTTCTGCTTGGCGCTTGTGCCGATGACCTCGCAGCACAGGATGCGGTCACGCCGCCGCGGCGCTTCAAAGTATATGGCTGGGTTGAGAGCGGCGTTACAGCGAACCCGGACGATCCGGCTAGCCGGCAGAACTTCGGGCATCTTTTTACCGATCGGCCTAACGAGTTGTTACTGAACCAGGCGGTGATCACCGCCGAACGCACGCTCGGGGCCTCGAGTGACGAGTTCGACTGGGGCTTCAAAGCGCAGTTTCTTTACGGAAGCGACGCCCGTTACATCCATGCGGTGGGCCTTTTCGATAACACGCAACACGAGATCGTGCAGCCGGATCTGGTCGAAGCGTGGATGTTGTTACACCTGCCGATTCCAAACACTGCCGGCGGTCTCGACATCAAAGGCGGCAAGTTCGTGACGCTGGAAGGTGCGGAAACAATCGATCCGCGCCCGAACGTTTTTTATTCGCACAGCTACATCTTTAACTTCGGTATCCCGTTCAATCACACCGGCGTGCTGTTGACGTTGCATCCGATAAAAGGGTTCGATCTGTATGCGGGTGCGACGCGCGGTGTGAATACGAGCACGCGCGACAACAATAGCTCACTCGGATTTCATGGCGGAATTGGCGTAACTCTTTTGGACGGCAAACTGACGGCGCTCGCGACGACGCACATCGGGCCGGAAAATACGCACAACAACCACGATAAACGTTATCTCAATGATCTCGTCGTCACGTGGAAGCCAACTGACAAATGGACGGTGATCGTCGATGCAAATTTTGCCGCGGATGAGAGCGTTCCGGATTCTGCTAAGGCGTACGGCGCGGCTGCTTATCTTACCTACGCGCTGAATGATTGGGTCACGCTCGGAATTCGCGAAGAAGTTTTCCGCGATGAGAAAGGATTTTTCGTCGGCAGCTTCGCCGACAATGATGACTTCATCGATTTCGAGCGCGGGAAAACATACAGCATCGATCCGCGTACATTCTTCGCTTCTGGCACGTTCAACGAAGTGACCATCGGCGCTACCTTCAAGATTCCCGTGCCCAAGCCGTTCAGCAGCCTCACGATCAGACCGGAGCTGCGCTACGACGCGGCTTTGACCGATAACACGAGACCGTACGGCGATCAATTCACCGCCAGCATCGACGCGATCCTGGTGTTCTAACGAATCGCACGCCGCCTACGCTTTCCCGCCGAAGGTGACGTGGTCGTCGAGATCGAGATAATCGAACCACGTTTTCACATCTTCGCGCGTCTTGCTGATGTCGCCGACACGTTTGGTGAAGAACTCGAGGGTTTCAGTATCCCCGTCCGGTCCGCGCTCGTTTAGCCACCCGCTCCAGTGATGGATTTCCCATGGCGTGCGTTTGTTAGGCGCGTTCTCCTCAATCCACGCCAGGATTTCGCCGTCGCCTTTATCTTTTTCCAACTCGGCTTTCAGCGCTTCCGCGGTGATACCGGTAAATCGAAACCAATGATGGTCCATTGGGTTGTTGTATTTGTACTCGCCTGCGGTGCCGCCGATCTCAGCGCGACCTTTATCAAGAATGCGCGCGAGAATTACATAACCACCGAGCCGTACGCGTGGACTGCGCGGCGGACGTTGCGTTAGATTCGGTGCGGGATTCAAGGTCGCATTCATGGGGGAACTTTATAAGCGACAACTTCCGACGACAAGCAGACTCGCGCCATTTCTCCCGGCCGCGTCCGAACTGCGCGACTATGTCATCGCGACCTGTAAATCGTAAAGCTCTCGTCACCTGCGCCGCCGCGTGCCGGCAGGTTCCGCGTGTCGCGGACATGTCACGAGGTGATCGTTCACCATACCCGTCGCTTGCATCAACGCGTAACAAATCGTCGAGCCCACAAATTTGAAGCCGCGCCGCAACAGATCGCGACTCATCGCATCGGATTCCGCCGTGCGCGCCGGTACCTGCGCCATGCTTCGCCACCGATTCTGCTTCGGCTTGCCGCCGACAAAATTCCAGAGGTAAACATCAAAACTCCCCAGTTCTTCACGCACGGCCAGAAACGCCTTCGCATTCTGGATCGTCGCAGCAATCTTCAGCCGGTTCCGCACAATCCCTGCGTCGCCGAGCAACCGCTTCACATCACGTGCACCGTAGCGCGCGATCTTTTCTGAGCGAAATCCGTCGAACGCTTTTCGATAGTTCTCCCGTTTCTTGAGAATCGTGATCCAGCTCAAACCCGCTTGCGCGCCTTCAAGAATCAGAAACTCAAAGAGCTTCCGATCGTCATGCACCGGCACGCCCCATTCCTCATCGTGATAGGTGAGGGCCGGTTCAACAGTTGCCCATGGACAACGCTCCATGAGCCGAACATGCGCGATCCGCGGCGACGATGAATTCATGCGACTTGAATGACGCGCTGTTTTTCGACTACGACGAGTGCGATTCCACCCAAGACCGCAAAGGAAGCGAGTAGAAAGCGCAAAGTGAGCGGTTCGCCTAACAAAAGGATGCCGCCAATAGCAGTGAGGACCGGCACGCTAAGTTGGACGGTTGCGGCGCTGGTTGCCTTTAATCCGGGCAGGGCACTGTACCAAATCACATAACCAAACCCCGAGGTGATCGCGCCGGAAACGAGCGCGTAACCGATGCCTAACGAGTCGAGACGCATCCGCGGCAGCAGGATGATGCTGATGGTGGCGGCGAACGGGACCGCGCGCAGAAAATTTCCGGCAGTAGCGCTGGCGGGATTTTTCTCTCCTTTGCCCCGCAGCGAGTAGATTCCCCACGCAATGCCCGCTCCCAGCATTAGGATCAAACCGCGAAACGGCGGAGCGGAAATACCGGGGAGGAGGAGCACGACGAGTCCGATTACAGCGATGGCGAGACCGACGAGTTGTCGCGCGTGCAACGATTCGCCTTTGCGCAAGCCCCATAGAATCATTGTGGCCTGAACCGCGCCGAACAGGAGCAATGCTCCGGTTCCGGCGGAGAGACTGTTGTAGGCGAACGAAAAGGCGGCCGCATATATAAAGAGGACGAGCGCCGAGGCCCAATTGCCGCGAAAAGTGCGACGGTTCTGGACTGTCTCTACCGTAGATGTGCTGCGCATCTTCACGAGGAGTGAAAGCGTAACGGCGCCTGAGAATATGCGAACGAAGGTAAAAGTGGCGGCGTCGATTGTCGTGTTCTTCAGCGCCAGTCGACAGAGCAGTGAGTTGCTCGCGAAGGCGATCATGGCGAGCGATGTCAGGATAAAAAGTCTCGTGGGTTTCACCGTGTTCTTCGTCGCTAATATCTTTCCCGAATCAATGCTTCGATTCTTGCCGGCGAATGTATCGAAGCCGGTAAAGTTTGACTTCGGCGAAAAAGAATCTCGAGCTGGAATTCTAGACGCGGCAATTGCACGCTAGCGTTCAAAATAGGAGTACGTCGGCACGCCGTCCGTTACTCTTGGATCGGAGCGAAGCCGGCGAACATTTCGGCCGATTCGGGAAGAAGATTGAGAGGCACGCAATCACACACCGCGAAGAATTTTTCCCACATCGCCAGGACGTTCGGGTTCTTGTGCGCTGCATCGATCGCCTCCTGGGATTTCCATTCCGATACTTCGATGATGGTGCCGTCGCGAGAGCGCATGATTGTTGTCGCCCGATCAGTCACCAATCCTTCCTTAAGCAAGGTCGGAACGCGGCTGCGCACCAGTTGCAACACTTCCTGACCTTTCCCCGGCTTTGGCCGATAAGCTACCACTACGATTACACTGTTCATACTAGATCGGCATACAGAACGACCACAAAGCGGTCACGAAGAATCGTGTGCCGGTAACCAGACCGTTCGTTAGGGATAGTGCAATCGTACAAGGCGCGGCTTCTCATCCAGCGTGACGATAAATAGATTATCGTAATCGTTCTCGCCGATGTTGATCGGCGTGGCGAGCCCGAGCGCTTTGATGAGATCGGGGATAGTGTTCCCGTGGCCGACGACGAGCGCGTTTTCCATTCGATCGCGCAACTTCGAAACGAGCAGCGCCTTATCGGTCGCTGGCACGGTGGTCAGGTTGATCCCAAGTGCTTTCGCCAAAGGCGCGGCAGTTTGTTGCGTACGTTTAAATTCGGTTGCGTAAATCGCGGTGATACCGGCATCGCTCAATATTTTCCTCAACATCTCCGCGCGCGCGACACCAGCTTGCGACAACGCGGGATCTTTACCGCCGTCCTGCGCTTTTTCCGCGTGACGCACCAGGAAAATAGTCGATTGGGCGCCGACTACTGGAACAAACAGCATCCACAAAAACAGAACTGGAAGACAGCGTTTCATATGTTGACGCGAAACTGCGCGCAACGTTGATTCAGACCTCTCTCCGCATCGTGACGGTGTCTGGATTTTGCGTCACGACTTTGAATCCGAACCGTTCGTAAAGTCGCACGGCAGGACTGGTCGAACGGACGCGTAACGAGATTTCCGATTGTTCCGGATTCGCTTTCACCCAGTGTGTAAGCAGGGCGGCCCCAATGCCATGCTTGCGGTGTCCGGCTTTGACGGCAAAGGCAAGTTCCGGCGTGGCGTCGCCTGTCGGCGCACGAAACCAGACAGCACCGAGGAGTTCACTGTTTCCGGCATCGTGTGCGACAAAACCTGCGTCGCCTGGGCGTCCCCAACTCTCGACAAAACGCGCGAATTCCGGCTGACGCACAATCTCGCGCGACGGCGGTGCCTCGCTCTCCACACGCTGCAATGCCTGAAATAGCATTTCCCACAGAATCGGTTCGTCTTCCGCGCTAAGGGGTCGAATCGAATAGTCCATTGGTTTGGAAACGTAGCGGGGTTAGGTCTGCGCCTCGGCGGTCGGCGCAACATAACAGAATTAAGGTGCGCATCATTCGTTAATTCAGGGCCTATTCAGAAAGAGCCGACCAGATACGCCGCGCATGCGATTCTTGATGTTATGGAACTAGAATCATTACGCGATCTTTACCTTCATGAGTTGAAGGATCTTTATAGTGCGGAAAAGCAGATCATTAAGGCGCTGCCTAAAATGAAAAAAGCTGCGAACAATCGGCAATTGGCCGCCGCCTTTAATCAGCACCTCGAACAGACCAAGCGGCAGGCGAAACGGCTCGAGCAGATTTTTAAACTTCGTGGTGAATCGACGCGCGGTCCGAAGTGCGAAGGAATGGAAGGTCTTATCAAGGAGGGGGACGCAATGATTCAGGAAGATGCGGAAGACGAAGTACGCGACGCGGGTCTTATCGCGGCCGCGCAGCGGGTGGAGCATTACGAGATCGCGGGTTACGGATGCGCGCGTACTTATGCGCAGCTTTTGGGCGACAAGAAGGGCGCCGGTATGCTCGATACAACGCTGCGCGAAGAAGGGGAAACCGACAAAAAGCAAACGAAGCTCGCGCGGTCTGTAATTAATTTACGCGCGAAGAAAGCACCGGGGAAAGATGCCGAAAAAGGGAACAAATCTGGCGGTGTTACGGGAGCGATTACGCGGATGGTGCAGAAGGTGACAGGTTAGTTCAATTAACCTCGCTTGCTAAAGAGCCCGTTGATTTCCGCGAAAGGAATCGCGTCAGCGAGGCTATCGAACGATCCGGTCGTAGCGATTGCCTTCGCCGCTCGTACGAACGCGCCCCACGCAACGGCCGCGAGACCGGAACCGACAGAGATACGACGAACACCGAGGTCGGCGAGCTGTGCGAGCGAAAGTTCGTGATTAAAACCTGCCACTAAAACGTTGACCGGTTTTGGATCGACCGCTTTCACAATGGCGCTGATCTCTTCGGGCGCCTTAACTCCCGGAGCATAAAGACAATCGGCCCCTGCTTCGGCATAGGCCACGAGACGATCGAGAGCGGTGCCTAACGAGTCACGATCCTCGACGAGCCACGTTTCACAGCGAGCCGTCAGCACGACAGGAACTCCGGAAGCGTCGATCGCGGCGCGTGTAGCTTGGATGCGCTCGAACGCCAGGCTTTTCTCGTAAAGAGGCGCTTCCGCGCGTCCCGAATTATCTTCAATCGACAAACCGGCGACGCCAGTCGCAACGCAGAGTTTCACATTTGCGGCAACGTCTTCAGGCTGATCTGCAAATCCATTCAAGAAATCTGCATTCACAGGTAACGGCGTCGCCTCAACTATCTCTCGAATGTGTGAGAGCATTTCACCGCGCCGAACAGCGCCATCTTGGAGTCCGCGCGAAAAGGCGAATCCGGCAGAAGTGGTGGCGAGCGCTTTGAATCCGATATGTCGCAGATACATTGCCGTGCCGATATCCCACGGGTTCGGCAGAACAAAACATCCTGCTTCATGCAGTTCGCGAAATTTTGCGACGGCGGTGGATTGGTGTTTGGAATTCGCCTCCTTCATGTTGAAAGACTATTAAGAAGAGAACAAAAAGGGGAAAGTAAATCATTCGATGACACAAGAGCTGAGCCGGATCCTTAAAAGCAATTCAGGAGTGGAAGCGGAATATCGGCATGCGCCCAAGCGGGCGAAACCGGGCGATCCGCTCGAATTAAGAAATGCAACGCTGAAGTGGTATGCCGTGTTCCCGGACGCAAGCCCGGTGCCCGATGAGATTACGCAGTTGGCCCGTTCTTATTTGAGGAAGATACCACTCGAGGCGGCAGGGATGGGATTCGTTATTCTACATCGGTGCGGAAAGGATTTCTATTTCCTGATCGTGAACACGTGGCGCGACAACAACGAACTTTGGGAAAGCGTTTTCTACAAGGATGGCGATGCCATGGCCCACTTCGCACCGTTCCCGCGCGAGTCGTTTCACAAACCGACGTTCTGCGTTTGGGAAATGACACCACTCTTTCATGAGGAGAAAACGTGGGAGCAGTTTCTTAATTCCTCGCGCGATGAAGCAGCGGCTCTGGCTTGGCTGAACGATCGCTACGCCGGCGAAGCCTGACGAGTGACCACGAAGTCAGGTGAAGAAATAGCGCGTCAGATGAAAGAAAACCGGCGCGGCGAAGCAGAGCGAATCGATTCGGTCCATCATGCCGCCGTGGCCGGGTAACAACTCGCCATAGTCTTTCACACCGCGATCGCGCTTGATCGCGGACATGGTCAGGCCGCCGAAAAATCCCATGAGCGTAATGGCGAGCGACATCAGGCCGGCCTGCCATGGTCTGAACGGCGTCGCCCACCACAAAGCCATTCCAATAAGGCTCGCCGAGATTACTCCGCCGATGAGCCCTTCAACGGTTTTGTTCGGACTAATTTTTGGCGCGAGCGGATGTTTTCCGAAAAGCTTTCCCCAAACGTATCGCAGGACGTCGCTCATTTGCACAATGGCGGCGAAGAAGAAAAGCGGTTTTGCGTTTTGTCCGGCGTAACCGGCGATCCGCAATGTCAGCAGAGCGGGAGCGTAACTGACAAAGTAAACGCAGACCATCAAGCCCCATTGGATTTTCGCTGTCCGCTCCAAAAAATGTTCGGTGTCGCCAGCGATAACACTGCGAATGGGAATGAAAAGAAAAGCGTAAACCGGAATGAAGATGCTGAACATTCCGTACCATTTCCAAGCGATGACAATGTATTGCATCGGCAGAATGATGAAGAAGGCCCAGAAAAGTGCGCGATGATCGCCGCGCTTTGATGGCGTGAGAGTGATAAACTCGCGCAAGGCGATAAAGGAGATAATGGCGAACAGCACGATGGTGCTGATGAGACCGAGAAAAAGCGCGGCGCCGAAGATGGCGACAATGATCCACCAGGCCCAGATGCGGGCGTTGAGATTAAGGACAACTTTGCGCGCCTGGTCGCTCTTCGCTGTCTTGCGAAGAATCTGTCCGATAACTGTCGCGATTAAGAGCAGTCCAACAACGCCGCTGACCAGCCAGATGGTTTGTCGGTCGATCATGAAGTCGGAGTCAGGTCGAGCATCGCTTTCTGTGCGCGTTGCATAAACTCCACCTTTTCCTCGTTAGGTTGAAGGTATAAGGGAGAACCGAAGTGCACCGAGCAAAGAATAGGTATCGGCAAAATCTCGCCCTTCGGAAGAACGCGGTTCAAGTTTTGAATGTAAACCGGCACGAACTCGAGCTCTGGGCGAGCGCGCGCGAGATGGAAGATGCCGCTTTTAAATTCAGTTGGCTCATTCGTTGCCCGCCCACCTTCCGGAAAGATAATCAAAGAGTAACCTTCGCTGAGAGCGCTCAGCATCGGCGCGATTGGATTGTTTGTGCGTGTGACGCGTTTCCTTTCGATGAGAACTGCGTGAAAGATCTTATCGGCCAGAGCAAGGCGCAGCCGACTCCTGGTCCAATAGTCGTGCGCGGCGATTGGGCGTGTTCTGATGCGAACGGAACGTGGCAGCGACGCCCAGAGCAAAACAAAATCGAGATTACTGGTGTGATTAGCGAAGTAGACGCGCTGTTTATCGGTCGGTGCGCAACCCACCCATCGACATGTCGCCCCGGTAAGTAGTCGCACTGCGGCTGCTGCGCAGTTCGCGATCATCGTTGGTTGAGTAACCGCGCGATACGGAGAGTGCGCCGCGCTGCCGTGATGACAGAGCCAATCAAGATCACGCACAATGCTAGAAGCATGATGTAAGGCGTCCACGCGACTAGCGTTGCCACAGCCGAGATGACACACGCAGCGGTTAACACGGCCATGCGTTGCTGTTTTGCCATCGGACCGCAAAAATCCTGCGGCAAACCGAGCGCGCCACCAAAGACCCGCACGTACGCAGTCAGCACCGCAGCTACCGCACAAGCCCAACCAAAGGACGTAAGGCACAAGAAGGGCATTGTTAAATAGCTGGCCGAAACCAAAAGGACCACATCGGCAATCCGATCTGGGAATTCGTTAAAAATTTCGCCCGCCTTTGTTTTCTTTCCGCCCTCAACGGCCATCAATCCATCGAGCAAATTGCAAACAAGTCGAAGTTGAATGCACACGGCTGCGGCGATGAAGAGCAAACAGTCAACGATGCGAGATTCATGTCGCGGAAGAAGCAGCAAACAAAAGCCTCCGAGCAAAGAAAATAGCAGGCTCGCGATGGAAACTTGATTCGGAGTTAGGCCCATCCGAACCAGGGCGAAAGCAAGTTGGCGCCGCCAGTTTGCCGAGCGCGATTTTAGCGGTCGTCGCGCAGTTTCGCGTTCCATTCGCGGCGCAGAGTAAGAAAGACCAGCGATCTTGTCGAATCTTACTGCTGTAGCGGCGATCTCTGATCGTCGCATTATTTCGTCGTCATTCGAGCGATGGTCAGAGACCGCCGCTACAAATTAGGAGCGGCCGATATCTTCGTTCCAAAGTTGCGGGTGTTGTGCAATGAAATCCCGCATCATCTCCACACATTCGGGCAGATCGAGGTCGGTGACTTCAACACCGTGCGAACGCATCAAGTCCACAGCACCTGGAAAGGTGCGACTTTCACCGACGATCACTTTCTTGATCCCGAATTGCACCACTGCTCCCGCGCAAAGGTAACAAGGCATCAAAGTGGAATAGAGCGTTGTGTCGTGAAAACTAGCGATCCTTCCGGCGCGGCGCAGGCAATCGATTTCGGCGTGCGTCATCGGGTCGTTGTCCTGGACACGGCGGTTGTGACCGACCGAAACGATTTCGCCGTTGCGAGCCAGGACCGAACCGATTGGGATTCCCCCTTCGCCTCGGCTTTTCCGTGCCTGCGCGATGGCGGCTTGCATGAATGGATATTGTTTCTCGCTGCTCATGGGATGAATCGCAGCGTTCAATTGCGAAGCCGCGCCTCAAAGCGATTTGAGGTATTCCATCAAATCGCGTTTTTGATTAGCAGCGAGTGTCGTGCCGTAATCGTGTCCGGTATTTGCGTTGCTTGGTCCGGCGGTGTCGAAGACGTAGGCTCCTTCATCGGTAAATCCCATTTTTGCAGGGTCGTACACGCGGGAACCGCGATGGAAAGTTTTGGGGCGTTCGTTAGGCGCGGCGAGCAATTCCTCCATCGTCCGAACCGAACCATTGTGCAGGTACGGCGATCGCGCCCACACCCCCGGCATGCTTGCGGCCCAATATTTTTGCGTGCTCCGCAACCCGGTCATTTTGCTCGCCTGGTATCCAGCAATCTCGAGCTCGGCCAGGAATTTATTGAAGCGATCTGCTTGCACTTGAGTGAAGAATTCCGCCCGTCGCGGATCGGTTCCACTTTCGTTAGGCGAATATAAACGCTTGTCGCTTTCTTCGCCGCCGTGACACGAATTGCAATTCGCCTGATAAACTTTGGCGCCGCGCTCAGCCGCGATCTTGTCGATCGTCCACGGGAAATGCGGCGGCTGAATCTGCTCGCTGATATCAGTCTGCCGTTTGACCGACGCAAAATCGAGTTCGGCATGTTTGCCCATCAGCGGCGCGCCGAGTCCGAGCGAAGCGAGGAGGTTTCGGCCGAGCGGCGAGCGAGTGTTCGCATCCCAGTGGACCCACTGCCGATCTCCGACATTCCAAACGAGACCGAACTTTACCGGCGCCGGCGACTGCGGCGCGACGAAGAGCGAGGCGGAGAGCAAACCGAATGCATCGTTGCGACCTGGGCCCGAAGGCGGCGGAACTTTTTCCGGCGGCTGATCGGGAATGTGCAATGCCGCTCGCATGTTGTGAAAAAGCTTGAGCATGGAATGAGAAAGCGCAGCGAGGTCGGCCTCATCGATCTTTTTTCCATTCAATTTCAGATCGCGGCTGTCGATTTTGTGCAAGGCGCCTAACGAACTTCTTTTGCACCAGCGGGATCGACGGAGATCACGCTCTCGATCTTTTGCTGCTGCGCTGACCACGCGGACTCGAATGACGCCTGGGATATTTTTTCCGTTGCGCCATCGTTCAAGAAGGCCAGCAAATTTTTTTCCATGTTCTCTGGCTGTCCCGTGCGGAATCCTGCCACCGTCACGGCGCCGAAGTATGCCTCCGCATCAAAATGACTGGCGACGCCGAGAATGCGCACCGGCTTGTCCGATTCTTTCGCCGTAATTTGCGCCACATGACACGCGGCGCAGTTGGTGCCGATCGCCGACAATCCGTCGAGGTGGGGCACTTGTTTTCTCGAAAATCCAATCGGCCATCCGAATTCCGGATCGGGAATTAATCCGAAATGACTTAGATCAGGATTCGGAAACAAATCCGGAAACGTTTTGATGAACGCGTGCAACACCGCTTCCGGCACGACCTCGGTGCTCATGGAACCGTGCAGGAAAAAATCCATGTCCTGCGGCGACCATGTGGGAACTTGCGCGCGCGCGACGGAATCCTCTTTGATGAACTCAGCGCGACTTGGTTTTGTCGACTTTGCGCGGGAACACAGAAGAACTAACACAACCAATCCCATGAAAATCCCAAGTAGCTTTCTTGGTTTCATGCCGGGAATGTTAAGGAAGGATTTCCGATTTTGTAAAGCAGCTACAACGAAAAGAGGATGAACGAACCAGGCGCTTCATGCTATATGGCGGTGCGATGAGCAACGACGGAAAGCGCCTTGATAAACCAGAGCCGCGCTGGCAGGCGGTGCTCGCGTTTGTGGCCGTGGCCGGAATTTACCTGGCGCTACCGAAGGATCTCGTCGTCGGCCCGGCGTGGCTGCTGCCAAGTTTGATCGCCGTGCTGCTCGTGCCGACAGTGGTTAGTCATCGCTTCGGCGAGCTTTCCCTGAATCGCATTCTTGGTTTCACCATCAGTTCGATCATCACTTTTGCCTTGATCGGCTCCGTCGTGCTGCTCGTTCATGCGCTGCCTTCGCACCGGGAACCTCCGCTGCGGCTTTTGTTTTCCGCCGCACTATTGTGGCTGACCAATGTCATCGTCTTCGCTCTTTGGTATTGGCGCATCGACGGCGGCGGACCAACCAAGCGTCATGAACACTACGAATTTGGTAGTCACAGTTTTCTTTTCCCGCAGATGCAAATTCCCAAAGAGGAACGCGGGCAGTTCGCATGCACACGCTGGCGGCCGCACTTCGTCGATTATCTTTTTATCGCGTTCACGCAAAGCTCGACCTTCGGTCCGACCGATGCGCCGCTGCTCGCGCGCTGGGCAAAGGTGCTCGGGATGATTCAGGTTTTTATTTCGCTTTCGATCGTCGTGCTCTTGATTTCCCGCGCCGTCGGCGCGTTATGAGCGCGCTCGCTCACGGAGTAATCTCCGCCTTGATCAGACCAGTCGATCCTTCCCGAGTCATCATTCCACTCGTCCAGCCGTCCCCTCGGTAAAAGTATTGCTCGTAACGCCAAAGCATTTCCAATTTCCGACCGGAAGATTTCTGCCAGCGCAGTTGGTAATAGCGATTTCTTTTCCACGACGGCGAATGGCCGGACATGAAGTTAAAATCGAACGGTGTCGGCCAGCTGAGAAAGCTTCGTCGAATAGTTAAGGAAATTTTATCACCAGGCTGAGGAGCAAATTCAAATTTGCCTTCATCGGATAAAAGGGGACCGAGCAAAAAGGATTTTCCTGCGGTCGCTAGGACGAATTGATGTTGCGAATCCGGCGAAAAGTCAGCCGGAAGGGGCGGAAGTCGGGATCTTGTGTGCTTAATGGTAATCCGCCGATCTCCAGAACACCGCCGGATTCGTTTCCTTCATAAGTAACGTGATCGACAGACCGCGATTCTAATTGCGCCGTGCCAAATCGATCGAGCACCAGCGAAAAACTTCGCCCGGCAAAAATCCACAGCAATGCCACGGCCGCGAAAGCGATGAGTGGAATTGCAGATTTAATTAATATTCGCCGCATGGTTCGCCGCGATGGTTGCCTGGCTTCTGCTTCGCGCACAAGTTTCAACACAATCGATGAACAAGGAAGTTGATGCTCTCGACCTCGATGCCTATCTCGCGCGCATCGATTACTCCGGAGAGCGGAGTCCGACCGCAGAAATATTGCGTGCGCTCCATCGCGCCCACGCGACGCACATTCCATTTGAGAATCTCGACATCATGCTCGGGAAGTCGATTCGTCTCGATCTCGCCAGCTTGCAGACGAAGCTCGTGCGCAACCGTCGTGGCGGATATTGTTTCGAACAAAACGCCTTGTTCGCAGCCGCGTTGGAGCAACTCGGCTTTGTCGTGACACGCATGGCTGCGCGCGTGCGATTTGGCACCAACGAAGTGCGACCGCGCACGCACATGGCGTTAAAAGTCGAAGCGGACGGAAAATCGTGGCTCGCCGATGTCGGTTTCGGCGGTTGGGGATTACTCGAGCCGATCGCGTTGGTAGACGGTGAAGTATCGCAGCAAGGCGCATGGAGTTTTCGGCTGCGGCGCGAAGACGAACAATGGATTCTTTCTTGTCCCCAGTGTCCCATCAGCGCTGATCAATATTCTTTCACGCTCGAACCGCAGTTGCCGGTCGATTACGAACCGCCTAACCACTTTTGTTCGACCTGGCCGCAATCATCGTTTGTGCAATTTGTCACTGCACAACTGCCATCAGAAAATGTGCGTTCGATTTTGCGCGGTCGTGAGTTGAGCACGGCCAATGCGTCTGGCAATCGCATCGAAAAAATTGAAAGCGATGCAGCACTGTTGCGAGTGTTGCGTGAGCGTTTTGATTTGCACTTCCCTGATGGCACACGTTTTCGGTCGCCTAATGATCAAGAACGGTAAAGTCGAGCGGCTTGATTTCATTGTTGCCGGCGCGCAGAAGAGCGGGACAACCGCACTGCATTATCAATTGGAAAGGCATCCACAAATCGCGCTGCCCGACAAAGAAGAGCTGCATTTTTTTGACGACGAAGAGCGATTCGCGAAAGGCGTAAACTATCAGGACTTGCACGACAGTTTTCGTCCGCCGTCGCGCGCCGTCGCCGCGGGCGAATCAACGCCTGCTTATCTCTACTGGCGTCCAGCCATGGAAAGAATCTGGAGCTACAGCAAGAATATCAAGCTCATCATCTTGCTGAGGAACCCGGTGGATCGCGCGTTCTCGCATTGGAACATGCAACGCGAGCGCGGTTATGACACTCTCGATTTTCTCGATGCCATCAAAGCGGAAGAACAGCGCCAGAAAGAGGTTGCGCCTTTGCAGTCGCGCCGCTTTTCATACGTCGGGCGCGGGCTCTACGGCGAGCAGCTTGAGCGAGTATTTGAATACTTTCCACGCCAACAGATAAAAGTCGTTAGGTCAGATGATCTGCGAGGCAACTTTTCCGACGTAATGAATGCAATCTTTAACTTTGTTGGCGCGGAGTCGTTGCGAAACATTCGCAATAAGGAAAGAAACCCCATTCCTTACGAGCGTGAGATAATGTTGGAGGAGCGACGGCGCGTTTACGGCTTCTTCCACGAAGATATCACCAAGCTCGAAAAACTTCTCGGTTGGGATTGTTCGAGTTGGAAAATATAGCAGCTCCGCAGCTTTACCTGTTGTTGGCAACCATTTGCGGTGCAAGTCTGTTCACTTCAAGCTGGTCGCTCACCTTTTGGATTTTCAATGCCTGTTCTTTAAGCGCTGACTTTAGCTGCGCAACCTCTGCTTCCAGGTTCGCAATCGTGCGATCCTGTTGTTCACCGTTGTGGTGTTCTTTAAGGAACTCGTTAAGTAACATAGCGTTCACCGCTTCGTAGCGAACCGAGTAAATCTCGCCCTTATCATCGCGCGCGACCAGATCGGGATTAACCTTCGCTACTTCCTCCGCGATCAGACCAAACTGGGCCGTTTTACTCGGATCGAGTTCTTTCTTATAACGGAAGCTAACCGGATGCAGGCTTAAGACCGCCTCGCTTTGCTTGTCCATGGGAACAATCTCTTCTTTAAAACGCTTGGAAGAAGGATTAGTGCCGAGTTGTCCGCTGGCATTGACAAAGACCGCCACGCCGCCCGCGGTCACGGCATTCCTTACCCCAGCCACAAAGGTCTTGGTTTGAGCAAAGCCAATGCGAATGGTGTTGGCTTCAGCTGCTACTCCACGATTACCGATATCGATATTACCGCTACCGGTGGTGAGATCACCTCCGGCGGAAATACCCACGGCAATGTTATTGCTCCCCGTGGTGTTGCTATAGAGGGCGTTGAGGCCCTCCGCCACATTGTAGTGGCCCGTGGTGTTGTGGACCATGGCGAAGGACCCGTTCGCCGTGTTAAAGAAACCGGTGGTATTGCCAAAAAGGGCGTTGGTGCCAGTGGCCATGTTGTTAACTCCAGTCGTGTTGTTAAAGAGCGCTTTAAAACCGTTGGCCAGGTTGTTGGCGCCGGTTGTGTTGCTATTGAGCGCCTGAAAACCGTTGGCTGTGTTGTTGCTGCCGGTTGTGTTGCTTTGAAGCGCATCAAGACCGGTGGCCGTGTTGTCGTTGCCGATTGTGTTGCTCAAGAGCGCGCTGCCACCGCTGGCCAGGTTGTTGCTCCCAGTCGTGTTGTTTAAAAGCGCTTGAAAACCGGTGGCGGTGTTTTTGCTGCCGGTGGTGTTCCTTATGAGCGCCTGAGCACCCGCAGCCGTGTTGTAATTGCCGGTGGTGTTGCTGGAGAGCGCGTAATCACCGGTGGCCACATTGTAGGTGCCGGTGGTGTTGCTGAAGAGCGCTTGGAAACCAGTAGCGGTGTTGTCAAGGCCACCGGTATTGTGGGCGAGCGCTTGATAACCAGTGGCCGTGTTGTAAAAGCCCCCGATGTTATTAAGAAGCGCACCAGCCCCCGTGGCCGTGTTGAACCCGCCGGAAGTGTTGCTTAAGAGTGCATCAAAACCAATGGCCGTATTGTCGTGGCCGCTAGTGAGGCTTAAGAGCGCAAAGTCTCCTTCAGCGGTGTTTTCACCGGGATAACCACCGTCCGGTGCCGGGCTCACGGCTCGGGTGGTCGGCGAAAACGCAAGGCATGCGAGCGCGATGAGAGGGAAACCGCGCCGCACTATTGACTGCCTCGTCGAATTGGGTGCCACTACAATTGTCGCTTGTAACTGAATCGGCTGATACATATGGACTGTTCCTTCACCGTGGTGGTTTAACCTGCAATGTTCAGGTCTGAAAGAGGGGAAGAAGCCCCAGGATAAGCGTCCGCGCCTGGTCCAGATCTTATGCGATCACGCAGATTGACCGCTCGCGCCCATTCTTGTCGAGATCAATTCTTCGACAGACAATAGGTGCTCTGACCTAGCGCCGCATCGTTAGGCTCGGTTTGAATTGCGCTTGCCTCGCCGAGTCCGCACTGAGCAAGGCCTTCGAGCGAAAGATGCGCGCGCCTTCGTAGGTCAGAACATCACGGAGCTCAGCGGTAAAGAACGAATGGCCATCGGCCCGCGGATTAAAATCGAGAAGTATTCGTCCCTCCGGTCTCAGAATATTGGCGCGCACGTCGTCGAGAAAAAACTTCCAGTCGTTAGGCTCCCATTCATGCCATTCGCCCGGGCCGGTTCCCCAACGAACCGTTTTTTGGAAACACACACGATGTCCGCTGACGAGATCGAATTTTCCAGCGAGATCGGGCAAAGGAATTTGCGGTTCGATTCGGAAAATCACGCGGCGGACTCCGAGCAACGCGGTCGTTTCGCGGAAAAGCGACTGCTCGTCGATGTCGACGCCAACGCCGTCGTGACCAAGTTGCTTGCAGACGTAAAGAAAATATCCGGGCCCGCAGCCGAGATCGAGAATCCGCATCGGCGCGCTGCGATCGAGCCACAAATCCTGCGCACGTTCGACGTTGATCTTCAGCCAATGATCGACGTCGGAAAAGCGATTGATGCGTGGCGCGTCCGGCTGCTGCGGGTAACGCGCGCGCAAATTCTCCCATGCTTTGCGATCGATGCCGCTGCGCATTTTTTGCACATCGACCGGGTGCGTCCAGCGTTTGGCGTGATCCCAAAGACTCTCGAGCGCTTCGGCCGTGAAGAGTTTTTGAACTTTGCGCGCGAAATTCATCTTTGCGGAGCGATATAGAAGTATGGACCTACAACTGCAGCATAAAAGCGCCGTCGTTACCGGATCAACCGCGGGGATTGGTTGGGCAATCGCGAGCCTGCTCGCGAATGAAGGGGCGAATGTAATCGTGAATGGGCGCTCGGACAAAAGTGTCGCGGCGGCCGTGGCGCGAATTCAAAAAGCGGGAGCGAAAGGACAAGTGCGCGGCGTTGCTGCGGATCTGAGTAAGCGCGACGGAGTAGAGCATTTCCTTAAGGAAGTTCCGGAAACGGAAATTCTCGTAAATAACCTCGGCATTTTCGAACCGAAACCATTTGAGAAGATCAGCGACGATGATTGGCTGCGTTTTTTTGAAACGAACGTCATGAGCGGAGTGCGCTTGAGTCGCGCCTACCTTCCGAAAATGAAAGAAAGCAATTGGGGCCGGATCGTTTTCATTTCGAGCGAGTCCGCGCTGCAAATTCCAGCGGAGATGATTCACTACGGTACGACGAAGACTGCGCAGATCGCGCTCGCGCGCGGGCTGGCGGAGACTTGCGCCGGCACAGGCGTAACAGTGAATGCAGTTTTGCCGGGTCCGACTGCTTCTGAAGGTGTGAAGGATTTCGTCGATTCGCTCGCGAAAGAAAACGATCAAAGTAGCGAGCAATTCGAGAAGGAATTTTTCAAAACCGCGCGGCCGACTTCGCTGCTCAAACGTTTTGCCAAACCGGATGAAGTTGCGCCGATTGTTGCATTCGTGTGCAGTCCGCTCGCTTCGGCGACAAACGGCGCAGCCTTGCGCGTGGATGGCGGCGTTGTCAAATCGCCCTTCTAATTTTGCCTAACGAGTCGCTTTCGGTTTAAGGTGTTTCGATGGAAGCCGATCGGTGGCGACAATTGCCCGGCGAAGCTGGCAGCACGTATTGGCTCACGCGCTTCGTCATCTTGCGCTTGCTCGGATTTATTTATGCGACCGCGTTTCTTGTTGCGGCGAATCAAATTATTCCGCTCATCGGTGAGCGCGGTTTGTTGCCGCTGCCTTTGTTTGTCGATCGTGTCCGTGACGCGCTCGGCTCGTCTTTCGCAGGTTTTTTGCGATTGCCATCACTCTTCTGGTTTAGCCAATCGGACACAGCGCTTGTCATCGTAGCCTGGATCGGATTCGGATTGTCGTGCGTGGTCGTCGCCGGTTATGCGAACGCGATAATGCTGGGTGTTCTCTGGTTTCTCTATATGTCGTTCGTCCACGTCGGACAGGACTGGTATTCCTATGGATGGGAAGTTCAGCTGCTCGAAACTGGATTCCTTGCGATCTTTCTTTGCCCATTGCTTGACGCGCGCCCTTTTCCGCGACGCGCTCCGCCGCTCGTCATTTTCTGGTTATTCCGCGCGCTGATTTTCCGCATCATGCTCGGCGCGGGCTTGATCAAGATTCGCGGCGACGCGAGCTGGCGCGATCTGACCGCGCTTTATTATCACTTTGAAACGCAACCAATCCCAAACGGACTAAGCCGTTGGTTTCATTTTTTGCCGAGGGGCGTGCTGCGTTTCGGCACGCTCTTCAATCACATCGCGGAATTGGCTGCGCCTTGGTTTGTGTTTTGGCCGCGCATCGCGCGTTATGTCGCAGGCATCATCATTATCGTTTTTCAAATCGTCATCATCTTGAGCGGAAATCTTTCCTTCCTAAACTGGATCACGATTGTTCCCGCACTCGCCTGCTTTGACGATCGCGCATGGGCGAAAGTTTTGCCGCGCAGGCTGGAGCATCGCGCTGAAGCCGCTGCGAAGTCTGCGAAAATTTCGCGACCGATGCAACGGATCACCCTCGCCGTCACCGCGCTCGTTGCGGTGTTGAGTATTCAACCGCTGTTGAATGTCCTTTCCGCGCAGCAGATCATGAACACTTCCTTCGATCCGCTCGATTTGGTGAACACCTACGGTGCATTTGGTGCCGTCGGGAAAGAGCGCTTCAATGTCGTATTCGAGGGAACGGATTCTTATTTTCCGGACGAAACTGCGACTTGGAAACCGTACCCCTACAAAGGTCTGCCGGTGGCGCTCGACAAACGTCCGCCGCAGATTGCGCCCTATCAATTGCGGCTTGATTGGCAGATGTGGTTCGCTGCCATGGGAACGCCCGGCGAATATCCCTGGACGCTCAATCTTGTTTGGAAACTCTTACACAACGATCCGGGCGCGGTGAGTCTGTTCGCCCGTAATCCGTTCCCCGATAAACCGCCGCGCTATGTCCGCGCGGTTTGGTATCGTTACAAATTTGTCCCGGCCGGAAATCGGGAGGGCAAATGGTGGGAGCGCGATCAAAAGCAAATTTGGCTTCCGCCATTATCCACCGACAATTCGCAATTGAACGCGTTGCTGCCGCGCGCGGGCTGGTTGAAACATGATCGATGAATGACATCGCACACAATCTCGAGCAGGTGCGGTCGCAAATATCGGAAGCGGCAAAGAAATCGGGCCGACCGCCCGACGAAATTCAACTGATTGCGGTTTCGAAAACTCACGAAGCCGAAAAAGTTCGCGCTGCCTTCGACGCGGGTCAGGAAATCTTTGGGGAGAGTCGCGTGCAGGAAGCACGCGCGAAAATTCCGCTGTTACCCTCGGCTGTGCGCTGGCATTTCATCGGCCGCCTGCAAAAAAACAAAGTGCGACATGCGCTCCCGTTATTCGAACTTTTTCATAGTATCGACTCGCTCGCGCTGGCAGAAAACATGAATCGAATCGCAGAAGACACAGGCTTACATCCACGCGTTTTGCTCGAAGTGAACGTGGCAGGCGAGGGGAGCAAGATCGGTTTCACGCCGGATTTGCTGCGCTCGCAGTTCGAACAGATCGATTCGTTAGGCAGAATTACCGTTGAAGGCTTGATGGCGATTCCGCCGCTGGCGGCAGAAGCGGAAGCGTCACGAAAATTTTTCGTGGCCTTGCGCGAAGTGCGCGATGATCTCACGCAGAGATTTGGCGTGCAATTGCCACATCTTTCCATGGGCATGAGTCACGATTTTTCTGTCGCAATTGAAGAAGGCGCGACTTTGGTGCGGGTCGGAACGGCGATCTTCGGCCCACGCACGCCGATACGACTGCGCGCCACCCATGAGGCCGATGATTGATCTTCGTCGACCTGATCGGTTACAATTCTCACGTGCGGGTCGCGGCAAAGAATGTTCAGTTGATCGGCGACGAGCTTGCGATCCAATGGAACGACGGAACCGAATCGTATTTTCGATTGGAATTCCTGCGCCGTGCTTGTCCCTGCGCTGCATGCGGTGGTGAGCCGGATGTTCTTGGAAATGTTGTGCGGCCCGAAGTTAGCTATACCGACAAAAGCTTTATGCTCGCTGGATTCGGGATCATCGGTGGATACGCGCTGCAACCTCGCTGGGAAGATGGCCACAACACAGGACTCTATGCCTTTCAATATTTGCGGCGATTGGCGGAGGCAACGCACGAGGCGAAATGACGCGGATCGCGAAATCGTTTCTTCTGCTGTGCGTCTTCTCGCTTTGGGCCGCGGCTCTCATCGTCACGCATCAGTTAGCAAGGGAAACGCCGGCGCCGGCACCACGCGAACTTTACTCTGTCGTCGGCAATCAACTGAGCGCGTTCCGCGCCGCTGATTTTTCCCGCGCTTATCGCAACGCCTCGAGCCGCGTGCAGCAAAAATTTTCGTTGTCGCAGTTCGAGCGCATGATTCGACACAACTTCGTGGAACTGACGGAAACGCCGCGCGTTGAATTTGGCTTTGTGCAGACTGAAGGCGAGAGCGCGATTCTGCAGGTTTTCTTTTTTGCCGGCAGCGGCGCCGCGCGCGCATTTCTCTACACCTTCGTGGTCGAAGACGGAGTTTGGAAAATTGAAGGGATTGAGCCGATGCCGATCCTGCGCTCGCGGCAGACTGGTCTACACGTCTAGCTTTTTGTTTCTGTAGCGGCGGTCTCTGACCGTCGCACTTCCTGCAAGCGCATCGCAATCCACCAATTCATGCGACGGTCAGAGACCGCCGCTACAGAAATCAAGGAATTGTAATTCGCAGCAGCTCGCTTTCGTCCGACGACGCTCGAAGACTACTATCGCCTAACGAGCTGGGCAGGAGAACAAATTCTCCCGGCTTTATTGTAACGCCGGCGCACTGGATCTCTCCCGAAAGGCAAAACACGATGGCAACTTTCCCTTGTGTTGTTGCCGGGCGCTTTGAACCCAATTTCCATTTCTCGACTTGGAAATGGTCATGCCTAACGAGTATTTCGCTCCGAGGTTTTGTCAGCGCGGGCTCGTAATCGGCGAAATCGATGCAACGCAATGATTCCTCGATGTGCAGGTCTCTCGGTTTGCCGTCCGTCCCGAGTCGGTTCCAATCAAAGACGCGATAAGTGGTGTCGCTGTTTTGCTGAATTTCGACGATCAGATTTCCCGCCCCGATCGCGTGGACGCGTCCGCTCGGCAGAAACATGCCGTCGCCCGGCTGCACGGCAATGCGATGCACGTGTTCGGCGACGTCGCCCCTGCGCAAAGCCTGTTCGAAGTGCTGGCGCGTCGAACCTCGGCGCATGCCGACAAAGAGTTCTGCCCCCGGATCGGCATCGGCGATGTACCAAAATTCCGTTTTTGCTTCGCCGCCCAGTTCCGCTGCCAATTCGTTAGGCGGATGAACTTGCACGGAAAGCTTTTCGCGCGCATCGAGCAATTTTATGAGAAGCGGAAAACGCCGGCCGTCCGGGACATCGCCGAAAATGTCGGGTCGATGATGCGTCCAGAGTTCGTGCAGCGACTTACCGCGCAACGGTCCGTCACGCACGACACTTTGCGCTTCCGGCCGATCGACAATCTCCCATGATTCGCCGATCGGTCGTCCGCTCGGCAAATCTTTCCCGTAGAATTCCTGCAATCGGTGCCCGCCCCAAACGCGTTCCATGAAAATCGGTTCGAATGTGATCGGTTGCGTGAGCGAGGGCGAAGGCATTACGTCGACAAAGAATAGGAACAAGCGTGACTTTGACAACCGCGCTCTCGCTACAGGGTCATCCTGAGCGAAGCGAAGAACCTCTCAAGTTGGCTCGACGCTCACACAGTCTCGACGCCCGTCATTATTTGTGGGGTCCCTCGCTGCGCTCGGGATGACAAACGCGGTGTGGTTTCGCCATCATTGAAATTGACCGGCGGATGGTTTGTTTCCTGCAGCAGCGAAATAAATTATGATGACCTTTGAACATGAGGGTGCCTCGAATCGTCAGTGATTGGATGCCAGTTATAGCATGGATGTTTCTGATCTTTGCCGGCTCGACCGATTTGATGTCGGCTGCGCATACGTCGCGTTTTCTGGTTCCGTTCCTCCTCTGGCTCGATCCACACCTTTCCTTCGGAACGATCGCGCTGGTTCAGTTCATGGTGCGCAAAGCGGGGCACGTAACCGAATATGCCATCCTCGCCGCATTGCTCTGGCGCGCGCTGCGTCATCAATGGTCGATGGTTCAAATGACTTTTTGGAAACCGGCCACAATCACGCTGCTCGTAGCGATGATCTACGCGATGACCGACGAGTTCCATCAATCATTCATTCCGAGTCGAACGGCGACCGCGCATGATGTGATGATCGATATCGTTGGTGCGATCGTCGGCTTGCTGATCTGCTGGATGTTTGTGCGCAACCGACCGTCGGCAACGCCGCGGGCGATCTAGTGGGCCTGACTGGGCTCGAACCAGTGACCCTGCGCTTATCAAGCGCATGCTCTAACCAACTGAGCTACAGGCCCGGGTCATTTAGCGAGCTAATGATTTAGCAAGTTAGCGATTGGGGTCAACCAATCACTCAATCGCTAGATGATTTCAGGGCTGCTGGCTTTCTGTCTGGTTTTGCCGCGCTTGCTCGGTCACGGAGCGTGCGCGGTCGATCGAACGCTTCGCCCAATCGTGTTCGGAAACCGATTGGTCCTGGCTTTGCCCGTTCCGGCCCGGCGGTGCGGGCTTGGACGTATCGTTGCGATTCAGCCAAATAAAGAACGCCGTGAGCAGGAGGGCGAAGAGAAACAATTTCCGCATGCATGCTTTAGCAGCAACGATCGAGCCAAATTGCCGCCACTCTGCGAGCAATTTCCAATTGTATGACGCCATCGCACGCGTACCTTTTGACATCGAACGAGTCAATCGGCTTCGATTGACTTAAAGGAACACAAACCATGAGCACTGCTGTCTTAGCTAAGGAAGAAACCGACACGAAATTAAATCAGCTTGAGCAGCTGAAGAAGTTCACCAAAGTGGTGGCGGACACGGGTGACTTCGAATCGATCCGTGATTTCAAACCACAAGACGCGACGACCAACCCGAGCTTGATTTATGCGGCGGTGCAAAAGGAGCGGTACAGTCCTTTGCTCGACCAAGTGCTGAGCGACCGAAAGAAGTCCGGGCTGAGTGGCGCCGGGCAAATCGACGACATCATTGAACGATTGCTCGTGAAATTCGGTTCCGAGATGCTGAAGATCGTGCCGGGACGAGTCTCGACCGAAACCGATGCGCGATTCTCGTTTGACGTGGAAGGTTCGAAAGCTAAGGCGCGACGATTGATCGAACTTTACGCGGAGCAGGGAATCCCACGCGAGCGTGTGCTGATTAAAATTGCCTCAACCTGGGAGGGAATTAACGCGGCCGAGACGCTTCAAAAAGAGGGGATTAAGTGCAACATGACGCTGCTCTTTTCGCTGCCCCAGGCAGTGCGCGCCGCCGAGGCGAAGGCGCAATTAATCTCTCCCTTCGTCGGCCGGATTTATGATTGGTTCAAGGCGGCGAACAAGCGCGATTACGCAGGCGCGGAAGATCCCGGCGTCCAGTCGGTCCAGGAGATTTACTCTTATTATAAGAAATTCGATTATCCGACGGAAGTGATGGGCGCAAGTTTCCGCAACGCCGGTCAAATTCGCGAGCTCGCCGGATGCGATCTGCTCACGATTAGCCCGGAATTGATGAAAGAACTTTCTGAATCATACAACCCGATCGAGCGAAAACTGAGTCGTGAGACGGCGAAAGAATCGAACATTCAGCGGTTGGAGCTCGACGAGAAAACGTTTCGTTATCTTCTGAACGAAAACGCCATGGCGACGGAAAAAACAGCGGAAGGTATCCGCAAATTTGCAGCGGATATCGTCAAGCTCGAGAAATTGGTCGCGAGTAAGTTGGGCAAATAATTGTTCAACGTCGTCCTGGTCGAGCCTGAGATTCCGCCGAACACCGGCAACGTTGGGCGTCTTTGCCTCGCCACCCGATCGACGTTGCACCTGATCAAGCCGCTCGGGTTTTCCATCGACGACCGCGAGTTGAAACGCGCCGGTCTCGATTATTGGAAAGAAGTCGACGTGCGACTTTGGGATTCGTTTGCGGCGCTGCACTCCGTCCATAACGAAACCGCTCGATTCTTTTTCCTGACGACCAAGTCGAAGCGTCCTTATTACAAAATTGCGTTTGCTCCGGGCGATTTCCTGGTTTTTGGCCGGGAAACGAAGGGGTTGCCGGAAGCTCTGCTGCGCGACCGGGTGGGAGACCTGCTCACAATTCCGATGCATGGAACGCGCAGTCTTAATCTCGCCACGGCGGTCGCGATTGTTCTTTTCGAGGCGGAGCGGCAACAGCATACGAATCAGTGAATAAACGCCCGTTCATGGGGTCTAATTCGATTGAGGTACAAATATGAAAAGAATTCTTTCTCTAACTTTTTGTCTCGGCCTGGCCCTGACGGTGGTGGCTCACGCCGACGACAAAGACAAAAAACACGCCAAACAGGCTGCCAGAGCAACCGCGGTCGCTCCGCACAACGCTGCGAGGGTTTCCAGGCAAAATGTTAACGTTCAGCGCAACGTCCAGCATAATGCCCAGATCCAGCGGAATGTGCAGGCGCGCCAAAATCTGCGAATCCAGCACCAGCACGCGAACATCCAGCAGAATAATAATGCTGCTGCACTCAATGCGCGGCAGTGGAATCGCAGAAATCAGAACACGGTTGTTGCCAATCAAAACAATCGCGTCATCACGCGGAACAACAATCGAGTGAATACGCAGAATTATAATCGAGAGATTGCGCGGAATAATAACCGCATCGTCGCGCGAAACAACAATGTCACCATCCGCAATCGCAACAGCTGGTACGAGGCATCGCGCCGTTTCAATTGGCATGAACGCCACGACCGCGATTGGTGGAGACGGAACCACGGTAATAGCCGTTTCGTCCTCTTCGGCGGCGGTTATTATTTCTGGGACAATAACTATTGGTATCCGGCCTACGGGTACGATCCGTCCTACAGTCGCTATACGTATGATGAGCCGATCTACGGCTACAATCAGTACGAGCCCGGCCAGGTCATCTCCAACGTGCAGAGCCAACTCCAGAACGAAGGGTATTACAACGGCGACGTCGATGGGTTGATCGGTCCGATGACACGCCAAGCTTTGGCCCGTTATCAAGCTGATCACGGCTTGTATGTAACGCGCGCGATCGACGAGCCAACGCTCGAATCGCTCGGCTTATCCTAACGAACGACAGCTAAAATTAGAGCCGCATGATGGAACATCTCCGTCATGCGGTTTTTTTTTGCAGCGATCGCGAATTGCGGGCCGTGGCATTTTAGCGAATGCTGAGCGCTTATGGCGACAGCGCAACTTGTAGCGCACGATGTGCGGCGATCATTTCGTATCGGTCCACGTCGGATCGAAGTGCTGCGCGGGATTTCGATGGAGGTGGCGCACGGCGAAGCGATCTTTCTTTGCGGTGCTTCCGGCGCGGGTAAGACGACACTTCTTTACACTCTCGCCGGGCTGGAACGTCCCGAATCGGGCACGGTCGAGTTTGAGGGACGCCGGCTCTATTCCGGGAGCGAGTCTTCGCAGGCAAACCTGCGGAATCAAAAGATGGGCTTCGTTTTTCAGGGTTATTTTTTGCTGCCGGAATTGACTGCGCTGGAAAATGTTTTGTTGCCCGCGATGATCGGGCGGCGATTGAAACCTTCGATCGCTAAACAAAGTCTCGAGTCGGTCGGTCTGGGTGATCGTTTGCATCATCTTCCAGCGGAATTGTCCGGCGGCGAACAACAGCGCGTTGCCATCGCTCGTGCCCTAACGAATGATCCGGACATTATCTTTGCGGACGAACCGACCGGGAATCTCGATTCGAAAACTGGCGACACGATTATCGACTTGCTGCTCGAGCTCGCGCGCGGTCGCAAGAAAACGTTGCTTGTTGTGACGCACGATAACCGGTTGGCCGAGCGTGGCGATCGGACGTTGCACATCGTCGACGGACTTTTGGAATAGGTAGGGGCGGTTCACCGAACCGCCCACGGGCGATTGGGTCAATTGCCCTACCTGTCCAAGTTTTGCCGCGGCGTGAAATTCATTTGCCGCTTGAATTGCGTGGCGAACCATCGAACGTTTTCTTGTGTCTATGAAAACTGCAACAGCTGATGGCGAAACGGTGATGGAAAAACCCACTGCCCGCACGACTACAGCTAAACCGGCGGTGAAACCCGCGAGTGAAGGCGACGCATCGGCGAAAACATCCGCGAAAGAATCAACAATTTATATCGACGGAAAGTTTTTGCCGGAATCCGAAGCCAAGATCTCTGTCTTCGATCACGGTCTGCTTTATGGCGACGGAGTTTTCGAAGGGATCCGTTTCTACAATGGGCGCGTCTTCCGCCTGGAGGAGCATCTTGATCGTTTGTGGGATTCGGCGCGCTCGATCTGCCTGGAAATTCCAGTTACGTCGCAGGAGATGACCGACGCGCTGCTGGAAACGATCCGGCAAAATGATTTACACGAAGGTTACATTCGTTTGATCGTCACGCGCGGTGTTGGCAATCTCGGTCTAAACCCCACGCAATGTAAGAAGCCGAGCGTGATCATTATCGCAGCGACGATCGCACTCTATCCGCGCGAGGTTTATGAAAACGGATTGACGGTTGTGACATGCGCGACGCGCCGTACCAATCCGAGCGCGCTTAATCCGGCGGTAAAGTCGCTCAATTATTTGAACAACGTAATGGCGCGGATCGAAGCGAATCTCGCCGGTGCGGATGAGGCGCTGATGTTAAATGACGCGGGCAATGTCGCGGAGTGCACCGCCGATAATGTCTTCATCATTAAGCGCGACCAGATTTTTACACCACCGATTTCGGCGGGAGCGCTGCGAGGAATTACGCGGTCGGTCGTTTTCGAGATTGCTGCGGAACTCGATCTCAATGTTTCCGAAACCGAGCTTACGCGGCACGATGTCTTTATTGCGGATGAATGTTTTCTTACGGGCACGGCGGCGGAACTCATTCCTGTGATTAAAGCAGACGGGCGCACGATTGGAACCGGCAAGCCCGGCCCGATCACCGCGCGCATGATTGAAAGATTCCGTGAACTCACGCGCGAAACCGGAACCCCGATCTTCTCGTAAAGGGGGCACGCGCTCCCGGCGCAGAAGGTGCTCAACCGAGCAGAGGTTGAATGTTAATCGCCATTTATGGTCTAATTAGACGAGATGTTGTGCGACGTTTGCAAATGTAATGATGCGACAGTTTTCCTGACGCAAATTTTGGAGGGCAAAATGCAGAAAGTGAATCTCTGCGATGCTTGTTCCAAAGATAAAGGAGTGCAGGATCCGACCGGGTTCGCCTTGGCCGATTTGCTTCTCGGCATCGGCGCGGCCGAAGAAATCGAGAAAGGTTCGGTCACACAGAAGTGTGAGATCTGTGGTTTTACGCAGACGGATTTCAAAAAGACAGGACGGCTCGGCTGCAGCGCTTGTTATCAGTCTTTTTCCGAAGGCCTAACGACTTTGCTCAAAGCCATGCACAAGGGGACTGAGCATGTGGGCAAGCTTCCGCAACGCGCGCATGAACAAATGCAACTGAACGATCGGATGCGCACGCTCACGCAAGATCTGCAAAAAGCTGTCGCGGAAGAAAATTACGAAACCGCGGCTTCGCTGCGCGATCAAATCAAGAAATTGGAAAGCGAGTTCGTAACCCGATCATGAAATTCGCCAATTTAACCGCGACTGCTGGAGAATGGCTCCGTGGTGAAGGTCCGCATCATCAGATTGTCGTCAGTAGTCGGGTGCGACTTGCGCGCAATCTGCGTAATCGCGCGTTTCCGGGTTGGGCGAAAAAGGCGGAACGCACTGCGATCTTGGAAATGATCAAACCCCGCGTGGAAGAGTTGACGGAAATGCAGGATTCATTTTCGGAGGCGCTTCAAGATCTTTCCGCGACCGAGAAACAAGTCCTGGTCGAACGTCATCTCATTAGTCGTGAGCACGCGGCCAAAAGTATCGGCAGTGCCATTGTCATGAATCGCCGGCAAACGCTCAGCATCATGATTAACGAAGAAGATCATCTGCGCATGCAGTCGATCCGTTCTGGCCTGCAATTGAAGAGCGCTTTCAAATTGGTCGATAAAGTCGACAGCACCCTCGAGAACAAACTCGATTTCGCTTACGACTCGAAGCTTGGTTATCTGACCGCGTGTCCGACGAACGTCGGCACCGGCATGCGTGCTTCCGCGATGCTGCACTTGCCCGGGTTGGTCCTGAGTGAATTGATCAATCAAGTCATTCAAGCGGTGAACAAGATCGGTCTCGCTGTGCGCGGCCTTTACGGCGAGGGAACCGAAGCGATGGGAAATCTCTTCCAGATTTCAAATCAAACCACTCTCGGCGAAAAGGAAGATGAGATCATTAGCCGCCTAACCAAGGTCATCGAGACGATCATCGAGAAGGAGCACGACGCCCGGCAGGTTCTAATCCAGAAAAAATCAAATACGCTCTGGGATCAGATCGGGCGGGCATATGGCGTGCTCACTTATGCCCACGCCATGACGTCGAAAGAAGCGCTCAATTTGCTCTCGATCATGAAGCTGGGAATCGATCTGGGCGCATTTCCGGAAGATCGGCGCTTACCGGTGGACGAACTCTTCATCGATACACAGCCGGCCCACCTGCAAAAAAGTTCGCAACAGAAGATGAACGCGGAGGAACGCGACCATTTGCGCGCTCAAATTATCCGCGAGCGTTTGAAAGTCTTTCCCAAACCTGATATTAGTAAAGTGGCGAGGGAGTCGGAGAACGGTTCGAAGCCTGAGCCGAAAAACAATGAATAACTTCACGCCGCGCGCACAACAGGTCTTGGCGCTCGCCCGCAAAGAAGCGGATCGTTTCAATCATAATTACGTCGGGACCGAGCATCTGTTGCTCGGGCTGATCAAATTGGGGCAGGGCGTTGCCGTCAACGTTCTGCAGAAGATGGGGCTCGATCTCGAAACGGTGCGCATGGAGGTAGAAAAACAAGTCGGCTCCGGACCCGAGACGAAAATGGTCGGGAACATTCCGTACACTCCGCGCGTGAAAAAGGTTCTCGCGCTCGCGGGCAAGGAAGCCAAGGCGCTGAATCATTCATATGTCGGCACCGAACACATTTTGCTCGGACTTTTGCGTGAGGGCGAAGGTGTCGCCGCGCGCGTTCTAAAAAGCTTGGAAGTCGATATCGAGCGAACCCGCAACGAAATTCTGAAAGAACTCGATCCGAATTTCACACCGCCGGAATCGGAGCAGGAAGGCAACGGCGAAGCCACCAGCGGCAAAAAAGATGTGAAGACACCGGCGTTGCGCGCGTTCGGACGCGACCTGACCGAACTCGCGAAGAAAGGTGAGCTCGACCCCGTGATCGGTCGTCGCAACGAGATCGAACGCGTCATTCAGGTTCTTTGCCGCCGCACCAAGAACAATCCAGTTTTGTTAGGCGAAGCAGGTGTCGGCAAGACCGCCATCGCCGAGGGCCTCGCACAGGAAATTGCCACCGGCAATGTGCCCGAGCTTTTGCGCGATAAAAAAGTGATCACGCTTGATTTGGCGCTCATGGTCGCCGGCACGAAATA
The DNA here is from genome assembly GCA_038237805.1 of Chthoniobacterales bacterium. Classification (GTDB taxonomy): domain Bacteria; phylum Verrucomicrobiota; class Verrucomicrobiia; order Chthoniobacterales; family UBA10450; genus JBBQFI01. Next base: position 327,392 of record JBBRYI010000001.1, on the reverse strand, counting down.
TCGCGGGCAATTCGAAGAGCGAATCAAAGCCGTCATGGATGAGATTCGTCGCTCCAAAAATGTAGTTCTCTTCATTGACGAATTGCACACGATCGTGGGAGCAGGGTCGGCGGAAGGCGCGATGGATGCCTCGAACATTATTAAGCCCGCGTTAAGTCGTGGGGAATTGCAGTGTGTCGGCGCCACGACGCTGAACGAATATCGAAAATACATTGAGAAGGATGCGGCGCTGGAACGCCGTTTCCAAACCGTCAAAGTCGATGCACCGACGGTGGAAGAAGCAATTCAAATTCTGAAAGGACTGCGTCCAAAATACGAAGCGCATCACAAGGCGAAGCTGACGGACGAAGCTCTCGAGACGGCAGTGAAACTTTCCGAGCGTTACATCACCGGACGATTTTTGCCTGATAAGGCAATCGACGTCATGGACGAAGCTGGCGCGCGCGCTCGGATCAACGCCATGACGCGGCCACCGGACGTTAAAGAAATCGAGCGCGAGATCGAAGAAATCCGTGTCGAGAAAGAAGCTGCAATCAAAGCACAAGACTTCGAAAAGGCCGCTTCTTTACGCGACAAGGAAAAACAGGCGAAGGAGAAGCTCGATACAATTCTCACCCAATGGCGCGAAGAACGCGAAGAACGCGAAGTGCTCGTGACTTCGGACGACATGATGTACATCATTTCGAAAGTGACGGGCGTTCCGCTGCAACGGATGGAGCAAAAGGAAACGCAAAAGCTTCTCGCCATGGAAACGGAAATGAAGCAACGCGTGATTGGTCAGGACCTCGCGGTCTCGGCAATCAGCAAAGCTTTGCGTCGCTCACGCGCCGACTTAAAAGATCCGCGACGTCCCATCGGGTCGTTCGTGTTCCTCGGACCGACGGGTGTCGGCAAGACTTTTCTCGCGCGCACACTAGCTGAATTCATGTTCGGCGATTCCGATGCGCTGATCCAGATCGACATGTCGGAGTACATGGAAAAATTCACGGCCTCGCGTCTGATTGGTTCGCCGCCTGGGTATGTTGGTTACGAAGAAGGCGGACAACTTTCCGAGGCGGTGCGACGGCGTCCTTATTCCGTGGTGCTCTTCGACGAAATCGAAAAGGCACATCCGGACGTGATGCATCTGCTTCTGCAAATTCTCGAGGATGGCAAGGTCACTGACTCGTTAGGCCGCAAAATCGATTTCCGCAATACGATCATCATCATGACGTCGAACGTTGGTGCTGATTTGATCAAACGACAGACGACTATGGGTTTCGGTGCAGCGCAAAACGTTCATGATTACGAAACGATGCGCGACAAGATTATGGAGGAGACGAAGCGCGTCTTTAAACCGGAATTTTTGAACCGGCTAGATGAAATCATCGTCTTCCGCACGTTGGAGAAGCAGGATCTGCTGCGCATCGTCGATCTCGAAGTCGACAAAGTGAAGGCACGTCTGAAGATGAAAGAAATCGAGATCGTGCTCGATAATCCGGCGCACGAGTTCGTGATCGAGAAAGGGTACGACCCGACTTACGGCGCGCGGCCAATGCGGCGTGCGGTCGAAAAATATCTCGAAGATCCGCTCGCGGAAGAGTTGCTTAAAGGAAACGTCAAAGCTGGCGATCTCGTGCAGGTTTCAGTGAGTGAAGGCAACCTGACTTTTCACGTTGCCGAACCGCAACCCAGCGCTGCGGCCAACGCGAGCTAGCAGCAAATGTGGGAGGGACCTTAGTGTCCCGACAGGTCGCGGTACTGAGGCCGTTCCCACATTACCTTAAACTCGTTAGGCGCGCGGATGGGCGGCCGCGTACGCTTTTTTCAATCGTTCGACGGTGACATGAGTGTAGATCTGCGTCGTCGAAAGACTGGCGTGACCAAGCAGCGCCTGCACGCTTCGCAAGTCGGCGCCGTTATCGAGCAAATGCGTTGCAAAACTGTGCCGTAATTTGTGCGGACTCAGCGCGATCGGAATTGACGTGTGCCGCAGATATCTTTTCAGCGCTAGCCAAATGGAACGCGGCGAAATTCGACGTCGCGCCTTATTAATAAAGAGCGGACCGGAGTGGACGTTAGCGGCGGAGCGATAACGCGAGACCGCTTCCAAAGCGGGCGCGCCGACGGGACAAACACGTTCCTTCCGCCCCTTGCCGAGAACGCGCACGGTCTCGGTATAAATGTCCAGGTCGCTCACGTTCAGCGCGGCAAGTTCGCCCAAACGCACACCGCTGCTGTAAAACAACTCCATGATCGCAACGTCCCGAAGGGGCATCCACGCGGGCGCGGTTCGGTGTTTCGCCACGCGCAACGGCGCGGACAGCAGTTCGTCGATCTGCTGGCGCGTGAGAACGAGCGGCAATTTTTTCTCCGGCTTCGGAAGCTGCAGTTCGCGCGTCGGATCCATGCGCAAACCCTTTCGTGCGACAAGAAAACGATAGAAACTCCTGAGCGCAGAAAATTGCAAACGAATATAAGAGCGCGCCTGGCGCTTCTTCATCAACGCGAAAAGATAATCGCGAAAATTATCGGCCGTGCACTTTTTCCAGGCGCGATCTGTTTGCGCGCGAAATGCCATGAATGCTTGCCGGTAGGCCACCACAGTTCGCGACGAAGCGTTTCGCTCCACTTCGAGGAAGCGAAAAAACTCGTCGATTAGCCGATCCTTTTTTCGCGGCGCGCCGTTAGCTTTTGTCATTCCGAGCGAAGTCGAGGAATCTCTTACTGTTAATCTCTACGCGCGCTACGTTTTAAAACAGTAAGAGATGTCTCGACTTCGCTCGACATGACATGTGGAGGATGGTCACTCAGGTTTCTCGATGTGATAGCGGCTATTCTCCGCGGCGGCGCGGCTGTTGTATTGGCTTTTGAATATGGGCGCCGGGCTGACTGAGATGAGATCGATGGTCTTCAGTACAAATTCCGGATAAACGGAGTTGCTTGCGGGCTCGTAGACATTGTCCCCCGTGAAATACCCAGTCAGTTTGTATTCGTAATTGTTGTCATTGCCGAAACTGAGCTGTTCGCGATCGGGCGCCATCTTCAATTTCTCATTTAGCATCACCAGCTGTGCTGTGCTCCAGGGTTGTCCCGGCCGCCGGACATAGCCCCAGAACTTGTAATCCGGTTTGTAGTACCGTCGTCCAATAAAGTAATCGCCTGGCGGTTCGGCTTGAATTCGTGCCGCTGCGGCGATGCGTGCTTGCTGGATTCCCTGCGGGACGCTTTCGCAACCCGCGAAGAACGAACCAATCAAAATAACTTCCGTGAAGAGTAGAGAGCGTAGGGCGCGCAGGTTCATGAATGGGTTCCTTTATCGCAGCCTTGCCTTGCGCGCAATCGTCGGAATTCTCATTGGCATCGGTGTGGGTTGATCGTAGTTTGCCCGCCGACCTTATGATTGAATTGGAATTCTATGCCGCAGGCGTGCGGGACTTGAGTAAAATTCTTGAGCTGGACCATGAGATCGAAGCGATCGCGGGTCTGCGCTACAAAGTCGATCGCAATCACGATCTCATTTACATGGAGTTGGAAGAGCCGACGATGAGCGAACGCGAAATTAGGTCGATGTTCCGCAAGCTCGGGTTGGAGCCGCGCTTCATCGGCACCATTCCTCCGGAGTTGCGTGCAAAACCAGAAACGCAGCTGCTCAGTCTGTAATTGGCGCTCTATCGGCGCGAACCGGAGGCGCATTTCGTGATCGCTCGATTTTTCAAGGCTATTGGCAAGCCCGTCATCGCTTTTTTTTCTTATCTCGGCGAGGTCGTACTGCTCGCGGTGGATACTTTTGGTTCCATCTTCACGCATCGGCTGCGTTGGAAATTATTTCTCCGCCAAATCGTGGAGATTGGATTGCTCTCGCAGTTGGTCGTGGTGATAACGGGCGGATTCACCGGCGCGGTTTTTGCGGCACAGACATTTTTTCAATTCAATAAACTTGGGATGGGTTCAGCGGTCGGAGCGGTTGTTTCGGTAGCGATTTGCCGCGAACTCGGACCGGTTCTCACCGCGCTCATGGTCACCGGCCGTGTCGGCGCTGCAATGTCGGCCGAGATTGGCACGATGAAGGTCACTGAGCAGATCGACGCATTGCGCGCTCTGGCTGTTTACCCGGTGGATTACCTCGTCGTGCCGCGTACGCTGGCGATGATGATTTCGATGCCGCTCCTCGTGGCGGAATGTATCGGCTTCGGCATCGTGGCGGGATATTTCGTTGCAATCCTTCTGCTCGACGTCAACGGCACCTACTATGTCGCGAACATGGTGCGTTGGACGCAGATGCGCGACATCATCATGGGTCTGACGAAAGCGTTTTGTTTTGCGCTCATCATCGTCTTCATCAGTTGCCATCGCGGATTGACGACACGTGAAGGTGCGGTCGGTGTCGGCAAAGCGACCACGCAGGCCGTCGTCGATTCTTCGCTCGCGGTTTTGATCGCGAACTTTTTCCTGACCATGCTTCTGAACATCATTTTCCCCGCGGGATATCAGTGATCGTAGCTGCCGCCGTCACTGGCGGCAGAGTTGGAGAAACCTATGACTCTTGGCAAACCGCCCCGTTTAGAACGCGTTTTCCAAATTTACGATCCACCAATTTACTTTGTAACGTTATGTACGGTGAAGCGCCGAAACATTCTTGCGAACGAATCGGTGCATCGTGTGCTGATCAATTACGGCAAACGCGCTCGCGATCTTGGTATCGCGCTCGGTCGTTACGTGATAATGCCCGATCACCTTCATCTGTTTGTGTGCGGCCGCGACGACTTTAATCTTGGAATCTGGGTGCGCGGTCTAAAGCGTGTTGTAGCTGCCGCCGTCACTGGCGGCAGGGAGGGAGATGTTGAACGCAAAGATTCTGCCGCCGTGACGGCGGCAGCTACAACAAGAGCAGCAGTTCCAATCTGGCAGCGCGGTTTCTTCGATCATATTATCCGAAACATCGAGAGTTATTCGGAGAAATGGAATTACGTCCATGAGAATCCGGTTCGAGCTGGATTGATTCGGGTTGCCGATGAGTGGCCCTTTCAGGACGAAATTGCTCTCATTGAACACAGATGAATGATTCAGTCATGAATCCAATTCAAACGCCTCTGCCGCCAGAGACGGCGGCAGCTACAAAGGCAGCCGCCACATCGCCCATGATTGCGGTGCGGTCGTTGACCAAAAAGATTGGGCGGCAGGAAATTTTGCGTGGAGTCGATCTCGATGTCGCCAGGGGAGAAACGCTAGCCATCATCGGACGCAGCGGCGGCGGGAAGACGGTTTTGCTCAAACATCTCATCGGACTCATGCTGCCCGACTCCGGCGAGATTTGGATCGAAGGCCAAAACATTATTGGGCTGAGTGAACGCCAACTCGCTCCCATCCGCAGCAAAGTGGGAATCCTTTTCCAAGGCGGCGCACTTTTCGATTCCATGACGGTGGAAGAGAATATCGCGTTTCCATTACGCGAAGCGGGCGAACGCAATGCAAAGATCATCCGTCAAAAAGTGAACGAGATGTTGGAGGTGGTCGAACTCGAGGGGACACAGAAAAAAATGCCGGTAAACCTGAGCGGCGGAATGAAAAAGCGGGTCGGACTCGCACGTTCCATCATTCGACAGCCCTCCTGTATTTTATACGACGAACCGACGTCCGGACTGGATCCGATCGTCTCGGATAGCATCAACCGATTGATTCGGCGGCTGCAGACGCGTTTTCATGTCACGAGTATTGTAGTAACGCACGACATGAAGAGTGCGTTTCATGTCGCCGATCGCATTGCCTATCTGCACGAAGGTAAAATTTATTTTAGCGGCAGCGCTTCGGAAATCCAAAGCTCGACCGATCCGTTAATTCAGGATTTTTTGGTCGGCCGATCGGAAGAGCAAAACTGAGCGAGCTCCATTCTCGCGAAAAGCAGTGGCAATTTTTTACGATGCCGTGACTGTGATTTAACGGCTGAATAAATGAGCGAGAGCGAAAGAGGAATCGAAGTAAAAGTTGGCGCGTTTGTTTTTGTCGGGCTCGCTGTCCTGGCTGCGCTGGTCGTTCAATTCGGGCGAGTTGGCGAAGGTTGGAAAACTTATTATCCACTTACCGTTCGGTTCACGGATGCGAGTGGATTGCTAAAAGGCTCGGATGTCTTGCTCGCGGGCGCAAAGATCGGCCGCGTTTCCGGCGGACCGCATCTCATGACGGCGGGAAATGGCGTGGCTGTGCCGCTGCGCATTTACGATTACGTGAAACTTCCGGCCGGCAGCAAATTCACGGTCGGAAGTTCGGGCTTGTTAGGGGATCGATTCGTTTCAGTCACGATGCCAGCCGGCAAACCGACGGCATTCATTCCAAAGAACGCTACCATTGATGGGACGCGTGAAACCGGTCTGGACGACCTCACGCGTGAGGGCGGCGCTCTTGTCCAAGATCTTCGCGGAACGGTGCAGAACGTTAACGCGACCGTTACTCGTCTGAATCAGCAGGCGTTGTCGCAAGACAACATGCAGAATCTTAGAGCGAGCATCGAACACCTAAATCAAGCGACCGGCGCGCTGGCAGAGTCATCGAAGAAAATCGACGGCGTGGTCGATAAGGCTGGTGACACAATGACTTCGACGAAACAGGCATCGGATGATTTGCAGAAGGCGATCGGGGACGCGCGCAAAACAATTCAGGCTGCAACTCGCGTGATGGATGAGGCGACCCGCGGCAAGGGAATGCTTGCGACATTGCTGACAAATCAGCAACTCGCGAATGATTTGGAAGCGCTGATTAGTAACCTGCGCCGACACGGCGTGCTATTTTATCGCGATAGCGCGGCAAAAACGGAACAACGGGCACAAGAACTGCGACAAACTGACCAGGAACCGCGACGGAGCGGGCGCCGCTAATGACACCCCTGTTTACCGTTAATTTGCTTCGCGTCCTCTTCCTGACGTTTTGTACCGCGATCGGTGCCACCGTCTCCGTCGAGCTACAAGACAGTTCGATTCCCGGTTTGCTCCTCGGAGCCCTCCTTGGGCTTTCGGTCGTGCTCGTCGATCGGCTCCTCAAAGGTTTTTCGCTGCGCGTTTTTTCCTCGGCTACTTTCGGTCTGCTCCTCGGCCTTCTTTTCGCCAATCTTCTTATCGCCTCAGACATCCTGCGCTATCAGACCGAGATGACGCAGTGGACCGTTCGACTCATTGTTTATTCCACGTTCGCTTATCTCGGCATGATGCTGGCCATGCGCAGTAATCGCGACGAGTTCTCTCTCATCATTCCCTACGTGCGTTTCGCGCGTGAGACGACGCAACACGAGCCGGTCATTCTCGATACAAACGTCATTATCGATGGGCGCATCGCCGATTTATGCGCGACCGGTTTTCTTAGCCGCGCCTTGATTGTGCCGCGTTTCATTCTCGGTGAATTGCAAACGCTCGCGGACTCCCACGATCCGCTGAAACGCGAACGCGGCCGGCGCGGTCTGGATATTTTGAACGAACTGCAGCGTTTACGCGAAATGGATCTCACAATTCATGACACGACTGAAGATGCTGCATTGTCGATCGACGAACGCCTCGTCCGCACGGCGTGCTTGCGTCACGCGCGCTTGCTCACGAACGATCAGGCGCTGTGTCAGGTTGCACGCCTTCAGCAGGTGACCGCATTAAACTTAGCGGATCTGACGCGCGCGTTGCGACCGGTGGCTACCGCAGGCGATCAGCTCGACCTCTATCTCGTCAAGGAAGGCCGCGAAAGTCATCAAGCCGTCGGTTATCTGGCGGACGGAACTATGATCGTGGTGAATCATGCTCAATCGCAAATTGGCAACACGGTGCCAGTGATTGTTTCAAGCGCGTTACAAACCGCGGCTGGGCGTTTGATTTTTGCCGAATTGAAAAGTGCACACCCGCCGCTGCGTGTGCATTTAGCGGATTAAAGCCAGGCAGGTATTGAGGTAGGGGCGCTCCACCGAACCGCCCGGACGATCGATGTCGCGATCGCCCCACTTGGAAATCGGCGCCGAGATTCGGCAGCGCGCAACGCAGCGAGAGTCCGGAGAATATTCGCATCACCGTTCACGCAAACATTCGCCTGAAGGAATGCGTTGTGGATGCACATCCTGATTCGCTCGATCGGTTCTGGAGATGGTTGAAGCGGAAGCCGTATCTGTCGCCCTAACGACATACCAGTGTACGATTGTTTCCAGAGTCGAAAGCGGCACACGCAGGACATAGAGCGTCATAACAAATCCGTAGAAGCAAACGGTAGTGAATGGACCCAGCGCTTCGTAACGGCGCGCGCTGGTTTGGACTTTCTCGCGTAGTTGTCGCACGCGACCATATCGGTTCAGCTTGCGATAGAATTCGGCATCTTCGAGAAGCGAAATTTCGGGGTAACCACCGCTGCGAAGGAAAACATCCCGCCGGCAAAAAAACCCGCGATCACCCAACGCAACGCCAGATAAGTCCACACAAAAATTTCCGATCGCGTCGCGGATGCGATAAATCCACCGGGTAGGGATTATCTCCAGTCGAAAACATCCGCCGACGACACCCGGATGATTAAAAGCTACTTCGATCGCCGCAAGAGAGCCGCGCGCAATTCTCGAATCGGCGTGCACGAACCAGAAAACGTCACCGGTCGCGATTTTTGCGCCGGCATTCATTTGTTTTGCGCGTCCAAGCGGGGCACTGATGACGTAATCCACAATATGACTAGAAGATTCGGCTGTGCCGTCGGTGCTGCCGCCATCTACGAGAATGATTTCCGCCAGCGGAGCAACCTCGCGCAGATGATGGAGAAAGCCGACGATGGTCGGTCCTTCATTCAACACCGGCACAATAATAGAAATCAGCACGGCGACTCAGATTAACGCGAAAGGAACACAAATGAACCCACAAATGCTTTGGAAAATTCGATTAACCATCCTCCTGCCGCTGCTGCTCGCAATTTCGACAGCATGCGCTATCGCGGCTGGCGTCCCAGCCGGTATTAAGAACGAGGGCTATGATCGATTGCTGAAGAAATACGTGAACGAAAAAGGCTTGGTGGATTACTCGAAGTGGAAAGGAAACGTTGAGGACATGAAAGCGTTCGATGCCTACATCGCGCAATTCGGCGAGGCTGGAAAGCCTGCGAGCGGTAACGAAAAGTACGCGTCGCTCGTTAACGCCTACAACGCATTCGTCCTCCATTGGATTCTGATAAATTATCCAACCGAAAGCATTTGGTCATTGAAGGATTCATTCAAAGCAAAGCGGCACAAGCTCGGCGGTGAAATGGTTTCGTTAAACGACATCGAGAACACAATGCTGCGGCCGAACTTTGGATACCGCACGCACGCAGTGCTGGTCTGCGCGGCGCGCAGTTGTCCGCCCTTGCAACAAATCGCCTATACCGGAGACGGACTCGACGATCAGGTCGCGCATGCGTATCGGACATGGCTTGTCCGCCCCGACATGAACGAATTTTTCCCCGACCGGAATGAAGCCAATGTCTCGAGCATTTTTAAATGGTTTAAGAAAGACTTCGATTCCACGGGCGGCGTGAAAGCGGTCCTGGCGAAATACGCGCCGGCTTCTGCTCGACCGATGCTCGAACGCCAGGATTGCAAGCTCACTTACAAATCGTACGACTGGGGCTTGAACGATCAGGGGCCGCACGGTCGTCATTACAGCAAGACGAATTTGTTTTTCGACGCGCTCTAAAAATCATTCTGAATCGGAAAAGATGACTGCGCAGACGAAAGGCGCGGGTACCTACAATGTCGTCGTGATCGGCGGCGGCACCGCTGGGTTGGTTACAGCAGCGGGCACGGCGGGGCTCGGTGGTCGCGTCGCGCTGATCGAGCGAAATAAGATGGGCGGGGATTGCCTTAACTTTGGCTGCGTCCCGAGCAAGGCACTGATTTCCTCCGCGCGTTTGATTGAGAAGATCCGCCGGGCGGAAAACTGGGGGCTGAAGAAAATGACGCCGCAGTTTGAGTTTGCGGAGATCATGCAACGGATGCGTGCGGTGCGCGCGCGAATTGCGCCGCACGATTCACAGGAGCGATTCGAGTCGTTAGGCGTTGATGTTTATCGCGGCGATGCGCGATTTCGATCGCGGCACGAAGTGGAAGTTGGCGGCACGATATTGCGCGCGACAAATTTTGTTATTGCGACCGGGTCACGAGCGATGGTCCCTAAGATCGAAGGAATCGAAAAGGTTCGTTATTTCACAAACGAAACGGTCTTCGACCAGCTCGAATCAAAACCCGAGAGCATAATCATTATCGGTGGCGGGCCGATCGGCTGTGAGCTTGGGCAAACATTTGCCCGGCTTGGCGTGCGTGTAACGATTCTACAACGTGGTCCGCAACTTCTGCCGCGTGAAGATCGCGACGTTGCGGATTTCATTGAACAACGCTTCCGCGATGAAGGCGTGTTGGTGATTAAGAATGCGGAAGCGAGATCGGTTTCGCAGGTAGACAATGGAATCGACTTAAAGATTTCGTCACGCGAACAGACCAGCATTACCGCGACAGTTTTGTTTGTCTGCGTAGGTCGACAACCCAACGTGGATGGCCTGGGTCTGGAAGCAATCGATGTCGTGAGGGACAGGCACGGCATCAAAGTAAACGAATTTCTACAAACGACGCAGCCGCACATTTATGCGGCGGGCGACGTCGCTGGTCCATTTCTTTTTACACACATGGCCGATGCGCAAGCGCGCGTGGTGGTTCGAAATATTTTAATGCCGTTCCAACTCCTCCGGCAAAAGATCGATTATTCGGTCGTGCCGTGGTGCACCTACGTCGCTCCGGAAATTGCGACGGTGGGTTTGAACGAAGCCTCCGCAAAAGAGAAAGACGTGGAGTACGACCTAATTACGGAAAAGCTTGATGAGATTGATCGGCCCGTCTTGGAAGGCGAAGCGAATGGTTTTGTTAAAGTGCTGGTCGCAAAAGGGACCGATAAAATTCTGGGCGCGACACTGGTTTGCGAAGGTGCGGGCGATCTTATGCACGAGTTTGTTCTCGCAATGAAATATGGAATCGGTCTGGGTAAAATCGCGGCGACGATTCACGCCTATCCGACTTTTGCCGAATTGGCGCGCAAAGCGGCCGACAAGTACAACAAGACGCGGTTGACGCCGACGGCGCGGAAAATTTTCAGTTGGTTATACAAACGTAGACGGCGCTGATTCATGAAGAGAGATTGGAAGTGGATTTTGTTCGCGCTAATAGTCATCGCGCTTTCGACCGCGAGCGCAGTCCTGCCGGTAAAAGATTGGATTCGTTCCTACATCACTTGGGTGCAGCATCTCGGACCGATCGGTGTTGTGGTGTTTATCGCCGCTTACGCGGTGGCGACGGTTTTGTTTCTTCCCGGTTGGATTTTCACCGTTGGCGCGGGACTGGTTTACGGAATTGTCGGCGGCACTCTGGTTGCGCTCACCGGTGCAGTCATTGGCGCCACACTCGCATTTATCGTTGCACGTTATTTCGTCCGCAAAAATATCGAGGAATACTCGAAGAAAAATTCCCGCTTCAAAGAGATCGATCAAGCTATCGGAAAAAATGGCTGGAAAATTATCGGGTTGTTGCGCCTGAGTCCGCTGATTCCATTCAACCTCAGCAATTATTTTTATGGGATCACGTCGGTAAGCTTGAAAGCGTACGTCGCCGTTTCCGCCATTGGGATGATTCCGGGGACGCTCCTTTACGCCTATCTCGGCGCGATTGGGCAAGCCGGAATCTCCGGGGAGAAAGCGCACCATAGCATCGCGCAATACATTTTACTCGGCGTCGGATTGGTCGCGACAGTGGCTGTGACGATTCTCGTTAGCCGAATCGCGCGAAACGCGCTAAAGAAATCCGTCGCGGCTTAGATTGTCGCAGCTTCGGCTTCGTTCGTTTCCAAAACCTGACCCTCATGCGTTAGCTCAGGGTTGTGGAGACGCGCGTCGTAAACTTCGCTCCAGACTTTTTCATTCATCGCGCACATCGGCACGGCCTCCCATTTTCCGTCGCGCTTCACCGCTCCTTTGAAGACGCAGGAATCGAGACGCGCACACACGACCGGGTCGTTGTCAGCGTTCGCTACCTGCTCCGCGTGCATAAAATTATGGATGCCAGTGCCGACGGTATGCGCGCGACCTGTGAGCAGGGCACGCGTGAATTCAAACGGCACCTGACCGTTGACCGCCAATCGAACTGCGTGAACCAGAAGCCGCAACATCAATGTTGGATGTTGCGTAATGATGCCAGGCATTCGGAATGGCGTTGTCCCCGCATCGTCTTTGACGAAAGAAACGCCGCCGACCTTTGCGATTGCGTCCTCAAACAACTTCCGCGTGCGCGCATCTTGCGGCGGAAACGCGATGTAACGTCCGCTGATTTGCGAGACGAGCAGGGGATACCAATTATTGCAATCGGGGTGGCCGAAGACGGCAAAATGCCGGTCCAAATTCATTCCGGTGCCTTCGCAGATTTTCGCCCAGACCTTGTCCGGCGTAACCGGTTGCTGGGAAAAAATCGTCCGACCTGTATCGGCTTCCGGTTGAAAGCTGAGCATCCGCCAAATAAATGTGCGCTTCGGATCGGCCAGATACCAGCGGATCACGTCCGGGACATCATTGATGTTGCGCTGCGTCACCGTGAAACTGAGCGCGTATTCGATCTGGCAGCCGGTTTTTTCGCGAATGCGCAGAGCGAGATCGGTGAACACTTGCCGCACCGGATGCAGATCTGCTTCGGACTTCACTCGGTTAATCGGAAAACCGTGACGACCAGCCTGCGTCATATCGATATGCACGGAGATTTGGCGCAGGCCTCCTTCCACCACCAGCCGCTCGAAAAATTCCGGCTGTTCGAGCAAAGTTTGTCCGTGCGTCATCAGCATCGGAACAACCCCGCACTGATAGGCGTAGCGGATGATCTCGACCAATTCGTCGGCACGGCCTGCGCGCCAGTACGCGTCCGCGACATCGCCGCCGGTTATTTGCAATCCAGCGCCCGGCCCCTGAAAGCGCCGATTCGCATCGATCTGCTCTTTGACTTCGCCTAACGAAGGGATCGGAATGCGATTTGCATTTTTCGGTAGATAACAATGTGTGCAGTGGAAGGAACAATAACTCGCGCCGAGGATAAAACCGCAATGCGTGAGATGACGGCCGGAAATCTGGTTTGGCAATTGCAATGCCGCCGGCAGCGAATCCCAGCGTTCCTTCAACACTTTTGCTTTTTCTTGATCGATCGGATGCCGGAACGCGTTCCATCTTTTTTTCCAGAGCCCGCTTGGTTTCGTTTTGCGCGCGTAATACCAGCGATGCAAACGCTCGGGCGCGACCCCGCAGCGAAACAAGATGAGAAAAAGCAAATTGAGCAGAGTTACTCTCCAGGCGCCTTGCTCGATCTGTTTACGCGCTGAACTCTGCATCGGGGGGTCGAGCAACTTTATTTTGCCGGCGCGACGCAAGCGCCGCGAAAACTCGACGTCCTCCATAAGTGGGATTGGCGCGAAACCGCCAATGCGTTGGAAGTGATACCGCCTAACGAATATTGTCTGGTCGCCGTAAATGGTACCGAAGGCGCGGCAATGCCAGCGTTCGATTGTTTCCAGCCGTTGCAAATGTGGGTGGCGTTCGTCGAACTTCCGGTAGAAGGCGCCCGCGACGCATTGCGGATCGCGCAAGGCATCGACGAGCGAATGCAGATGCGCATCCGTCAACATCGAATCGACATGATGAAATAGGAGCACTTCACCGCGTGCGCTTCGGGCGCCGAGATTCATCTGCGGTCCGCGTCCGGGACGTTCGGTCGCACAATATTTGATTTGGCCCTGCGCCCTCACCTCAATCCTCTCCCTGAGGGAGAGGAGGTCGCGAAGCGCCTGGTGATGGTAGTGTGTTTGTTCGTTAGGTGAATCGGCTTTCACGCCAGCGATGATCACTTCCTTGATCAACTCGTGCCCAGCCCATTTCCTGGCGAAACGAAACGCGGCATCGATATCCTTCCAGCACGGAACGATCAGACTGATAGGATACTGGCTGGAACCGTTATTCATGCCGTCATCAATGCGCCGCCGCAGCTCGAGCCCGCGCCGGCCGTGCAGCCAAAGCAATGATCGCCCGTCATAATCTTGCGATTCTCGACCTGACCTGGATCGATATCCCAAAGGCAAAGACAGCGACCGTCGTCGCACCACTGCATCTTGAGCATTTGATTGAAGTCGCAATCGAAAACTTCGCCACGCCAGCCTACGTTGATGGTGTTGCGGCACATCAGGCCGTCGACGGTGGCGGCATTAAAATTCTCGATCAGCAGCTGCATGTATTCATCGAGCCTGTTGTTGTTCTTCAAATAAGAAGCGAAACGCGCGATCGGAAGATTGGTGATGGTGTAGAGCTTGTTGAAAACAATTCCGAAATGTTCTTTCAGCTCACGTTTGTAGTCGGCTTCTAATTCCTTCTGCGGTCCGGGAAGAAACGCGCCGTTTGGATTGTAAACAAGATGCAGCGGTAGACGCGGTTCGATGCCGTAGCCTAACGCGTTGAGAAGTTGCAGCGATTTGATGCTGCCGTCGAAAACGCCTTCTCCGCGCTGGGCGTTTACATTTTCCGACGAATAGCAGGGCATGGAGGCAATGATCTCGACTTCGTGGCGGGCAAGAAACGCTGCGTAATCTTCGTAGCCCGGCTCGAGCAGAATCGTCAGATTACACCGATCGATAATGTGACGCGGTGGCGAAAGCGCCTTCAGTCGTTCGATAAAATATTTGAAATCGGGAATCATCTCCGGCGCGCCGCCGGTGAGGTCGACTTTCGGAATATCCGTTTTGGCGCACCAATCGATGATGCGATCGACCGTTTCGCGGGTCATGATTTCCTTGCGCTTCGGTCCGGCATTCACGTGGCAATGCACGCAGGTGAGATTGCACAGCTTGCCTACGTTGATCTGCAACACTTCCGTTTTCGCGTGACGCAGCGGAAGCGAATGCTCGAGCAGTTTTGTGGCAAATCGGTTCATGCAAGGTAGGGGCGATTGACCCAATCGCCCGATGCTGACGGCGTTTTGCCCGGCGGGCGGTTCGGTGAACCGTCCCTACCTGTCGCCGGAGTTGGCAAATTCGAAGCGAACCGATTCATTCTTCGTTAGGCGCGATAACCGGTGCGAAAGAAAACTCGATAGATCGCCCCGCCTAACAAACCGCCAACGATGGGCGCGATGACGTAAACAGTCAGCCAACCAAGACCGTTCACCTGAAATGGTATTTTTCCCCACCCGGCGACGGCGGAGAAAATCCGCGGCCCGAGATCGCGCGCGGGATTGAGGCCCGCCATCGTAAGCGGACCGATTAGCGAAATGACGATTGTGACGGTTAGCCCGATCGTGGCGGCGGTAAGAATCTGCGGGCGCGTGGCGTTGCGCTCATCCGTTGCGCAAAAAATCACGAGTACGAGAATAGCGGTTCCGATAACTTCGGCGCCAAATGCTGCACCCTGCGACATCGTCGTACGCGCTTCGTCATCGAGCGGTTTGCCCCCAGGGTTGGGGAAGTATTCACCAAAAACCATCGCCGTTGCCTCGCTTCCCGCGGCACCTCTCGTTATCCCATGCTTTTTTTCGTAAGAAGCGATCGATCCACTGAAGATAGAATAGAGCAACGCGGCCGCGCCGAATGCGCCCAGCATTTGCACGAAGATGTAGGGCAGAACCAGACGTTTCGGAAAACGCGACCAGGCCGCGGATGCGATCGTTACCGCTGGATTAAGATGGGCACTACTCAGCGAACCCGTGAGATAAATTGCCGTCGCGATTCCGATACCCCAGACGATTGCCACCTGAAAAACGCCGACCTGCGCGCCGGTTGCCACGGCCGCGCAGACACTGCCGCATCCAAAGAAAACGAGAATGAACGTTCCGAAAAATTCGCCGATCGCCCATTTCGGAACGGGCGTTTTCGCAATCTCGATCGCTGCGGAAACGTGCGGCGGTGGTTCCGGCCGCGTTGCTCGAATCGTTTCGCTCATATTAAATATGGGCGACTAACAGCATCCGCCGCCATCACAACAAACGCTGGCTTCGGTAGTCGCGTTATAATCCTGCCCTTTCGTCTCTTTTGGATGGCGCCGCGCGGTGTGCGAACAGTCGAACGGCTTTGCTTCTGCGAGGGGAGTGTCATTCAGCGGCTCGACGAAATCGAAGTATTCGCGATAAGGCGCCTTGCGATAAAGGTTGTAGGTCTTATCGCAAACGGCATAACGCACGCCCCGTTCCATTCGGTGATTGTCATCGTCGAGCACTTCGCGAAACGGTCCGCGATAAATCACCGCCTGATTGCGCTCGAAGCATGGACCTTGTTTTCCCTTGAAGGCTTCGACCGTGACGGAGCGAAACTCGATTCCTTCCACTGTCTGCCATGGATTCTCATCGCGTTTCAAAATGTGAATACCGTAAAACCCAGCATCGCTGAACGCTTGCAGAAATCCTTCTTCGGTCAGCGCACCGGAAATGCAGCCGCTCCAAAGTTCCGGATCGTTTTGCAAAGGGGCCGGAACTTCTTCGTCGCTTACGATATCGGAAATGACGGCGCGTCCGCCTTTTTTTAGCACGCGGAAAATTTCTTCGAAGAGCTGCCGTTTCGATTTGGGCTCGACCAGATTGAGCACGCAGTTGGAAACAACAACGTCAACGGAATCGCTCGCCACCAGCGGATGTTTCACACGCAATTCCTGCGCAAGTTCGTCCGCGCGCAGGAACGAAGCTGCGTCCGTGATCGGTCGCGCTTTCAATTCCGCATCCAATTTTTCCAGATCGAGCGCGAGATCCTGAATGCGGCCTTTGCGAAACTCGACATTGTGGTGACCGATGCGCCGCGCTACCTCAGGCGCATTTCTGCGCGCGACATCGAGCATTTCATCCGTCATATCGACGCCGATGACTTTGCCTTTCGCACCGACGATCTGAGCGGCGATAAAGCAAATCTTTCCCGTGCCGCTGCCGAGATCGAGGACGGTTTCGCCTTCGCGCAAATATTTACTTGGATTGCCGCATCCATAGTCGCGCTCGATTACTTCTTTCGGAATGGCTGCGAGGTATTCAGAATCGTATTCGACCGGGCAACAGAGGCGAGGTTCACTCGACTTTGCACCAGCGGCGTAACGTTCACGGACGGCAGTTTCAGCATTCATAATGTTTCTTACTTCGGATCGCGATCATAGGTCGCCTTGATAAGGGTTACGCTCTCCCGATGAGGTTCGGATGCATTTATGAAAGCGATATCCATCTACGCCCACAATCAAAAACGCGTAGGCTTCTTCGTTTTAACTGGAACTAGCTCGCGAAACATTGAATCGTGCTCAAGCCGATGTCCGATTTCAAACCACTTTCGAAAGAAGCGATTCCCGCTGCGGTTGAGAAGGCGAAGCAATATCGTTTGCTGAACGAGCCGGGTGAAGCGGAAAGTATTTGCTTGGATGTTTTGCGGGCCGATCCGGAAAATCAGCAGGCGATCATCACGCTCCTGCTTGCGGTGAGCGATCGTTTCAGCAAAGGCTACGGCGTAAGCGATACGCAGACGAAAGAATTGCTCGCGCGTGTGACTGGAGATTACGAACGCGCTTATTACGCGGGGATTCTCGCGGAGCGCCGGGCGAAAGCGAAACTCGCGCAAGGCACGCCCGGTTCAATTCATTACGCCTACGATGGTTTGTGCGAGGCGATGAGCTGGTTCGAAAAAGCAGAGGCTCTTCGGCCGTCGGGCAACGACGACGCTTTGCTGCGCTGGAACACGTGCGCCCGTCTCATTGCGAAAAATAACCTCGTTCCGCGCGAGGAAGAAGACATCGAGCCCCCGCTCGAGTAATTTGTAGCGGCGCTCTGTGAGCGTCGCACTTTTGCACAGAGAATTTTGCGACGGTCATAGACCGCCGCTACAAAGACAAAGTTGAATTTCCCTTCACATTCCGTGGCGCGCGATCCGGAAATTGTGCGCGAAATGTTCGGACGCGTGGCGAACCGATATGACTTGGCTAACCACATCTTAAGTCTCGGCGTGGATTTTTTCTGGCGCGCTCGCGCAGGGCGATTAGTGGAATCGTGGAAGCCGCACCGAATTCTCGATCTCGCCACGGGCAGTGGTGACCTCGCCCTTGCGATCGAGCATCGGCTGCCAAAAGCGAAAGTTGTAGGCGCGGATTTCTCGCCGGAGATGCTCGAGATCGCGCGAAAGAAGGGCGTGACCGAAACGGTTGTAGCCGATGCGCTTGATCTCCCATTTGGCGATCGTTCATTCGATTGCGTCACGATCGCGTTCGGATTGCGCAATGTGGTGGACTGGGGTGGGGCGCTTCGCGAGATGGCGCGCGTTTTGGATACATTGGGCCACGTCCTCGTCCTCGACTTCTCCATTCCGCATTCAGGACTTCGTGGGCCATATCGTTTTTATTTGCACCATTGTCTGCCGCGACTGGCGGGGTTTCTCACCGGTCAAAAAGAGGCGTACGATTATTTGGGCGCGTCGATCGAAGAATTTCCGAGCGGCAATGACATGCTGCAATTGATCGAAGGAAATGGCTTCAACGGCGCCGATGCTCGACCAATGACCGGTGGCATCGTCACGATGTATAGCGCGACGAAACGCTAAGGGGTCGCGGCAGGTGACGGGGAAGGTGTCAAACTAGCGCCGACTGAGGGCGATGGCGCGGCTAGGTTTGCGAGCGGCAACCTCAACGCAGTGAAATCTGGATTGCTGATAACAAATGTTCCTTCGCGGTCATCTGTTTTGGCGAACCACATGCCGTCGCCGGTCGCTGCGCCGATCAAAAGTTTGTGAGTGCTTTTGTCATCTGCTGACGTCGTGAACGTGATCGCAATCTGCGGCTTCTCGAATGTATGAGCAGGCGTCGTCTCTCCCACCCACCGAACCGCATGCAATGCGGTCAGCGTGTTGAGAAGAGATTTCACATTCACTTGATCAATCGGACCGCTTCCCGTCACCCACTTCCATTCGTTCTTCGGTCCGCGGGTGATCGATTGCTCGCGATCTGTCACAACGCTGAGCCGGTGCACTTGTTCGGGCTTGAAGCGGAAGATGACGACCTCCTGCCATTGCAACGGATCGACGAAAATCTTATCGAGTAGAGTGCGTTTGACTGCGACGATGAACGGCTCGTCGCCGAGGCGCGCGTAGACATCGTCACCTTCGGTTTTACCGAACGCGATCGTGGCAAAAGGTTGTTCGCCGGATTTTGTTTCCGCCGTGTTTTCCGAGGCGAAAGAGCTCAGCGTGACCTGCAGCTGCGGCTTGTCCAGTCCGTACTTGCCAAGCTCCGACGCCACGTCCGCGACGAACTTCGTGACCTGCTCGTTCTTTAGTGTTTCGATCAATCGATTTACTTCGTCAACGTTCGCCGGCTGATTGTTGCGGCTGGATATCGTCCAGTTTTCATTCTTGCGTGCGAGAACGGTCTTGTTCTTGCCCGGCGCATCGATCGTGATGCGATCGAGAACATTGGTTTCGAAACGAACAAGATGCCGATCGCGTAAGTCGTTAGGCTTGGTATTCAGTATCTCTTCGATTTTTTTTGGCAACGTATAGACTGCGTTGCGCGAACCGAAACGGACGTAAATCTGTTCCTTCGATTTTTCGGGAACGCCGCCGATCTGCAAAGCTTGCCCTTGTTTATCCTCTGGAGTGAAAAGCGTGATAGAACCGCGGGGCTCCGCCAACCCATAGGGGTGCAAATCGCCGCGATCATCGGCAACGAATGTTTCAATCCGCGCCGTCGTTATCTGCGCGAGAAGATCGCCCACCTTTTGATCGTCAGCACGCGCGCGCAACGGTTTCACGATCTCCCAGTGATCCGTCTTCTTCTGCAATTCCATTTCGCCGGCCGGCGTTTTCACCAATACGCGCGAAACCTGCGCCGTCGTTAATTCGGTCAGCTTCCGGTCGCGAAAATCTTCCGGTTTTTTCGCAATCTCGTTCTTGACCGAATTAGCCGCGATGAACGTCTCTTTCGAATTTTCGAACCGCACATACATCTTGCCTTCCAAGGCAGCGTCTTTACCGAAGAAAACTTCCGGCGGCATTCCCTGACCGAGCAGTTTGAGGCGCAGTTTTGGTTTGTTCAGACCGTACTCTTCGAGCCGACCTTTGACTGCACCGATCTCTTTGGCTGGAATCGTGTCGTCTTTGCGCCAGTTTTCCAAATCCGAGATCAATGTGGAAAGAGCGCCGTTATCCGCTTGATCCTTAATCGGCGATTCTACACGCCATTTGTTGTCGTGCTGCCGTAACTCGGTCTTGTCATCGCCGTTCTGAATAATTATGCCTTCGAGTTTTTCGCGCTCGAAGTTGAGAACATTTCCAGCCTGGCGTGTTGCCTCCTCCGTGTTCGGACGTTTGCTCTCGATAAATTTTATGAACAACGCGACCGCCACGACAATAACCAGTAAAACAAGCGTCGTTTTAAGTTTCATCGAATCTTCAACCGGTTAGGCGCGACGTTGCCACCAAACCAAAAAGCCAATCACAGCGGGAATAAGCGGCAGCAAAAGAAGAACAAGCAGACGCATATTTGCCAACGCTTTCTGATCGAGTGTGAACGTCAGCGTCTTGGGAATTTTCGGTGCAATGCCGATAAGCTGTTCGCGGTTCATCAACCAATTCACGCTGGCAGAAACAAAATCGAGCGCTTGCTGACCCTGCGTGATCGCATTGTCCTGGACGAAAGTCGCGGTGCTCACGACTACCATGCGCGATGAATTCACCTGCACACGTTCATCGCCGCTGCCTCCCTGCTCGATGGACGCGGCAATATTTAACGGCGGGCCGTGATCGCGTGCCGGATCGAACTGTAGTTTCACTTCGTCATTAGAATTGTACTCGGCTTCGCCCCAATAACCTTTCTCGGCCTGCGCGAGCGGCTGAACCCGGATGGTTGCGGTAGGTCCGCGCTCGGGATTGAGCGTGAGCGAAGACGCACCACCGACGAAAGCCGCCTGGACATTCGCCAGACGTCCGGTGACCGGGTTGTCGGGAAGGAAATGAGCGAGAACGTCGCGCACGCGCGCAACCTCCTGGATGCCGGTCTGCACCATCGCCATGAGTCGGTCGTCGTTTACTTTGACACCGAGCTCGTTCAAAAATGCATCCAGCTTTGGTGTCTTGGCCGCCGGATCGCGCAGTAATAAAATGCGGCCCTGCTTTGCCCAAAAATCGCGCAACAGCTTCATCTCGCGGTCCGAGAAATCGTACTGCGGGCCGTTGACGAAAATCGTTTTGATTTCTGCCGGAACGGCCGGGACTTCGAACAAGTTCACCGGCTGAAATTTAATGTTCTCGTTTTCGATGAACGTTTTCAGAGTCGAGACGGGACTGTTCTCCGCGATCGGCGGTTCCTTGTGTCCGAGGACATACCCAAGCGTGTTCTTCTTGCCTTCCACCAAATCAATCATCGCGCTCGTGATCGCTTGTTCGCCTTTAAACGCGGCGATCTTCGGCTGCTCGCCAAACATCGGATTGCCTTGATCAACATCGGCCATCTCCGATGCTTTGACCGTTTTGTTTCGACCCTGGTAATCGAGAATGAGAAGACTTTCGTCGCTTACCACCTTGTATTTATCGAAGAGCTCTTTCGCGCGAGAAAGGCTCCGCTCCGGATCGACATTTTCGACGTCAATTTTTCCCTTGGCCGCGTACTGATATTCGGTCAGCAGATTCTGCACGTCGGGACCGATGGGGTTGTTCGGGCCGAAGAACAGGGTCATCCGCATTTTGCCTTTGATGCTATCGAGAAAGCGCTTCGTTTTGTCGGAGAGCGCGTACTTCTTGTCGCGCGAAAGGTCCCAGCGCTTGTAATGTTCAAAGCCGAGGTAGTTGACCATCGCCGCTAGAAAGAGGATCAGCCCGATCTGGACGAGGACGTTCAATCCAATCTGGATGCGATGGATCTTTTTCGGCTTTGTTTGTGAAACTGTTTCGTCAGCCATTTTTTACAGTCTCCACTTACGTGATTGAAACGCCTGGTGGGTGAGCATCAGCATCACTACCGTCATGCTGAGGTAGAGAACCATCGGACGCGTGTCGATCTCGCCGCGGGAAAGCGTTCCCATTTGCTCGATCGCCGAAAAGTAACCAAGTAGTTGCCGAGTGCTCGAGCTAATGTCGAGCAGAATGAAGGAGACTAATCCGAGAAAGAAAAGAAGCGTGATCGCGCTGAAAGAAATAACGGCGGCGATGATTTGGTTCTTCGTTAGGACCGATGCGAGGCAACCGACCGATAAATAAAACATGCCGAGCAAGAGCAGCATGAGATAGGCGCCGAGATATGCGCCGGTGGAGTTGGCCGCCGGTTGATGCGTGATCGCCTGAAAAATAACAAAGTAAAGGAGGGTCGGAATCCAAAGGACGATGTAGAAAACGAGCGCCCCAAAAAATTTGGCGAGCACGACCTGCCAGTCGCGCACAGGCGCGGTCATGAGCGGCTCGATTGTGCCGAGTTTAAATTCTTCCGCGAAGAGACGCATGGTGATGAGCGGGAAAATGAGGACGAACGCAAACCAGAAGAAGACCGAATTAAAAAACGCCTCCTGCACCGAGTACGGCACCGGCCGCTGATTCATGAACGAGATTTGAAAATAGAAGTCGACGCCGCTAACGAGCAGGAAAAAAACGAGAACAATGTAGGCGATCGGTGAATAGAAATAACTGCGCACCTCGCGATTGAGCAGGACGAAAAATTTACGCATTTAAAAAACGGTGGTTAAAAAAGGCGGTGGTCATCCCGAGCGCAGCGAGGGATCTCGCGAATAACGCCGTGGGATTTTTGTGAGGTCCTTCGCTACGCTCAGGATGACAGCTTGCGAGTGGTTCAGGATTGCTCATTTCGTTTCGATCTAGATTTCGTCGGGATGCGTGATCTCTACGAAAACATCTTCGAGCGTGGCGCGCTGTTGCGACAATTCGCGTACACTCCAGTGGCGCGCGCTCGCCAGGCGAAAGATTTCCTCGCGCACATCCGCGCCAGACTCGACGCGCAACGAAAAAGTCTTCCAATCGCCATCGCTCG
This sequence comes from Chthoniobacterales bacterium, assembly GCA_038237805.1. Taxonomy (GTDB): domain Bacteria; phylum Verrucomicrobiota; class Verrucomicrobiia; order Chthoniobacterales; family UBA10450; genus JBBQFI01. The sequence goes on along the minus strand of JBBRYI010000001.1, from coordinate 304,388 downwards.
ACGTCGACACATCGCGGACGCCGGCAATTTTCTTTAATTCTACCGCGCCATTATCGTTTCCGACTTTCGCTTCGACTCGCACGCCACCGGCCGTGCGAATCTGGCCGAGAAGATTTTCCGGCGTGTCGCAAGCTTCAATGCGGCCCTTATGAATAATGATGACGCGGCTGCACGTCATTTCGACTTCGGGCAAAATATGCGTCGAGAGCAAGATCGTATGTTGCTTGCCAAGATTTTTGATCAGATCGCGCACTTGCCGAATCTGATTGGGATCGAGCCCACTCGTCGGTTCGTCGAGGATGAGCAGATCGGGTTCGTGCACGAGCGCATCGGCGAGACCGACGCGTTGCCGGTAACCTTTCGAAAGTGCGCCAATTAATTTCTTCTCCACATCTTTCAAACCGCAAAGCTCTTTCACATCGCCGACGCGTTCCGGCATGCGTCGATGTGGCACCCCCTTGAGCGCGGCCCGATAGTTCAAATACTCTGTCACCCGCATGTCGTTGTAGAGCGGAACGTTTTCGGGCATGTAACCGAGATGCGCGCGGGCCTGCAGCGATTGCTCGAAAATATCGAAACCGGCGACAGTGGCGCGACCGGAAGTGGGGGGCATAAAGCTGGACAAAATACGCATCGTCGTGCTTTTGCCCGCGCCATTCGGGCCGAGGAAGCCCATGATTTCTCCCTTACCGACTTCGAAATTCAGATCCTGAATCGCGGCCTGGCCGGCGAAACGTTTGGTGAGATTTTCGACCTTAATCATTTCGCAACATTTCCCTCAGACAATTTGACGCGCGATCCGTTGCAATTTTTTCGCATTAGCGCGCCGCCAGTGTCACATGTTCGAGATGTTGACCGTTACCATCATCGCGCACAATTCCTATGGCGAAATCGATACGTGCTCCGCTGTTCGCGCGCTTAAGTAAATTGTCCACCTGTTTCACGGAATTCACATCGTAATTGCCGATGCGATAGAGGACGAGGCCGCGCTCGATACCGGCGCGATCCGCCGGACTGTCGGGTTCGACCGCGCTGACCAACACGCCACGTCCGCTCGCGTAGCCGAGTGCGGCTGCGAGTTCGGCCGAGAGGTCCTGTAGTTGCAAACCGAAGAGTCGTTCAGACAAGAGCATCGCCTGCTCGGTCGCCACGGCCGGCACGGGCGGTTGCTTCTGGGCCACTTTCTTAAACTCCTCCACGCTCTTACGGACGACTTCCGCCGGAATGGCAAAACCGAGTCCTTGTGTCGGCACACCTTGCGGCGTGAAAGCCATTTTTGCCGAGCTAATGCCCACTAATCTGCCGGAAAGATCAATCAGCGGACCGCCACTGTTCCCGGGATTAATGGCCGCATCGGTTTGGAGAAGATTTCGAAAATCGACGTTGTCGACCGTAATATCGCGTTTCGTTCCGCTCAGCACTCCGCGGCTAATCGAACTGCCGTAACCGAGCGCGTTACCAACCACGATGACGGTCTGGCCTAACAAGTTGGGAGAAATATTTTCGAGACTAACGAAAGGAAATGCCGCCTTTGCGTCGATCTTGATGAAGGCAAGATCCTTGTCTTCGTCGCCAGTGATATAATGCGCGCTATAGGTTTTGCCGTCGTTTGTCGTGACTTCAATTTTCAAATCGGCTGCGCGTTCCACGACGTGCTGGTTTGTCACGATGTAACCGGCAGGATCAACCAGAAAACCCGATCCGAGACTTTGCAACGTCTGTCGCATCTCGCGCGGGCGACCACGATAATTTCCGAAGAATTGCGCCGCAAAATCTTCAAACGGATCGCGCACCTGCCGCCTAACGACTCGCTCGGTGTTAATATTTACGACCGCGGGCAAGACTTTAGCGACAGCGAGGACGGCCGGTTCCGAGGCAGGATCAGATTGCGCGCGTAACGCGTTCTCTGTAAAAGAGAGGATAACACCGGCGAAAAAGATATTTGTGATTTGTCGACGAAAAGACATCTCTAACCTCCACTGAGCAACGTGACGATTTCGTTAGGCAGTTTTCCTCGCACTTCGGGATAAGCTTCGCCAATTCGAATCAGGTCGAGTTCGTCTTTTTTATGTTTGCTCAACCGGCGAGCTGCGTCCTGCCATGCCCAAATTTTTCCCTGAATTACATCCTCCAACTTCGCCACCGGAACTTTTTGATCGAGGACCTCTTTGTGTTCGGCGCGCGTGATGAAAGGTTCGTAACGATTGTCGCTCGTAAATTGCACACTCAATTTGCTTGACTCCTTCCGAGCGTTCAGAGAATGCGGAAAAGCGTTGATTGAAAACCCGGCTGCGCTCAACCGTTCGCGAATCGCAGGCAGATTCGCGGAAACAACAACGACATCGGCGTCCACGGTATAAACAGGTTCAACGTAGCAATTCACTGCCAAACCGCCGATCAGGCACCAGGGTCCCAATGCATCGAGAATGGCAACAACTTGCGCGAAATCGCTTGCGCCCCCATTCGTCACGGACTCAAAAACTTCTCTAGCGGTCATTTGCCGCTGCAAGTAACAAAGCACTCTTCGCACTGTCAACTTGCCGCCGGGCGTAATGCTTGCAGATTCACTTGTCATGCACTCGTCTCTCGCCACGCGATTCGATCCCGATCTTCTCGAGGAGAAGTATCAGCGCTGGCAGGAAAATCCTGAATCAGTCGACTCCGGTTGGGCCGCTTTTTTTGAAGGATTCGAGCTCGGCGATTTGGAAGAGCGCAATGGCGCTGCAACGGCCCCGGCTCGGACGGATGAAGTTTGCGATCCGTCGCTGCAGACGCGGGTCGACGGGCTCATCTACGCGTATCGCACGCTTGGTCACACGATTGCTCGCCTCGACCCCTTGAGCGAAAAGCGCCCGCAAAATCCGCTTCTTTCACTGCGCGAGCTCGGCTTCAGCGACAAGGACCTCGACATGCAGGTCTCGTCGAAATTTTTTCTCGACTGCAAAAAGATGACGCTGCGCGAGATGATCGCGAAGCTCGGAGCCATCTACGCGGACACGATCGGCACCGAGTTCATGCACATTCAAAACACGCGCATTCGCAATTGGGTGCTGCATCGACTTGAGTCGCGTCCTGCGAAGCGAAATACGCAACCTTCTGTGCAGATCCATCTCTTACGTTCTCTTTTGGAGGCCGAATCATTCGAAGCTTTTTTGCACGCGCGCTACGTCGGGCAGAAGCGCTTCTCGTTGCAAGGCGCGGAGTCGCTCATGGTCATTCTCGATCGCATTTTGCAAAAATGTCCAGGGTCCGGAATTGAAGAGATCTGCATGGGGATGACGCATCGCGGTCGCCTCAATGTGCTGGCGAACTTCCTGCGAAAATCTCTGAAGATCATCTTCACCGAATTCACCGAGAATTACATTCCCGATCTCGTCGCGGGCGACGGCGATGTGAAATATCACCTCGGTTATCGGAGCGAGCGAAAGCTCGAGGGCGGCGCCAAAGTTGAGATTCGCCTCTCCGCCAATCCGAGTCATCTGGAAGCAGTCGATCCGGTAGTGGAAGGAACCGCCCGCGCGCGCCAGCGCATCCGCGGCGACACCGAACATCGTCGCAAAGTTTTGCCGCTGCTGCTGCATGGCGATGCCGCTTTCGCAGGCCAGGGGATCGTCGCTGAAACATTAAACATGTCTCAGCTGCCGGGCTATAGCACAGGCGGTACCGTTCACGTGATCGTGAATAATCAAATCGGGTTCACCACGTTGCCGGAAGACGCGCGCTCGTCCATGTATGCGACCGATATCGCAAAGATGATCGAGGTGCCGATTTTTCATGTGAATGGCGAGGACCCGCTCGCGGTCATGTTCGTTACAGAAACTGCGCTCGATTTCCGCCAGGAATTCGGACGCGACGTCGTGATCGATCTCTATTGCTATCGCAAATACGGGCACCAGGAAGTGGATGAGCCTTCGTTCACCCAACCCGATCTTTACGCCAAGATCGCAAAACGGCCTTCCATCGCGGAAGTCTACAAGCGCGAGCTGCTGGAAGCCGGAACACTCAGCCCGGATGACGCGGCCTCGCTCGAAACTGAATTTGCGTTGCGCCTCGAAATGTCGCTCGAAGAAGTCGAAGCGCTGGAAAAAGAGAAGGCCGGGAAACAGGCGAAGTTCAAAGAATCGACCGCGGTTTTTCAGCCTGAATATACCGCTTCCTCCGTCGCGACCGCGATCCCACGAAAAACATTGGAGACAATCGTCGCTGGCCTCACGTGCGTGCCAGACGATTTCAACATTCTGCCGAAAGTGAAGCGAATGCTGATCGATCGGCGTCGCCAAATTTTGGAAAAGGGCGGCCCGTACGATTGGGGTTTTGCTGAAGCGCTCGCGTTCGGGTCGCTTCTGCTCGATGGAACGCCCGTTCGTTTATCAGGCCAGGACAGTCGACGCGGAACATTCGGGCAGCGGCATGCCGTGTTGTTCGACGCGCAAACGGGAAAGCCGTACATTCCTCTCTTACATCTTGCGCCGAAACAAGCGCGCATTTGCATTTACAACAGCCTTCTTTCGGAAGTTGCCGTGCTCGGCTTCGATTATGGATACTCGCTCGATTATCCGGAGATGCTTTGCATCTGGGAAGCGCAGTTCGGCGATTTCGCGAATGGCGCGCAGACGATCATCGATCAGTTTATCGTCTCGGCGGAATCGAAATGGCAACGTCCGAGCAGTCTCGTGATGTTGCTACCGCACGGTTACGAAGGCCAGGGGCCCGAACATTCCAGCGCGCGCCTGGAACGGTTTCTCCAGGCATGCGCGGAGGACAATATTCAGGTCTGCAACCTCACCACTCCGGCGCAGTATTTTCACGTTCTACGCCGGCAGATGAAGCGCGACTTTGTGAAGCCTCTCATCATCATGACGCCAAAGAGCCTCTTGCGGGCTGAATTCGCGACCTCGCGGGAGGAGGATTTCACTAACGGAAAATTCATGGAAATTTTTGGCGATGCGGAGGGCGGCGATGCCAGGAAAATCAAACGCGTGATTTTATGTTCGGGGAAAGTCTATTACGACCTAACGAGTTATCGCTCCGCGAAGAAGATTACCGACGCGGCGATCATTCGCATCGAACAGCTTTATCCACTGGCAGAAAAAAAATTGAAGCAGTTGATCGGCTCCTACGCGAAATCGGCGAAGATAATCTGGTGCCAGGAAGAATCGCAGAACATGGGCGCGTGGACTTTTATGGAGCCGCGCCTGCGCCGTCTTTCCGGGCAGCCCGAGATTAGCTATGCCGGGCGCGAGGCGAGCGCGAGCCCAGCGGTGGGTGCGCTCGCCATACACAAACGCGAGCAACAACAATTGATCGCCGCGGCGTTCAACATTTGAAAAAATAATCGGCTTAGTTGTGCCCTCAGGATATCAGAAGGTTTCGCATCAGGTCCCTTCCAGTCCAGCGCTCGCCCCTTTAGTTGTAAGGCGACCAGAAGGATGACGGGGCGACATCGGAAAGCGCGTTGAAAGTCGCCGTCGGAACAGCCGGGATATCGTCAACCTTTTGTGGCCCGTAACCGTTGCCGAATAGATCTTTGCCCGTCATGTAGAGAGTTGACCCTCTCTTCATATAAGCCGTCCAGTCAGCCGTGTTCACTGTTGCGCCGGTCATTTTGTTATTCTCGATCGCGTACTGATCAATGGCCGCATCAATCAAGCGCAAATCATTTATGACTCGGCTTGCCTGCGAGCGTTTGCGTGCACGTAGAAAACCGGGCACAGCGATGGAAGCGAGCAGCGCGATAATCGCGACCACGATCATGATTTCGACCAGGGTGAAGCCCTGACTGCGGCGATAACGTATATTGTTCATAGTAATTTTAATTGCGCATTCCTGAATAAGCAGGCGGAACGCCGCAGGTCCCCTACACGAGCCACTATCTTGATGTAGTGGAAAACGCTACAAAGTCGCCGTGCAGGACTCGCGTTCCTGGAGCCATCTGCTTGCTTCGGCATGAAGCTGGGCGGCGTTTTCGAGGTCGAGCTTTTCTTTTATTCGCGCTCGATAAGTGTCTATGGTCGTTAGGCCAAGGTGCAGCCGGCCACCGATCTCCCGGGTGGTGCGGCCTTCGCCGATCAGTTCGAAGACCGCCAGCTCGCGGTCGGTCAGGCGGTCGATCGGTCGCGTCGCCGCAGCTTCCTCGCCGCCAACAATTCGGCGAAGAATGCGCGCCATGATACTTTGATCGAGATAAATCTCACCGCGCAGGACGTAGCGAATCGCGGTCATGACTTTGGCTGAGGCTTCGTGCTTGGTGATGTAGCCTTTCGCGCCGGCGCGTAACGCACGTTCTGCGTAGAGCGATTCATCGTGCATGGAAAGAACAAGCACCGGCAATTCAATTTCATGCGCACGAATATCTTTCAGCAAATCCAATCCACCCGATCCCTTGAGCGTAATATCGACAATCGCCAAACTCGGTTTTGCGCTCTGAATCAAAGCCAGGCCATCGGCGGCATTGTCTGCCTCGCCACAGACGACCATGTCCTCTTCTTTATTAATGAGATGCGCCAGACGCTCCCGAAACATCGGGTGATCCTCGATGATGACGACGCGCGATTTTTTTGAATCAGGCAGCGCGTTCATGTAATTCGGCTTGTGCCAGGCGGACGGCGCAGCGAACGATCGTTCCGCCGCTTGGTTGGGCCTCGACCTGCAACTCGCCACCAGACAAGCGCGCTCGATACTTCATGATACTGAGCCCCATGCCGCGCGAAGTGTTTGGTGTTTTCGAAATCCCAATCCCATCATCTACGATCTTCAGAGTGACTTCCAAGCCCCCGCCCGCTAACGAGACCACGATCCGCCGCGCGCTCGCGTGCTTCATCGCATTGTTGATTGCCTCCTGCGCGATGCGGTAAAGGTGCATTGCGGTGGAATCATCAAGCGTGATCGTGGCGCAACTCGACTCAAACAGACATGGCGTGCCGGTGAGGCGCGTAATCGACACCGTCAATTCTTCCAGCGCACAGGCGAGCCCCACCTCGTCCATTTTTAAAGGCACCAGTCCGCGCGCGAGATTTCGTGTCTGCACGACCGCATCCTGTAAAAGCGTGGCCAGCTCATCCGCAACGTGCGCTTCCGCATGCAATTTCATTTTCGCGAGGTCACCTCGCAGCGATGCCGCCGCACAACCGATCCCGGCCAGAAATTGACAAAGGCCGTCGTGCAAATCCTGACCAATGCGGCGTTGTTCGCGTTCGCTGATTCCAATGATCTCGGTTTCCAGTTGGTGGGTATGTTCCAAAAGCGCGATTCGCGCTTCCACGACGGAGCGTTGCGCTTTCAAAGCCGAGCTGGCGATCGCCACGAAAATGAAAAAACCCAAACGCACGCAGGTTTCATATCCTTCGTGCCAGTTGTAATTGTAAGGATGGCCGGCTTGAACATCGGCCCACCACCACGTGATTCCGGCGATGAGCGCGGTCAAAAGCGAGCGCTTTTTATCGCAGAACCACGCGATGAGAAAAATCGGGAAGCCGTAGAAAATGAAAAGGCTGACTTCGTATCCGGTGATGTAATCGAAAAATCCGATGACCAGGACGAGCGCCACCATCTCGCCAAAAATCCAGGCGCGCGACTGTCGGGAAAACAGGTTCAAGAAGCTCATCGCAGGGTCAGTCCGTTACGGCATGGTAAAGAGCAACTTTCTCGCCACGGCTGTAGCGAAGGCGGCCATTCGCAGAAACTCCGCTTAATCTTGTCGACCCGCCCTTTCTCTTGCGCTTACTTTAACGCGGCATGAGCATCGAAGTGAAAATCCCGGCCGTCGGCGAATCGATCTCCAGCGGAACGATTTCCGTCTGGCACAAGAAGTCCGGGGAATTCGTTAAAGCTGGCGAGCCGTTGTTTACGCTCGAAACCGACAAAGTCTCGACCGAGATCACAGCCGAAAAGGATGGCGTGCTGACGGCGCATTTCCCGGAAGGTCAGGAAGTGAAGATCGGCGAGACTGTTGCCACGATCGATGATTCGGCGACGGCGCCCGTAACGGAGAAGACAGATTCGGACGGCGCGAAGAAAACGGATTCAGACGGTGCGAAGCAAACCAGGGCCGAGGATCCACAGGAGAGAAGGTCGGCTGCAGCAGATGTTTTGCCCCCCGCCGTCCGCCGAATCGTTGAAGAAGAAAAAATTGATCCGCAGCAAATCAAAGGTAGCGGCAAAGGCGGCCGGCTGACAAAAGGAGACGCGCTTGGTGCGGCGCAAAACAGAGGGACACAAGCTCCCTCCGGCAGTATTACCGCCGCCGACCGTGCCGACGCAATCGCTCCCGCGGAAGGTGAGCGATTCACGCGCAAGAAAATGTCGCCACTGCGCCGGAAGATCGCGGCCCAACTGGTCATGGCGCAACACACCGCCGCCATCCTCACGACCTTTAACGAATGCGACATGAGCGCGGTGCAGGCATTGCGCGCGAAATCGCAGGAAGCATTCACGAAAAAACACGGACTCAAACTTGGTTTCATGTCCTTCTTCATCAAAGCCGCGGTCGAAGCGCTCAAAACTGTGCCCAGCCTTAACGGTCGTATCGAAGGGGACGACTTTATAGAAAATCATTTCTACGACATCGGCGTCGCTGTCGGCACGGAACGCGGCCTCATCGTCCCCGTGATACGTGATGCCGGCAAAAAATCTTTCGCCGCGTTGGAAGGCGATATCGCCGATTACGCGAAGAAAGCGCGCGAAGGCAAAATCAAGATCGAAGATTTGCAGGGCGGAAGTTTCACCGTTTCAAACGGCGGCGTCTACGGCTCGCTCCTGAGCACACCGATCTTGAATCCGCCACAAACCGGAATTCTCGGCATGCACAAAATCATGGATCGCGCCGTCGTCGTCGGCGGCAAAGTTGAGCCGCGTCCAATGATGTACCTCGCACTCAGCTACGATCACCGCGCCGTCGATGGCAAAGAAGGCGTCACGTTTCTCATTAAGGTGAAAGAATGCATCGAAGATCCGACGAAACTGTCGCTCGATTTTTAAATGTGGGAGGGGCCTCAGTGCCCCGATTTTTATCTCCCGAGCCGTCGCGGCGCTAAGGCCGCTCCCACATTGCAGATGGCTAGCGCGCATTGATACTCACTCATGGAAAAATTTGACGTCATCATCATCGGCTCAGGTCCCGGCGGTTATGTTGCCGCCATTCGCGCCGGCCAACTCGGACTCAAAACCGCCATCGTCGAAAAAGACAAGGAACTTGGCGGCACCTGTCTCAACATCGGCTGCATTCCGAGCAAAGCGCTTCTGACTTCGAGCGACCATTTCATGTTCGCAAAAAAAGAAGCAGTGAAGCACGGCATCGTGATCGACAACGTGCGCGTCGACCTTGCGAAGATGCTTCAGCGCAAAGACAAAGTCGTAAAAACGATGAACGGTGGCGTCCGCGCCCTGATGAAAACAAACAAGGTGACGACGTTCGAAGGTCTCGGATCGATCGCCGCGCCTGGCAAAGTTTCAGTGAAATCATCGAGCGGCGAGACGCAGGAAGTCGAAACGAAAAACATCATCATTGCTACCGGCAGTGTGCCGGTGGAATTGCCGTTTGCGAAATTCGATGGGAAAACCATTGTCAGCAGCACCGAAGCGCTTTCGTTTTCCGAACCACCCAAAAAATTGCTCGTCGTCGGCGCGGGCGCGATCGGTCTCGAGCTTGGTTCCGTCTGGAGCCGGCTCGGCTCCGAAGTAACGACGCTGGAATTCTTGCCGCGCATCGCCCTCGGTTTCGATCTCGAACTTTCGAACCTGTTGCAGCGTTCGCTCACCGCGCAGGGAATGACATTTCATCTCGAGACCAAAGTAACCGCGGTCAAGATCGACAACGGACGAGCGACTGCAATCGCAACGAAAGGAAACGAAGAACTGAAATTCGAAGCCGACAAAATTTTGGTTTCCGTCGGGCGCAAACCTTTCTCCGAAGGCCTCGGCGCGGAGAAAGCCGGTGTCGAATTCGACGACAAAAAACGTATTAAGATCGACAACCACTTTAGCACCAACGTTAAGGGCATATACGCAATTGGCGACGTCGTCGCCGGCCCGATGCTCGCGCACAAAGCAGAAGAGGAGGGGATCGCCTGCGTCGAATTGATCGCCGGGAAATCCGGCCACGTAAATTACGATGTCATCCCCGGAATCATTTACACAAATCCCGAACTCGCTGGCGTCGGTTTGACCGAAGATCAGGCGAAGGAAAAAGGGATCGATTATCGCGTCGGCAAATTTCCATTTCGCGCCAACGGCCGCGCCGTCGCCAATGAAGATCTTGACGGCATGGTCAAATTCGTCGCGGACGCGAAAACGGATCGCATTCTCGGTGCCCACATTTTGCAACACGCCGCCTCCGAACTTATCGCCGAAGCCGCCTCCGTAATGGAATTTGGCGGCAGTTCCGAGGATCTCGGTCGCACCTGTCACTCCCATCCGACCTTGAGCGAAGCCGTCAAGGAAGCCGCGCTCAATGTCGAGAAGCGCGCCCTGCATATTGTCAATCGATAGGGCGCGACGGCCCATCGCGCCGTCGATTTGATTTCAACATGCCAAACAAAAAAGAAAATCTCTCCGGCGCGGAAGAATACATCGTCGAGGAAATCGAATTCGCGCAGCCGATTGGCCCGCGCGAGGAACAAGCCATTCGCGATGCCGTTGGCAAGACCGACGGCGTTCGCGCCGACTCGTTAGGCTTGGACGAATGCAAAGTGGCTGTTTACTACGATCCCACGCGCATCAATCGAGACGAAGTAACGAAAATTATTTCGCAAGCAAGCGCGAAGCCTCGCGATGTTCACACTGAGCGTTCGCCGCTTCTATAGTTTCTCAACGGCTCTTCCGGTATCTGCCTGGCGAACCAATGACCGGAAGGCGGCGGTCTGAGTTATCGCTTTTACGACGAAATCGCAGCGATTACGCTGTCTTCCGGCGTCGCGCGCCAAAAATTCCGAGAAGCACGACCGAAAGTAGCATTACGGTCGTTCCGCTTTCTGGCACAGAAAAACCGTTAGCCGAAAAAAGCCGAATCGAAGAGAACCCGCCACGGCCATTTGGGCCAAGGCCAGTGGCAGAAAACGTAAAGTTACCCGTCATGCCGTTAAGATAGAAAAATTCAACACCGCCGCCCTGACCAGTCCCACCCGGACCTTTGCCATAATGGATCACGGCGTAGCTAAATCCCGTCAGCGACGCAGTGTTGCTCGAGCCATCAAAGTATCCGGCAAAGGTTGGCGCAGGCAGGTTCGTGCCGTTGAAGTTTTGGTAGAGGCTGATTTGCTGAAGGAGGAAGTTGAAGTTCGTCTGCGGACTGTTGTTTCCAAGAAGGCCTTTATTCACATCGGCCGCGGGCTGACCCGTGCCGGGATTCATCGAGATGTTGATAACGCTGGCCTGCGCCGCTGCGGCAAATGCAGTCGCAATCACTAATGTTGCCAGATACTTTCGAGTTCCCATGTCATTTCCCTCCCGAGGTGCGCAGATCCGATCAAAAGTCGGCGAGCTTGTAAAGTGAAAATCACTTTTTAAGCGATTATAGATTCGAGACAATTGCCGTGGCACCGCGCCGACAGAGGGTGCATTCCGCCCAACAACTTAATTTCAGTCTGACAAGTGAAGCAGGCACCACCGGTCGAACCGAATCAGCGAAGCGAAAAAAATCTCTGAAAATGGATTCGACGTAGCTAACCACGGCATCGGAGCAATCGGTGGCCGACCCAATTCGCTGTTCCAACCGCTCATCGAAGTGCAATACTATCGCGCATGGAAGTTCGCAGCGTCGAAGCGATCGTTCGCGCATTGAATGAGGCAAAGGTCCGCTACCTAATCGTCGGCGGTCTCGCGGTCAATGCGCACGGATACGAGCGATTGACCGTCGATGTCGATCTGGTCATCGGGTTGGAGCAGGCCAATGTCATTCGCGGTCTTAAAGCCTTGCAAGAGGTTGGTTATGAAATGAGCATTCCTGTCTCGCCGGAACAGTTCGCTGATCCGGCGTTGCGTGAGGCCTGGCGACGCGACAAAAACATGATTGCCCTAAAATTGTGGAGCGACCGCCATCGAAGGACCCCGATAGATGTTTTCGTTTATGAGCCCTTTGATTTCGATCGCGAATATGCGAGAGCTGTGCGACACGTCGTTTACGGCGAGGAATTGGCCTTGATCGTTTCCTACGAAACACTCCTGGCGATGAAAGCGGAGGCTGGACGCGATCGCGACTTGATAGACATACAGCAGCTACGAAAGCTCGACCCTCATCGATGACGAAGGAAGAACTCTATAACCATCCGGGGTGGCAATGGTGCACGGCAGAAGGCGCTGAACTCCACACGCTCCTCCTTGGCCTGCAAACAACTTTCCGCGAAAAGCTCGAATGGCTGGAAGAAGCCGAAACGCTCACTCTGAATCTACGCGCCAGCCGCGAACGCCAGGCCGCGAAAGAGAATTCGACCTGATTCTCTGACAGCTGACCTGTGACTTCTGCCGTCAGGCTCTGACTTGTGGCTTTACGCCGTGCGCCTAACGAGTTACGAGAATCGTCGCCGCTGACTCCAGCCAACTACTCCCATCGCCAACGCGCCGGCAATCCAAGTCGAGGGTTCTGGAACGGGCTCGAGAATGAGATTGTTATCGCCGTAAATAAATTGGTACCCCGCCGGCGCACTACCGAAGTCGAATGTGCCGGTATTTCCTCCGGTTGTGAAGCCAATATAACTGATCGTCCCTTCCGGCGTGCCGCTGAACAGGATTTGGTCAAATCCGTTCGTGAGATTGAGGACGCCGCCAATCGTTAGGCGATCGCTATTGTTAGCACCCGATGCAATATCGACCAGATAGGTCGCAAGGTTTCCGCTCGTTCCGGAGAACGTCACATTATTCTGCAACGTGAGCGCGCCGATGCTGCCGACATTAGCGCCCGTGATCCAGCCGCCGCCGTTGATCGTTGTCGCGCCGCTGAATATTCCCGTACCGCCGAGCGTGCCGCTATGTTGACGGAGACCGGGCCGCTGCTGGTTGCTGAACCGATCGAGTTAGTTGCGAGCAAAGTGCCGGCATTGACGTTTGTCGGACCACCATAACTATTCGCGCCGCTCAGGTTAAGTGTCGCCGCGCCCAGTTTAGTAATTCTGCCGGTATTGCCGACTGCGTTTAACTGCGAGACCACTGACCAATTCACATCGACATGGGTCACCAGACTGAGCTGATCGACAAGCTCGACCGAGCCGGGAGAAAAATTAATCGTGCCATTCGCGCCGGTGGTTCCGACCGTCAAAGTCATCCCGCCCGTTGCGCCGATGGTAGTGGGACCGGTGATGTCAGCGTGCCGCCACTCACCTGCGTTATTGATTCGTTCATATTCAAAACGAGTGAGGCTGAGATCGTGTTCGTGCCGGTCACATTCATCGCATCGATCCCGCCCGTGCCGATGGCGAGCTGCCCATTCGGCGAGCTGATCAATGTGTAACCGCTCGCAACGTTAAGAAGTGCACCGAAACTCACACGCTGCACCGCGAGCGTCGCGCTAACGTTCGGGTTAATCATTTCGAGTCCGGAAAAATCGGCCGTGTCGTTTATCCCGGGCACGTGATGTACTGTCGGGTTCGATGTGCTCGTCCAGGCCGCACTCGCGTTGAAATCGGTGGCGCTGTTGTTCCAGGTCAATGTATCGCCGCGCACGACGCTTTGCCCTGCGCCCAGCAAAAACGCGAGGGCCACAATATGCGGAGCAGGGAACAACGCACGGACTGCATCTCGCACCTCTTTGTATCCCAGCGTCCGCGCACGTGTCGATTTTTTTACGGGAAGAAGCAGATCGGGAAAGCAGGAACCCCAACCGGCGTCCGACCTCTGACTTCCGGTCTTCGACCTCGATCTTAGGTCGACTGCCTGAGGAGATGCCCGAATCGCTTTCGCTGCGTCCAGCCGATTAGCCCGACAATCAGCGTGCCGCTAATCCATGTCGATGGCTCGGGAACTGGGCTGTAAGTGAGAGAGAAATCATCGATTGCCACACCGTTATCGCTACCCGTTTGATCAGTGGTTAGCCAACTAAGCCCAAATGTAGCTCCGTTTGCAATGGACAATCCGGTTAAAGCCAACGTGATTGGAACGCTGGTAGGCGTTCCGTTTGTACCTGCAGCCAAGCCGACATAATCGGCCGCGTTAACGAGCGCATTACCGGTAAGCGCACCAGTACCGCTTAAATCCCAGCCGGAAGTATTAGCGTAGCGCCACTGCTCGTAATTGAAAGTGATGGTCAAAGTCGTAAGCGTACTTCCGGTGTTGTTCGTGAAGCTGACAGCTTCGGTTATGTTGAGGGGCGTCGCACTGCGCAATGCGCCAAACGAATTTTCACCGCCCGTTCCGTATGCCCACGCGCCGCCGGTAGCCGAAGTGCCCGTGCCGACTCCGTTGAAAGTCGCTGTACCAGAAAAAGCGACCGTCCACCCGGCCGGAACGGTAGCCAATGTTCCGAGGTACGTGTTAAAATTTTGCGTGTACGGATTGGGAGATCCTGTAAGGCTTATCTGAGCATGGGCTGAAGAAATCAAGCAGGCAAAGGCAATGCCGCAGCAGATCAGAATGGAGGGCCGCTTCATGATATCCTTCGTACCTCTGAATTCATCAAAGTATCGCCAACGTGTCAATACAGTATTCGAAGTTTTTCCCTTGGCTATTTATTCGAGGTGTTTCCACTTTTTTTCGATTGAACAAACAATCGGATTAGCCTTTCCTCGCCATCCAGCAATTTCCCATCGCCAATCAGATCGATTTCGCGATTTGCATCTTCAAGCCGACCATTCGCTGCCATTACTGCCGCGTGAACCGCCATCGCACCTGGAGTAAGTGATTCTGGGGCAATCTCGATTTGGCTGTAAATGTCGAATGCTTCCTGCGGACGGTTTTGCCGCAGGCGGGACAAAGCAAGAAGCGTCCGGTGCGGCAGGCTTCTTGGTTCCTCCTGGACAAGACGGCTTGCTATTATTTCAACCCGCCGGGGTTCTTCTGTAGAGTCGGTAGCGGCGAGTAAGAGAAGACGCGTGTATGCCTCATCATTTATGAGCGCAGTGTCGCGGGGCCACAACTGCAGCATATGTTTGAGAAGCGCGTGAATTTGCTGAGTATTACGATTCAGCTGCGCAAGACGTAAGCGTCCAACGTAGGCTTGTCGTAACTTGGGCCATTGCTTGATCGCCGCAATGTATGCTGCGTCTGCAATCGGAAGGTTCCCATTTTTTTCCGCGTATTCGGCGAGATCGAGAAGCTTCGCCGGCTCACCGCTCGCGGATTCCAAAGCGCGCCGCCAATTGTTTTCCGCCGCGATCTTTTCTCCAAGCTGGGAGTTGCAACGTGCCATGTACATCTGCTGGACCATTTGCTCGAGCGGGAACGAGCTACTTTCTAAAAGTTGTTTTATTTCCGCCCATCGTCCGAGCGCAGCGAGGGCATCGAGCCGCTCTAAAAAAAGTTCTCGTGAAAGAAATGTCTTTTCTGCTGGGATCGCCTCTAATTCACGTTGATGTTCGCCGTGCGCATTGAGCCATTTGCCTAGCGCCGTTGTCGAGGCGATGTCTGCATCTTTCCACTGGGTGACGGCGGAACGAGTGATAAACTCTTTCTGCGTCGGATCCGTCCTGATTCGAAGATCATGCGCGAAAAGCTTTTGTGTTGTTGCAGCGAGCGGATGATTCTCGATTGCATGGACAAGGTCGGTCGTTGAGAGCGTGTCGACGCTGTGCTGATTAACAGGTGTAGATAAATTTCGCTTCGCGAGTAACACCAGCGCATCAAGCGCTACGGCGCTTTTGCCTTTTGCAAGGTTCGTTAGGTGAGACCAGGCGTCGTTCGCTTGGCGCCGGCCCGTCTCTGGGTCGTTGAGATTTGCGATCTGCATTTCAAGTAGAGAAGCTTGCAAAATGTCCCGCTCGCTCGCTTTGCGATGGTCGAAAACTTTTTGCAGAAAACGCTGCGCATCCTGCAGGGAATTTTTTTTCTGCGCCAGTAGCGCGGCAAGAAACCAATCGGCCGTTGTTGCCTCTTTGCCATTGTTGGCGATGAGAGGCTCAATCGCAGCAGTGGCGCGTTCCATTTCATCGGAAGCGAGCGCTATACTCGCCTCATCGCGCAAGTCGTCACGCGTGAGTGAAGCGCGCACGCGCAACTGTTTCCAAAAATCGAGCGCTTCCGGATTGCGCACGCGAGACAGAAAGCGTGCGACTGCGCGCAAGGCCTGCGGCTCGCTAGGGTAAAGTTGATAGGCCGCGCTCGCTTCGTCGCGCGCCTCTTTCCATTTCTGCTGTTCGATGTAGGCGACTGCCTTGTTCGCATGACGCCGCGCCTGAAGCGCTCTGATCGCGTGCGCGGTTGGCTTCGCGAAAAAGAAGCCGAGTACTATCATAAGTACGAGCGCGATTCCCGAGCCGGCCCAGAGGCGTCGTCTGCGATTGCGCAAGCGCAGCTCCTCGGCGGTGAGAAGGAAATCGTCTGTGCGGCGTGGGAGGGTCTTCATGAAGAACTATAGAGGGACGACAACCTCTCGAATGATCTCCGCGAGCTTCATCTCCGCGGCGCCCTCATCGATTGGTTTTTGGCTAACAATGATTATCTCCAAAACCTGTTGACCTAAATTGCGCACACCATTTCGTACCACCCGCCATCGCGCTGTGAGCGACCAATCGGGTTGCAGGCCTTCGCGAAGATGAAGATCTGGACGCGGCTCGGTCGGATGTATTCTGTCTTCCTGTAAGCAGAAAAATGTATGAGCAACGATGTTCTGCGGCTCGCGTTTGAATAGGATGTGCTGAACCGGGACGGATACATTCTGCGCGAGGTTGTAAGTCTTGACGCCAAAGTTAGTGACTCGAGTCCATCCGACATCGGGCAGGCAAATGTCGGCACTGTGTGCGCGAGCGCGCACGACACTCGATCCGCTCGGATTCCATCGGAAGAAGAAAAGATAATTCGCTGCGGAAAAATCCGCAGATGTGTCGACCCTGGTTTTCCAAACGAATTCGCGCCCGCTATCAAAGCCGAGAGTCTGGCGCACGCCTTCATCGATCTTGATCTCGTGATAATCTTGAATGGTCGCCGGCGCACGCACGGTCCAGCGGGAATGGGCGACAAGATTTGTTTCGTGCGAACGGTACCAAAGATCACTGCCGATCTCGACGGCGACGAGCCAGGCGAGGAAAGAAATTAGAAAGTAGAAATTAGAAATTCGAAAATGAGATCGGAGCCCTCCAAGTTCTGAACTCCGATCTCTAACCTCTGACCTCTGACTCCCGTCTTCTACTTTCTTCGTGCTTTCTACTTGGCCGCGCGCGAGCAGCGCCGCGAATCCCAGCGAAGCGATGAAGACGGCGCCGACGATGGCGTAACCGGCAATATCATGCCAACGTTCGCTCGCAGAGATGCCGTTGGTCGCTGCGACGTAAAGAAGAAAAAGTGCGCGACAAAAATTGGCGAAGAGCGCAATGGCGACGGCGCCGGCAACGAGAATGAAACGGCGCGTCCCCAACAGTCGTTTTAATTCGCCAAATAACAGGCCGATCATCAACGACGTCTGGAGCGAGCGCACCCCACTGCACGCTTCGTTTACGCCCAGGATGCCGTTGCGAATGTGAATGACGTTTCCTTCCAGTTGCGCGGGAATGCCTAACAAGTTCGCGGTTTCCGTCGTCATCCCAGCGATAACGTGCATCAAACCTTGGATAATCGGATTTTCTATCGGCGAAATCCACGGTACCGCGACAAGAATGAACGCGATGGGAAAGGCGAAGTGTCGCAGCCAAGGCTTACCACCGGCACGCCAAACGAAAAAAAGCGTCACCGCGACGACGATGACTGCATGAATCCATCCAAGCGGCCGCCAATCCGGATTGCCAATTTCAAAGACGCGCAGGGGCAACAAAAGTAGAACGGCGAAAGTAGAAAGTAGAAACGCAATCCGGCTGCCTAATTCTGATCTCTGATTGCTGACCTCTGACTTCTGATCTTCGACCGCTGACACCTGACCTCCAATCTCGGGGCGATTTTCCCATCGGAGCCAAAAGAGATAGAACGCGAAAAACGGAACGAACCAACCGTAGTTGTATTGCTCGTTAAGCGACCATTCTCCGCTCAAATGCCGGCAAAGCATGAACCAGAGGGCGAAGAGCGTAAGGGCAATGAAAATAAACCTGACTTGTCCTCGCCTCTTGGCTGCGGCTGCGGGCGCTGATTCTGCGAAGATGTTAATGCTTTGATTCTGCAATCGAAAGATATTCTGTTCTGCGTTTAGACAACGGATGATAACCTTTTCCGCGTGATGTTTGTGAACGAAAAAAACTAAAAGATTCGCGCTTTACCGTGGCTCAAGTTCTTTTGCTTTCTACCGCACCGGGCGACGATAAAGATTATAACCGCGGCGCTTTCGTCAGATTAAAGGAGAGCGCGCAAAACGGAATTTTTCACGATCACTGCCTAACGAACAATTCGGAAGCGGCGGATTTGATTTTGTTCGCGGAGCTACGGGGCGCGGGTCCCTATTTCGAGCGAGTTCGCCGGCATCCTTTGGTGAGAAACTTCCGCGAAAAATGTTTTCTTTTTTGCCCGAATCCGTTCGCGATTCCGTTCCTGCCGGGAGTCTACACTTCGATCGAAAAGCGATGGTCCTCCCGGCGGACGCGTCCTGGATTTTATCTCGGTGTTTCGGAGAACGAGTTTCTCGAGTTCACACCGCCGCGAGAAGACCTTCCATATCTCTACAGTTTTGTCGGCTCGATTAGCAATGCGCCGATCCGCCGGCGACTTGCCGAATTGCAGCATCCCCGGTCATTTTTCCAAGACACGACAGCAGATTACGAACAATTCCTGTATGGCACGCTGGGGGAAGATGAAGCGCGCAAATTCTGGCGACGTTACGCCGAGACGATGCAGGACAGCAAATTTGTTCTTTGTCCGCGCGGCCTGAGCGTGTCGAGCGTGCGACTTTTCGATACGATGCGAATTGGCCGGGTGCCGGTAATCCTGTCGGATGATTGGATCGAACCAATCGGTCCGTCGTGGGAAAGATTTTCCATTCGAATTCCCGAGCGTGAATTCGAATCGATACCCGACGTCCTGGAAAAGCACGAAGATCAAGCGCTTGCCATGGGTCAGCTCGCCCGGAAAGAATGGAAGGCATGGTTTTCGCCGGACGTTTGCTTTCACCGCGTCGTGGACTCGTGTTTGGCGATAAAAAATGCACGGCGCGTTCCGGAAAAAGTAGCGGGTTTAATTACCTGGCTCCAATACTTGCGTCCGTTTCATTTTCGCCATCGCTTGCGAACGAAATGGAAGCGTAGCTAGGTCGCAGCGGGAATTCTAGGGCGGGAAGAAAAAGCTTGCGGTTGGGCCGCTATCCTGTAGAAAAAAAGAGAAAATCCCATTCGAATGAAAAACCCTCCAGTGAAATACCCCGCGGGTGCCAAGCAACTGACCACAACCTTAGCTCTCTTTTATGCTTCGGCGGTTCTCGGTATTGCGTTCTGGCTAATAACAACTGCCACGGCGAACGCCGCCACTTGCACCCTCTGTCATAAGCGTACACTGACAATAAACCCGATATGCGGCAGTCTGGAATACCAGCGGCACATCGATCATGGAGATACCATGGGCGCTTGTGGCGGCACTTCCACTCAGAGGAGAGAGGATAAGAAGGGCCGTCCTGTGAAAAAGAAGCCACCTGTCCACGCGGCACCTGTCAGAACGGCGCCTGGCACAAATTGAGGGGCTCTTGAACGGGTCTCGCGTTTGGCAACTCGCGGCATTGGGAGCAGGAGTGCACTTAAGAGTTGCGTTTCCTCGCCAGTCGAGGTGTGACTAGTCGCCGCGTTTCCCACATCGGGATATTCACTGCTACAACACTGTTGCTGGCGGCCTTGGTGTTTCCTCAGACGATCGATTCTGAGAAATCCTTATTTTTGTGTCTGCCGGCCTACGGCGCAATCGCAATAGCCCTGTTAGTCGCGGCAGCGACAGTCGGCCTGGATTGTAGGCGGGACATCTTCTGTCTTATCGCCACCTTAATGTTTGTTGGCTACATCATCGTTCGGGCTCTCACTTCGCCCGCAGCATATGTTGCCCGGGCTGATCTTTACTGCGTTCTAACCGCGCTCACGGTCTACGGTCTGACCGTAAGCGTCATTAACAGCGCGGCTATGCGACTCGCGGTCCTTGTCTCCCTACTGGTGTTCGCGGTCTTTCACGTCCTGGTCGGCCTCGTCCAGTTTGGTATCGGGGAAAATTTCATGGTCCTTCCTTTCCTGCAAAGTACCGAGCTCAGTAAACGTTCCAGCGGACTTTACGTGGACCCTGATCACTTGGCGGGATTGCTCGAGGTTCTCGGAATCCTCGGCTTGAGCGTCGCCTGCTGGAGCCGGTTGCCGGGTTGGATGAAAGTAGTCGTCGGTTACCTGACTCTTAATTGCTACGTCGGTGCCGCTCTCACTGGCAGCCGTGGCGGATACATAAGCATTATCGTAAGCCTTATTGTTTTCGCAGGTTTAAGCGCCATCGTGCTACGCGCCGACCGGGCCTTTTTCTCTCGAAGATACGGAGCAATCGGGTTGATTGTACTTACCGCCGCCCTGGCTTCAGGCGGATTCTTAATTCATCAAAGCCCTGCGCTGAGTGAGCGTGTGGCAAACATCGCTGCTGTCGACCAAGGGCGTCTCGACATGTGGCGTGCTGCGATTGAGCAATGGAAGTTAGCGCCAGTCTTTGGAACGGGCAGCGGGACATATCTTTTCTACGGTCGTCAATTCCGCGTCGAGAGAATGCAAATGGATCCAATCGATGTGCACAACGACTACCTGCATCTGCTTTGCGAATATGGAGCAGCAGGTGCAGCTGGGTTTCTCTTTTTTCTCTTTGCGCATTGTCGTCACGGGTGGCGGAGCTTTATCTGTCTGGGCTCGGAGCGCGTGGCTGCCGGCGGTGTTCCACTTAGCGACCGGCTCGCTCTCAATATCGGAGCGCTTTCTGCGATCGGCGCGTACGTCGTCCATTCCGTTGTCGACTTCAATCTGCACATTCCCGCGAACGATCTGCTTTTAGCTTTCGTGTTTGGCGTGGTGGCCAACCCGGGCATCGAGCCGAGGCCTGGCGTCTCGCGCTCCTGGTTAGCATCGCCCGTTAAATTTGCGTTCGTGGCTTCCGCAGTAATTCTGCTAGTCCAATGCGCCCGTCTATTCCCTGGAGAGTACTATGCCGAACACGCTCGCGACGCGCTTGAGGAGGAAGAGCCCTCCAGTGCCGTTTCCTACGCGAATGAAGCCCTCAAATGGGAGCAGCAAGATCCTAATGTCTTCTTCTATCTTGGTCGGGCATCAATGGCGATGGCGCACGAAAAGCCGCGACTCGAGTTACGTTCGGAGCTCTCAGAAAGGGCTCTTACCGCTTTCGAGAAAGCGCGCCGCCTCGTTCCCCTTGACGGAACTTATGCGGCGGAAATCGCATCGGTCTACGATGAGTTGGGCCGGTTTGCCGAGGCCGAATGGATGTACGGAATTGCTCGATCACGTGATCCGCGTTCAGTTGCGATGTCAGAGCTTTATCAAAATCACCTCACTGCTTGGGAAAATGGAGCCAGAAAACGCTCCTGGTGAGACCAGCTCACCCGATTCAACACGAAACTAGAGGCAAGAAATGCCAAAAGTTTTTGCGCTAGCTCCAGCGACCCACGCAGTTTTCCTTCCGCGCTTTCTAAATCTGTGAAAATCTGTGAAATCTGTGGATGAATCAGCGTGCCGCTACGGAAACGCTAAAAAACTAAGAAACTGAAATCCCTCGATTCAGCTACTACTATATGAGATTAACTGCGGAGCTACGCGATCGGACAAAACAATTCGCATCGCGGATAGTCCAATTTTACGTGTCGCTGCCACGGCAACGAAAAGAAGTGGACGTTCTCGGTCACCAATTGCTTCGGTCCGGAACATCGGTGGCCGCTCACATCAGGGAGGCATCCAGAGCCCGTTCCGACGCAGAGTTTTGCTCAAAATTGAATGGCGCACTCCAAGAGGCCGACGAATCACAACTTTGGCTCGAATTGTTCCGTGACGACTGCGGCGTTACAGCAAACGAACTTGAACCGCTAGTGAGAGAAAGTGACGAGTTGATCGCGATTTTCGCAACGATGGTGGCAAAAACAAAGCGCAACGCAGCTTGATTTCAGCCTTTCCGTTTTTCAGATTTCAGTTTTTCCCATGTCCCCTTTTCCCACCAAGCGAGTTCTCGGCATCGATTTCTTCGATGGCAGCGCGGAGGAGGCGGTCGCTTGGATTGCGCAAAATGGCGGATTGGTCGTCGCGCCGGCCGCGCCATCAATGATTGCTCTGCGGCACGAAGAAGAATATCGGCGTGCAATCGCTGATGCCGATCTTGCGATCGCCGACAGCGGATGGATGGTGGTCTTCTGGCGATTGCTCCGCGGCGAACGGCTGCATCGCATTTCCGGCTTGAAGTTCTTCAAATGTCTTTTAGAACTGCCGGAAGTTCGGGTCCGTGGAAATCTCTTTTGGATTTTGCCAAGCGAAATGGCGAAAGAGAAAACGCTCGCCTGGTCAGGCACGGAAAATTTTCCTCTTACCGATAGCGATCTTTATGTTGCCCCGCATTATCGAGGACAAGCCGAAGATTCTGTTTTGCTCGAGTCAATTCGCGAAAAGAAACCAAAACACATCATTGTCGCAATCGGCGGCGGAATGCAGGACAAGATCGGAAGGTATCTGAAACATCAATGCGGATATCGTCCGGCAATTCATTGCATCGGCGCCGCGCCGGGTTTTGTTACGGGTGATCAAGTTCGTATACCAATGTGGGCTGATCGGCTCTATCTGGGTTGGGTCTTTCGCATTATCGCGCAACCGCAAGTGTTCGGCCCGCGCTTTTGGAGCGCGCGCAAGCTGCCGTGGTTAATGTGGAAATACGGCGAGCAAATGCCTCCTGTTGCTTCTCGTTAGCCGCGCGCCAGATTTCACCGCGTAAAAACAAAAGCGCCCGAAGATTTCTCCTCCGGCGCAGATGAATCGCTGCGGCATCATCACACCTTTCGTTCTCGAGGGATCACCGAACTATACGAAAAAATTGTCGCGAACGTCGGCGAACTCGAAAAGCTCACCGTTCGCGAGATCGAAACCCTCCAGCTCATTGCCGAGGGTAGGTGGAGCAAGCAAATCGCTGTCCAACTAGGCATCAGCGTTAAGACAGTGGACACTCATCGCGGCAATTTCTTTCGCAAACTCAAAGTGCATTCCATCGCCGAACTGCCTTGGCTGATTTGGAAATAAGGCGAATAAATGCCGCGTTAGTCTCGCAGTAGCAGCCCCCCTGTTCACGGTTCTGCCGGCGGCGCTTTCTGAGCCCGAGCGTAAAATTATAGAGTTGATCTTTATCTATGAAATCGCTAGAAGCGCGTGCTCTCCCAGAGCAGATAAAAGCCAAAAAATGCTGGGACAAAAAATCATCCAGTTATCGGTTTTCCGCCTCAAACGAGTGGGTTGACCACGGGCGGCAGCCTGTCTTGACGGAAGCTTCCCGTGAGCAGCCGGTTCTCCTTGTTCGGTTTTTCCATTCATGTCAGTTCTCGATCAGAAAGTTTCTCTTGTAGACCGTACCCTGGGTGGTTCTGAAGTTCCACGCGAACAAGTCCTTGGCATCTCTTTCTTTAACGGAACTGCCCGAGAGGTGGTACAGCATTTCAAAAACAGAGGCGGATACCTTGTTGCTCCCGCGGCTCCGGCATTACTCAAACTTTATCATGATGAAGAATACCGCCGAGCTTTGCAGGAAGCGGACCTGGCAATTGCAGATAGCAAGTTGTTAGTTGTCGTCTGGAAAATTGCGACGGGCAGGAGACTGCGGAAGATTTCGGGAATCTCCTACCTCCGGTGTTTCCTCGAACAACCAGACTGCCAAACTGGGACTTTTTGGGTGGTCGCGTCTGAGTCGGCTAAGCAACGAGCCTTTCAATGGCTCGGCAACCGGGGATTTCCCGTCGAAGATCAGGATTTTTACGTCGCGCCCCATCGGGAAAAGGTCGAAGACTACGCCTTGCTTCTCGAGATCGAGAAACGGCAACCGCACGATATCGTTATTGCGACCGCTGCTGGAGCTCAGGAAAAGCTGGGGCTGTATCTTCGTGATTATCTGCACTGCGAACGAAGGCCCAGCATTCATTGCATCGGCGCTGCCTTGGGATTTCTGACCGGTGATCAGCCCTCAATTTCAGAATGGGCAGACAAACATGACGTCGGTTGGTTGCCACGCCTTTTGTCGCAGCCGCGGTTGCTCCTTCCGCGCATTGGTATCGCGCTGGCATTAGTCGGAATGATTCTGAAATATCGTTCCCAGCTTCCCCCGCTGCGCCGTCGTTGGACGGAACTTTGAAAATTTCGGAATTCGGATTTCGAATTGCGGAATCAAAATGGGACAGTTTCTCTCGTCCAGTCGCGCGACTGGCAAGGTTTTGTAAATGAAAAGAGAACTGGAGGCACGAACGAAGAGTTTTGCATTGGAGGTTATTAAGTTCGTAACACAGCTACCGAAATCGAAGGCTAGTAATGTGTTGGGCTATCAGTTGTTAAAAAGCGGGACTTCGATTGGCGCGAACTATCGCGAAGCGAACCGCGCTTCTTCACGAGATGATTTCATTCACAAGATTTCGATCTGTGAAAAAAAGCCGCAGAAACCGGATACTGGTTAGAACTAATTGTGGAGGCTGGAATAGCAGCGCCGGCAGTATGTGAGGCCTTATCGGTAGAAGTGCGTGAGCTGCTTGCCATCTTCGTTTCAAGTGGCCGCACTGCGAAATCAAATCGCTAGATCTTTGTAATTCCGAAATCCGCATTCCGAAATCGCAATTAAGACTGAACTAACTTAGCCGGTCCCTTACTCCGCGATCCGCATTCCGAAATCCGCAATTTTGTTAGTCCTCGGTCTTAACGCCTATCACGCCGATTCGGCAGCATGTCTTTTCCGCGACGGGAAGATTGTAGCGGCGGCGGAAGAAGAACGCTTTCGCCGCATCAAGCATTGGGCAGGGCTGCCCACGCAAGCAATCGACTATTGCCTGCGGGAAGGGAACATCTCGTTAGGCGACATCGAACACGTTGCCATCAATCGCCAGCCCGGCGTTAACAACTGGCGCAGGCTTCAATTTGTTCTTACGCACTTGCCCGATCCACGATTGATGTGGCAAAAAATTCGCAATATCCGCAACGCGGCTTCAGTAAAGGACGCGCTGGAAGCCCATTACAATTTGTCGTTAGGCAGCAAGATTCATTATATTGAGCATCACCTGGCTCACCTGGCTTCGGCCTATCTTGTCTCCGGTTTCGAAAAAGCGGCGTGCCTCTCGGTCGATGGCTTTGGGGATTTCGCAAGCACGGCAATGGGTTGGGGGAGCAAAGATAGGATCGAGCTCGATCAGCGCGTCTACTTCCCTCACTCGTTAGGTATTTTCTATTCCGCGCTCACGCAATTTATTGGCTTTGCGCATTACGGTGATGAATACAAAGTCATGGGACTAGCCCCGTACGGCGAGCCAAAGTTCGTAAAGGAGCTGCGCGATGTCGTGCGCATTCAGTCGGACGGAACATTTCGCTTAAATCTGAAGTATTTTCGTCATCATAGCGACAACGTCTCCTACAGCTGGAATGATTGCGCCCCCGAAGTAGGAAAGCTCTACACAGGAAGTCTTAGCGATTTGCTCGGCCCAGCGCGTAAACCTGATGAACGATTAGAGCAAAAACACAAAGACATAGCGCGTTCCGTGCAGGTCATCTACGAAGAAGCTTTCTTCGCTTTGCTTCAGGCTCTCCATTCGCGTCACCCATCCGAAAATCTTGCTTTAGCCGGCGGCTGCGCGATGAATTCTGTAGCTAACGGTAAAGTTTACCTGCGCACGCCCTTCAAGAAAATGTATCTACCGGCCGCAGCCGGCGACGCTGGCGGAGCGATAGGAGCTGCGGCGTTGGTGGCCGCAAAATTAGAAAGTAGAAATGAGAAAGTAGAAGGTGAAGAATTACCGGCCGCGTCGCAAAATCGGCGAGCCGAAATTTCTACTTTCTCCTTAAGCCATTCGACTTTTTCGCCCTATCTCGGTCCTGAATTTTCCAACGAAGAAATCGAAGAACTGATTAAATCAAGAAAAGAGGAAATCAGGAATGCCGGATGTAAGGTCGAACAAATAACCGATAGCCGGGAACTATGCACCCGCGCCGCGGCGGCGATAGCGGACGGATGCGTCATCGGCTGGTTTCAGGGCCGAATGGAATGGGGTCCGCGCGCTTTGGGTAACCGCTCGATTCTTTGCGATCCGCGCCGCGCCGACATAAAAGAAATCCTCAACGCTAAAATCAAATGCCGCGAATCATTCCGTCCGTTCGCACCCTCTATATTAAGAGAGGCGGTTAGCGAATGGTTCGAGCAGGAGGACGACGTTCCCTACATGATGGAAGTCTTCCAGATCCGCGAGGAAAAACGTGCCCTCATCCCCGCCGTCACGCACGTCGATGGCTCGGGTCGTTTACAAACCGTGCACAAAGAAACCAACCCTCTTTACCATCATCTGATCTCTGCCTTCCGATCTCTGACCTCTGTCCCTTTGATTTTGAACACTTCCTTTAACGAGAACGAACCTGTCGTCTGCCGTCCGGAAGAAGCGCTCGATTGCTTTCTCCGAACAAAAATGGATGTTCTCGTGCTCGGCTCTTTCTTTGTGGAAAGAGCGCGAGCGGACCACAGGACAGCAGACCACGAGACCACCGACAAATGACCATGCACGGATGAGGGACTACACAAAGATCAAGGCATGG
Source organism: Chthoniobacterales bacterium (assembly GCA_038237805.1). Classification (GTDB taxonomy): domain Bacteria; phylum Verrucomicrobiota; class Verrucomicrobiia; order Chthoniobacterales; family UBA10450; genus JBBQFI01. The sequence continues at coordinate 277,575 of JBBRYI010000001.1, read as the reverse complement.
CAGCTCGCCGACGACTTGACCGTTGCAATCTACAAGCGCACCGGCTCGTTTCCGAAAGAAGAGGTTTATGGCCTCACCAGTCAATTGCGCCGCGCCTCGTACTCAGTTCCAGCGAACATAGTGGAAGGCTCGTCGCGGGAAAGTAAGAAGGACTACCTGCACTTTCTGTATATCGCGCGCGGTTCGTTATCAGAGACGCAGTATTTTGTCCATCTGGCGCGGCGACTTGGTTATCTCTCGATCGAAGATGCCGCGGAGTTAAAGCATCAAACAAAACTGACGTTCGCTTGTCTGCACGGATTGATTCAGGCAGTGGAGAAGGAGACCGGAAGGCTGGGCAAGGTCGTTGCGACGATCACTAGCCTATTCGTGCTCGGTGTTGCTCGGTGGTCAAGTGGTCAGTGGTCTGTCGTCTCGTAGTCATGTCGTCTCTGACTTCCTCGGCCGATTCACTTCTTCCCGAAGCTTACGCCATTAGCCAGCGTCTGGCCGAGAGTTTCAACGCCGAGCAGGTTTATCTTTTCGGTTCGCACGCTCGTGGCAGTGCAGGTCCAGATAGTGACCTCGACTTCCTCGTCGTCGTGCCGAAATCAAAGAAGACCCGCTATCAGCGCGCGGTAGAGGCACGTGGCTACATTCGCGATGTTTCTTTTCCCGCAGATGTCATCGTTATGACCCGCAGCGAATGGGAGCGCGATCTGACTGTAGTATGCTCGCTTGCGAGCACCGTTAAGCGCGAAGGTAGGTTGATTAATGGGCGAGAGAAAAGTTGAGCTTGTTCAGGCTTGGCTTCTAAAAGCCAGTCATGACTTGGAGGGACCGCGGTTGATGATCCGGGAACCGAATCCGATCCTTGACTTAGCGGCCTACCCATTGTCAGCAAGCTGCCGAGATGTCACTCAAGGCTTATCTTACAGCTAAGGATTGCATTTTCCCTAAGACTCACATCTTGGAAAAGCTTCTCGATTTGTGTCTCCCTTTCAATGGCTCTTTTGCGCAATTGCAGCCCGCTTGCGAGAGGCTTACCCCTATGGGACACGAGTTCCGATATCCCGGTGATGTGGCCGAACCGACTCCCGAAGAAGCCGAGCAGGCCCTGACACTGGCAGGAGAGATCTACCGATTTTGCCAACAGCAGCTTAAGACGCTCGAAGACTGAACTCTGACTTCTGTCGTCTGACCTCGGTCCCTCTGATTTTGAACACCTCCTTCAACGAAAACGATCCCGCGTCTTTTCGTGCTGCTGTCATGGAGTTCTGCCGTGCAAACAACTAGTTGGAACGAGCGCCTTCCTGGCGGAAGGCTGATAGAGCGGGGAATCGCGGACTTCCTGGCCCTTCGGCACACGATCGCATCGTGCCTCGTTCATATTGCCCGCGGACGCTTGACTCGTGCGGGGTTGCTCGAGAAGAGCGACGTTGCAAACCTTCCCGATGCTGAATTGGAGCTTTACCGCTTGTTACTTTTGGAGGGTGGCGATGCCTATTCGCGCTATAATTCACTCATTCGCGAACTCGTTAGCTTCGAAAACGCCCTCGACCACCTTAACCTGTATCTGACCGCTGATCGCGGACTTCCGACCGCAATTTACCCGCCGTGCCGGGCAATCCCACCGAAGCGTAGGTCCTATGGGCTGGAGGCCGAAATCCGAATTCCGCAATTAGAAACACTTCTACTTTAGAATTTATACCTTCTAATTTTCTCAACTCATGAATCTCTTCATGCCCCGAAGCTTTTTCATCGAACGGAAAATGTTCCTGGCGTGAGCAATCATATTAATGAAATCCTTTTCGCCCTTACGGACGCCGAGGTTGAATTCATTGTCGGCGGGGGAGTCGCAGCCGTTTTGCATGGCGTGGAACGCGTGACTCTCGACGTCGACGTTGCCTTGAAGATGGACGCAGCAAATGTGGAAAAGTTTCTTCAGGTAATGACCGGGCTTGCCTTACAGCCGCGCGCGCCCGTGCCGGCCTCCGATCTCATGAGCCCCGAAGCGGTGCGGCGCATGATTGAAGAAAAACATGCCGTCGTCTTCTCATTCATTGATCCCGACAAGCCCTTGCGTCATGTTGACATCTTCCTTACCAAAGACCTGTCCTTTGACGAAATCAGTGCCGATGCGAAAGCGGTCAGCGTCCAGGGGCGAACGTTTAGGATTATGAGCGCCACGCGACTTCTCGAAATCAAGCGCTCGATTCAACCGCCGCGCGACAAAGATATTTTTGATATCAAAGCGTTAGAGAATCTACTGGGCGGCGAGTTATGAAGGAAGAATCGCAACGTCTGCCATCCGAGGAATTCGAGCGCGGGCTTGCCCGATGTACACCGAAAGATTTCGACGGCCACACCGACTTTCATCGGCTCACCGCCGAGCAACGTCTGGAATGGCTCTATCAGGCGGCAACTTTCGTTTTCGAATTCAAAGGAAAAGCGAGCGCTGGAAAATCGGTAGATCTGAAACACTGAAAGCGCTGAAAAGCGGAAAAGCTAAAATTCGGAACGACCAATTCGCCGGAAACGCCGTTGTGCAGCATCCTTCGTAGAGCTACTCTGCACCCATGAGCACGTCAGAGATTAAGCGAACTTTGGAGGAGATGACGCCCGAGGAAAGGTTCTTTGCGGCTTCCTATCTCACTGTGCTCATGCATCGCGACGACCCCGAGTACCAAGCCATGCTTGACGAGCGGATGAGCCGCATGGATGCCGGCAGGAAGGCCTCGTTCGATGAGCTCCTGAAAGCGCATGCGGCACTCGAAGCCAAAGGGCAGTGAAAAATGAGTGGCAGCTGGTCTTCGACGAAGAAGCGTTTCGCTTCGTGCTCGCGCGCCGCGGGCGCGAGAGACTGGTCTTGTTTAAAGGGCTGGATTTGCTGAGAGCCGATCCTTACCAACCGGGCGATTTCGAGCTGGCAGAAAGATCGGGCAGAATGCTATCCGTGCGGCGGGCGCGGCCATTTCTTATTACATATTGGCTGGACGCTTCGGTTAAAGAGATCCGAGTCATTAACATCGAACTCGTCGCGACGATGTAATGGCAGAGACAAACGAGCTTATCGCCATCATGACCACAATGATCCGTCGCACCGGCGACAACTCCTGATTTCAGCTTTCCGTTTCCAACTTTCCGCTTTTCTCTTCCTGACAAATCAGTGATTTAATCATAGGGTTGTTCCATGTCACTCACGCAATTGAAAGAGAAAGCAGCCAATTTGCCCTCCAAAGAGCAGCGTGAATTGATTGCTTATTTGATCGCGCTGCAGACCGCTCAGGACGAAAAGTTTAAAAAAAAGCTCGCCCGCAAGATCGACGATGGCGATCCAAAGCACTGGATAGCTCTCGATGACGCGCAGAAGAGATATGCGAAATAATCGTGGAGTATCGCCTTCTCATAGACCTTGAGACAATCGAGGTGCTTGATCGGCTCACCAAGACGGCGCGCAACAGATTACTGGGTCATTTCACTAATATCCGTTCGTTTCCTGGCAACTATTCCGATTACCATGAGCAAGATGCGATTGGACGACGCATCGAGATCTCCATTTTCGCGGGCTGGGCGATTCATTACTGGATCGATTCGGCCGATCGGCACGTCAAAGTTCTAGCTCTTCGACCAGCGGATAAATAACCGCTCCTCGCACAGCTTTTCAGCTTTCAGAGTTTCAGCTTTTTCCGCATTTCGGTCCCGTGGTCAGTAGTCGGTCGTCTCTTAGTCATGTCGTCCTCCCCGCTTTCCTTTGCGCTTGGAGTTGGCCGAAGTGATGTGTTAAGCTGCGCTTCACGATGAGTCTCGCTGAAATTGAAGCCGAATTGTCCCATCTGACTCCAGATGAATTGCGTGATCTTGCCCTAAAGTCGTGGTCAGCCTTTACCGAGAAGGAATCGAAGTCGAGCGACTTCAACGAATGCGATGAGGACGATCCAGCGCTTTTGGCAGCTTTGGATGAAGCTATCGCGCAAGCCCGCGTTAATCCCGGCCAAGGACTTTCCGGGAGTGAAGCGCGAGCCGAGATCGCCAGGTGGATTTCAAAGTAGTCTTCCGCGAAAGCTTTTTGCATGAAAGCGATCTCTGAACTCGCCAAAGACGCTCTCGCCTTGCCGTCCAGTCAGCGAATTACGCTCGCGCGTATTCTGCTGGACCTGGCAGATGAGGACCAGGAATTCGATCCCTCTGCAGAGACCGCTTGGGAGGAAGAAATCTGCCGACGGATACGAGCAGTCGAAGCTGGGCAGGCAGCGACCCGATCACTCGACGAAGTTTTTGCTGATCTTGACCGTCGCTTCCCCGCGTGAAGCTGGAGATACTTCAGGAAGCCGAAGCTGAACTAGAAGAAGCGATTGCGCGCTACGAAGAAATCGAACCTGGCTTGGGCATTCGGCTCAAGGAGGAATCGCGCAAGACACTATGGATCAAAGAAAATTCTGATCTCCCACGTCTGCGGCCCAGAGGCTACAGGCGGGTAAATCTGAATGTGTTCCGTTACTACATTGCCTACCACGTCTGGGCCGATACGATCTGGATTTTGGCGATTGCTCATGCTTACCGGCGACCGGAGTATTGGATGGAAAGACAAAGCAAGATAAGATGAGATTCGTCATCGGTTTTGCGCAGTGGTCCAGTGGTCAGTCGTCAGTGGTCTAGTAGTCATGCCTGACCCCATCATAACTGTCGAAGGATTAGGTAAAAAGTACTCGATCCGTCACGAGCGCAACGAGCGCTATACCGCGCTACGCGACGTGATAGCCAATTCCGTCAGTGCGCCCTTCAGGCGGATGCGGAATGGCAGACAGCGAGACAACGAAACAACAGGCAGACGAGACCAAAGTCCGGTAGTCGGAGGTCAACTGTCGGGAAGTCCTTCTTCAGTGGTCAGTAGTCAGTTGTCTAGTAGTCCGCGAAGCGAAGGTGGTCAGCGAACGGAGGAATTTTGGGCCTTAAAGGACATTAATTTCGAAGTGAAGCAGGGCGAAGTTCTCGGCATCATTGGACGCAATGGCGCAGGCAAGTCGACTTTGCTAAAGATACTTAGCAGAATAACTGATCCTACGGAAGGCAGAGTTCGAATCAAAGGACGAGTAGCTTCACTGCTTGAAGTAGGTACTGGATTCCACCCGGAGCTTACCGGGCGCGAAAACATTTATCTAAATGGAGCGATTCTCGGAATGGGTCGAAACGAGATTAAAGCAAAGTTCGATGAGATTGTCGATTTTGCCGAGATCGAGAAGTTTCTCGATACACCGGTTAAACGTTATAGCAGTGGAATGTATGTGCGGCTTGCCTTCGCGGTCGCTGCGCATCTTGAACCCGAAATCCTTGTGATTGACGAAGTTTTGGCTGTCGGGGATGCGGAGTTCCAAAAAAAGTGTATCGGTAAGATGGAAGCCGTTAGCCATGGCGGTCGAAGCGTGTTGTTCGTTAGCCACGACATGCGCAATATTTCTAGGCTCTGCGATACGGGGATTCTATTGGATCGTGGGGCGCTGGCATCAAAGGGCGCAATTGCGACCGTGATAGCACATTACGTCGGCGCAAACACCCCTATCGAAGGATATGCAGAATTAGCTGATCGCGGTGACAGATCGGGTAGTGGTGACGCAAGATTTCTCTCGATCGAAACAATGGGAGATTCGCGTCGGTGCACAACGTTTTCCTTCGGGTCGGAACTGAGATTCCACATACGTATCGATGTAAAGGTACCTCTAGGTCGAGGACACATAGCGGTTCTAATCGCCACGGAAGAGGGCATTCCCGTGCACGGCTTGGAGAATTTTATGGAGGGAATGCGTTGGGACGGAACACCTGGACAATACGAGGTTGATGTCACGGTGTCGAAGCTACGTCTTTTTCCCGGCGCATACTTAGTTCATCTTTGGATCGGCGATCATCATCGCGAACGTGTCGACTACTTAATGAACGCTATCGGTTTCCAAGTTGTTCAAACGCGCTCTGGCGGCGTAAGCCTTTCTTTGGACCGTTCGAATGGGCTGGTGTTCCAAGAGTCGAGATGGTCTTGCAAGATAAGCTCCCCTGACCGCGTTGCGGGATGCCCATAGAAGACGAATCCATCGGCATCGCCGACGCTCAATACTACGCTCAGTGGTATGGTCGGAGAGACCCGCTTTTTTATGCCGGCGTTCTCGGCGAAATCGTGCGGCGGGGGCGGCCTGGCAATTTACTCGATCTTGGTTGTGGCCCCGGTCTGATTTTAGAGTTGGCGCTTCGATGGGGACTTGATGCTTTTGGGTGTGACGGATCTACAGCGGCAACGCTGTTAGCAATCGGTCGTGTCGGATCTTCTCGCGTAATAGAATGCAGGCTTTCGCAGCGTTTGCCCTTCACCGACGATAGCTTTGACAACATTCTGCTGAATCAGGTCATTGAACATTTGCCGTCACAAGTGCTGCTCACTTGTATTGCCGAAACCGTCCGTGTGCTCAGACCCGGTGGTGTTGTGTTCATCTTCTCGCCTAGTCGGGGTAATCGAAACGAGGTCGAAAGTGATCCGACGCATTGTAACCCTCTGTTGCCGTCGGAGCTTAGACGGTTGCTCGTCGACTTCAACCTCGTCGTCATGGAGGAGCCAAATACGTTGCGAACGCCACGATTTTCGCGGCCGCTTGCAGAACTAGAGCGGAGACTATTTAATACAGCGCGTCTTGTGGATCTATTTGCAATTACGGCCAATGCCTATGCCCGTAAGCCGTGAAACCTACAGCGCAGAACATGCGGTCTTCTGGAAGAATCGTTACGAGCGATTTGGCCATACCGGGTGGTCAGATTCTGTGATCTATGCGTATGATCAATTAGAGAGGCTTGAGCTGGTCCGCCGATCGATTGCGCCGCCACCGTCGGGATCCCTTGCTCTCGACTTCGGTTGCGGCACCGGCGACTTTTCACGTCTCCTTTTGTCCTTTGGATTTCGCGTTTGCGGCTATGATCCCTTTATTAAACCATCAATTCGCTCGAAGTTGTTTCACTATGCAAGGCATTTTAACCAAATACCTTTCGACCCTAGTACGGTCCGCTGCGTACTAAGTATAACTACTCTCGATCATGTGCTTGACCAAGGCGAGCTTCTCAACGCTCTGAAGGTAATACGACATCTACTGCGTGGCGATGGAATTCTCTACATGCTGGAATATTCACTCGACTCTACGCATGCGCCAAACTGTTTTCGCCGCAATGAGTACCAAGCTTTTCGACGATTGGATGAGTGGAGGAGCTTACTCAGCGCGGTCGACTTAGAAGTCGTTAGCTGCGTGGGTGCACCGCATCCGATTGCGGCTCCTTCTAAAGGTTACTTGGAGTACGCCAACGGTTATGCTGTCGGCTTCGCTCGCTTACTCAGCAGATTTCGCTTCCCAATTCTCCCGATTCAAAGTGTCTTACGCTGGCACGCCCAACGTTGTCTAGCGCGCAGCAATGATGATATGGGTTGCTTCGAGTCGAGTCCGCTTAGAATCATGCTCTGTGCCCCAGTAGCTCATGCGACGTGAACATTTATCGACAAAACTCCGGGTGCTTCATTCGTCCGATGCGTTCGTTAACCTAACCGAGAACTGGATCTTTCCGCAGGTGGTCGAGGTTCCGGGAACTCAATCGGCAGTCTTATGCGACGAGCGACTTAACGCCAATGCCTTTCCTTTTCCTCGTCGCAAGCTCTTCGTGAGTAGGCCACCTTGGCATTGGAACTTTGGTGTTTCACGGTTCCTAGGAGAGATAGCGTTACGCGTTTACCGTCCTAGGGCCGCGAGCGAATGGAGAGCGCGTAATTGGCGTCCCAATCTGATTCATGCTCATTTCGGGACGCGCGGCTGGCAAAGCATCCCACTAAAAAAAAGACTTCAGGTTCCGTTGATCGTATCGTTCTACGGTTACGACGCGTGGTTACTTCCACAGCAGAACACCTTGTGGCGAGATCGGTACGTGGAATTGTTCTATGAAGCTGAGCAGTTTCTAGTCGAGGGCCCCGCAATGAAAGCTCGCTTAGTCGACCTCGGATGTCCTGAATCTAAGGTTCGAATTCATCGCTTGGGCGTTGATGTAGCTGCTCTTCCCTTTCGTCCCCGGAAGTTTAAGTCACCCGTGAGAGTGATAATGATAGGCAGCTTTGTGGAAAAAAAAGGATTCCCAGACGGCCTGAAGGCTTGCCTCAAGGCTAGGCAACTCGGAATCGACTTAGCTGTTACCATCATCGGGGATGCTCCGCCAGGCCGCCCTGCGGGACTGGTGATTAAGCGTACGTTGCTGGAACTCTCAAAGCACCCCGCCCTTTCGGGCCGCGTCAAATTTTGCGGCTATATTCCGCTGCATTCAACCATTGGTGAATTGAAGCGCCACGACGTGCTGCTTTGCCCCAGTAAGCATAGTGCTGAAGGGGATGGCGAAGGCGGGTCACCAGTCGTTCTAACGCAGGCGATGGCACTCGGCCTTTTGCCTGTTGCTACAAAACACTGCGACATACCGGAGCTCGTAATTGATGGGGAAACTGGCTTGCTTTGTGCAGAAGCAGATATTCAGGGGATCGCTCGCGCGCTACGGTACTTAGCAGATTCTCCTGAAGTTTTCGTGCCAATGACTCTGCGGAGTCGTGCGTTGATAGAACGTAACTTCGACTTGCAAATGCAACTACGTGAACAAGTGCGGATCTACACGGACGTTATCGCGAAACGTGCCCTCACTCGCAAAAGAGATTCGCGCGATCATGACGGGTTGGCGGCAATCAAGCGCGCCGTGTAGGGGTGAGCGAGCGTTTGCCGATGATATCTGTGACGTTCAAAGCCGGTGCCGCGCGCGCCGTGCGGCATGCGGTATTCAGCGGCCTCAAGGCACTCCCGTCTGCGCTGCAGCCGCGGCTCGTGACAGTCAGCTTGGCGAACGGCGCCCGCTTCAAACTCGCTTCACCTCTCGAGACATCCTTAGGGACGAGCGTTGCTGTGCGGGGCGTTGATGCTTTCGAACCGGAAACGGTGAAGCTACTTCAGCAACTTGTTCCCAGTTGTAATCAGTTCATCGACGCTGGCGCGAACATCGGTCTAATCACCGCGCAGGCGAAGACATTCAACGCAAACCTCAAGATTGTCGCCTTCGAACCGGAGGCGAGAGCATTCAGGTCGCTCCGAGCTACCGTAAGAGCTAACTTGTGGAATGATGTCGCCGTGGAGAACATCGCTTTAGGGGAGAACGACGGCATAACGACCTTGTTCGTGCCCAAGGGGGAACTCGAGGCGTCGACAAATCCGGGATTCCGCACGGGAGCGACGGAAGTGCCATGTCAGATAGCGAGACTCGACAGTTACTGTCGAACTCACGGAATTAGCAGCATAGATCTCCTCAAGATTGATACCGAATCGACGGAGCCAGAAGTCCTTCGCGGCGGCCGAGAGGTAATAGGAGATTGTTTGCCCGATATAATTTGCGAAGTGCTAAAGGGTCGAACCGAAAGTGAGCTGACGGAGTTTTTACAAGATTTCGGCTACCGCAACTTTCAGATCACATCGAACGGGCTTGTGCAGACGAAGGAAATTACGGGCGATCCGACATATCGGTGTCCCAATTACTTCTTTAGCTGTCGACGCTAACGGTACTGGGTCGCCAGCGGAATGGGTATCACGAAAATCCTGTTCATCGCGTTTGAGTTCCCACCTCTAGCATCCGCGGGCGTTTATCGTCCTGTAGGATTTGTTAAGCACCTTGGCGAGTACGGTATCGAACCTGTCATTCTAACAACAGACGCACAGAGTTTCCGTCAGGGAGTCGATGCGATGCTAGACGAATCGTTAGTGTCCGAGCTTCCCGCTGATCTCAACATCGAGAGGATACGATGCCCGAGTACTCCTGAAGGACGAACATCGTTCCAACGGTGGGTTAGCATCTTTTTCTCATTAACCGACAGCCACGCGACGCGCTGGCGGGAGGGGGTCATAAAGGAGGTAGAGCGGATTGTCGCTGAACATAGACCTAAGGCGATCTACGTAACGGCTCCGCCTTTTTCTATGGCGCGATTGGGCATTGAACTTGGCCGTACCCTCCAACTTCCCCTCGTGCTCGATCTCCGCGACGCCTGGACGCAGTGGCGGATAGCTCCTTACCCAACTTGGTTTCACTACTTACTTACACATCGACTTGAGGAGAAAACAATCTCTTCCGCAAGCCGCGTCATCTGCACATCGGATGACACACGTCGCGATCTCTTGCGCATTCATCCCCAAATCCCGAAGGAGAAGCTGATTGTTGTGACGAATGGCTATGATGAGGAAGTGCAGGATTGGCAGCTACCACACCAAGCTGACGGCATTCGCGATTTTACAATCGGCTACGTGGGTGCGTTCTACTATTTCCCGGCTGCTCATAAGGCAATGTTCCTGCCGTGGTGGAAAAAGCGAATCAACCGAATGCTACATTACAGCCCCCGAAAAGAGAATTGGCTCTATCGCTCACCTTACTTTTTTTTCGCCGCGGTTAGCGAAATGCTGAAGCAGTACGGCGAAACTATCGGGCGCGTTCGAATTCGTTTTGCCGGGAAAAGGCCTAGCTGGATCGATGATCAACTCGCTGAGTTCGGGCTGCACGATATCGTTGAATTTGTCGGGCCACTTAACCGGAGAGAGGTTCTTCGGTTCCAAGAAGCGTGCGACGCGTTACTGGTGACTTCCGCAAAGGTGATTGGAGGGCGAGATTACAGTATCGCAGGAAAGACCTTTGAGTACTTCGCGCGAAAGAAGCCGATTATCGGTTTCGTGACGGAAGGCGCACAAAAGGATATTCTTGAGAAGAGCGGCATGGCTGTGATCTGTGATCCGGATCAGGTTCAAGAATCTGCACAAAAATTGCGAGACTTGATTAGCGGCCGATCACGATTCTCCCCGAACGCAGAGTTCCTCAACAGCCTCAGCCGTCGCAATCTTACGGCGAAGTTTGCGCGGGTATTGCGAGAAGCCATCGCAGCGTTCGATTCCAGGGGTTACTACGATTAATGATGAAGATCGGGCGTGTTGTCGGGGCACGACCGAACTTCATTAAGTTCACTCCTAACTACGCGCGCTTGCAAGGCACTGTCGGTCGATCGTCATACGCTGATTGCTGCAGGTAATGGTGGCGGACTTTCGGCAAGCGATATCTGGTTTGGAAACGGACAGCGAAGATGGACTACTAGAATTGTGCGCGTACTCGAAGTACAACGACGGAAGGACAGTCATTCAAAATGCATTCAAGCCTTAATCCCCGATGACATAAGTGATTTCGTTGGACATGTTTTTGCCTTACATACGACCGAGACCTTGAAACGACGGATATCCCGAAAAATCGCCTTGCCGGTACTTACAGTTGCGCAGCCGTTCATTCGCGCCCACTTAAGCGCTCGTCTGGCAATACAGTATGATCTTCTTGCACTCGACGAGCGTTTTGCGGACGACGCAGGACTTGCGACGCTCCTCCGGCTTCAACGACGACATCCAATCTCCAGAGTTCTAGTTCCCGGGTGCTATGTTGCGGCGGAAGATGTGCAATTTTGGTTGCGCCGCGGCATCCGCAGGTTGGATGGGATCGACGTTTACTCGCTTCAGCGACAGTGGTCGGAGATTATCCCCATCCTTCGTAGATCCTACCGAACAGATGTTAATTTTACGCAGGGTTCGATCGAAGCCATACCCTATCAAGGCGAAAGCTTCGACCTTATAGTATCAAGTGCGGTGCTTGAGCACGTGAGAAACCTGAGTGCGATGGTGACAGAAACTGCACGAGTCCTAGTAAGGGGTGGCTGGGCATTTCATTCCTTCGGTCCATTGTACTATTGTTTCGGGGGAGATCATTGCATTACTGCGTTCGGCCCGGCGGCGGGGTATGATCATCTGCTGCTCGACGAGAGCGAATATAGCGCTCGGCTGCGCGACCGCACGGTTTTCGACAAGCAGCCTGATCCTAATCTGCCCTTCTGGGCACTACATGAGCAATTTTCCTTCGCCACAGCCTCTGAGTACCTCAAATATTTTGAACGTGACTTTCACATCAGGTTCGTCATCGCAAAGATTAGCTCCGAGGGCCTTCGCTTCCGAGAGAACTATCGGGAAAAATGGGTTAAGCTACTCCGCGCTGGAATTTCTGAAACCGATCTGCTTGTAAAGTCACTAAGTGTGGTGCTGCAACGCAGATAGGCAGCGCTCGGCTTGAAGATACTTTATTTTATTTATGCTAACCCAGGCGCTTATCCGCCGTTAGAGCATGGCGCGCGCGTGCTCGCCGATAGTGGTGCGACTGTGTTGGTTCTTGGAATCGGAGCTCCGTTTGGAGCGGACCGACTTGAGATAGCTCTCCCGCCGGGTGTCACAATCCGCCGCTTCCGTTATTGCCCTCCTGGCTGGAAACAAAAGTTTCATTACCTTGCTTTCGGCGCTTGGGCTTTCTGGCAGGCGATTCGGTTTCGCCCGGACAAGATTTGTGGCTGCGACTGGTTTGCGTGCCCGGTCCTCCTACTACTTGGATACTTTTGGTGCAGTGCTTACCACGAAAACGATGTGCCACTGTCCGCCTTCAACTATACGGCGGAGGCATCGACTTCGAAATCGAAGGATACTCCCTTCATCCGCTTTGTCTTGTGGGCCCGACGCAGAGCAGCCCGGCGCGCGCAGGTGTGCATCGCGCCGAATGACGGGCGGGCGACATCATTGCGCTCTACTACGCTCACGAAGCAGCCTATCTATTCGGTCTGGAATTGCCCATCTTTGCACGATCTTTCGGACGGGCCACGGCGTGCGCGAACATCTGATTCGCTTGTTCTTTTTTTCCACGGCTCGATCGTGCCAGAGCGTCTGCCAGTGACTATCCTTAGCGCGATCAAACACACACCGTCGAAGATGGTGCTACGGATCGCCGGGTATGAAACGGTGGGATGTAGTGGCTATTCCGGCTACCTGCGCGAACAAGCGGACAAGTTACGCATATCTGATCGTGTGACTTTTCTTGGCGCGATTCCGCTACGCGACGACTTGTTACGGGAGTGTCGATTGGCTGACGTCGGGTTGGCACTGATGCCATTGCAGAGCACGGACTATAACCATCAAACGATGGCTGGAGCATCGAATAAGCCGTTTGACTATCTCGCCTGTGGCCTGGCTCTCCTAGTGTCGCAACTCAAGGATTGGGAGGAAATGTATGTAGCGAATGGTTATGCGAAATCGTGTGATCCGAGTGATCTTGAGAGTATTGCAGACGCATTGTTATGGTTCTCCCATAACCGAGATGAGGCAAAAGCAATGGGCGAACGCGGAAAAACTCGAATCCGAGAAGAGTGGAATTACGAAAAGCAGTTTGCGCCCGTCGCTCGGCTGTTGCTCGACGAGAACTGAGTTTATGATTGGAGCCTCCGAAGAAAACGCTGGCAAGAGAATTTTGAAGCAGTTGCTGACTGCTACTATTTATAGAGAAGGCGCAGTGCGGGGAATACTAGCTGGTCCGGGACGCGGCATTCGCTACCGAGTTTTCTCTGGCTATGGTTTGTCGCCCATTCTGGGTGGGTGGGAGCGCGAGGCGCAGGAGCTAATGGTAAAACATATCGGACCGGATGCGGTCGTATATGACGTCGGTGCGAATTATGGTATCCACACTTTGTTGATGGCCCGCCTCGCCGGCAAAGGACACGTTTACGCCTTCGAACCAGCTTCAGAAATTTCCAGTTCCCTTGAAGAAAATTTGCGCCTAAACAAAATCGCCAATGTCACACCGGTCCCCTTGGCTGTATCCGATGTAACAGGTGTAGCAACATTCAGCACTGGGCATCATCACGGAGCCTCGCACCTCGACAATGCCGCCTTAGTATCAGACCAGACGGTGTCCGTCCGCACGACGAGTTTGGACGAATTTGCTTATCGCGAAGGTAATCAGGCGCCTGACTTCATAAAAATTGATGTAGAAGGCGGAGAGTCGAAGGTGCTTGCTGGAGCTACTCGAGTGCTTAAGGAAGCGAAACCAATCATCCTAGTTGACCTTCACAATCCGGATCAGGACCTCGCCGTGGGCAAGATTTTTTCAGGACATAATTACTCTGCGTTCAGGACGGAAAATGATGAGCACGTCAAACGCTTGGATCGAGGATGGCCAGACCCGAGCGGACTGTGGGGTCAGATTATCGCGTTTCCTCCACCCCGTTAGACGAAGTCTGGTCCAGACTCGACCGTTGTATGTGCCGAGTGGTCATCCTATCGCATCTTTTAGTTTCGCCCTGCGTTCCCATGTCGGAGGGATGAATGCGCTAACTGCTTGAACGATGACGAGGAAAATTATTGAATCGCTTTCGGGACTGCTTGGGCGGCTTTATCGGCACCAGAGAGTCGAAGTTCCCGCAAACACCGCTAACAAACTGAATATTGGATGTGGACTCACCGTTGCGCCTGGTTGGTTAAATCTCGACGGCAGTCTGAATGCCTGGCTGGCTGGAAAACCGAGTTGGTTACAGAGCTTCGGTTATAGGATTTCAGGAGCGCGCAAGTTTTATTTTGAAGCGACTTATCGGCAAACGCTGCGAGATAATCGATTCATCTATCACAATATCGATTATGGACTCCCGTTTCGTGAGAAGACGCTAGACTTTGTTTTCTCCTCCCACTTTTTGGAACACCTGGATAAAGAGCTAGCCCATAGGTTTTTGGGAGAATGTTTCCGGGTTCTCAAGCCTTCCGGCGTGGTGCGAATCGCCGTGCCGGACCTTGAATACGCGTGGGAGTTATACCGACGTGGTGAGAAGGAATTAATGCTGCATGATTTCTTTTTCACCGGAACTGAAACTGGTTTTTCGCAGCACCGCTACGCCTACGATTTTGAGTTACTCTCCAAAGCTCTTTCTCAGGTCGGATTTAGGACCGTGGAGCGCAAATCATATCAAGAGGGTGCGACGCCCGATTTAGAGTTGCTCGACAACCGGGCCGATTACACGCTGTTCGTGGAGGCGCGCCCCTAATGCATGCCACTACCCCTCAGATGGCAGCTTCGTCCTTGGCGAGACCCATCGCACAACGAGATTCTATTACGCAGCCTTTTTTGACGGTTGTGATTCCGCAGTACAAGAGACGTAAGTATCTCGAGGTAAACCTCGCGAGCGTGTTTGGACAGACCTACGACGACTTCGAGATACTCATTTCCGATGACAAATCGTCCGACGATTCCAATGATGTCATTCCTCCCGTCTTGGATCAATCCGGCCGCTCCTATCGCTACTACGCGCAGCCGACAAATCTCGGCTACGATCGCAACATTCGCTTCTGCCTGGGCGCTGCGCGTGGGCGCTACGTGATTCTATTAGGAAACGACGATGCGCTTGCTACATGCTCGACATTGCAGGAGATCGCTCATGCCTTGAAGCAACTAGCCTATCCTGAAGTAGCCATCACCAATTATGAAGATTGGCAATCTGGTGAAGTATCGAAGCGAGCTTATGGGACGCGTGTTCTTGGTTCAGGTCCTAGCGCGGCGGCACATTACTTCCGCGCATTTAGCTTCGTCAGCGGCCTAATCTACAAGACGTCCGAAGCTGCGAAACACGAGACCGACAGGTGGGATAGCTCTATCTACTACCAAATTTTCCTTGCCTGCCGCATAATAGCTTCTGGCGGACGAATGGGTGGGATTGATGTGAGCGCAATTCGTGATCATATCCGCCTTGGGGGGGAGCTTGTGCCTGAGACGTACCGAAACCGTTACAAAAACGCGGGGTGGACCTTTAAACCGAAGCATACAGGACTCGACTCAGTCGCTCGAGTCACGGCTGATGCGATCCTACCCTATGTTTCCGAAGAGGAGCGCTCGTTCCTCTGCTTTACAGTTTGGAAGCAACTGCTTTCTATTACTTACCCATATTGGGTGCTCGAATATCGGCGCCTAGCCAACTGGAGCTGGGGTGTGGCTGTCGCGCGAGATCTTTGGCCGGCGTATCGTTTACCTGAATACCCGCTGAAGCTCGCACACAAGACATATCTCTGGCTACTCTACCTGACGGTCACAATGATTGCTTTGGTCACCCCATCGTCAATGTTTACTCGCATTCGTCACAGGGTTGCCGAGTTTGTTCGACGAAGACGCCAGGCTAACTCTGCCCGCTTCGATGTCATGGGTTAATGTCGCAGATCCGAGTTCTAATAGCCGGTGCCGGTGGGGGTTCTAACATCGGTGGTTCCTTATGGCGCGGCGCTCAGCACGTAGGAATCGAGGCAGTGCTATGTGACTCCAACGAAGCGTGGTCTATAGGAACCATTCGACAATCTCTGGCGTGGCGTTTACGGGGTCGCCGACCTCTTCGCTTTCGGACTTTCAACAAACGTGTGATGCAGGCATGCTCGGAATTTCGCCCTGCTATTGTGCTAGTGACGGGACGTGCTGGGGTCGCAAAGGGCACGCTTCGTTCCTGCCGAGAGGCAGGTATTCGTACAGTTAATTTTCTAACTGATGACCCTTTTAATCCGCGAATGCATTCGCCGTGGTTCATGAAAACGCTTTGCCTGTATGATGTGCTCTTCACACCACGTCGGTCTAATATCGCGGATTTACGGGCGTATGGCTGCGCCAACGTGGAGTATCTGCGATTCGGCTACGATCCGGAGCTTTTCTATCGGAGTTCCTGCAACCGTAATGACGAAAAGTCCGATCTGTTCTTTGCCGGTCATGTGGAAGATAACAGATTCAGCTATATTTCTGCAGCGATCAAAGAAGGTTTTGATCTTCGCTTACACGGTAAGGGATGGGAACGCTATGCTGTCACAAGACCGAATTCGCGGGGAGAAGCTGACATTGCAACGATTCGCGAGGAAGCGAGACAATGCAAAGTCGCGCTGTGTTTAGTAAGACATGAGAATCGTGACGGTCATTCGATGCGAACTTTCGAGCTTCCCGCAACTGGTGCTTGTATGCTCGTTGAAGATACGGAGGAGCATCGGGAGATTTTCGGCAACGACGGGGACCGCGTCGCTTACTTTTCCTCACCGACTGAGATGATCGGAAAAACTAAGTCGTTGCTCCGCGCGCCTGCGGAAAGAACAAGAATGCGGAATGCTGTGTATAATTGGATCGTCAACGGTCAAAACACCTATGCCGACCGGCTACGCGAAATTCTCTTGGAAGTAACCTCAACCACGAATCCATGATCCACCGTAGCTGGCAATTGTATGTTCTGAACCTGGCGCTTTTTGCCGGACTTTTCAGTTTTTGGCAGCTAGAGCCGGTGCCGCTTTTTGTTTTCCTTTGCGCTTGGTTACTTTGGGCAATGTGCACTTTCCCGCTGGCACTCTGGTATCGGCGTGGCCACGAAGGTCTTCCAATGTTTGAGTTGATCTGCCTTGCCTATGGCTTTGCCTATGCCGTGGCCGTTTATCTCACTCCAAATTGGATAACGATCGCAAGCCAGCGAGTGGACTTGCACTGGGAGCTTGTCGAGCAATGTGTCTTACTCGCGATCTGCGGAGTGACCGCGGGCGTAATCCTGTTCTACCTCACTGAACGAGTAACGAAAGACTTGGGACTGCGACGGTTGTTTCTGGAGATACCTTTCGCGGCGCGACAGACATACATTATCGCATGTCTCGCGGTCGGCCTCGGAGCACGAATCTTCAGTACGCTGTATGAATCTGTTGATCCGACGTACAGTGCGCTTCTTACGGCAGCGGCCGGGCAGCTTTACATCGGATTGGTGGTACTCGCGTATGATGCCTTCGAAGGTCGACGAAGTCAGGGCTCGCTCGTCGCGGTGGCGAGCTTCACGACAATAATTGGTTTGCTAAGCGGCATGTTGGAACCTGCGGTTCTACCATTGTTACTCGTCTTAGTCGTGAGATGGCACGTTCGAAATCGCTTTCCATGGCTACTCGGGATTGGACTTCTGTTGTTTTTCTTAGTGGTAAACCCAGTGAAGTATGAGTACCGCAATCTGACATGGGCGGCGGAAGAAAGAGTCGGACCACTGGATCGGATCGCTAACTGGGTCAAGGCGGCGCAAACCACTTACTTCGAGCTTAAAGATCCGACCAGCCCAGATGAGGAGGATAATGCATTTCGTCGTTCTCTGCAGCGGATCGATCTGCTCCATAAACTAGCTTACGTCAAAAGCCTGACACCAGAAAGCGTACCGTTTTTACGCGGCGAAAGTTATCGCTATATGTTAGTAACTTTCATTCCCCGTCTGTTCTGGCCGAATAAGCCAAGAGCAAATGAGGCCACTGACCTTGTCGATTATGCCTACGGCTTTCGCTTCCCCGACCGGGAATCTCACGGAACCAACATTGGCGCCGGATTTGTAGCCGAAGCATACGCAAATTTTTCCTGGGCTGGAGTGATCGTGATCATGGGTATACAAGGTCTGGTTTTCGCTGTGCTAAACCGAATCTTGAACGCTCCCGGGAACCTTGGGGGGCAAGCCATCTATGCAACCGTGATGATGGTATTCCTAAACGGTATCGGCACATCAGCGGTAGTGTTGTTCGGCAACATCCTGCAATTCATCATCGTGAGCATTATCTTCCTGCGTGTCTTCTGTGGCTCGGCGCAACTCGTGAGGCAGAGTCCGCAATTCGGCTCCACTTCGGCAAAGCGGGCGTAAATGCGAATCGTGTATGCAACGCCCTACTATGTTCCTGAGTTGAAGTTCGGTGGGCCACCGCGGAAGATTCATTCTTTGGCTGCCGGAATCGCAGCCCGCGGGCATTCGATTCATGTTCTGACATTCGCTTCTAATAAGCGTAGCTCAACAGAATCGCGATCGGTAGACAGTGTTACGGTTGAGAACCTTCGCTGGGTTGGTAGGGGAATAAAGCAAATGCCTCTAGACCGTAGGATAATTCGGAAGGCCATAGGTGCTACCGATCTAGTTCACGCCTTTGGCATTTATAACCTTTTGTCGCCAATTTCTGCCCGCTGCGCGCGCGGCACGAGGACCCCGTTTATCCTGGAACCACTCGGGATGTATCCTCCTCGCGCAGCTCATCAGTTAGGAAAAGAAGCTTACAATAGAATCTTGACGAAGAGCATGATGCGTCATGCATCCGCGGTGATCGCAGCCTCTGAAACCGAAGCTGTTGACTTAGCCAAAATCGCTGATCCTGAGAAGATCGTTCGTCGCCGCAACGGTGTTGACATTAAATCCTTCGAGCAACTACCAAACGGCGATCATCTAAAGCAGATATGGCGGATTTCGGCACGTGAGCAGGTCATTCTGTATATCGGCCGAATTAGTCCGATCAAAAATCTTGAACAACTCATCCTCGCGTTTGTCGAAGCAAAGTTGTCTGATGCACGGCTTGTTCTCGTCGGACCGCTCACTGAACCAGCATACGAGACACAGCTGCGGCAATTAATCGCCTCACGTCGACTAAACAATCGGGTGACTTTCGCAGGACCGCTTTATGAAGGGAACCGAAGCGCGGCGCTCGGGATAGCTGATCTATTTGTCTTGCCTTCCGTAAACGAAAGCTTCGGTAATGCTGCTGGTGAAGCGGTGGCAGCGGGTGTGCCAGTGCTGCTGACGAACACGTGCGGAATCGCGCCCATCATTCATCGACGTGCTGGTCTTGCCGTCCCACTCGGAGTGGAGTCATTAGCTGAAGGGTTGCGGGTAATGCTTGATCCACAGCGCCGAGGTCAGTTCATGGCTAATCCAGAAGCTGTTAAGCGAGACCTTTCCTGGGATGAGCCGGTGCAACAAACGATTACGCTGTATGAGCGAATTGTTCGAGAAAACGCTGAAACGCTGAAACGCTGAAATGCTGCAGAAGACCCAGCGAAACGTGCGCGATCTTTCTACTTTCGCTTTTCGCCTTTCTACTTCGCGCCGATGAAGATTCATGTCTGGGTTCCGGATTATGCCTCGGCCATTGGAGGTATTCAGACGCTATCGCGATTTCTCGTTCGCGCGCTTCGGGAAATTATGCCGGAGGCGCGCATATGTGTATTCTCGAAGAATGACACTTCTTTTCCAGAACCAGCTTTTGATTGGACGACTAGTTTCACGCCGCTTGGCTGGTGGCCGCCGGGGTTAAGGACTAGCGCGTTTTCGATTGAGCTATTTCGGTGCGCGGCGTTTGATCGCCCGGATTTGGTTATTACGACGCATCCGAATTTTTCGCCAGTCGCCAATTGGTTGAAAAAGGCATTCGGAATTCCTTATGTAGCGATAGGTAATGGCATCGACGTTTGGGAAGTGCGTTCGCGGCACGTACGCGCTGCGCTGCGAAACGCGAACAAGTTGCTTGCTATTAGCGAATACACTCGACAACGAATGGCAGTCGCAATCGGGATTGCCCCTGACAATATATTGCTTTTTCCTTGCACGGTAGATTCAGACCAGTTCGTGTCGGGACCTAAGCCTCGTTTTCTTTTGAAGAGGTATCGGCTCCGTGCCAACCAGCCAGTCATTCTCACCATCACGCGATTAGCAAGCGCAGAGCGCTATAAAGGATATGACCAGCTCTTGAGTGCCATTCCAGCCGTGAGGCAGCAGTTCCCCGACGTAAGATATGTACTGGGCGGCCGTGGACCGGATCGGCCGCGCGTCGAAGCTCTAGTTCGGAAACTGGGTGTCGAGGAAAATGTAATCTTGGCTGGCTATATCCCGGAGCATGAGCTGCGCGAACACTATAATCTCTGCGATGTTTTTGCCATGCCGAGTAAAGGAGAAGGGTTTGGCATCGTTTTTCTTGAAGCGATGGTTTGCGGTAAAGCGGTGTTGGCGGGAAACAAAGATGGGTCTGTCGACCCCTTACTTGATGGCACCATTGGCGTTCTGATCGATCCCGATGATGTCGCTCAAATCGCAGACGCGCTTATCGCGATTCTTGCGAGAAAAACTAACGGCGGAGAATTTGAGAAGCTGAAAACTGGCGTAACGGATGCGAAACAACGGCCGGGCTTTCCAAAGCTGAAGTGCAGCATGCAGATACCGGACATCATTTTTGATCCGGCGGCCTTGCGGCGGAAAGCGATAGACGCCTATGGGTATGATAGGTTTAAGCAGCGGCTGGAAGAGGTTCTCAGACCGCTGCTAAACGGCAAAGGCGAAACGCGAAACGCGAAAATAAGAGGCTGGGCAACATGAACAACGATCTTGAAGTTCGCACCAAACAGTTTGCGTTGGCCGTCATCGAGCTAGTGAACTCTTTCCCAAAGGCGAAGGCAACTGATGTAATTGGCTATCAAATTCTGAAGAGCGGAACATCGATCGGCGCAAACTATCGCGAGGCCCGCCGCGGTCAATCCCACGGCGACTTCATACATAAGCTCGCCATTTGTGAAAAGTAAGCTGCTGAAACTGGTTATTGGCTCGAACTCTTGATTGAATCGAACCTTGTCGGCGACGATACGGCGAAGATCCTGCTTAAGGAATGCAGCGAACTTCTCGCTATCTTCGTAACAAGCGGTAAGACTGCGAAATCCCATCTTTAGTTTGTCAGTCGTTTCGCCTTCCGAGTTCCACGCTCCAACTTTACATAAAATATGTGTGGGATAGCTGGCATAGTTGGCTCGAAGCTTGATGGTGACGAGTTAGAGAAAACGCTTCGAGGTTTTGAGCGCGCTCTGCATCACCGCGGTCCTGATGATCGCGGTTTTTTTATTTCGAAACGCAGTAACTCCGGACTCGTAAGTACTCGGCTGGCCATACTTGACGTGACTGAGGCGGGGCATCAGCCGATGCAATCGTCGGATGGGCGTTACACGATAGTCTTCAACGGCGAGATCTATAACTTCGCGGCCCTGCGCGCCGAGTTATCAGATGGAGGTCATCAGTTCCGGTCTCATTCGGATACGGAAGTTATCCTGGAGATGTATGCGCGCTATGGACCGGATTGTGTGCGCGAGTTGGCGGGCATGTTTGCGATCGCGATCTGGGATGAGGTGGAGCAGTCGTGTTTTATTGCTCGCGGCCCCTTGGGAGTTAAGCCTCTCTATTATTATGAGGAGGGCGAGCAGCTCCTTTTTGCTTCTGAAGTGCGGGCTCTGTTGGGAACAGGGCTTATTCCTCGGCACCTGTCGGGTCACGCGCTTTGCGGTTACCTGCTTTTTGGGGCAGTGCCCGAGCCTTTGACCTTGGTGGATGGAATTCGCGCGTTACCGGCGGGACACTATCTCGTGTGGCGCAACGGAAAGATACGGCTGACCAAGTTCTGGGATATTCAGTTCGCGCATGAAGAGAGTTCACGCGAGCAGGCCGCGCAACAAGTTCGCGACGCATTGGTCGAATCGGTCGAGCGGCATCTGGTTAGCGATGTTCCTGTCGGTATATTCCTGAGTGGTGGGACCGATTCGACGACGCTTGTCGCACTCGCGTCGAAAAATAAGACCAAAGAGCTGCGCACTTTCTGTATTTCGTTCGATGATCCGAATTTTAATGAGGGAGAGGTTGCAGCTCGAACGGCAAAGCATTTCGGAACGCGACACACGGATTGGCGATTAGATTCGATAAACGCGCGTGCTCTGCTTGAACAATTCATCGAAAGCTCGGACCAGCCAAGCATCGATGGATTTAACACTTACTGCGTCGCGAAGCTGGCGCATGATGAGGGTTTAAAGGTTGTCCTTTCAGGTCTCGGGGGTGATGAGCTGTTTGGAGGCTATCGCTCTTTTGAAATGGTTCCGGCGCTTGTGCGTGCCAGCAGGGTTACGATTGCACTTTCCGCTTTGCGAGCTCTTGCCGGTAAAGCGTTACAAAATGATTTTGCCTCACCGCGCACAACTCGATTCGGCCGTTATCTAACTGACGTGCCTATCACGCCCGCAGCCTATTGGGCAATGCGCGGCATTTTTACCCCTAAGGAAGTCGGACGCCTTCTGCGGCGGTACGGTTGCGAAGAGATCTCGACTGAAGGGGCTATAGCGTTACACGTGCCACCGCAACCAACGCTCGAAGATGAGGTGAGTTATCTCGAAATGACCCGCTATATGCGCAATCAACTTCTGCGCGATAGCGATGTCATGAGTATGGCGTGGAGTCTTGAGTTGCGCGTGCCTTTCGTGGATAGCAGACTTATCGAATCGATTCAACGCATTCCTGCTGCACTGCGCTTAGCGAAGGGAAAACAAATGCTGCTCGATGCAGTCCCGGAAATTCCGCAATGGATTCGGGAACGTCCGAAGCAAGGATTCACATTTCCCTTCCGCGATTGGATTAGTCGCGAATGGCAGGATGTATTTCGACGCATCGAGGCGGAGAGTCCCGTGCCGTTAAAGAGTTGGTATCGAACCTGGTGCCTGTTCGCCCTGGAAAACTTTCTGAAACGAAACGAAATGGCGTCGTGAAAGAACGTTACTAGGTTATCACTATTCCCGTTAGTTTGGATCAGAATAACATGACAGAAAAAATTGCACTAATCACGGGAATAACCGGCCAGGATGGATCTTATCTTACGGAGTTGCTGCTTGGAAAAGGTTATTGCGTTCATGGGGTCGTCAGGCGCACCAGTAATTTGCTGCGATCGCGTATAGAACACCTGCGAAGCGACGAACATCTCTACGGAAAGCGCCTCTTTCTTCATTATGGAGATTTATCTGATAGTACGACCTTACGCCGCATCTTCTCGAAAGCGCATCCGGACGAGGTTTATCATCTCGCTGGTCAAAGCCACGTTGGTTTAAGCTTCGAGATCGCTGAATCGACCTGCGATGAAGCTGGGATGGCGACTTTGCGGCTCTTGGAAATAGTCCGTGATCAGCCGCAACCAGTTCGCTTTTATCATGCATCCAGTTCCGAGATTTTCGGAAATGCTAAAGAAGCACCCCAAACTGAGGAAACGCCCTTACGTCCTTCATCGCCCTATGGTTGTGCGAAAGCTTTTGCGACGCATCTGGTGCGAGTTTATCGGCAATCGTACGCTCTGTACGCTTGCAATGGGATTCTTTATAACCATGAATCGCCAAGGCGTGGCGAGAATTTCGTCACCCGCAAGATTGCGCAGGGTGTTGCGAGAATTGCGCGGGGCTTGAGCGATAAGATCGTACTTGGGAATTTGGACAGCCGGCGTGATTGGGGAAGAGCACAGGATTACGTGCAGGCGATGTGGATGATGATGCAAGCGGAAGCTCCGGGCGACTACGTGGTTGCCTCTGGCGAAACGCATTCTGTAGGAGATTTTTTAGCTGCAGCGTTCGCCGTCGTGGGAATAGATCCTACTAAATATGTAAAGCACGACAAAGCATTTGATCGCCCGGCCGATCCTGTTGGCCTGGTTGGGTCTGCTGATAAGATACGGACTACACTTGACTGGAAACCGTCCGGCAATTTCGATGCGCTCGTGAGGGAAATGGTGGAAGCCGAGCTGGAGGCGCTCGATGGCGAAGGCTGACGCCTCGAGTGGTAACGACGTGAAGAGAGCTTCACAAGTTAATAGTTATTGGTTATCGGGGGTGTTTGGCTGGACCAACGAGTTATCCGTTGCTGGGGGGAGTCATTGGGTCCCGCCGCCAATTAACTGATAATCTGTAACAAGTAACCGCACGGCCGCGTCGCGTGCCCTAATTTTTTTCTCGCCTGATTTCAGTGAAACCGATAAAAGCCGTTTCTACCTAAACCTCCCAGTAATATGCTCCCCCAAACTGCAGACCAAGTACAGACCGATCTCACGCCTTCAGCGCCGAGAGAGATCCGGTTATTTACCGCGTTGGAGGAACTTGACTCAGGTGTCGCCGCTCCCGCTGGCGAACGAATCCCGCAACAGCAGTCCCGACTGGTTCGTGTCGCGAGTCACGAATGGGCGGTCGCGTTAGTCTATTTGTTTCTCGATTTCGTCGCATGGATTGCGTTCTACGGCGCCACCAGTTTTCTCCGCCGCGAAGCGTTTCATGCAACCCCCTTCGAATTTTTCCTTATCGAGGTTATCCAACTCGTAATTATCGTGCAGGCTCTTTACATCATCGGTGGTTACGATCGTAACATCGATAAGCGAAGTCTGGCTTACGCGGCCGAGCACATCCTGGCGATTGGCGCTGCTGCGGTTATTAGTGCGATGATCATTTATTCCGCGGCAACCTTCGATCAAACCATGCACCCCAGTCGCGCGGTTTTGTTGGTTAGTTTTCTCACCTTCCTGCCGGTGTCTCTTTATTACCGGCGTTGGATCGGGAAGTATGTTGCAGCGAGTTTTTCTAATCGCGCCTTTCTTGTTATCGGAGCTGGAGAAGCAGCACGAAGGTTGTATGAGTGCTATCGAAATTCCGTCAACCCGCAGCAGCTCCAGTTTGTCGATGTAACGGAGAAGCGCGAAGGACTTCCCATCGCCGGCGAAGGGTCGCCAATTGTGCAAGGAGATCTAGCGGACAAACTAAGGAATCCTGGACAGACCTATAGCGGAATCATCCTGGCTGAAAACATTAAGGTGCTGAGCACGCACTTGCTCGATCGTCTTGTGCGCACGCAGTTTCAGCGGACGCGCGTTTATACCCTCGAATCCTTCTATGAGACACACTGGCGTTATGTTCCCTTGGAAGCGGTCGATCCGGTCTGGCCGTTGCAAACCGGATTTCAATTGGCGCGGATATCGCCTTATCACTATCTAAAACGTCTTTGCGATATTGTCGCGGCAGGCGGATTAATGGTTATCTGTTCTCCGTTATTTTTCCTAATCGCGGTAGCCATATGGCTCGAAAGTCGGGGGCCGGTGGTTTTCTGGCAGGAACGCGTTGGTCGTGAGGGAAAACCGTTCACCGTTTATAAATTCAGAACGATGAGAATGGCTACTGAGGGGGGAGATGGAGATATTTACACGCGGAAGGGCGATCCGCGCATAACGCGGGTAGGACGAGTACTGCGGAAGTTACGTCTCGATGAGCTGCCCCAACTTTGGAATGTCTGGAACGGGGAGATGAGTTTGATCGGACCGCGCGCAGAATGGTCGCGGTGTGCGGAAATCTACGAGAACAAGATTCCGTTCTATCATTTCCGTCATCTGGTGAAGCCAGGAATCACGGGTTGGGCGCAGGTGAACTATCCGTATGGCGAGAATGATAAGGACGCGATTGAGAAGTTGAAGTACGATCTTTATTATATAAGGCACTATTCCCTCAAATTGGATGCGATGATTTTTCTCAAAACTATTCATACGATCCTATTCGTGAAGGGGCGCTGATCGCCGCGAAGCGGCAGTCAGCGGGTTATTGGTTATCGGTTAATGGTGGGCGCGAGGCGCCGTTATCGGTTATCGGGTGACGGTTATCAGGGCATGATCTACTCCGTCAGCTAGAGACCGGAAGATCGTCCGCTCGCTTTAAATAATTCATATATCCATTCAATAACTTTACCGCGTGTTCGACGCGTTCCCGCGCGCGAGCAAGCAATTCAGTGGAAATAAGCCCTTCGTCATACGCAGTTATTAAATGATCGAGCACCTCCCAACACGATCCGCGAGCGTTGCTGCAGAATTTGGCGTTATCCAGATAATGGAATCGACCGTATCCCTCAGCAATATTCGCCGTGGTGGAACGTGCTGCCCTCAACATTTGATCCGCTAACCGGTATCGTTCGTTCTTCGCTAGGATAGGGACGATCTCTTTTGCGACAAGCAAACGCAGTAAGCGGCATTGTTTCCAGCATTCCAACTCTTCAAAACTTCTAACTGCGCTGCGTTCGGTCGCATTCACTGTAATTTATCAAAAACAACTAGAAACTAATTAACACTGGTCCGATAACTAGTAACAAATAACTAATAACCGAAAACCGCTGAGGCAACTCAGCGGTTTTCTTCTTCGCCATTTGAACTTTCTGATTTCTTCGCGTAGCGGTCGCCATAACGACCCGCATACGATCCTTCGCCAGCGCCGTAGCCGTGTGAGGCGTAGTAGTAATAATAACCGGAACCGCGCCGATGCGGGAGACGGTTCAAGATAACGCCGGCAGGGTGGCCGCCGGCGCCAATGACAAGTGAAAGTGCGCGGCGCACGGCGTTGCGCGGAGTTTTCGCGGCGCGCACCACCAGACAGACGGTTTGGACATGTGGCGTCATGAGCAAAGTGTCGCTAACCGCGAGTATGGGCGCAGTATCGATGACCACGCGGTCGAAAAGGCGTGATGCTTCAGCGACAAGCTGGCCAAAGGTAGTTCCACTCAAAAGTTCGGCGGGATTCGGTGCGCGTTGACCCCCGGCAAGGACCGAAAGCTGCCCGCCCATGGCGGTGCGAATCGTGTTTCGCTCCGTGAACGAATCGGCGGTGGGATCTACGTCACTCGCATAGACGGACCGAGTGGCGGTTGACAGGTCCGCTTCTCCAATAAGGTAATCGACGATTCCGGGTGGTTCGTTTTCACCCTGCGTTGGGGTGGCATCGCCTTCGTATCGAAAGATCTTGTGCAAGCTGGGACGGCGAAGGTCGCCGTCGATGAGCAGGACGCGGTGGCCTTGTTGCGCGAGCGCGAGCGCGTAGTTCGCGCTCGTGAAACTTTTACCTTCAGTGGGAAGAGCGCTGGTGAAGAGGAAAACTTTTCTTTCTACTTCTGGTCCGAGCAAGGATAGGGCAGCGCGCAAATTTCGGAATGCTTCCGCAGTCGGACCTTCGGGTGCTTCGGCCACGAGTCGATACGTAGTGGTGCCTGTAAGCTTGATATCGGGCGTTTCAACCGGAGCCTTTGCATTGCTGGTTGCTTCGGGTACGGCTGCGAGAACGGGAAGACCTAAAAGCGATTCAGCCTGATCTACCGTCTTGATAGAACGATCCAGGATATCGGCGAGGTAAACAAAAGCGAGAGCTGCTGCGAGTCCGCCGAGTAACCCGAGGACGATGGCTTTCCTGGGATTGGGGCTTACCGGGAAATTCGGGTAAGGAGAATGTTCGATGACGCTTACGGCATTCGTCTTTACATCTTTCGTTAGGTTAGTCTCTTTGATTTGGCGCAAGACGCTTTCGTAGAGCGCGCGATCTGTTTCGGCCTGTCGCGCCAATTCCTGGTAACCAATGGCGGCCTTGTTAAGAGCAAGCGCCGCTTTTTCCTGTTCCTGCGTCGCCACTCCCATGTTTTGTTCGGCCGCATGCGCCTGTTGGATGGTGTTACGCAAGATTTCCGGCTGAGCCAGAACTTCGCGACGGAGCGCACCGCGTGCCTCGGATAGGGCGGCGCGCGCAGCCAGCATCTTTGGGTGTTTGTCTTTGTAACGTTGCGCAAGTGTAGCTACTCCTGCTTCCAACTGCGCAACATCGCGGCGGCGATCGACTATAGTAGGGGCAGCTGCGATGACCGGGACTGCGAGCAACGCATCGATATTGTTGCCGGTTTGTTCCACTTGCTTGAGCTGACCTTCCAAACGAAGGCGCTCGGCTTTGGCGCCGGTCAATTTGCTGGTCAACTCCTGTAGTTTGTCTTCCACCAAACCACCGCGACCGCCTACGCTGACGGCGCCGGTCTGACTTCCAGTCGAAGCCGCGCCGCCTCCTAATTGGAGAGCATCGGGCGTGTTCGCCTTGTATTCGGCAACGGCCGATTCGCTCTTTTGCAGATTAAGTTTCAGCCTTTCTTCTTCTTCGAAGAGATAGCGCAACGTCTCCTGACTGAACGAGGCGCGGTGCTCGATTGAACTGCGGATGTACTCTCGGCCCACTGCTTCGGCAAGGCTTTGCGCAAGAGCCGGGTCGCGATTCGTAACATACAGATCGATCAATCGCGTGCCGCGCCGAATCACTGGCTTAATCATCGTGGAAAGAGCGCCAGCCAAACCTTCTTCCAATGGTGTGTAAGTTGGTGTTATTGCAACGCTCGTCGGGGCGGGCGATGAAGGAGATATCGAGGCAGAGGGAGCCGGCGTGTTTTTCTTATCGCTCGCCGCGCTTGTGCCCAGAAGAGCGCGGCCGCCATCATTAGCCAAACCTTCCGCGCGGACGACACGTGCGAGCAAGCTGCGATTCGTTAGGTTCTGCTCGATCGTGCGCATCGCTTCCTGGCTGGCGAGAAAGGCGGAGCGAATGCGCGAACTTATTTCCGGATCGTTTACCATCGTCGGCTCCTGCACTTCCACTTCAAGAACAGTGTGACCTTGATAAAGCTTTGGGGTGCGCGCGAGATACCCAAGCGCTATAACGAGGCCCGCAAGAACACAAAGAACGACAATCCACACGCGTTCCAATATCGAATGCCAGAAATGACGGAAGTCGAAGCCTCTCGGTTCGGCGAGCGCGTCTCCCACACCCGGAACTGAAGGGGACGATGAACTGCGCTGCGTTTGTTCTAAGGGAGGCATTGAAAATGGAATGGCAATTTACACGCCTGGCTTCTTGCGAAAGCATTCGGAGCGGAAAACATACTAGAAAATACTCTCACCGACTGTGATCGTGTCGCCCGATTCCACACGGAAGGTTCCTCCGCCGGCGCGCGCGAGCCGTTTAGCGTCTACTCTTATAACCTTCTCACCATTTTCGCCAGGACGCCGCCGCACGCTGATGCGTTCGGGGGCCGCGATCCGTGTGTAACCACCCGCCATTGCAATCGCTTCAAGAAGATCGATACCGCCGGGGCTCGTCTCCGGCATTTCGTAGCTTCCAGGCCGGCTCACCTGTCCCAGAACGGTAAAGCGACGCTTTGCGTAACCAAGCAATGTTACATTGACCTTTGGATTGACGAGATAATCTCGCGCGTAGAGGTCGGTGATTTTTGCGGTGGCCTGTGAGAGTGTGAGTCCAATCAGCCGAACCGAGCCTAGCAAAGGTAAACTTACCGCGCCTTCGCCGTTCAAACGCGTAGCGGTCTTGAGATCGTCTTCACCAAAAACTTCCACGGCAATTGAATCGTTCGAGCTAAGCTGATAACCGGTCGGCGCGCTGACGCCATTTGTTACGCCTGCATTGAAGGATCCGGAACTCGGAGACGAGTAGTTCGTCGAATTACTTGACGGCGAAGCGAGGGAAATTTGTGGCCGGGGGGCTTGTGACGGTTCGGGCGCAGGCTGCGCGATGGATAGTGCGGTGATTAACACAAATGCGGCAAGGACGATCGCCCGGTGTGCGTCGCCGCGAAGAGGCTGCTGACGACTGCTAGAACGTAAATGCACTTCGAATGCCGAATTGGTTGTCATAGAAACTAAAATTCTCGGTAGAGCTGTCATCTTCCCGATGGAGGTAGTAGGCACCCACAGTCCACCAACGAGTGACTGTAAGATCAAGAGCCGGTTGAATAAAATAGTAATTGTCGTCCCGCGTCGCGTTAACGCCATCGACGGCATTGAAATACTCTGCATGTTCGTAACCTGCGGTGAGACTGAAGTAAATGCGTCCGAGGAAACGCTGTCGTACTCCAGCGGTGATAGTTGACGCGGTGTAATCTTGCCCCGCAGAGACGGCAGAGTTCAAAATCCGGCCAGTGCCGCTGAGCGTGATGCTTGTTCCATCGAAAGGCTGATAAGTCGCGTTTAGATCGTAAACCGGCGAAACGTGACCACCGCGGGCCTCGTTTTCAAACTGTCGAAATTCTACGCCACCCGAAGCGTTCAAGGAAATCTTGCCCGTGATTTGATAACCCACGCGGACGTTCGCTTGTTCGAATGTTTGATTGGGACTGGGCGAATCGACCCAATTGTACCCGCCGGTTCCGCCCAAGCCTATGACTAACTTTGGACTGTAATTGTAATTGATGAACAGATTACCTGAAAGGTATTCAGAGCTGATAAGATTATTCTTGTAGTCCCAAATCGAGTAATCCAGTCCGCCGCTCAGAAACGTCTTGCCGGTTAGGTCGTAGGTTGCGCCCAATCTCGTTGCGTAAAGATTGACTCGATTTCGCCCGCCAGCATCGATGATTCCGACATTACTCAAGCCATTGGTTGTTGTATTGAGGTTTGCTCCTTCCAGCAATTGGACGTCTTGATCCAACGTGAACGCGAGCCGGCCAAAGCGATGGTAGCCCTGTAAACGAATGATGTGTTGGACAGCATTCGCGTTGTCATGATCGATAAAAAGAAAAATGCTGGGCTCGTAATCGAATCGAATGTAATTGCCTTCAAGCCCTACGATGTCGCCGTATCCGAGGGTGATGGCCGGTTCGATCGCGAAGTAGTAATCTGAAGAACGATTCGTGTTGGTTATCTCAATATTGTCGTCATAGACGCCTCTGACGGTTACGTGAACCGCGTAGTGGAACTTCCGGGGGACGGCGGAAAGGCTGCTATCTTTCCCGGCGACCGGGAGCGCGACATCGTTTTGCGGAGCCGGCAAAGTAGAATCGAATTCATCGGCGGGGGCCTCGCTCGGCGGGGGAGGTTCGCTTAGCGGCATAGGTTCGACCGAATCGGCAGGAGGAGGTGTCGAATCGATTGAAGACGGTTCTAAGTCGGCGATCGAGACATCCTGGGCAAAAGCGACTGCCACGATGAAAGACGAAATACCTAACGCCGCAAAAGCCAGGAGAGCTTTTCGCGCTAAGCCAAAACCTTGTGCGGAGTTAAGAATCGCGCCAGCGGTCATCGTTGCCCTTCGAACGTAATGATCCGCTATCCTGCTGGCTGCTGTTCGGCTGATTGTAAGTTAGCCGGCCCGGTAGTGTTGGAAATATTGCCGGGATTAATGGCACCGATCGACGTGAGACGCGATCTCGAAAGGCAAAGGCTTGGTAGAACCGAGACACGTGCGAGCTCAAAATGGCGTCGATTGTTGGCTGAACGAGTGTTCATCAGGGGTCTACATTAAACTGTCCGGGAAGAGCGCGCCGATATTACGAAATGGGGGTCTCGTAGCAAATACATTTCTACGAACTTGGCGAAATTTCGGTGGCTGCCCATGCCGGCCATTCCGGGCGGAAAAGACGCTAACGCCCCGACGCAATTCCGCACCCTTCTTGATTACGGCACGCCGTGCCCGGAGTTCACCTTTACCTGGGAAATATCCGTAGCGTTGATTCCTCCGCTGACGTTTGTGTCGTTGCGAAAGTTAGCAGCGCTGACAGCTACGCCCGATTGGACCTTAGTTTGTGAGATATCGGTAGAGTTAACAGTCTTGTTTCCATTCGTGTCGCCGAGGAGCACGTTCATACTTACGGGAGTGCTGGCTAGAACGCGCGAGGAGTTATCGGTTACACCGTTGAGGGTGACAGTGATCTTCTGTTGATCGGCAACACCAGTGAGCGGCACGGTCATGGTATTGCCCGAGAAGGTCGCTGCACCAGCCGTGCCCGTCCCGGTTGTGACAGTCGCGCTGCCGCTTACTACAGTGTTATTGAAGGTGAAGACGATTGTATGGTTGCCGCCAGTACCCCCGGTGCGGCACTCGACGCCTGGTGCGCCGACAAGAGGCAGGTTGATATTGAATGGTGTGCCGCCATGAACTTTTTTAGAAACGGCGGAGGTCAATTGGAAACCGCAGCTCAAACCATTCACCGTAACTATATAGTTGGGACAAGCACTTGTACTGACCTCGCTCACAACCAGGACTACCGTCGAGTTTGCAGGCACATCAACAGAGAAACTGTGGCCGGTGGGAGGGCTGAATGCTATATCGCCCAGATAATTTGCAGCGACATTCGCTGGATTAAAACTGCCGAGATAAGCAACCGCGAAAATCTCCTGACTCGCTGTGCATGCGGTATCTATGGTAAAAGTAACACATACCGGCGGGCCATTATTTGTGAAACTATATTGATCGAAAGCAAATGATCCGGAAGAAGTGCCGGGGAAAGCCTTCGTCACGCCGCAGACACTCGGATTGTTAAGTCGAGCCACTCGGTTTGTTTGGACGCCACTCGAGCTGGGATACGTTGTAGAATGCGAGCCGATAGCTCCGGTGAACGTTATCACGCAAGGAACCGGACGAAAAAGGTGCTCAGCCGTTGTAGTAACGGGGTTCACTTTAGTTACACCGCCTGTGCTCCATATCTCTCCCCCGCTGCGCCCGGTACTGAAAAAACCAGCCTGATTGCCCTGACGTGCCGAGGGTAAATTGCTCGCGGAAGCGGCCCACGTTCCCGCGGGCCAGCTGCTTGTCTCCAGTTCGTCCACCTGTGTGGAAAAATCGAAAAAGCCCCCGCCGTTAAGGTCGCCGCCGATGGCAAAAAGCTTGGAGCCGCTGGCGGCGAGAGCGAAATCGGCGCGCTGCGGTGTCCAGGCAGGGCCGGTGCTCCATGTGTTGGTCGACATATCGAGGCGCATGCTCACGGTGCTGTTAGTGTGATTCGCGGGGTCACCTGTAGAGGTGCCGATCAGGTAAAGAAACTGCCCTACCTGCGTATAGCCTCCTAGTTCGTAATCCGCAGGTGCAGCGGGCCCGCTGCTCCACGTGTTATTGGAGATGTTATAGATTGAAAGAAGTTTATTTGGCGCGGCACCGCTACCGCCGACCACATATACGTTGCCATTGAATGCCCCGGCCGCGGCACCATAGCAATCGGTGAACCCTGGTCTCGGAGGACCATTCGTCCAAGTGTTGGTCGCGATGTCGTAGATGCGAATCAGATTTCCGCCACTGCCGTCTATGACATAAATCTTACCTTTAAAGTAGGCGGCGGCGGGGGCTTCCGAGCCGACTGGAATTGGAGCAAGCGGTGTCCAAGTGTTGGCGGTGGCGTTGTACCGATTAACTGTGTTTAGGATTACGCTTGAAAAACCAGAGATGACGTACAAATCCTGGCCAACCTGCGCGAAGGCGTAACGAGCGATGGTTGTCGGATACGGAGCGGCCGCCACCCAGCTTGGCGGCGCTAAAGGCGCGCTTGGAACCGCTGCTGGCGTACGTCCATTCGCCACTCCGCCGGCCTGTATCTGCGCAGGATCGGATTGGTGGTGAGGCAGAGTGGGTGACCGTTCACCACTCTGCGCGAGAATGACATTAGACGACGGAACTGCAAAGAGAATCACGCCGCCCAACACGACCGCAAAGTGCGCCAAAAGTATTCTCCTCTTGGCTACCGGTAAATTGGGTGGGGGCTGATCCATGTGGTCGAACGCTCAAACTGCGAGCGAAGCTCCATTGTGTTGGCAATTTGTATCCAGATGCCTGGCCCACGGTCAAGCATGCACTTGATCCACGTTGATGAAAATAAAGCAGCGCGTACGGGAGTCGAACCCGTGCACCAGCCTTGAGAGGGCTGTGTCCTAACCACTAGACGAACGCGCCGTGGATGATCACGATTCTATTCGCCGTTGCATCGGAGGCAAGCCGACGCTAAGGCAAAGGTTGCTCGTTAGGCAAACTCGGCTCTGGGGCGGGCTGGCTGCTTTGTTCGGGAGTGGGCTCTGGTTTCTTCGCTTCTTCCGGCGTTGGACGCACCCGGGGCTGATCCAAAAGACTGAGGTGCGCGTCTTTCATCGAGTCCAGGTAAGCAACTATTTGGGGATTGGAGGCACGCGCTCGCATGCGCGCGTAGAAAATTTTATAATAAACGCGAAGACGATTGCGTTTTTCCAAGTCGGTCGAGGCTGCTCGAGCTGCGGCCTTCGCCGCTACCACGGCGGGATCGTTGACGGTGCGATTTTTTAATTCGCGCCATTCGACGTGAGCGCGATATTCCGCCGCTTCCTTTCCGGGAGCGGTCTGCTTGAAGATTTGATCGAGCTGCGATAGATCCGGCATTGCTGGCCCTGCCGGCGGCGGCGCGCTATTTCCGGCAGGAGGTGGAATCAACGCCAGCACACTTTCGGGAATTGGTGTTGGGCTGGCCGAGGCGGTTGGCTTCGCGCTCTCTTTCCGCGGCAACGAATCCTGTGCGACGCTGCACAGCGCAGGCCAAAGCATTACGCAAAAAAACAGCTGACAAATCCGCTTCATTTCTTATTCGACGTTGGTCGGGGTGACAGGATTTGAACCTGCGACCTCCTGGTCCCAAACCAGGCGCTCTACCAAGCTAAGCTACACCCCGCGCTGTCGGAAAGCTGTGTAACACGCCCCGCTCCACTGCGCATGCACAATCTTGTCCCGCCCCAGCTACTTTTTGGAAACTAGTTGCGCCGAAACACCTTCCATCGCATCGTGTCGCCTCGATTTCTGGAATGCGGCCCAGCTGGCTGCTTCTTGCCACACTGCATGTTTAAAAACGAAAAGGTTAATTTGTTCATTTTCGCAATCCTGATCGCGATCCAATTGCTAGGATTCGTGGGATTGCTCACTCGTTTTCATCTCGCCTACCTTCCGTTCATGCTCACGGTTTACTTTTGGGGCGGAATGAGCACGACCCTTTACCTTCATCGGTATCTCACTCACCGTGGATTCGAAATGCCGGGTTGGCTGAAGTTTTTTTTCGCCACCGGTTCGGCAGTGACGTTAGCCGGCGATCCTGTCACTTGGGTCGGCGATCATCGTTACCATCACCTAAAATCGGATACCGACGAAGACATCCATAGCCCGGTGCACGGATTTCCCTATGCGCATATGATGTGGCTCATTCGCAAGCCGCCCGGCTTCCGCGAACGCTCGCTCCGTTACGCTGCCGATGTGCGTAAAATCTGGTACTGCCGACTCTGGGAACGCAGTTATCTCTATGTTTTGCCGCATCTCGCGGTCGCCGCCGCGCTCTATTTCGCATTCGGTTTCGCCGGCATGCTCTGGTGTCTCTACGTTCCCATGCTCATCATATATAATATGACCTGGGCCGTTAACTCGATCTGTCACATGCCCGCCTTTGGATACAGGAACTTCGAGACCTCCGATCACAGCAAAAATAATTTTTGGATCGGCATGGGCGCGTTCGGCGAAGGCTATCACAATAATCACCACGCCAAACCGCGCTGCGCTGCGCATGGATTGAAGTGGTGGGAGTTCGATCTTACCCGCTACTTTATTTGGGTGCTGGAAAAATGCGGACTTGCCTGGAGCGTTCATTGGCCCGAGGCGACGCAAAAAACTGCAGATCCTGTTTCTGCCGACGAGGCGGGTGCACTTCTAATTTTCGGCGCGCAAATTCAGGATCCGTCGCTTAATGCGGAACGATCAGACCGTCCTGTCTCTTAGTAAGACAGGTTTGGCGCGAGCCATTTTTCCACCCACTCGTTAGGCATCTTTTTGCGCGCGGCATAATCGCGCACCTGATCCCGGTTGATTTTTCCGACGGCGAAATATTTCGAGTCTGGATGCGAGAAATAAAGTCCGCTCACGCTTGCGCCGGGATGCATTGCGAAAGATTCCGTTAGGGTAATACCAGTGTTTTCCTCGGCTTTGAGCAGATCGAAAAGCGTTTGCTTCTCCGTATGTTCAGGCGAAGCGGGATAACCCGCCGCCGGACGAATCCCGCGGTAGCGTTCGCGAATCAATTCTTCCGTCGAGAGTTTTTCATCCGCGCCGAAGCCCCACGCGATGCGCGCCTGCTTGTGCAGATATTCCGCGAATGCTTCGGCCAATCGATCCGCCAGAGCTTTCGTTAGGATACTGTTGTAATCGTCATGGTCCTTCGCGAATTCTTGCGCCAGTTCGTCTGCGCCTATTCCCGCCGTGACTGCGAATCCGCCAAGAAAATCCTGTAGCG
Organism: Chthoniobacterales bacterium; assembly: GCA_038237805.1. GTDB lineage: Bacteria > Verrucomicrobiota > Verrucomicrobiia > Chthoniobacterales > UBA10450 > JBBQFI01. The sequence continues at coordinate 241,202 of JBBRYI010000001.1, read as the reverse complement.
GCGCTCTGTGAGCGTCGCTTGAATTTTTCGGTGCGATGTAATCGGCCAGGCAATGATTGAATTGGTCCGCCGGTTTTTGCATTTGCTGCCGCAGGAAATGGAATGTCGTCCTCACTCTCGTGCGCTCGGCATCTTCATAAACCTCAACATCGTCGCCTAACGAGTTTGCTGGCCAGAAGGCGAACACGCCGCGTGCGGTCAGCAATCTTTCCGAGGCGATGCACTGAAGAAGTTTCTGTGCATCATCGAACAATTCGCGAGCTTGGTTTCCGACTGTCGGATCATCGAAAATCGCCGGGTAGCGTCCGCGCAATTCCCATGTGTGAAAAAACGGGGACCAATCGATGTAATCGATGAGCGTCTCGAGCGATATGGATTGGCTAGCGCACGCGTCTCGCGGAGACGAACTTTTTGCAGAATCGGAAGTTCGCGACGGCGAGACGCCGTCGCCCACACGCGAGACGCGTGCGCTACCCAGATCTGTCGCGTAAATGCGCGTTCCGACAAACTCCGGTGTTGGCGGTTTGAAATTCGCCCAATCCAACCTCGGTTTTCGCGCGCGCGCTTCCTCAAGTGAGACCAATTTCTTTTCCTGCGTCTTTGAGGCGTGCTCTTCCCGCAATCGCTGATAATCAGCGCGAGTTTTCGCGGCAAAGGCGCCATTTCCCTCCGTACTCAGCAGATTATTTACGACCCCGACTGCGCGTGAAGCATCAAGCACATGCACAGTGCTATTCGCGCGATAGTGAGGCTCGATCTTGACCGCGGTGTGCGCGCGGCTCGTAGTCGCACCGCCGATGAGCAGCGGAAGATTAAACTTCTCCCGCTCCATTTCCTGCGCCACGTGCACCATCTCGTCGAGCGAAGGCGTAATCAGTCCGCTTAATCCAATGATGTCCGCTTGCCTTTCCCGCGCCGTTTCCAAAATCTTCGCCGCCGGCACCATCACGCCGAGATCGATTACCTCGTAGTTATTACATTGCAGGACAACGCCCACGATATTTTTCCCGATGTCGTGCACGTCGCCTTTCACTGTCGCCATCACGATTCGGCCCTGCGGTTTCGCCCCTCCGGCTTTTTCCGCTTCCATAAACGGCATCAAATACGCGACTGCTTTTTTCATCACGCGCGCACTTTTCACCACCTGCGGCAAAAACATTTTGCCTGCGCCAAAGAGATCGCCCACCACGCTCATTCCCGCCATGAGCGGACCTTCGATCACATCAAGCGGCCGCTTTGATTTCTGCCGCGCCTCTTCGGTGTCCGCATCGATGAAATCAACGATGCCTTTGACCAGAGCATGTGAAAGGCGCTCCTCGACCGGACGCTCGCGCCATGCTTCATCTTTCACCGCGACCTTGCCAGCCGCTTTAACGGTTTCTGCAAATTCGACCAATCGTTCTGTCGCATCGTCGCGACGATTGAGCAGCACATCTTCAACACGCTCGCGCAACGGAGGGTCAATTTCTTCATACACCGCAAGCTGACCGGCATTGACGATTCCCATGTCGAGCCCGGCGCGAATCGCGTGATAGAGAAACGCCGCGTGCATCGCTTCACGCACGGTGTTGTTGCCTCGAAATGAGAATGAGATGTTACTCACGCCGCCGCTCACGCGCGTATCCGGTAGATTCGCTTTGATCCAGCGCGTCGCTTCAATGAAATCGACTGCGTAGTTGCGATGTTCTTCCAATCCGGTTGCCACCGTCAGAATATTCGGATCGAAAATAATGTCGTTAGGCAAAAATCCGGCCCGCTCCGTTAATAGTTTGTAAGCACGGCTGCAAATTTCGATTCGTCGCTCCAGAGTGTCGGCTTGACCGCTTTCATCGAACGCCATCACGATAACGGCGGCGCCGTAGCGCCTAACGAGTGCAGCGTGGCGCAGAAATTCTTCCTCGCCATTTTTCAGCGATATCGAGTTCACAACGCATTTTCCCTGTACGCATTTTAACCCCGCCTCGATCACGCTCCATTTCGAGCTGTCGATCATGATGGGAATGCGCGCGATTTCCGGCTCGCTTTGAATCAGGTTGAGAAAGCGCGTCATGGTCGCTTCCGAATCGATCATTCCTTCGTCCACGTTGACGTCGAGAATGTTGGCGCCGCCGTTGACCTGCTGCCGCGCAACGGCGACCGCGGCGTCGAAGTCGCCGCCCAGAATCAATTTCGAAAATTTGGGCGAACCAGTGATGTTCGTACGTTCGCCTATGACAACGAAACCGGTGTCAGGCGTGATGACTAGCGGCTCAAGGCCGGCGAGTTGGAGCGCGCGCATCAGTTCGATTGGCCGCTACCGTTGCGCATGGCGGTCGGAAAGGGACGCGGTGCAAAAGACCGGACAGCCGTTGCGATGGCGCGAATGTGTTCTGGCGTCGTCCCGCAACAGCCGCCGACAATATTCAGCCATCCGTTTTCCGCCCACTCGCCCAATTTCGGCGCCAGGCTCTCCGGCGTCTCCGGAAAACCGGTCGGTGAAAGTGGATCGGGCAGACCGGCGTTTGGGTACGCGCTCGTGTAAGTGGTCGCGGAGCGCGCGAGTTCTTCCACATAAGGTTCCATCTCGTTAGGGCCGAGCGCGCAGTTGAGGCTGAGCACCAGCGGATTCGCATGTGCGACGGAAATCAGAAAAGCTTCTACCGTTTGACCACTCAGTATGCGGCCGGAAAGATCGGTCACCGTTCCGGAAATAATCAGCGGAACTTTTTTGCCGGCGCGTTCGAAAACTTGCGTGATCGCAGAGATCGCGGCCTTCGCGTTGAGCGTGTCGAAGATTGTTTCCACCGCGAGCAGATCGACTCCGCCCTCAAGCAATGCCGCAGCCTGGCCCGCATAAGCGCTTTCGATTTGATCGAAATTTACGGCGCGAAAACTGGGGTCGTTAACGTCGGGCGAAAGAGATGCGGTTACCGGCAACGGTCCCATTGAGCCCACCACAAAACGCCGTTGCCCAGTCGCGTTCGACACGCGGTCGGCCGCCTCATGCGCGATGCGTGCTGCTGCGAAGTTCATTTCATGGACGAGATTGCGCAGCTCGTTATCATCGACCACGCGCTGGAAAAACTCGGTATCTTTGCGGCCGCTCTTCGGTTCGCCTTGAAACAGAAAATCGTGGAGCCCGATCGTCGTTGCGCTGAAAGTGTTGGTTTCGATCAGATCGGCTCCCGCCTCGAGGTACTGCGTATGAATCTCATCGATAACATTTGGTTTCGTCAGCAGAAGTAGTTCGAGGCTGCCTTTTAGATCTTTGCCTTTCCAATCGTGAAATCGGATTCCGCGATAGTCGGCTTCGCTTAGCTTGTAGCGCTGGATCATCGTGCCCATGGCGCCATCGAGAATCGCGATGCGTTCGCGCAGCAATTCTTCCAATGGGTGAGAGTCGGGGTCCGGCATGACGTCCGAGCATTAAACGCTACTTTCCGGTCTACAGCAACCAACAAATTGACGTATCATGATACGTCAATACGTTGTCGATCAAGCGACTATTGCTTAATAGCTGACGAAAGGCGCAGCTCCTCCAAAAACGATTCGCCTTTGCTTTCCAGTTTTTCTTCAAGCCGCCGAGTGCAATCACAATCGCAGCAGGCCCACGGTTCCGTGCCGTTTTCGTGACGGCAGTCGCGGCGCGAATGCGCATCCTTAACGCTGAGCAGTTCGAAATATTCTTCCCAATAGGGCCGCTCTTCCGCAAGCGGCGGATCGCAAAAACACGTCTCGACCCAGCGCGCCGTCCCATCGGCCGCGACGCGAGCTTGCGTCATATCGTAGACATATTCATCACCGGCGATCGAACCTTTGCCGAGGGTTTCACCTTCGATCGCGCGGATAAGCGACTCACGCTTCCCATTCCTGACGCGTGCTTTTACGAGATAGCGCATTATTGAATCTAGCAGTGCGCCGTTTTCTGTCATTCCGAGCGAATGTGCCAGTCCGGCTCGGACCGAGGAGGAATCTTACTGCCCGACTAACGATAAGAGATGTCTCGACTTCGCTCGACATGACAAGTAGCTGATTTGCGTGGAAGCGATGCGGCTTTTTCGCTCGTTGAATCGCGATCAGCGCAACACATTCATCGCCTGTTTCCTGGGTTGGGCGCTCGATGCGCTCGATTTTTTTCTGCTCACCTTCGTCCTGAGTCCGGTTGCGCACGATTTTCGCCGAACAATTCCGCAAGTCGCATTCGCAATCACGTTGACGCTCATGATGCGCCCGCTCGGCGCGTTTATCTTCGGATTGCTCGGGGACAAATTCGGCCGCCGCATTCCGCTCATGGCCGACATCATTTTTTATTCATTGATGGAATTACTGACCGCAGTCGCGCCAAATTTCACAATCTTCCTTCTGCTGCGCGCGCTCTACGGAATCGGCATGGGCGGGGAATGGGGACTCGGCGCATCGCTCGCCATGGAGTCGTTGCCAACCGAAGCGCGCGGTTTGTTCTCGGGAATTTTGCAACAGGGTTACGCGTTTGGTTATCTCCTCGCCGCCGTCGTTTATTGGATCGTCTTTCCGTTTTTCGGTTGGCGCGGCCTGTTCATTGCCGGTGCGCTTCCGGCGCTGCTCGTCATTTTTATTCGGGCGCGAGTGCCAGAATCGCCGGTCTGGCACCGCCAGCGTGAGCGAAAGGAAAAAACGCGGATCGATTTTATCGGACTCGTTAGGCAACACGGTCTCTTGTTCGTCTACGCCGTTCTGCTCATGACGGCGTTCAACTACATGTCGCACGGCACACAGGATCTCTATCCGACCTTTCTCGAGAAACAGCGCGGTTTTGGCGTGAGCCAGAAATCGATGATCACGATCGTGTATGCCTTCGGCGCGATCTGCGGCGGAACAATCGTAGGTTTCCTTTCACAAAAATGGGGGCGTCGGAGATCCATCATCTTCTCTGCGCTGTGCGGAATGTTGTTAATCCCTCTCTGGATTTTTGCGCCGACAACTGCGCTCCTGATTGTTGGTGGATTTCTCATGCAGTTCATGGTGCAGGGCGCATGGGGTGTTGTCCCGGTGCATTTGAACGAACTTTCGCCGCCGCTGTTTCGCGGGACGTTTCCCGGTCTCGCTTATCAATTAGGGAATTTCGCTGCCGCTTACGCCGCCCAACAACAAGCCTGGCTGGCCGAACGTTTCCGCGATGCGAATGGCAACGCGAATTACGCGCTCACGATGGCGTGCATCGAACTCGTCGTCTTTATTGCGATCATTATTCTCGCAGCGATCGGACGCGAGGCGCGTGGGATCGAGTTCTAGCGATGCGGCGAACCGAGTGGCGGAGCCTTCGGCGGCGGAGAGCCAGCCTGCGGCGTAGCCGTTGCCCCTTGCTCAACGACGCTTTGCGCGCCGCCTTGATAAACGCCAACACCGTAGCGTTGCTCGACGATTGCTTCGGCGATTTTATCGGCGAGCTGCTCGCGATAATCGGAGCTGCGGGCGGATCGTCCTTCTGAGCGGTTGCTTAAAAAGCCGCATTCCACGAGAACGGCTGGATAAGCGGCCTTGCGCAAGACGCGAAAGTTCGCCGGGTGCACTCCCCGATTCACCGCGTGACGTAAGGTAAGCAATTTATTTTCGATCCTTTGCGCAAGGTCGTACGACATCGGCGAATGAAAATACGTTTCGAAACCATGAACCGCGCGCCGACGCGAATCATTGAAATGAATGCTGACGAAGACGGAATTTTTCTGCGCATTTCCAATGGCGACGCGTCGATCGAGCGAGATGAACACGTCGCTCGGGCGAGTCATAACCGTTTTTAATTGTGACTCGCGCAACTTTTTGTCGACACGTTGCGCCACGTCGAGAGCGACCACTTTTTCCGGCGGGCCAGAGCGCCGTGATGCTCCGCTATCCATCCCGCCGTGTCCGGCATCGACTACGACAGTGGTAAACGTGCGGGAAGTGTTCTTCGGCGGTTTGCTCTGCGTCGCGCAGCTTGCGAGCGAGCAGAATAATCCCGCCGCGATGATCCGTGGCAAACGCCTGCGCATTTTTGATTGATACGTGAAAGCATTTTATCTGCCACCGTTTTTTGGTTCGGTAGGGCGTGACGGCCCGTCGCGCCGACAAAGCCTGGGGAGATTCGGCGAGCGGATTCGACTTCGCATCGCGCGCGCGTGAAGCTTTAATGGCGCTTATCAAAGTGTGACCCAATTTTTCGTCGGCGCGACGAGCCGTCGCGCCCTACCAATAAAGCATCGCGAAAAACCGCTTGTTTTTTGTGCGCTCACAACTAAAGGCCTTACCTTGATTTTATGCTTCGACGATTTGCCCTCTTTTTACTGCTGCTCGCCTTAAGTCTATCCGCCTGTAAGAAACGTGGGACGACTGGCAACGGTCCACCCAATCAGAACGCGAGCGGCGTCGCGACACCTGCGCCAACCGCTGTCGCTACGCCTTTCCCGACGCCGGCAAAACCGCTGGTCGATCAGAATGCAGAAGTCGTTGTTTTTGGTTATCACCGTTTCGTCAACAAAGTGCGGCGGCCTGACACGGAAATCACGCCGGCCGCTTTCGAAGCGCAAATGAAGGAACTCCAGGACCGGCAAATTTCAGTGATCGGTATGCAGGATTTTCTTGCCTGGAAACGCGGGCAGAAAAATATTCCGCCGCACAGCGCTGTTATCACCATCGACGATGGTTACAAATCCGGCTACGAAGTCGCGTGGCCGATTCTGAAAAAATACGGATATCCGGTGACAATGTTTGTTTACACCGAGGGAATCAAGCCGGGCCGTTTCAGCGGCGGGGAATCGATGAGCTGGGAACAGCTCGCGGAAATGCGGGATGCCGGCGTCGATATTCAAGCACACAGCGTCACCCATCAGGATTTGCGCAAGCCGCCGTATGATCGTTTAACAAAACGCCGTCTTGCGCAGAGCGAGTACGAGCCGTGGCTGGAAAATGAACTGGCAGGATCCAAGCAAACGATCGAGCAAAAACTCGGCGTGAAAGTGAATTGCTTCGCGGTGCCCTACGGCTTTTACAACGAGCACGTGAAAGAAGTGGCGGTGAAGGCTGGCTATGAAGCGCTCTTCACGGTCTACGGTCAGAAGCTTACCTACGGCTCGCCTCTGGACTCGTTAGGCCGTTACATGATCGAAGCAAACAAACCGAAGGTTTTTGCAGAAGCGGTGAACTTCGGCGGCATGACCACTGGCGGGAGCGTGCCAGTTGCCGAAGTGAGCGCGGTCACTCTCGGTGTACAGCCAGCCGACGGCGAAACAGTGAAAACCGCCGCGCCAATGATCAAAGCAAATCTGGCAGGGTTTGGTCCGATCGATCAAGGCACCGTGCAAATGCGTATCAGCGGACTTGGAATAGTGCCTGCGAATTACGATCCAAAGACGCAAAACGTTTCGTATCAAATCCCGCAAAAATTACGGGATAAAACCTGCACCGTAATCATCGACGCGAAATCGGGGGGTAAAAAAGTTTCGACGCATTGGAGTTTTGTGGTGGATGAAGGCGCGGTGAAGGCGACCGATTCACTACCGCCGGCAGGGGCGTCGTCAACCCCAGCCAAGAAGCGGTGATCGGGCGATCTGGGAGCGCACGCGCCTCCGCGTGCGGGTTTTGGCGCCTCGCCAAAACAATCTTGTTTCGGAAAAGTTCGCGATCGCGAGGGCGCAATCGCCCGCACGCGAGGCGCGTGCGCCCCCCGGAGTTCTTCGCTCGTTAGGTTAATATGTTTTCCCAACTCGGCGATAAGCTGCAGGACATTTTCAAAGACCTGCGCGGTCACGGCACGATCAGCGAGACAAACATCAATGACGCGCTGCGTCAGGTTCGGCTGGCATTGCTCGAAGCCGACGTCGATTTTCAAGTCGCTAAAAAATTTATCGCGAACATCAGGGAAAAAGCGCTCGGCGAAGAAGTATTGCGGAGCGTAACGCCGGGACAACAGATCGTGAAGATTTTTCACGATGAACTGACTGCGTTGCTCGGTGGCGATGCGGCTCCGCTCAATCTCGACAAACCGGCGCGCATTTTAATGGTCGGTTTGAATGGCGCGGGCAAGACAACCTCTTCCGCCAAGCTCGCGAACTATTTAAAAAAGCAGGGACGCGCGCCACTGCTCATCGCTTGCGATTTGCAGCGGCCGGCGGCGATCGAACAACTCGCAACGTTAGGTCGTCAGGTGGATGTGCCGGTCTTCATGCCGGCGCCTAACGAGAAGGATGTGCGCCGCGCCGCGGCCGCGAGTATCGATTGGGCCGAACAGCAAAACGGTAACGTGCAAATCTTCGATACCGCAGGCCGGCAGGAAATCGATGCTGCGTTGATCGAGGAGATCAGACAACTGAAAGAGTTTTTGCAGCCGCAGGAAGTCCTGCTTGTCGCTGACGCAGCTACGGGGCAGCAAGCGGTCAGCGTCGCGACGCACTTCAACGATGCGTTGCAGATAACCGGAATTGTCTTGACCAAGCTCGATGGCGATGCGCGCGGCGGCGCGGCGCTTTCCATGCGCGAAGTCACGCAACGTCCGATCAAATTCGCGGGGGTGGGGGAGAAGCTCGATCAATTCGAGCCGTTTGTGCCGGACCGACTGGCCGGACGCATTCTTGGCATGGGCGACATCGTCGGTTTGGTCGAAAAAGCGGCGGAGGCAATCGACGAGGAAGAAGCGGCGCGGCTGGAGAAAAAATTGCGCACGGCTTCATTCGATTTCAACGATTTCCTAGCCCAATTCAAGATGATGCGAAAGCTCGGCCCGCTCGAGAATATACTTGGCATGCTGCCGGGAATGAGTAACGTGCCCGGCCTCTCCGTTGACGAGAAGCAGCTCAAGCGCACGGAAGCGATCGTGCTTTCGATGACTAACGAAGAGCGCTCGCGGCCCGACATTTTAAATGCACGGCGTCGTCAGCGCATCGCGCGCGGCAGCGGCAGTACCGTCACGCAGGTGAATGATTTGCTTCAGCGTTTCAATCAAATGCGAAAGATGATGAAGAGCACGGGCAAAATGAAAAGAATGATGGCGCAGATGGCGCGAATGAAAAATTAACTATGGCAGTTTCAATCAGATTACGCAGAGAAGGCGCGAAGAATCGCCCCTACTTTAAAGTGGTGGTGGCGGACAGCCGCAGTCCGCGCGATGGAAAATTTATCGAAATCATCGGCACCTACGATCCGAAGAAGCAGGGTGACAACAGCACCTTGAAATTGGATCGCGCCGAATATTGGATCGCGCGCGGCGCGCAAGCGTCGGATACGGTCAAGAGTTTGATTAAGAAAAACAAAAAGCGACCTGTAGCCGGTGGTACTGACGCCGGCCCGCGGTCAACGATCGCGGCTACGACAGACGCTGAGCCGCAGTCGGCACTGCCGCCAGAGACGGCGGCAGCTACAGTGCCTAACGAGTAATCGCGCAGGCGATGAAGGAATTTCTCGAGTTCATTGTCCGGCAGCTTGTGGAGTTTCCCGATGAAGTCATGCTCTCCGAGATTCCATCCGGAAGGTTAACGGTCTTTCGGCTGCAAATGCGACAAAGCGATGTCGGTCGCATCATTGGCCGCAACGGTCAGACGATTCAGGCGATCCGCGCCTTGCTCTCCAGCTCTGCCGCACGGCATGGCCAGAAGGCCACGGTCGAAATCGTCGAGTAGCGCGATTACGCGCATGGACGCGCTAACAGATTTGGCTGCAGTGTCACCGGGCCAGAGGTTTCTCGAAGAGAATCTCGAGATGAGTGTGCGCGAGCTCCTCCTGTTGATGCAGGCGCGCATCGTCGACCGCACAACCTACTTCGGGATTCAGACGCTCAAGAACCCGCTCGATTTCTGGGTCTATCAGGAACTGATCTCTTCGGTACAACCGGACGTGATTGTCGAGATCGGAAACTTTCGCGGTGGCAGTTTACTCGCACTCGCACATCTGTGTGACGCGCACGGAAAGGGCCGTCTTATCGGAGTCGATGTGGATCAAAAAGAGATTGCCGATGCGGTGCGTTCGCATTCACGCATTTCGCTGATTGAAGGTGACGCGGTGGAAAAGGTTACGGCTGTGCGACAGGCAACTGACAAAAACGATCGGGTAATGGTGATCGAGGATAGTTCGCACACGTACGAAAACACTCTTGCGGTGATACGGGAGTACTCGGACCTGGTTTCGCTTGGGAGCTATCTCATCGTCGAAGATGGGAATTGTCATCACGGACTCGACATCGGCCCGTCGCCCGGTCCGTATGAGGCGGTCACGGAATTCATGCGTAACAACTCGCAATTCCTGATCGATCGCGATTGCGAATCGTTTTTTCTGACGTGGAATCCTCGCGGCTATTTGCGAAGAATCGAGTGATCCCAGTCCGTTCAGATTCTATTTTGACGAAGACGAATTTCTTCCGAGCAACGCATTCCACGCGGCGCGCGTTTCGGGCGACACATTTTGGTCGGCATTGACCAGCCAGGAGATAGTCGTCAGCGAGTTTACGATTATCGAAAAAACAACCAAGCCGATCATGACATAACGTGTGCGGAGCAAAACGGATCCGCCTGTTCGCAGAAATACGAGCATGCAAAAAATGAGGAAAGGGTAGAGATCGGCGACGTATCGTTGGGAGAGGGCTGATAAGGAGAGGATAAGGACAAACTGCGTGAAGAAGGCCGCCGCCATTCCACGCTGCAGCCAATCAGTGCGAGTTGCGCGCAAAAGCAATGCGATCCCCATAGTTGCACCGAGCAAAAGCCAACTCGAACACAACGGCACGGATAGGTAAGTCTCGCTAAAAGGAAGGGGATATAACGATGGACACGGGGAGGCCTGCCGGTCTCCTCGAAGAAACGGGGGCTCCGTTTCAAATGACGGAAAACGGAGGTTGAAATAGTCCACGAAGCCGCAAGGAACCCGTCGTAAATCAAAAAGGCCGTGCTGGTGTATAAAGTCGCGGTGGACCGGGTTGATGTACCTGTCGTAATTGACCCCAATTAAGTTGCCGAATCTGGCGTAACTCAGAAAAAGATAGAAGGCGAGGCCGATACCGAGCGGAATAACAGCCGCGGCGAAACCGCGCCGCCGCTCACCGCGCTTTAGACGCAGGACCAGAAGAGGCGCGATGAGAAGGAACGGTACACCGAAAGTCACTCGAGAAAGCAACGCTCCGACGGCGCAAAGAGAGAATCCGAGAAGCGAACGAGTCAACGCTCGGCCTTCGGCGTTTCTGGCGCGGCCCGCGAAAAATAACGCGGCCAGCGACCAAGCCAGACCCCAGATAATCGCTTCGTTATAAATGCAAAGATTTCCCAGCAACAGGAGCAGTGGTGATGCGAGAGCAAATCCCGCCAGACAAGCGTTTCCCAACCAAGTCCGCGCCGAACGCGACAGAGAAGACGAGCGCAGGCCGTCGGTTACCAGCTTCGCAAAAGCTAACAGAGCGACCATTCCTGCGCAAAATCCTGAAATGCGCGACCACTTCCCGCGGCCGGCCGGGTAAATAAAATTAAGCGGCATCCGCACAAAAGCGGGAAAGGGCCCAAAGTACATGCGCGCGTTCCCGTTCACGATTAACGCCTCATGCCTGATGTCTTCACCATCCACGTTTACGTCCCCGCGCAGGAAATGTTCAGCTTGAGAATCGTAGGCCGACCCGAGCATCTCTTTGACGAAGACCCGGTGCCCGCCTGCGGTAGTAAACACCCAGAGCAGTACGCCCAGCGCGAGAGTCAGAGGCAAGAGGTTGGGCGCGCTCTTCTCGTTAGTCAGATCATCATCGAACGATGTCGGTTCTCTTCGCATTGTTTGAGGTTCGCCCATTCAAGCCGGTAATAATCATGCTCGGCAAGGGATTGCTTTCCCGATGCAGAAGAAACTTACCGGCCGGTTGTGTGCTGGACGTTGAGAGCGGACTATCAGACGTTCTCTGTAATGCGGATCGATATTCTGACGCTTTTCCCCGAAATTTGCCGCGCACCCTTGAGCGAAAGCATGATGAAACGCGCGCAGGACAGCGGCGCGCTCGAACTACAGATTCACGATCTGCGCCGTTGGACGACAGATAAACATCACGTCGTGGATGACGCACCATTTGGGGGCGGGCAGGGGATGGTGATGAAACCGGAACCGATCTTCACGGCGGTCGAATCGTTGCGAAAGCAAGAGAGCAGGGTCGTGCTCATGTCGCCGCAGGGCCGCACGTTCACACAAAGTGTCGCGCGTGAGATATCGTCATGCGAACACTTGATCGTCATCTGCGGACATTACGAAGGGATCGACCATCGCGTGGTGGAGCATTTGGTCGATGAAGAGATTTCAATCGGAGATTACGTGCTTACTAACGGCGCAACTGCCGCGGTTGTATTTGTCGATGCCGTGGTGCGGTTGCTACCCGGAGTGTTGGGACACGAGTTATCCGCTAACGACGACAGTTTCAGCTCGGGGCTTTTGGAGGGACCGCAATACACGCGTCCGGCGCAGTTTCGCGATTGGAAAGTTCCGGACGTTTTGTTGTCGGGAAATCATGCCGAGATCGCAGCGTGGCGGAAGCAAGAGGCCCTACGGCGGACACAAGCAAATCGTCCTGACTTGTTAGGCCCTAACGAATAAAAGTGCAGTCATCCCGAGCGAATGTGAGGGACCTCACGAACTATGACACGCGCGAAGTTATTTCAGCCGACCAAGAACAACGCAGGCATTGATTCCACCGAAGCCAAAGGAATTGCTCAGGACGTAGTTTAATTCTGCGCCTCGCCCGTGATTCGGAACAACATCAAGATCACAAGCGGGATCGGGATTCGCATAACTCAAAGTTGGCGGCACCCACTGTTTTTCCAGCGCTAGTGTGCAGATCGCGGCTTCCATTGCGCCGGTCGCGCCGAGCGGATGACCAGTATAAATTTTGGTTCCGCTTACCGGAATCTTACGCACATGGTCGCCGAATACTTGTTTGATCGCCATTATCTCGGTGCTGTCGCCTAATTGCGTCGAGCTGCCGTGGGCGTTGACATAGTCGATCTGTTCGGCTGCCAGGCCAGCATCGGCAAGCGCCTGGCGCATCGCGCGGATGCAAGAATCGCCCGAAGGCAGTGGCGACGTCATGTGATAGGCGTCATTATTTAGACTGTAACCAAGCAGCTCCGCGTAGATATGAGCGCCGCGTTTTTTCGCGTGTTCGAGTTCCTCAACGATGAGCGTCGCAGCGCCTTCGCCCATAACGAAACCATCGCGCAATTTATCGAATGGGCGGCACGCGAACGCGGGGTCGCCTGTCCATTGACTCATCGTTTTGATAATCGCGAATGCGCCGAAAGAAAGCGGAGCCAGTGGAGCCTCCGCGCCCCCAGCAATGATCACGTCAGCGAAATCATCGCGAATGTAACGCAACGCTTCGCCCACGGCGACGGTGCCGCTCGCGCAACTGTTCGAGTTGGTTGTCCCGACGCCGCGGAAACCAAATTCAATCGCGATATTGGTGTGCGCGGAACCGCCAAAGACCTGCAGCGCGAGCGTTTGGTTCACGCCGCGCGTTCCTTTTTTTAAGAAATGCGCATGTTGATCTTCCGCGTTGGAGACGCCGCCGAGTGCGGTCCCGAAACTCACGCCGATGCGATGTTGTGGTTGTTCGCGTGAATATGGGAGCCCGGCATCGTCAAGTGCGAGCTTCGCTGAAGCGACGGCAAATTGTGCGTAACGATCGAGTCGCTTGAGTCGATGTGGCGGAAAAAAATCTTCGGGAACCCAATCGCGGATTTCGCCGCCGCAATGCGCATTGAAGGCGCTCGTATCGAAAAAAGAAATCTCGACGATCCCGGTTTTCTCCGCGCGAATCCCGCGCCAGAAATCCTCGCGACCGCGACCGATGGCGGTGATTGGGCCAATTCCGGTGATGACCGCGCGCCGTTTGCTCATTGGGCCGCGACCATTTCCTCCTGCGATTCCAAATAAGCCTTCATGCAATGCAACGTTTTGTTCGCAATGTTACTGATGAAAAAATTACCGATGATTTGCTCCGCGAACGGCGCGAACGCGCGAATCCGAAAGTTCAGATCATGTGAAATCTCGACCAGCACCCCGTTTGAAATCGGTTTAAAAGTCCAAACTACGCGCATTCCTTTCGTCCACGCCTTTAAATGATGGAAATGCACCTCGAACCGTTCGCGGTCGATAATTTCCTCTGAGGTCCAAGAAATCGGAATGCCGGAACGCGTTGCTGCCATGACTACTACATTTCTATTTACGCTTCTTTCGAGATAATGGATGTATCGGTAGTGTGGAAGAATTCGCGGCCAGAGCTCGAGATTCGCGGCCGTTTCGAAGATCGTTTCGCGGGGTGCCTGGATGACGATGGAGTTGCCGGTATGCATGAAACGATCGTGGCGGTTGATGCCGCCGCACGATAAGCTGTCAGACCGAGAGGACAAATCGAAATGGCTTTGGAGATGAAAGATCGCTGTGAGAAGTGCGAAGTCGCGCTCGCGCGTGATGCTGCGGCTTTTATTTGCATCTACGAATGCACCTTCTGTCCGGAATGCGCGGGGCAAATGCAAAATGTCTGCCCGAACTGCGCCGGCGAACTCGTTAGGCGACCGCGCGCTAAGCAGACTGCGGCGCAGAGTTAACGGAGCGATATTTCCGCGACGCCTTTAAACGGAACTTTTGATGTTTTGATTTACGCGAAAGAGATTTCGCGGGTCGTATTTATTTTTGATCGCAACCAGACGCTCGTAGTTATCGCCGTAGGTCGCTTTCACCCGTTCTTCGCCTTCGTCCATCATAAAATTAACATAGGCGCCTCCGGCCGAGTACGGGTGCAACGCATCATAATAATCCTTCGTCCACGAAATGATTCTCTCCTTGTTCGACGGATCGGGATCAACTCCCACCATTACTTGCGCCCAGGTGGCGTCGCGGAAATTCCATGCCGTTTTGTTTTTGCCCACCCGCGCTGCGGCGCCGTTGATTGGATAGAGATGCATCGTGGAATGCATGGAAGGAAGCGCGTTAGCAAATCGGACGTGTTGCTCGATCGCCTGATCGCTCAATTCGTTCACGAAATCGGCGCGCCAATACCATTGTAATCCCGGCGGATAAATTCCATCGAACATACTTTGCAAAGCGGGCTGCGGCAGTGGACCGACAAAATCGAGCGCCGGCGTTTTGAAAGCTCGGATTTGCTTGAAGGTTTCTTCAGCTTTGGGGACTGGTTCGGTGCATGCCCAGATAATGCCGCACATCTTTTTCAAGTGCAGATGCTGGGGAAAAGGAGCGGCCGGCGGCACGGTGAGAAAAGCGAAGAAGCCGTTCAGATCATCGGGAGCGGTTGGAATCAATTCACGATACCACTTCATCACGTCGGCGGCTTCGCTCAGCTCGTACAACATCGGACCGCCATAAACTGTATCGATGGCGTGGAGCTTGAATGTGAAAGAAGTAACAACGCCGAAATTTCCGCCGCCACCACGAATCGCCCAAAACAGGTCGGCGTTCTCGTTGCTATTCGCCTTCACAAATTTTCCGTCCGCGAGGACGACATCCGCCGAAAGCAGATTATCAATCGTTAGGCCGCACTTGCGCGTGAGATGACCAATGCCGCCTCCGAGTGTCAGCCCGCCTACACCGGTGGTGGAAATAATTCCGCTTGGTGTCGTGAGCCCGAACGCATGCGTGGCATGATCGACATCGCCCCAAGTGCAGCCGCCGCCCGCCGTTACCGTGCGCTCCGCCGGATCGACGCGTGTATATTTTATCGGCGCGAGATCGATGACGAGGCCATCGTCACAAATTCCAAGGCCGCCCGCGTTGTGTCCGCCGCTGCGAATGGCCAGAAGCAGATCGTGTTCTCTCGCAAAATTTACAGAGCAGATAACATCGGCCACATCCGCGCAACGCGCCATCAGGCGCGGCCTTTTAGATATCATCGCATTGTAGACTTTGCGGGCGTCGTCATAGATTTTATCGTGCGGTTCGATCACACTGCCGCGCAGGTTCGCCTTAAATTCGTTGATCGAATCTTGATTGAGCATCTTACTCATAGAAAATGGTTACCCTGGAAGTTGAGGCGGCAACTTGCGTTGCGTCTGCAGGTTCGTCAAAAAGCTACCCGGAGTTGATTCAGCGCCGTTGTTTGATTCGGTAGGTCAGGAAGCATTCGTCGCCCACGGTTCGCGTTTCTTTTAGCGAACATTGAACGCTGGCGGGGAGAAATTCTTTACTTAAGCCCGTGAGCGTCGGAGCAGCCGCACCGCCAAACATAACCGGTGCGATCGTCAGATTCAGCTGGTCCACCAGTTCACGTTCAATGAGCGAGCGGAAAAGCTCGGCACCGCCTTCGCACGCGACGAAGCGCACTTTGTAATCGCGACGCAGCTGCTGAAGCATCCCTTCCAGATCGACGCTGCGCGAGTTGTTCAAGTGCAGCGTCGCCTTTTTGCATAACGCGTCTCGAAACTTCCGCGGCATCCGCGTCGTTGAGAAGATTAAGATCGGCGAAATTTCAGATTGGAAAATTTTCAAACCGGGATCGATTCGACCTTCGTTCGAAACAATCACTCGTATCGGATACGGCGTTTGGCCGCGAGCAAGACGCTGTTCTCGCAGCTCACTGCCCGGCAAACCGAGCCGCACGTTGTCACGCCGCAACGTGCTGTGACCGATGAGGACAGCATCGCCTAACGAGCGATGGCGGTGCAGATGAGCCTTGTCCTCGCGGGACGTGAAGTCCACGGGCGAAAAAGTTCGGGTCGTGATTTTGCCATCGACCGTCATGGCGAAGGTGGCGGCAACGAACGGACGCGGCAGAATGTGGGAGCGGCCTTGGCGCCGCGACTCTTGAAACTTCGCTGCCGCCGATCGGGACACTGAGGTCCCTCCCACATTTTTATTCTGTTTCGCTGATCTCATGCTCGAGCGTAGCGACTTCTTTTTTCATTTCGCGGAGCTTTACATGCCGCGTTTGCCCGCTCGGTTTGTAGAAAAAATAGACGATTCCCCCTGGAAGACAGCAAAAGAGCATGACGAGAAAGCTCATGGATCCGATGAGAACGGCCACGGCTTCCGGCACGCCGCACAGACCATGGAGCATGATTTGAAAAATTTTCTCGCGCAGACCCACACCCGCGAAACTAATCGGTAACGCCGAAATTGTTCGCTCGATCGGCATGATGGCGAAAAAATCGATCACGGCCACCTTGGCGCGAAAGGCGTAAGCGACGCAGAGAAACGTGGCGAACGTAGACAGGTGTGCGACGAGCGAAGCGCCAAACGCGAGCAGCGTTCCGGGCCAATGCCGTGCGTAAAGATGATAAGCGGCGGAGAGTTCGATCAATTTATCGCGGCCGGGAAAACGATGCGGGAGCGCATGGAGAAGATTGAACCCGCTAACGATGAAGGAAGTGAACAGAGCGAGCACCGAACTCCCGAGCACGATCAATAAGATCCAGAGCAGATGTTTCGTCTCCGGCGTTTGCGAGAGCCAGTGAAAACGCAATGCAATCAGCGTGCCGGTGATCGTGATCAGCGCGACCAAGCCGACGACGCGATCGAACATGACCGCTAACAGCGCGCCCATTTTTTTCTGCGTCTCTTTGAACAAGAGGTAGGTCTTTATGATGTCGCCCCCGGTTCCGCCCGGGAGAAATTGGTTGTAGAACATCCCAATAAAAAAAAGGCCCGCCGTGCGCGGAATGGGCAAATGAATGTCCTGCACTTTTAGCAGAATTTGCCAGCGTACTGCCGCAGCAAGTTCCACTAAAGTGTAGGCGCCGATAGCGAGGACGATCCATCGAAAATCGGCCGCACGTAAAGCGATTGCCATTTGCGCGCGCTTCGTCGGGTCGTGAAAAACCCAAATCAGGAGCGCGACCGTGACGGCAAGCTGGAGAAGGGAAAGAAGAATTTTTCTCATGATCCAAAGCGCTTCTTCCAAGTCGCGAGCGAGCGTCGGATTTCTTCCGCCGTCTTACGCGGACTCAATTCCCAGACATATAAGCAATCTGCCGGAAGGAGCGGAACAAGTTTTTCCAAATCGACATCGCCGGCGAAGGGCGGCTGGTGATCCTGCGCCGGCCAAATGCAGTCCTGCATGTGGCAGCCGAGCGCGCGCGGGCCGATCGCGCGCAGCCACTCCTCGTGATTAAGAAAGCCGAGATTTTCTTTGATCTGAATGTGACCCATGTCGTGCCAGTAACCGAGCGCTGGAGAATTGATTTCGTCCAACAGCGCGGGCAATTCGCGTTCGCTCGGGATTTCTTCGTAGCCGCGCCGGCCTTCGACGCCGAGCTTGATTTTTTTTTCGCAGGCGTAATCGGCCACGCGTTTCAAACAATCTTTTACGCGGGCAAGGTACGTCGGAGCGGATTCTTCCCGTTTTTTCACTGCTTTGACTTTTTTGTGCACATACTCGCGCGAAAGAAGTTTACCCGCCTTCGCCAGAGCGATCAGTTCGTCCGTGATCGGATTCATACTTACCTCGCCGAGATGGAGCACGACAAAGGGCGCGCCAAGACGCTGCGCGAAATCAATCGTCTGAAACGTTTGCTTCACCGCGCGCTCGCGTTCTTTTTGATAGGGCGCGGAAAATTGATAGCAATCGGGCGATGCTCCCATGACTTCGACAGGCAATGGACAAAAATTGTGCAGACTGCAAAAGCGCACCTCACCAGCGTCGAAAAATTTCTGCACACCCGGCATAAGCGAAATGCGAATGCCGTGTCCGAGTTCGATTAAGTCGAAGCCCAGGCGTTTGATCTCGCGCAACATCGCTTCGCCATCGGTGTGCCGGCCGGAATTCCAGCAAGTGGAAAACGCGATCATGCGTGACGGGAGAAAATTTCGCGGCCGCGACCACCCGCAGTCATCCTGAGCGCAGCGAAGGACCTCACATCTGTTCGTTCGTCATCGAAAGACCAGCGACGTTCCATTCTGTATTCGTGAGGTCCCTCGCTTGCGCTCGGGATGACAGAGTTCAGCATGGACATCAAAATTTGACGATTCGTTAGGCGACCGGAGCCACTTCAACTTCCGGCACGGGCGTAACTGGACGAGCACAAACTGTTCGTCCAGCAATGCTCAAGACAATGACCGCGCCGATCCCATAGAGAATTGCACCCACGCTGAGAGCGGCGCGGATGCCGATCCAGTCCGCGAGGCCTGTGATCATCAGTCCGGCAATCGGCATCAATCCGAAAAAGCTCAAACCAAAAATGGCAGAGACGCGACCGCGCAGCGGCCCTGGCGCGCGTTCCTGCACGATCGTTCCGGCGAGACCGAAGTTGAGCGACAAACCGATCGCGAGCGTGCCCATGCAAATGGCGGTGAGCAGAAAACTGGTTGAACGCGACATGCCGAAAAGTGCGAACGCGACCACCAACGCGGCGACGGTCATAAACTTAAACCGATTTTCGCGCGCGACACTGAGCAGGCCGACCGAGCCGGCGAGCGATCCGGTCCCCGACACCGCCATTAAGTAGCCCATGCGATCGGGGCCGAGCTGCAAAACGTTGCGCACGTAAAGAGGCAGCATGACGGAAATGGTAGGAAAAACGAAAATGGTGGTGAGCGCGATAAGCGAAATCATCGAGAGGATGGTGCGATCGGACCGCACGTAACGAAGTCCCTCCTTGAATCCACTACGCCGTTGCTCTTCTTCCTCCGCGCTGCCCGCAACGCGAGGTGGCAATGAAACCAGCGCGACGATGAGAGCGAGGAAAGATAACGCGTTCGCGAAAAATGCGGCGGCCGCGCCCCACCATGCGACCAACATCCCTGCTACAGAGGGACCAATCAGGCGCGAGCCGTGAAAAACGGAGCGATCCAATGCGATCGCGGTCGCGATCTGTTCGCGCCTAACGAGTTCCGGCACGAGAGCAGAAATTGCCGGCATTTCGAAAGCGATAACCACACCGAGCACCGCCGCGAGCAACACTACATGCCAGATCTGAATCGCGTCCTTCAAAACAAGAATGCCGAGAATGACAGCCGTAATGATTTGGACAACTTGCGTGGCGATCAGGATTTTGCGTTTGTCGAAGCGATCGGCGGCCGATCCTCCTACCATGGTCAGCAAAAGTGTCGGGATGCCGGCGGCAAAATTCACCATGCCGAGCATGATCGCCTTGTTCGTGAGCGCGCTCATGACCCACCCTTGTGCCATCACCTGCATCCAAGTGCCGGTATCGGAAATGGCGGAGCCGATGATATAACGGCGAAACGGACCGTGGCGTAAAAGCGCGACCGCGCGGCGCCAAAATGTTTCGTCTCCCGATTTCATGGGAGAAACTCATACGCGGGAGGATGCCTCCCCGCAACGAACCGAACGCAAATTCGCTAGTGCGGCCGGAAATGATTGGCAAAGACAAGCAAGCCCGCGAGCACGAGCAACGCTCCAATGATTATCGCAATCGCTTTCGGTGTGTCCTTTGCCATCGCCGCAGAGGTTGCTATGAATTTTCCCCGGCGTCCAGCGCGCGTTTTCGCATAAGTGTTCGCAATCAGAAACTAAAGTTACCCCTAGCGATTGATTGCCGAGCGAGCGGCAATCGTTAGTTTTAAATCATGCGACCCGACCGGTACACCCAAAAAATGCAGGAAGCGTTGCAGGCCGTGCAGCGTCTCGCCTCCGATTTCAATCAACCCGAAATAACGAACGAGCATTTCTTGCTCGCGTTGCTCGATCAAACCGATGGCGTGACGCGGCCGTTATTGGAAAAGATTGGTGTTTCGGTTGGCGAATTGCAGACGCGATTGCGCGGAGAGCTGGACCGTCGACCGAAAGTGCAAGGCGCGGGTTACGAAGTGCGGCTGGGCAACGAGCTGCGCGCTACGCTCGAAGACGCCGAGCGCGAGATGTCAAAGTTGAAGGACGAATTTACAAGCGCGGAGCATTATTTGCTTGCGCTCGCCGGAGAAAAAAACGCGGCGGCAAAGGCGCTGAAGGATTTTGGTGCTACGCTCGACAAGCTGATGCAGGCGCTGCAGCAGGTGCGCGGCTCGCAGCGAGTGACGGATCAAAATCCCGAAGGTAAATATCAGACGCTCGAAAAATATGGACGCGACCTCACCGAGACGGCGCGCCGCGGTAAGATCGATCCGGTCATCGGCCGTGATAATGAAATTCGGCGGGTCATGCAGGTGCTTTCGCGTCGCACAAAAAATAACCCGGTGCTAATCGGTGACCCCGGCGTAGGAAAAACCGCAATCGTGGACGGGCTCGCGCGCAGAATTGTTTCCGGTGACGTCCCAGAATCTCTGAAGCAGAAACGAATCATCGCGCTCGATATCGGATCGATGATCGCCGGCGCAAAATATCGCGGCGAATTCGAAGATCGACTGAAGGCGTTTCTCAAAGAGGTCACCGATTCGCAAGGCCAAATCATTTTGTTCGTCGACGAGCTGCACACGATTGTAGGCGCGGGCGCAAGTGAAGGCGCGGTCGATGCGTCGAATATGTTGAAGCCGCAATTGGCACGGGGCGAATTGCGCACCATCGGTGCGACCACGCTCGATGAATATCGCAAATACATCGAGAAAGACGCGGCGCTCGAGCGGCGTTTCCAGCCGGTGATGGTGAATGAGCCGAGCGTGGAAGACACGATTGCGATTCTGCGCGGATTGAAGGAGCGCTACGAAGTGCATCATGGCGTGCGCATTCAGGATGCAGCGTTGGTCGCTGCAGCGGTTTTGTCGCATCGCTACATCAGTGATCGGTTCCTGCCGGACAAAGCCGTCGATCTCATGGATGAAGCGGCTTCGCGTTTGAAGATCGAGATCGAATCGATGCCGACGGAAATCGACGTGATCGAGCGCGAGGTTATGCAGCACGAGATGGAGCGACAGGCGTTAAAGAAAGAAAAAGATCCGGCGAGCAAGGAGCGGCTGAAGAAGTTGGAGAAGGAACTGGCCGGGCTGAAGGAGAAATCAACCGCCCTGAAAGCGGAATGGCAGAAAGAAAAAGCGTTGCTCGACGAGCAGCGCAGATGGAAAGAGGAGCTGGATCAATTGCGGACGGAATTGGAACGCGCACAACGACGTGGCGAGCTGACGAAAGCGAGCGAGATTCAATACGGAAAGATTCCGGAATTGGAGAAAAAGCTCGCGCTGGCTGAGCAGGGGAGCGCACGCGCCTCGCGTGCTCCGTCCGGCGCCTCGCCGGACGGCAAGGAAGATTCTTCGGCGGGGGCGCCGAAGACAGCCCGCGAGGGCGCGGGCGCTCCCCAGAGAAGACTTCTGCGCGAAGAAGTAACCGAGGAAGATATCGCGGAGGTCGTCTCGAGTTGGACCGGAATTCCGGTCTCACGTTTGCAAGAAGGCGAGCGCCAAAAACTCGTTAGGTTGGAAGAACATCTACACCAGCGAGTGGTCGATCAGGAGAAGGCGATTAAGGCAGTCTCAAACGCGGTGCGACGTGCGCGTGCCGGTTTGCAGGATGAAAATCGCCCGATCGGTTCCTTTATTTTTCTTGGACCGACTGGCGTTGGAAAAACGGAATTGTCGCGCGCGCTCGCGGAATTTTTATTCGACGACGAGCACAACATGATTCGCATCGACATGAGCGAATACATGGAAAAGCACACGGTTGCGCGATTGATTGGCGCGCCGCCGGGTTATGTCGGTTATGAGGAAGGCGGGCAACTAAGCGAGGCTGTGCGGCGCAAGCCTTACTCGGTTGTGCTCTTCGACGAAATTGAGAAAGCACATCAGGACGTTTTTAACGTTCTGCTCCAGGTGCTCGACGATGGGCGCATCACGGACGGGCAGGGGAGAACGGTCGATTTTAAAAATAGCGTCATCATCATGACGTCGAACATCGGTTCGCAATACATCATGGAGGAGGAATCGAGCGAGGGGCGGGAGCGTCTGGTCATGGAGGCATTGCGCCAGCATTTCCGCCCGGAATTCCTGAATCGCGTCGATGAGATCATAATCTTCGATCGGCTGAGCGAAGAAGATCTGAAGAAGATCGTCGAGATTCAATTAAGCCGCCTAACGAGACGTTTGGAACAGCAAAAGATTAGTCTGCAGTTAACTGATGCGGCGAAGGCGTTGATTGCGCGCGAAGGTTACGATCCGGTTTACGGTGCGCGACCGCTGAAACGTGCGATCCAAAAAGAAATTCTCGATCCGCTGAGTATGCAAATTCTCGAAGGCAAATTTCGCGAAGGTCAGGCGATTCGCGTCGATGCCAAAGATGGTGCGCTGACTTTTGCGGCGCGTTAACGCTCCGCTCCAAGTCATCCTGAGCGAAGCGAAGGACCTCGCGATCTCATGATCATCGCTCAATCAGACTGAACCTCACGTGTCTCGCGAGGTCCCTCGCCTTCGCTCGGGATGAGAAGCGAGTAGCGATGAGTCGAAACGATTGACGGCGTGAGCAAGGCATGTCTCATTGCGCGCATGATGAGACGATTAGCCAGCTTAATTTTTCTTCTCGCGATTGGGTTTATAGCTCTGCCTTTGCAAGCGGAGGATGCCTGTTGCGCAAAAGGCAAAACCGCCAAAAAAGAATGGTGCGCCAGTTACGCGAATCTGAGTCTGAATACAGAACAAAAAACAAAACTGACCGCGTTGCAGGAAAAATGCATGAAAGATGGTTGCACGGAAAAAAGTCGCGCCAGATTTCTCAAGAGCGCGAAGGGCATTCTCTCGGCCGATCAATACGCGCAGTTAAAAGCCGAATGCGAGAAGTCGGAAAAGAAACAAAGCTGAATCAGCGCTTCTCATAAACGAAGCCGGTGGCTTGCACGACCACACCGTCTCGGATAAGGACGGCGTGAGTTTGTTTTCCGGTGTAGGCGCCGAACCGGTTTCGCGAGTTCACGCTGAATAACACAAGCCAGCCGTAAACTTTTCGGCCGCGGGTATCGGGAAGGTCGGCACGCTTTGGCTCACTTTGCCATTCGATCTTTGCCGATGGCGGATCGTAGAGATGCGTATAAAGCCAATCCATGACGATGCCTTTATATCTCATCGGATAATCACCGTAGACAGGATCAGTCATAACCGATGGTTCGGGTGTAGCGGGTTTCGGCGTTAGCGCTGGGCTCGGTAGAGGGCTGGCAACAAGTGGACTCGTCGCTACCGATGGCGTTGCGCTGGGAATAGGCGGAGTCGTTGTCGCCGCGCTCGCGCCTACGAAAGTTTTCTCGAGCAAATCGGCCAGACGCCAACCGGCTTTGTGAAGCTCGTCATGCACAACGCGCGTCGACCAATTTCGATACGAGACGCGGTCTGGCATCGCTTGTTCCATGGCCGTGCCTTCGGCGACGTTGCTGTTTAGTTCCGGTTTGCGATGAACGTTCGTGAAGCGCAAACGTTCGTAGGCTTCACGCGCTTCCGGCAAAATATCGTTCGCCCACGCTTCGCCGAAATCTTCGACTCTGATATTCGCAGGCGTGCGCCAGTTTCTCGGTTCTTCTTTCGCCAGCTTCGCGATCAATTGCTGTTTCGGACCCTGGAGTGCATCCGTCTGCTCTTTTCCTTTGAGCCCGCGCGCCAGTGTTGGAAACTGCGCGATTACCGGATCGTTATCCCAATATCCATGCAGCTTGCCTTTTTTTTCGCTGTAACCATTACCGGGCGGAAGCTGAAGAGTGATGGAGTTTCCGCCCTGATCTTCCAGGCCAACGCCACCACGATCCGGATCAATTTTTTTGCCGCTCTGATCAAAATATTCCGCGCCGACATGCAAAGGTTGGTGAATATCGCCGACGTAATGAGCGAGCAGAATGACGGCGACGGGTTTTGTAATCTTGCGCGGGTTATTTTCGGGCACTTCTCCTTTCAGCACCTGAACGCAATACCGCATCATGTGCACGATGTCCCACTGGGTCCGTCCCATTTTACCATCGGCGTATTTGACCGGGTTGAGCACGGGAACGTCGGTGTAATGAAACCAGTGATGTGATGGCACGGGCGAATTGGGGTCGTCTGTTGGCGGGTTTGCCTTCCAGAAAGCGCGCAACTGTTCTTCGATACGATGCTGCTGCGGAAAATGCGGATACGCACTGAGATCGTCCGCGCCGGTACGATCCCAACTCTTGATGTCGTCGGGAATGCGGGCAGCGCGCTCCAAAGTTATCCCCTCGATTAGCGCCGTCACTTTTGCGCCCGCCGGCGTATTGGCCAGACGCTTGTCCGCGATTCCGCCGACGATTTCGTGACCGGTCGGGCCATAAGCGACCGCGATTCGCGAGAGCGTCCAACAACAAAGTAAAAATACGCAAGAGATCTTCTTCATCGTTTTGGAGATTGGCAGAAATGTTGCGGGTCAGGGCAGTGTTTAAATAGCATGCGCGCGTATAAACGGCATTTCGATCTGTAGTTGTCGCAGTTCCTCGCATTCTCCCTGGCGGTCGGAGGTGCCGCCTGCCGCCAGTGACGGCGGCAGCTACAGAACGACTCATTTTTGTTCGAACAATTCTGGGCGCACGACGCGTTCGCCTTTGAAGAAAACATTAGAGATGGAAGAAAGCGTGTGGATATCCTGGAGCGGATTTCCATCCACTATGAGCAAACTCGCTTCCTTGCCTTTTTCGATTGTTCCGATGCGCTGATCGGCGCGCAGTAGTCTCGCGGCGTTCAACGTCGCCGCTTGCAATGCAATGTCGGTGGGAATTCCGGCCGCGACCCAAAGCTCGAGTTCGTGCTGCACCGTCGGTCCGTGCATGACGAGGTAATTCCCGGCATCAGATCCAGTCACGAGCGTCACGCCAGCGCGCCACGCCTTCAGCAGATTCTTGGTGCCGGTTTCAACCGACATCGGGTATTGAAGCAATCCCTTTCGCATTCCCGCATATTGATCACCGGTCGCGGCGTGTTCGGTCCCTGCGAGCAAATCCTTCGGCGTTGTTTGTTGCACGAGGGAGCGTTTGAGGAGCGTGGTGTCGCCGCGGGCAAATTGCGAGAACGCTTCTGCGACGCTTAGAGTCGGATCGAACGCAATGCCTTTCGCTTTCATTTCTGCAATTGTTGGATCGGGAATTTCGTCGAGAAAGGAACCGTGCTCGACGGAATCGGTGCCTAACGAAACGGCATCTACTACATCTTTGCTGTTACCGGTGTGCGTGGCGACGGGAAGATGTTTCGCGTGCGCTTCTTCGACTACTGCGCGCAGCACGTCCACGCTCATGCGATTGAACGGATATTCCGGCACACCCGCTTCGAGAATTCCTTTGATGGCATCGACATGTTTCGCAGCCAGCTCGTCCACTTGTTTGCCCGCCTCCTCCTGCGTCTTGGGCGTGCGGACAAATTGCGCGAGGAACCCGGCGCGCTGCATCTCGGGCAGAAAGCGCGCGAACTCCGTGCCGTGACCGCGTTCCGCGGTGAAGACCGGGCCAACAAAAAATAATTCCGTCCCAAGTTTTTCTCCGCTCCCGAAAAGCCGGCGCAACTCCAGCATCGTGTCGAGCCGGTCCCCTGCGCTGCGCACCGCGATCACTCCGCAATAAAGATACGCCGCGAGTTCATGTTCGGCGGCTTCTCGCGGATTGAATTTCGCCCAGTCATCGTAAAAGCCGCCGCTCGCGCCGAGATGAACGTGAACATCAATCAATCCGGGCAACACTGTTTTGCCCGCGGCATCTAGCGGCGCCGCATTGAGCGACTTTGCATCCGGAAAATTTCCTTCGTAGACTTCAGCGATTTTGCCCTCGCGGATCAAGACCCCACCGGATTCGATCACTTTTCCGTTTCCAACAATGACGCGCACATTCTGAATCAAGCGCGTGCGTCCGCGATCCCGATCGCGCTCGAGAATTTTCGCTTTCGCGAGGTCCTGCCGGCTCCATGCCTGATAACCGCCGAGCAGGAAAAACGGCAAGAGCACGATAACGACCCAGAGTTTCGCGGACGCGCGCAGTTTTTCTTCTTTTTCCCACCGGAAAAGTTTTGTCGCGATGAAAATGCCGACCGCTGTCGTAAGCAGGAGCGCGAGCGCGGCGAGCCAATTTTGCGCGAGCGTTTCGTGATGCTGCAGGATCCCGGCAACACCAGTGACCAAATAAGTTGCGGGAACGAACTGTGTCACGGTCTGCAACCAATTTGGGAAAACAGTGATCGGTATCGTCGAGCCGCTCAGGAAAAGCATCACCATGTAAATCGGCTGAATGAGGATGTTGCTTTCCTGCGTTGAATTTACTACGGCGGCGATGATCAAACCGATGGTGCGAAACGCAGCGGCGCCGAGGCAGACAAAAACAAGCAATGAAAGCAGGTTTGGTGGCAGCGCCATGCCGTAAAAAATTTTGGCGAGCACCAGCATCATAAGCACACTCGGCAGGTAAAGGATTACGCCGGTGAGCATCGATGCGAGCAGCAGCGGTACGGGCGTAATCGGAGTCACTTTGTATCGGCGCAAAATATTTTCTTCTCGCTCCTGCACCGCGCGCATGCCCGCGCCGAAAAGACCGCTTCCGATAATGCCGAACACAATCACCATCGTGACGACGAGCAACACGGCCGAGCCCTGCTTCGCTCCCATCAATTGTCCGAAAGCAAAAAGGAAAATGAGCGGGAAAAAATAATTGAAGAAAAGCACCGCTTTATTCCGGCGGGCCAGCTTCAGATCGATCTTGAGAAGAGCGAGGAACGATTTCATTTCACTCGCGCAATTTTTTGCCGGTCAGTTCGATAAAAACATCTTCCAGCGTCGGCCGTTTCAAACTCACGTCTTCCAGTTCCAAACCTTGCGCGTCGATCCATTTCACCATCTCGACGAGAGTGCGCGCCGGCTTTTTTGAGCCGACCTTGATGTGACGCCGGTCATCGGACACAACGGCGTGTGTCGCTTCCGGCCACGTCGGTAAATTGCCCGAAGCCATCGGCTGATTGAGCGTGATCTCGATTCCCGATTGCTCCGCGCTGCGCTCCTGCAACTCGCGCGGCGAACCGAGCGCAATAATTACGCCGTCGTCGATGATGGCAACGCGATCGCAAAGACGTTCAGCTTCCTCGATATAGTGCGTGGTCATGAGGATGGTGCGCTTTTCTGCGCGCAGTTCTTCGATCAGGTCGCGAATTTCCAGACGCGCTTGCGGGTCGAGTCCAGTTGTTGGCTCGTCGAGAAAGAGCATTTGCGGGTCGTTGATGAGCGCCAGGGCGAGAGCCAATCTCTGTTTTTGGCCGCCGGAAAGTGTGGCATAAGCCGCATCTTTCTTTTCCCAAAGTTGCAAACGCTTGAGCAGCGCGTCGCCGTCAATCGTGCGTGTATAGAACGCAGCGAAAAGTTTCAGGGATTCGTGGACCGTGATTTTGTCGGGGAGTTTTGTTGCCTGCAGACAAACGCCAATCCGATCCTTCAGTTTTTGCTTTTGCCGATCAGGATCGAAATCGAGCACTGTGACTTCACCGGCGCTGCGTGGTCGCAGGCCTTCGAGAATTTCGACGGTCGTCGTTTTGCCGGCTCCGTTCGGACCAAGCAGACCAAAGACTTCGCCGGTGCGAACTTCGAAATCGATTCCCTTCACCGCTTCGAGTGCGCCGTACGCTTTCCGCAGTCCACGGACGTGGATGGCAAATTCACCGTTCACTTTCATTAAGTTAGGGGTGATAGGCCTCAATCGCCCGGGCGGTTTGGTGAACCGCCCCTACCCTGCGCGGAGCGCGCGCAGCAAACCTACGGCAATTGCAAGCAAAGCGATACCTGTGCAGCTTTGCGCAAAGAGTTCACCGTGCTGAGCGTAGAACGTTAACGTGTGTTGGGTTGGAATCATCACGTCTCCGCTGAGCACGCCATCTGTGAACTGGCTGCCGCTCCCATCCGCGAGTGTTTGGGTGACGCGACCAAATTCGTTGACGAAGCAGGTTACGCCTGTGTTTGCGGCCCGCACCAGCGGACGGCGGGTTTCGACGCAGCGGAAAATTGCGTTAACCAGATGTTGTTGTGATCCGGCTGAACGCAGGAACCAGCCATCGTTGGTGACATTGACGAGCAAGTTCGCTCCTTTGATAACGAAGCGCCGCGTCAATTCCCCGATCGTATCTTCAAAACAAATCAACGGTGCTACCCGCACGTCATTGTTCGTTAGGCGAAAAACTGTGTAATCGGTTCCGGCATCGAAATCTGAGGGCACTTGGTCGCCGACGATGCGGGCCAGGAGCGGCACCGAGTTACGTCCGGGGATGTATTCGCCAAAGGGAACCAAATGCACCTTGCGATAGAGTTGAGTGCGCTGACCTCCTTCGGTTACAAGCAGCGCCGCGTTGTAGGCATGCGTTTCATCCTGATCGATCGCGCCGAGGAGCAAATCGACTTTCGCGCGCGCCGCGAAATCCATGACGTAATGATAACTCTCGTCGTCCTGGAGAACCGGTCCCGGCATCGAGCTCTCCGGCCATACGAGCAATCCGGGCGGGGGATTTGATTGCAATGCCATTTCGCTCAAACGCGAAAATTGATCGAAGATTTTGTTCGCGAATTCTGGACTGAATTTTTCTTCACGCGGCACATTCGCCTGCACCAGGGCAACGCGCAGTTTCGTTGCGGACTGGCGGATTTGCATGGCTTGAAATCCGTAGGCGAAAAGACCCACCACGATCGCCATCGTGAACGTAAGGTCATAGTGCGGCCGCATCTGGCGCACTTTCGTTTCCAGGATAAACCGACGCACCGAGCAAACAGCAATGACGTTCGCGAACGCGATCAAGAACGAAATCCCAGCAACGCCCGTGAACTCCGCGATCTGAATGATTGGCA
Source organism: Chthoniobacterales bacterium (assembly GCA_038237805.1). Lineage (GTDB taxonomy): Bacteria > Verrucomicrobiota > Verrucomicrobiia > Chthoniobacterales > UBA10450 > JBBQFI01. The sequence continues at coordinate 211,582 of JBBRYI010000001.1, read as the reverse complement.
AATACCCGTGCAGAGCTACACCGAGACCGTTCCAGCCCCAGCCGGAAAAGACCAGGCTGCGCAGCCATTCCATCGCCACCCAGACGGTGGCGATGACGAGCGCGAGACCCAGATTGTGCGCGGAGTTGAGCCAGGGGGAACGCACCGTCGGTGACTCGTTAGGCTGAGATGGTGGCCGGGCGTGTTTGCGTTGAGGCGCGCTCCGCTCGCGGATCCTGGGCCGGAATAAACCGCAAAACCAAGCCCAGATGGCGAGGTAAATCGCCATGTAAAATTGGAGTAGAAACCAGCCGGGAATGGTAACTGTGGCTAGCCACGAAAGAACGGTCCAAAAGAATACCAGGCCAGCCAGATAGCCGAGCGCGAGATCGCGCAGCCAGCGACGTTTTGAATTTTCGCCGCTGAACCAGACTGCTGTCAGCAATGGCGTAAGCGCAAACCAGCAAAACCATCCTTGATTGAAGGGCGGGAAACACGCGGCATAAAGGAGACCGCTAACGATTGCAGCAAGCCATGGCCACGCGCGCAGCGCTTTTCGAAAACCGTCCACGCAATCTCAGCTGCGGCGCCGGCGCCGTCCGTGCTCCTGCTCGCGCCGCCTGCCCGGATTGAGCGCATCGCGCAGATCGTGCGCGTAGCCGGCATTCACGCGAAAGAAGGCGCGCTCGACATCTTCCATCGTCCGGAGATTGACTTTGTTAGAGACAACGTAGCCCTGCGAAATCAGTCCATTAAGCGTGTCGAGAAATTCAGCCGTTTCCATCCCTTCCATGCGATCGGTCAGGAGCTTGCCGTACATCTGCGCGCCGGAAAGGCCGAGCGTTTTCAAGACTGTAATCTCGCCTCCGTCCAGTTTGATTTCGCGTTGCATGAGAAACTTTCTCGCAGAGTTTGCCGTTCTGTCGAGCCGGTTATTTATCGAGCTGGGCGCGCGCGTTTTCCTGCAACCATTGCCACAGGGATTCCAGGTGCTGCCCTATTTCGCTTTTGATTTTGGCTAATTGCTCCGATGTAAATTTCCGTTCGTTAGGCGAGCGCTGCGCGAAGAGATAATATTTAATCTTAGGCTCGGTGCCGGAGCCGCGTACGGCGATGCGTGTCTTATCCGACAACTCGAAGATAAGCATTTTTTCCTTTGGAATTTCATCTCCCTCAACGTCTCGGAACGTTTCGGCCTCAAAGTTTTTTACCGCGACAACCTTTGCGCCAAGCATTTCCGCGGGCGGATTTGCAACGTAGGATTCGAGCAATCGCTTGATCTTCGCCGCTCCCTCCGCGCCTTCGAAGGTAAGGGAGCCATTTTTTTCCGCGTAGTAACCGAACGTCGCGTAGATCTGATCGAGCAACTCGTCGATCGTAACTCCCTGCGATTTCGCGTAAGCGGCGACTTCGCAGAACATGATGGTGGCGCCGTTGCCATCTTTATCGCGGACAAAATCCGCGCCGCTGTATCCATAACTTTCTTCGCCACCGAATACGTAAAAGGAGGAATGTTGCAATCGTAACGCGCGCGACTCCTGCTCCGACAAGGTCCGGTATTTTTTGCGCCATTCTTCGGGCAAAGCTCGTTCGTATTTGCCCAACTTCGCGCCGATGTATTTGAAACCGGTGAGCGTCTCAACCGCGCGCAGGCCGTAATGTTCCGCGATTGCTTTTTGCAGATCGGTCGTAACGAAAGTTTTGATGATAACGCCGCGACTGGCGTTTTTCTTATTAAGTATGCCACGTTCGAAAAGCGTTTTCGCGCGGTAATAGGCCATGAGCGACCCGATTTGATTCCCAGTCAGCAATTTCATTTCGCCGGCGCGGTCTCGCACCGCCACTCCCATTCGATCGCAATCGGGATCAGTCGCGATGACCAGATCGGCATTCGTTTTTGTCGCGAGCTCGATCCCAAGTTTGAGCGCTTCCGCATTTTCCGGATTGGGCGATTGCACAGTCGGGAAATTTCCGTCGGGGCGGTCTTGCTCTTCAACGACTTGGAAATTGAAGCCGATACGTTTCAACATCGGCTTGATGATCACACTGCCGGTGCCATGGATCGGCGTGTAAACAACGCGCAGCGATTTGGCTTTGCGCACCAAATCCGGATCCAGAATCAGAGTTTCCAGCCGTGCCATGTAGGCTTCGTCAATTTCCTTCGCGAGTGTGATGGCGCTGCCTTGGTCGTTAGGCGGGAGCGGCTGGTAGCTTTCGTTCGCGATGGCGTTGACCTTCGCGATAATTCCGCTCGCGTGTGGATCCACGACTTGCGCACCGTCGTCGAAGTAAACCTTATAACCGTTGTCGTGTGGAGGATTGTGGCTCGCCGTAATGACAATGCCGGCGCTTGCTCGCAGCTCGCGCACCGCGAATGACAATTCCGGGGTGGAGCGCGGACCTTCAAAGACATATGCGTCGCAGCCATTTTCCGCCGCAACCTTCGCAGCCAGACTCGAGAACGTTTTTGAGAAATGCCGCGTATCGTGCGCGATCACGATTTTCGCTCTTCCTTCTCCGCGTTGTGCCGTCCGCCACTCTTTGACGTAAGCAACCAGACCCTGTGTCGCTCGACTAATATTGTAGAAATTCATCGCGTTCGTCCCGACGCAGGGAAATTCCGGCGTCTCGTTCTCTTGGGCACGGCCGCGTTCAGCCTTCGTCACGATTTTTCCAATCGTGCGCCCGCGTAGTCCGCCGGTTCCGAAAGCGAGTGTTTTGTAAAAGCGATCGTTCAATTCATCCCAGGCTTCGAGGGCGGCGAGTTCAGCGATCGCTTGCGCATAAAGAGGCGATTGCGATCCAGCGAGCAACAAACGGATATTTTTTGCTGCTGATTCAAGCAATTTCTGATCGGAAACCGCTTGCTCGAGAATCACGTTGAGTTGGGCAATGTCGGCGGGCACCGACGCCAACTCTTATAGGATCGGGGCGCTTTGCAAGACGCGAAGCGGTAATTTTCTCCTGTCATGTCGAGCGCAATCGAGACATCTCTCACTCTCAGGGAAGGTGAAACAATGGTAAGAAATTCCTCGACTTCGATCGAATGACAAAAGGCTGCGCGCGAAACTTACCTCGATTGCAAAAGCACCGCCCTGTCGATCAGTCCTTTTTAAATAACCGCGCGCCTTCGACCGACATTCCATGCGTGAGATTTAAGTGGAGATGATCGCGGAGAAATTCATCGACTGGAATCCATCGGTCATTGATCTGGATCCGTTTCGTCCACGCGCACACTTTGACCAATTGCGTACGGAGGTTTTTGATTTCCTTTGCCGCTTCGCTCAGCTGCGCTTCGCTTTCCTTGCGGCGCGTGATGTCCTGGATTTGGGAAATAAAAAATCGCGGCTCGCTCTGATCGTCCCGCACCAAAGAGACACTTAGCAGCACCCAAACGATCGACCCATTCTTGTGGAAGTAACGTTTCTCCATCTGATAGGTGTCGATTTCTCCAGCGAGTATTTTTTTTGAATTCAAGACGTCACGCTCGACATCATCAGGATGGGTGATGTCCTGAAACGTGCGCTCGAGTAGTTCCGCCTCGGAATAGCCGGTAATCTGACAGACCGAACGGTTCACTCGTAACCAGGATCCGTCCGGCGCGACCAATGCCATCCCGATGGTGGCGTGTTCAAAAGCATTTTGAAAAAGAGAATCCGCGTCTGTCTTGGGAATTTGCCGGGGAGTTTTCACTGCCTTTCCAGCAATTGTGGCTAAAAAGATTTCAGCGACAAGCTCTAAGATTCATTCTCCTGTCATTTCGTAGAAGAAAATCGATTGCTCGCGCTGCGGTTCGCAGCCTTAATGGTCAACCGACTGTCGGAATGAACATTCACGAATACCAAGCGAAGGAATTGCTGCAAAAATTTGGGGTCGCAACTCCGGCGGGGAAGGCCGCTTCCACCCCGGGAGAAGGGGAGCAGATCGCGCGCGAGCTGGGAACGAACGATCTGGTCGTGAAAGCGCAGATTCATGCGGGCGGCCGAGGGAAGGGGACTTTTGCGAACGGTTTCAAAGGTGGAGTGCATCTTTGTAAATCGCCTGAGGAAGTGCGCGAAGTTGCCGCGAAGATGCTCGGGCAAACTTTGGTGACGCATCAGACCGGACCGGCCGGGCGGGTAGTGAACAAAGTTCTCGTGGCGAAATCAGTCGATATTGCGCGCGAAATTTATTTGGCCATTCTCCTCGACCGCGCGACCGCCGCGCCATTGGTTGTCGCGAGCACGGAAGGTGGCGTCGAGATCGAAACAATCGCGGAAAAATCTCCGGAGAAAATTTTACGGGAACCGGTCGATCGGCTGGCTGGATTGCAACCCTATCAAACACGCAAGCTCGCGAAGCAGTTGCAATTCGAGTCGGCACAATTGAAAGCAGCGTCGAAATTGTTCGACGGACTTTATCGCACTTTCAGCGGCCTCGATTGCTCGATGGTGGAAGTAAATCCGCTTGTCGTTACGACGGATGGAGAAGTGCTCGCACTGGATGCGAAATTCAATTTCGACGACAACGCACTTTATCGTCATCCCGAAGTTGCGGCGCTGCGCGATGTCGCGGAAGAAGATCCGCGTGAAGTCGAAGCATCGAAGCACGGGCTCAATTACATCGGTCTCGACGGAAACATTGCCTGTCTCGTCAATGGCGCCGGGCTCGCTATGGCCACGATGGACATCATCAAGTTTTATGGCGGAAGCCCCGCCAACTTTCTCGACGTCGGTGGTGGCGCGACCGAAGAGCAAGTGACCGAGGCGTTCAAGATTTTGATCTCGGACAAGAATGTGAAGGCGATTCTGGTCAACATTTTCGGCGGTATCATGAAATGCGACGTCGTCGGTCAGGGGATCATCAACGCGGCCAAGACAGTGAAACTGTCGGTGCCCTTAGTCGTTAGGCTGGAGGGAACGAATGTTGAGGCCGGCAAAAAGTTAATCGCGCAATCCGGGCTCGCGGTGATTACGGCAGATGATCTCGCCGATGCCGCGCAGAAAGCAGTGAAGGCAGCGGGAGGGAAATGAAAGTTAAACGTATCGGCTTCGTCGGTATTCCGGTGACGGACATGGAACGTTCCCGTGGTTTTTACGAGGGCGTCCTAGGTTTGACGAGAGGGGAGGAATTCATGCAGGGCCGGTGGGTTGAGTACAATGTCGGTCCGGATACGATCGCACTCGCCAATGTGAACGATACTTGGAAGCCTTCGGATCAAGGGACCGGCGCGGCGCTTGAGGTCGAGGATTTCAGTGATGCAATCAAACGGTTGAAGGAGTCTGGGGTACGCTTCGCGGCCGAAGCGTTTGAGACGCCGGTTTGTCACATGGCGGTCGTGCAGGATCCAGACGGCAACAAGCTTATGATACATAAATTGAAATCGCCTAACGAAAGGAACGATGATTAAAGGAGTCGCATTTGTTGCAATCGCCGTGTCCGATGCCGATCGCGCACGAAAATTTTATCAGGAAACGCTCGAGTTAAAGCCGAGCACGACCGCTATGGAAGGCGCTTGGGTCGAGTATGATCTCGGTCCGATCACGATTGGCGTCGGCTGTCATCCGTCCTGGCAACCTTCACGCGATGGAACAACGGTCGCGTTCGAGGTAGACGACATCGACGCAACCATAGCCAAACTGAAAGAACGCGGGGTGACGTTCGACATGGAAAAAATGGAAACGCCTGTGTGCTGGATGGCGCAGTTTCGCGATCCGGACGGGAACAAACTCGTCGTCCACAAACGAAAGTAATGATCGCGAATGCCATAAAGCATGGTGAACCCTCACCTCAATCCTCTCCCTCGGGGAGAGGAGGACGCGCAGCGCCAAGCGAGGGTGTCTCTGGATTCGTTAGGCGGTCCGACTGCTGAATTTATGTCCGTTCTCGTCGATAAAAACACGCGACTCGTTGTGCAGGGAATAACCGGCAGTGCCGGCGGATTTCATGCGCGGCAATGCATGGAATACGGAACGAACGTTGTCGCCGGCGTCACTCCGGGCAAAGGCGGCCAAATGTTCGACGGCAAAGTGACGGTCTTCGATACAGTTTGGGAAGCGCGAGAGAAAACAAAGTGCAACGTCTCAGTGATTTTTGTTCCCGCCGCCAGCGCGGCGGATGGAATTCTCGAAGCAGTCGACGCGGGCGTCGAGCTCGTCATCTGCATCACGGAAGGCATCCCGGTGATGGATATGATGCGGGTAAAGGCGCAAATGGCTGGGAAAAACTCGTGGCTGATCGGACCGAATTGTCCGGGCATTATTACACCAGGGCAGTGTAAAATTGGGATCATGCCCGGTTATATTCACAAGGCGGGAAACGTCGGCGTGATTTCGCGATCGGGGACGTTGACCTACGAAGCGGTCTGGCAATTGACTACACGTGGTTACGGTCAAAGCACGTGCATCGGCATCGGCGGCGATCCGATCAACGGCATGTCGCATCTCGACGCAGTTAAACTTTTCAATGATGATCCGGAAACGAATGCCATGATCGTGATCGGGGAAATTGGTGGCTCGGCCGAAGAAGAGGCGGCGGAATGGATCAAGAACAATTGCAAAAAACCGGTGGCTGCGTTCATCGCCGGCCGAACTGCACCGCCGGGACGGCGAATGGGGCACGCCGGTGCGATTGTTTCCGGTGGAAAAGGCACTGCGGAAGGAAAAATCGAAGCGCTTAAAGCAGCGGGCATTGCGGTCGCCGAAACTCCGGCGACGATGGCGGATACGCTGATCGCGCGCATGAAAGAAAAATAAAATGGTTTCTCGCGGACTCGAAGGCATCGTCGCAAACAGCACGCGACTGAGCGATGTCATTGGCGACAAGGGCCAGCTCATTTATTCCGGTTACGACATCAACGAACTTGCGGGCAAGGTGAGCTACAAGGAGGTCGTTTACCTTTTGTGGAAAGGCAAACTGCCGAACCGCCGCGAGCTGGATGAATTCGTGCGCGCGTTGCGGGCGGAGCGTGAGCTGCCCGGCGGAGTAATTGATTTCATCAAGTCGGCGCCGAAGACCGCCGGTCCGATGGACGTAATGCGAACCGCTGTCTCCATGCTTGGTCTTTATGATCCCGACATGGAAAAGGAAGCGACACGTGAAATAAACGAGCGCCGCGCTCGCAGCATCACGGCGAAGATTGGAGTGATTGCGGCGTATTTCCATCGCGCGCGCAATGGAAAATCATTGCCGCCGGTGCGCGATGACCTCACAGAAGCCGAGCACTTCCTTTATTTAATGTGCGGCGAACCGCAGTCGAAGGAAGCAAGCGATACACTCGATGTTGCCTTCGTTTTGCATGCCGATCACGGCACAAACGCTTCGACTTTCAGCGCGCGTGTCACGATCTCGACCTTGAGCGATTTTTATTCTGCGATCACATCCGCGATCGGCACGCTCAAAGGCCCGTTGCATGGCGGCGCGAACGAGGGCGTCATTCAAATGCTCGAAGAAATCGGGAGTGAAGATAAAGTTGACGCTTACATCGAAGAGAAGCTCGCGCAGAAAAAGAAAATCATGGGCATCGGTCATCGCGTTTACAAGACGCTGGACCCGCGCGCGCCGCATCTGCGCGCAATGGCGATAAAGCTGAGCGAAAAACTCGGCGACCCGAAATGGATCAGAATGTCGGAGCGGATCGCGGCGTTGATGAAGCAAAAGAAGAATTTAAACGCCAACGTTGATTTCTATTCGGCGACGGTTTACTACTCGTTAGGCATTCCGACCGATCTGTTCACTCCCGTGTTTGCGATCGCACGCTGTTCCGGTTGGTGCGCCCACGTGCTCGAACAGCTCGAAGATAATCGGCTTTATCGGCCGCTGAGCGAATATGTGGGCGAGCCGGTTGGCAAGAAAGTGGTCCCGCTCGACGAGCGCCCATAGTTTGTAGCGGCGGTTTGTGACCGTCGCTCGAATTGTGGAAGACAAAGTATGCGATGGTCACAGACCGCCGCTACAGATTGGTTTCTTTGCGCGGACGGCACTTCAACAAAAGTGGTAACCCGGGGTACGGCTCAGCTTGGCGAATCTGCCCTTCAAGATATCTCCCATAAGTTTCGCTGAGCAACTTCGGATCGTTAACGAACAGGACAAACTCCGGTGGCTCGATCGCGCGGTCTGCTTCCCCCGATGATTGCGCGGCGTAGAAGAGTTTCAGGCGGCGAGTGCCTATCATCGGGGGAGGGTTCGCGGCAAATGCGGCGCGCAACAATCGGTTCAGCACGCCAGTGCCGATGCGCACGCGCGCAGCCTTTTCAATTTTCCCGATGAAATGGAAAAGCATCTCCACATTTTCTCCGGTCCGGGCCGAAGCGACCAAAAACGGCGCGTAATCCAAAAAGAAAAGATTCTCGCGCATGTCGCTCGTTAGGCGTCGGATCGTTTCTTTGGTTTCACGTCTTGGCTTCACCAGGTCCCATTTATTCAAAACGACAAGGCATGGCTTGCGCGCTTTTTGAATGAGACCTGCGATTTTTTTGTCCTGCGAGGTCAGTCCACTTGTGAGATCGACCACGAGTACGCACAAATCGGCGCGTCGAATCGTACGCTCCGCGCGCATGACGCTGAAAACTTCGACTGAACTGGAATGTTTACCGCGCGCCCGAATGCCGGCGGTATCGATCAGTAGAAATTGTTTGCCGCCGCGCTCGCAATGAATGTCGAAGGCATCTCGCGTCGTTCCCGGCAGTTCGCTTACAATTGCGCGTTCATCGCGCACGATTGCATTAACCAGCGATGACTTTCCCGCATTCGGTTTGCCGACAATCGCTAGAGAGACGGGGTGGTCGATATCAGCCTCGGCGATTGCTGTGGAAACCGGAAGCAGTCGATCAATTGTTTCGAGCAAATCGGCCAGGCCACGTCCATGCGCGGCGCTGATGGAAACTGCATTTTGAAAACCGAGCTTCGCAAAATCGAGATCACGATCCTCATGCTTCGGATCATCGATCTTATTGATCACCAGGATGAGGGGCTTGCGCGAGCGGCGGAATATTCTTGCCAGATCTTCATCAATCGGAGTCAGGCCTTGTTGGCCGTCGACCATGAAAAGAATGAGATCGCTTTCGCGCATGGCGGCATCGGCCGCATGCCGCACTTGTGCGCTTAACTCCGTCTCGCCCGCGCCGCCTATTCCGCCTGTATCCCAGACATTAAATGGTCGCGCGCCGCGCGTGCTCGGGGCGGAGATACGATCGCGCGTGATGCCAGGTTGATCGTGAACAATGGCAATATTGCGGCCCACTAGCCGATTAAAGAGCGCGGACTTCCCGACATTCGGTCGGCCGACGATCGCGACGGTGCCAACGCTAGCGACCGATTGATTCGCGCGTTCAGTCGACCTTCGCATTAGCGTGCCCTTCGGATTGCAACTGTCGCACGCCGTTTCTCATATAAACGATTCCGGAAACGAAAGTGAATAGGCCTGCGGCGCCGACAATGTAAATGAGCGGCAGGAACCGCAGTTGCACCATGACCCAGCCAATCGCGACCATTTGCAGCACCGTCGCGATTTTGCCCGTCCAGTGCGGTTTCACGTAGACACGACCATTGAGTAAATGCAGGACAGCTGAACCCACGAGGATCACCGCATCGCGCGCAATGATGAGGACGGGAAACCACGCCGGAAATCTGCCGTATTCGGGATCTTCGCTCCAATTGCTAATGCTGAGCGTAATGATGCCGCTGAGGAGCAAACCTTTGTCGGCAATCGGATCGAGAATCACGCCTAACGAGCTGCGTTGATTGTATCGGCGTGCGACATAGCCATCGAGTCCATCGCTCACCGCCGCCAGTAAAAAGATGATGACGGCGGTAAAGCGCTGCCATTCCAGCGGCTGCCCGCGCTGGACGCTCTGTCCGTAATAGATCGCCATCACGACAAAAGCCGGGATCATCAAAATCCTGACGAGCGTGATTTTGTTGGCGGTAGTCATGGCGAGAGAGGAACAGCAAAACTTGAAAGGCTGCGGCAAAAAGTTGCAAGGGAATTTGCCGCGCCGCCCTGTGGTCGCTTCGCTGTGCGAAGCGTGACAGGCGATTTACGTCGGACACTGCGTCGCCCGCAGGGCGACGGCTACAGAATTACGTTTCCAGATTTGCCGTCGCAAACTCCGCTTTCGCAGGCGTGTGCTTTCCTTCGCCAAACTCTTCCACCATTTTTTCATTGAAGGCTGGAATGTCATCAGGTTTGCGGCTGGTGACGAGGCCGTTGTCTACCGCAACTTCTTTGTCCACCCAATTCGCGCCGGCGTTGCGCAGATCGGTTTTGATCGCCGGCCATGACGTCATCGTCCGGCCACGCACCACTCCAGCGTCAATTAACACCCAAGGCGCATGGCAAATTGCCGCAACTGGCTTGCCGCTTTCGAAAAAATGACGGACGAATTCGAGCGCTTCCTCGGTCGAGCGAAGTTGATCCGGATTCATCAGACCACCCGGGATCAAGAGAGCGTCGAAATCTTCCGCGCGGGCTTTCTCCAGTGGAATATCGACGTCAAACTTATCGCCTTTGTCAGCGTGATTCATTCCCTGAATTTGTCCTGAAGCAGGCGAAACGATTTTGGTTTCCGCGCCCGCTTCATTTAACGCTTCGCGCGGCTTCGTCATTTCCACCTGCTCAAATCCATCTGCCACGAGAATGGCCACTTTTTTTCCTGTGAGTTTCTGTTCCATAAGCACGTTGTTTGTTCTGAACTAACTACGCGGCGGCTCGTCCCGTCGGATGTAGCTCAAGCGAAGCCAATGAAACCGCGGTTGATGCTATCGATGGTTCGGCCGTAGCGCCGGAATACGCCAATGCCTTCGCGCGAACCGCCATCGTTGGTGTTGCCTTCAATGGTTTCGAGCCGATTGCCGGTGACGTTCGCGACCAGACCGACATGGCCGTTGCCTCCGCCGGTCGAGATGGCGAAGATCATTCCCGGCTTCACCTTACTCGGATCATTCAGTGCATCATCGTGTAATACCAGGGTCACACCTTTCGCGCGCCGTGCCCGATTCCAAAGATCTAGCACACTGCCCGTTTTGCAGTCTGCCTCTTCCATCGGATTTTTTGTTTTCAGTAAGCGCGCTGCATTGGCGAAACAGAAAAAGACGAAAGCCACGCACCAAGGCTCGCCCGAATCAATTCCAGCAGAGCGCTGATATTCGCCGATCCGTTTGCCTTTGTTACTCCCCGGTGGATCCTCGCACACTCCGATTTCGCCGGTCGCGATCTCGAGCACTTTGGCGATAAGTTTGTTGCGCGATTTCGGCGCAGAGGCATAGACGGTTGTGCGGCCGAAAAGTGCGCCCCAAGTGTCCGAGCCAACTTCGCCATCCACTTCAAGTGGCCGGCCATGCAAATCGGTGTGTCTGATTTGAAAAAGTTTTATCGCATCCGCGGTGTGGTTACCAAAAACTCCATCGACCTGAATAGGTTGCAGCCCTTTTTGCGTCGGTTGCGTAAACCCTAGATCGCGGAGCCGTTGCTGGATTAATCTCACGCTTCCTGCATCTGTGCTGTCGATCTTGATGAGGCGCGACGGATAGTTCGGCGCTTTCTGTTTCTTGCGCAGCGGAACGAATGGCGCTTGACGTTCGATCCGCAGCTTCCCGCCTGTATGAGCAATCGCATCGAGCACCAGCTTGCCTGGATCGCCGGGATGGTAATTTGAAAAATCCGTATCGAGGTCCAACAAACGCGCCCGCGTTTCCAGGTCGGATTGGACAAAGAAAAAAAGCCGAGTGGGATTTGTGTCCGCAAAATAGCGGACGACGATTTTTGCTGCATCCTCGCCGCCCGACTTGCCGTCCTTGACGTCATATCCCAGACGTTGCAGGAGAGCGAGAGAACCTTCCGCTCCACGGCTGTTGCCACTGTCGCCGACAATCGCGTAAACGGTGAAGCGCGTGCGCAAACTGTGGACGACACAAAAATCACCGCAACGCACGCCGGCGTTCTTCGCGACCGCTGCGAGAAGAGTGTAATTTATCTCCGCCGCATTAACGTAACGGCGAGGATCTTCTCTGCGGTTGTTGCTTTTGTCTTCGTAACCGGAAGTGGAAATATAAAAATCGGGATACGGGTCGCGCGGACCTTGCCTTATCGGCGTCCGCCCATCGTCATTTCTCGTTAGGTATCCAACAATTTTCCCACTCGGCTTTGCCCCTACGTGAGCATTCAACTCATAGTCGAGCGCGAGAGCGTTATTCGGTCCATAAGAGTTGGGCGCTCCGTCGACGTCGATCGCCATCGCGACAACGATTTCCGCTGAAATTTTTCTCGGCATGAAACGCGGCTACGCTGCCCTGCTCAGGGCTTTTTCGTCGGAAGTTCCTTCTCGTCGGGCGCGCGTCCGGCGGCTCGGATATTGATGAAGCGCTGAAGCAGATCAAACCAAAATGGCGCGCCGAGCGAAGCGGCGAGAGCGGTGATAAACCAGCCGACAATGGCCGTAAGAACATGATCCCAACGTGTATGCTGATCGTAAAAATAAGCGCGCTGTTGTGCATCCCATCCGATGGGAAGGCGCAGTTGATAAAGCGTTGCCAGCTTCGCTTGTGATTTAGTTAAAAGCTGAGCGAGTCCGCTAGCATCGCTCGGCGCCGGTGCGCCTGCTTCTTGCGCGTGTTTCTCGGAATAAGCGGTAGCTTCTTTTACCAGGGCGGCGCGCAACTGTGGATCGAGCGACAGTTCATGGACGATGTGGACCGTGTCTACATTCGCGCTGATGGATAGGAACAACGCCAGATACAATAACCACATCTGCACATACCGCTTGTACCAGCCGCTGACGCGGTCCATGGTGCGATCGTACCATGCGCAAATCCCAGCTTTGAATTGGTGGAGATCATTTCCGGCGCCATCGAGAATGGCGGTCAGGCTTTGCTTAAGCTGGGTGTTTTGGATCTTGTCGATGCTTTCCCGAAAATTTGCCAGCGTGCGATCGATAGCGGGGTCTGCCGGCTTGATCAGGTCAAGCATTGCCGGAACGAACGACTCGACCGCGATGTAGGAAGGTATTCCTTTTTTGGTGCGCGAAAGCGCGTTAATCAAACCGTGCTCGCAAAGATGAGCGACGGCGGGGGAAGGTTTCTTTTTTTGAAACCAGTTCCAATGATTAACCGGTGTTCGCCTGGGATCCTGCAGCAATTCGGCCAGACCCTCGACGAGAAAATCGGCGCGTTTATCCATGAACGAGAGCCAGATTTCGTTCAGAGCAGATACAACGACGCTGAAGAGACCAAAAACAAAAACGAGCGCGATCGCGACGTCGAGAATGGCACCAAGCATTGGAATCGGATCTTAGTGTGGCGAAGGCTGCGGCTTTTTGTCCGAGACCGATGGCTCGTTAGGCGCAGAGGTCGATTTGAGGTACGACTCTATTTTATAGGTGCCCTCAAAATGGGTTTCCTTTCTGGTATCGGCGTCGACAAAAGTAATTCCGACAGGCGGCGTGACGTGCTGATGAATGGTGTCCGCGCGCGCGTTCCAGGATTTTACAGGCTGATTAGTGGTGACATCGAGCTGGGTGACGCGTCTTAGTTCTGACTTGGAGGTGCGCGCCGGCGTCGCGTGTTGTGTGGCGCAGCCGCTAAACAACAATCCAAGAACCGCGAAGAAGCCAAAGCAACGTTGTTTCATAAAACGGGTTTTACGTCATCCCGAGCGCGGCGAGGGACCTCACGCAACGCGACCGAGCACACAAATCGGGAAGTGTAATCATCGAAGGTCGCGTGAGATCCTTCGCCTCGTTCAGGCTGACACGCATTAGTAATTGATTTGACGAATGAAAAGCATCGTACGCTGCCTTCATATTCGTTAGGCATTTTCAACTGCGGAGCAGGCAACTAATGATTTTTGGAAGAAGAGTTGCCGTGCGTCGTCATATCGGAGGAGAAAAGTTCCATCCAGTCCCCACTTTTTGCCCCAACTGTTTGCGCAAACAAAGGCGCGATCTTCGCTGCTCACGCCGTAGCAAAGAAAACAATGGCCGCCGTTGCGTTCACCCGAAACGTTCACAAACCCTTTCTTGTCCACAGTGTTCATCCCGAGATACCAGTCCGAGGCAAGGACGACGGGACCGCGGGTTAAGATAAACTTCCACAGCACGCGCACATCTTCTGCCCAGATGTAGTCCCCTTTAATCAACTTTTGTTGCTGTATCACTTTCGCGCCGGCACGCACCGACGTTCCATAATAGAGCGGTTCCTCGCCCGGCGTGTCATCCAGCTTCTGCGCCTGATGATAAACGCGATATGGATCCGGTCCCGGCGAAGTAAGTCTCGGAGCGCTCGTGATGAACAATGTCCAGCCATGTCCGACACACGATTGCGTTTCGCCCTGGTCCATGATCGGACCGAGCGCGTAAACCTGCGTCATCGTCATCGGATCGCCATCAATCTCGCCGACATGTGGCGACATCGGATATTTGAAATCGCCATCGTCAATTGTGTGCACGTGCCCGAGCCCATGCGCTTCACCAGACGAATCGGTGACAACGATGGCTTTATTCTTAGCTTTCTTTGAGCTTGCTCTTTTCTTTACCGGCGCGCGCCTGGGAGTTCGTTTTCGCGCGGTCGATTTCTTAAGGCGAGACATTGGCCCTCATCCTAACTTTCTCCCAAAGGGAGAAGGGACTCCTCGCCCTATGAGAGAGGGGAGGGTGAGGGCGCTTAAGTGTGCGTGCAAGCTGATACAATCGTCCTCACAAATTTTCCCAAGCTGGCCATTCATACTGTTTCAGGGAATCAGCCACCGCCTTCGCCTTATCCGCTTCCATTTGGTTGTACGCTTTCCAGATATCAATCCCGGCTTGGATCAGGATGTCGGCCGCGGCAATGATTACCGGCGCGATGCCCACTGGTCTTACGTCTGCTGGTGTGTTGGTCTCGGCAAGGTCGACGAATTCCTTCGCCGCATCGCCAGCATCTTTGGCAATCGCGCGGTAGGAAGGCGTGTCAAAGTTTTTCTCGCGATTCATCACTCCAGCTTGTACAGCGGCGAGATAGCCTTTGTTTTTCGCGGCCGCGTCGCGATACTTCGAGCGCACACTAATGTAAGTAGCATCGGTCGCGGGATGGCTCTTTTTGAATGCGGCGGCAGCGGTCTGAGTTCGGTTTTGCAGTTCCGCGATTTTGGCGATGGCAGTCTTGGGATCGCTGCTGACTGTCTTCGGAGACGTCGCGCAATTCGTTCCCAGCAGACAAACTGCCGTAAGCAGAATGACATTGCAGACGAACTTTAAGGCCCGAGTAGAATAATTTGTTTTCATTTTATAGAGGTGAATTGACTAACGAGTAATGGTTAGGCCGGTGGCGGCCATGCGTTTCCTTTAGTGTAACCGAGTGTGTTTAGTACATTGCGATCGAGTCCGCGCAGGATTTGACGCATGAGGTCAATCGTCCCGTCGTTGAAAAAGTAAGCGCCATGAATGTCCTGCGGGCTGGTTTTAGAGGGGAAAAAGCTGGAGCAATCCACATCCCAGACGTTGTCGGTGGGTGAGGAGACGTCCGCAACCGGCGGCCGACCGGAAAGCCCGCTGCGGCCGAGCCGACGCGCCCCGAAATGTTTCAAACCTGCCGATGCTCCCAGAACGGCGTCGCGTCCGCTATATAAAGCGGTGATGCGATAGGTAAGATTTGCGATGGCAGCGCCGTCCTTATTATCTGGCGCCCCATTGTCGAAGAGGTTGGAATCCACATCAGCAGCGACCATGAGGAGCTGGTTGATCAGACTAATGAGTAATGGCTGGTTCTTCCGCGTCCAGGCGTCGGACATAGCTCGTTGGACGACGTAATTTCCCATGCTGTGAGCGATAAGAGAAACCTTCGCTTTGCAAGGATTGTCTACGCTCTTCTTGCCACGGTCCTCCGCCCTCGCAACCGCCACGGCATCTTGCTGCTTTTTAACCAACCAATCGAAGAGTGTGCTAAGGATATCGGTCAGATCGTGTGCGCAAAGACGCGCGTGGGAACGGTCGGGCTCGTAGCCGAGGATGCTGCCGCGAGAGGGCCAGTCGTAGAGGATGCAGAGGCCGAGGCTGTTTCGTCCACTGAAAAGTCGCTGGCAAATGTTCTCATAAAACGCTGCTGCCGAAGCGAACTGATTGTTGTAGCCGTGGACCAGAATCGTGACATGGCTTTGCTTCTCATTCTCTCCATGTTCCACATCTGGAAATTCATCTGCCGCTGCCACTAGGAGTTTTTGAAAATTCCCCCCACTGACTTTTTGCCAGTTGTTGATGTCAGCGAGCGGCTTGGTAGTGTCACTCACCCAAAAAGTCATCCCGGCGATATTCAAATCGGGCCCAATACCGCCGTTGCTACGGTCGTTGATCATCCAATACTTCGGCATTCTTTCGCTCCAGTGGGACAGTCGTTAGGCTCTCATTTTAATGAACAAGGCGAATGGTCCAAAAATCGTCTGATAAATTTTCCGTCAGAAGATAAGAGTAAGGCATGGTGTAGTAGCCCCGCTTGCCCCACGTGGTCCCCCAGGAATTACGCACCACGAAACGCTGCGTTTTATCATCATAACCAACCGCAAGCACGGCATGGCCACCGACAACTCCCTCATTAGGCAGCGGCATTTCGAGAACGCCGGTCTTTTCCACATCCGCACCTTCAAAGCTGTCGTAAACAGTGAAACCGAACACGAATGGATAACCGTCCGCCAAACAACCCTTCATTTGAGTAAGCGTGCGATCGACGCGCTGATAACTTAAAGCGCGAAACTTTTTCGCGTGTGTGTAACAAGGCTTGGGCGGTTTTTCCGCCGGCTTCGCTCCGCTTGGCCAGACATTCGTGTTTGGATCCGCCGCCGTATCGTCGTACGACCATTCGCTCTCGGGACACGCTCCTTGTTTCCCCACGCTCTTGATTCCGTCGCGGATCTGAGCGCCGTTATCGAGCGGCACGCTGTGTTCCATGCTGCGTTCGTTGTAATAAATAAAAAGGCGCGATGGAATGAAGTCGGAGAGTTTTTGTTTTTTGCGATCGAATTGAATGGCGGCGGCAATGGCGTTCGCTGTGCAGGAACCGATTTGGCCCTGGTTATAAACGGGCGGACAACGCTTGCGCAAATCGGTCTTTGCCGGCAAAGGACCGAGCTTTGCCATGGGCGCGGCATAAAGATGATCGCGATTGTCGGGCAAATCCGGCATCCAGCCGTATCCACCGCGGCAATTTTTTTTGAGCGGCTTTTTCATACTTCGCAATAAGGTGAAACTTCGTTGTGCACTCGGATAGGAAAACCAGCCAGTCCGATCAACGCGCGTTCATCTGCGCTCGTTTCAGCTTTTACGAAGTTTTGGCAAGCAACATCAAGTTTTCTTTCCGCCAGTTTCAAATGAATCTGCAATCGATTTGAAACGTTCGGGCAGAATTCGCGGCCGCCATTTTCACGAGAGCGACGTCAGAGGAGGCAACAACATTGCCCCTGGCTAAAAAATCGCAGCGCAATTTCACTGTCTCCTGTTCCGCGAGAAAAACGCGACCGAAACAATTCATGCTTAATCCGCGGAGCGCGAGGCCGGCTGTCATCGGGAAGGACCGGCCTGGTGCTGAAGTCGGGAACGGAACGAGCGGCGGCCGATTTTCGGCTCCTTCAAGTAACAAGCGGATTCCATACGCGATCTCCACTGCGCCCTCCTGCGAGAGGGCAACGGATATGACGTCGCTATTGTGCGCGACCGGAATTGTGACCCTTGAATCTAGCGTGAATGGTCTGCTCATTAAATGAAGAGCGTATGGACCTGCCTCTCCCATGGAGAATTACGAAGTCTGCCGAGCGAAGTTTTTGAATTTTCTTGGCCGCCGATTTTTGCGCGCGATTTCCGCTTGGTCGTGCGTCGGAAATTCATACAGTCAGAGCGGTGCCGCCGATGTGGCGAAATGGTATACGCAACGGACTTAAAATCCGTTGGGCTAAAACGGCCCGTGCCGGTTCGAGTCCGGCCATCGGCAATTTCATCTGGGAACTCGGAATCCAAAGACTCATGAATGATCAGACCCGAACGCTTTTTATTCCCGTGATCCTGGGAACCGCGCGCGTCAGGGACGGCAAAGCGAGCATGCGGCGAATTTTGTTTTTGCCGAAATGCGAAAGCGTCCGGAAATCGAGACGGAGCTGATCGATATTCGCAATCTGCCGATGAAACTCGATGATGCCGGTGAGAACATGAAAGATCCGGCGTTCTCAGCAACGGTTCGGCGGGCGGACGCGCTTGTGCTCGTTGTGCCGGAATACAATCATGGGTATCCGGGATTGTTGAAACACGCGCTCGACATGAATCTTGAAGAGTACATTCACAAGGCGGTCGGAATTTGCGGCGTCTCGGCGAGACCTGTTGGCGGCGCGCGCGTGATTGAAAATTTGCTTCCGGTCATGCGGGAACTGGGGCTCGTTACCATATTCAACGACGTTAATTTCGGGAATGTGCGAAAGCTGTTCGATGAAAAGGGAAAGTTACTGGACGAAAATTATGTGCGGCGGGTCGATCAGTTTTTACAGGAGTTGATATGGATGGCGCGCGTATTGCGTTATGGCCGCGACAATTTTTCCTCAGCCTAACGAGTCATGTCTCACTCTTCCGATTTCGATGAAGAGCGGATAAAAACGTTAAAGATTCGCGATTCGGATTTACACGAAACGTTCGCACACTCGTCCGGACCGGGCGGACAAAATGTAAACAAGGTGGCTACTGCAGTTCGGCTGCGTCACCTCCCCACAGGAATAACGGTAACGGTACAGGACTCGCGTTCCCAATCGCGCAATCGCCAGCTCGCGCGGGAAAGATTGTTTGCAGCTCTCGCGCAACGGGATCGCGAGCGTCGGCAAAAACGGATCGCATTGCGCGAGCGGGAGCGTCGTCGTAATTCGCCGCGGCCACGGGCGCTCAAAAAAAGAATCCTCGAGAGCAAAAAGAGACGGGGCACTTTAAAAAAGCTTCGCGGCAGAACAGTGAATGATTAAAAGCGAAAAAACTTCGCCTCTAATACATCTGCTGAAGGCACTTGCACCGAATCGTCCTTTGAAAGACCTTCTACACTATGAAAAAACTTATCGTTCTCATTCCGGCGCTTCCAGCGATGGCCATGTTTCTGACTTCCTGCACCACTGTGGTAAAGGAGCCATCTGCGGCGACCACCACCACGACGCATGAAGAATCAGTAATGCGTACACCAAGTGCAACTCAGACGACGACCACACATTCGAGCGGCGGTTACTAACCTTTGCTTCTGAATTGAAAGAATGGGGCGCGCGATCTGCGCGTCCCATTTCTTTTATTCCGCCGACTCGGCGGCCACTTTCTCAGATTCCGCTTCGGCGGTTTCCTGGCTAACAACTGGCGCGATGGCCTGAAGTTTCTCGCCGTTGCGCAGGTCCATTAATTTCACGCCCATCGCGTTTCGGCCGGTCTCGCGAATTTCTTTTACTCGCGTGCGCACCATCTGACCTTTGGTTGTGATGAGCATCAACTCATCCTGATCGGTCACTGACAAGGCTCCCACGACATCGCCGGTTTTCTCGCCGGTCTTCATGGTAATGATGCCTTTGCCTCCGCGCGATTGTTTGCGGTATTCCTCAAATGAAGTGCGTTTGCCAATTCCATTCTCACCGGCCACCAACAGCATGGCGTCGGAATTGACGATGGCGTTGGCGACGACGTGATCCCCTTTGCGCGGGCGAATACCCCAGACGCCGACGGTGCTGCGGCCTTGGTCGCGCAACTGCTCTTCATGAAAGCGGAGACTCATTCCCTTCTGTGTAATCAGCACGATTTCATTATTGCCGCTCGTTAGCTTCACATCGATCAATCGATCGCTCTCCTCGATCTTGATGGCGATGATGCCGCCTTTGCGGATGTTGCTGAAATCAGACAGGTTCGATTTCTTGACGATGCCGGAGCGCGTAGCGAAAACGGCGTGCAGATTTTCGTCCCAAGTTTCATCCACGATGTTCGCACCGGTGCCGGAGCTCTTTGATTGCACACGAATGGTGGCGGCAATCTTTTCGTCGGCCCGCAACTCGAGCAGATTGGCAATCGAGCGTCCCTTGGCCGCTCGACCCATCTCTGGAATTTCGTAAACTTTTTCTACGTAAACGCGTCCGGATTCAGTAAAGAACATCAGGTAGTCGTGCGTGGTCGCGGTGAAGAGATGTTCGATGAAATCTCCCTCTTCCTCTTCCGTCGCGCCCTCGCGCGTGGTCATGCCGATCACACCCTTGCCGCCGCGACGTTGCGCGCGGAATGCGCTCACGGCGGTGCGTTTAATGAAACCGCCGTGCGTGATGCTGATGATGCATCCTTCGTTGGCGATGAGATCCTCCATGTTGATCTCACCCTCGTCTGGCACCAGCTGAGTGAGGCGAGGGGAGCCATACTTGTCGCGAATTTCGCGTAGCTCTTTTTTGATGATCGTGAAAACGCGCTGCTCTTTCGCAAGAATGTCCCGCAGATCCTTGATCGTATCGATCAGCTCCTTGTATTCGTTGATAATTTTTTCGCGCTCAAGTCCGGTCAATTGATACAAACGCAAATCAAGAATCTGATTCGTTTGATGTTCACTGAAGGCATAACGCCCTTCCGTAAGTCGGGTCTCGTGCCGAATTAAAACGCCGATCGCCTCGACCTGGCGCCGCGTAAAATCAAACGCGAGCAACTTCACGCGTGCTTCATCACGATTCGCCGATCCGCGAATGATCCGAATGAATTCATCCAAATTCGCGAGCGCGATCAGACAACCTTCCAGCGTTTCCGCGCGTTCCTCCGCTTTACGCAACTCGAAACGCGTCCGGCGCAAAATGACTTCGCGCCGATGATCGATGTAAGCCTGGTTTGCTTCCTTGAGTGGCAGGAGCTTGGGCCGGCCGTGATCAATCGCGAGCATGTTGACCGCGAACGAACTTTCCATCGCGGTGTGCTTGTAAAGATTGTTGAGGACGATCTTCGGATTACCTTCGCGTTTGAGCTCGATCACGACGCGTGTGTTTTCGTCCGATTCATCGCGGATGGCGGAGATGTCGCTGAGCACTTTGTCGTTCACGAGCTGCGCGATGCGTTCAACGAGCGTCGCGCGGTTCACGTTGTAGGGAATTTCCGTGATCACGATTTGTTCGCGATTTCCCTTGAGTTCTTCGACGCCCGCCTTGCCGCGCACTTTCATGCTGCCGCGGCCGGTCTCGAGATATTGTTTGATCCCGGCGAGCCCGAGAATTGCGCAACCAGTCGGAAAATCCGGGCCCTTCACGAAATTCCGCAGCGCATCGACGGTGATTTCCGGATCGTCGATCTGCGCACAAATACCATCGATCACTTCGCCCAGATTGTGGGGCGGCATATTCGTGGCCATGCCGACGGCAATGCCGGTACCGCCGTTAACGAGCAGATTCGGAAATGCTGAAGGAAAGACGGTCGGCTCGGTGCGCGTCTCGTCGTAATTCGGGACAAAGTCGACTGTGTCTTTGTCCATGTCGGTCATGAGCGCGGCCCCGAGGTGCGTCATGCGCGCCTCGGTGTACCGCATCGCGGCCGGCGGATCGCCCTCGACCGAACCGAAATTGCCCTGACCGTCGACGAGCGTTTCGCGCATCGCCCATGGCTGCGCCATGTGCACTAGCGTCGGGTAAATTACCGCTTCACCGTGCGGGTGATAGTTACCGCTCGTGTCACCGCAAATCTTTGCGCATTTTCGGTGCTGCCGATTGGGGAAGAGGGAGAGGTCGTGCATCGCGTAGAGAATGCGACGCTGCGATGGCTTCAATCCATCGCGCGCATCGGGCAACGCACGCGAGATGATGACCGACATCGAGTAATCGAGGAACGACCTCGATACTTCTTCGGCGACGTTAATCGGTTCTATTTTTTCGTTAGGGTTATACACGATATTTACGGCTTAATTTCATTGGTCCACAGAAACTGATAAGTAGCGACCGCATTGATCGCGACCGATGCGAAAAAAAGGGATAACTCTGAAGCGGAAATTCTTTGCGGGCCATTCCCGTTCAGCAAAAGAAACATCCAAGGCAACAAAATCATGGCGTAGCGATAGGAAAATTGCCATCCACCGGGATTGCCATGACACCAAAGCGCGAGCGTCAGTATCCCAATCGCGAGCCAGCAAATCTTCCTGTAGGGACCGCCTTCACGAAAAAGAAGAAACAGAAAAGGGCTGCTCAGCCATATCGAACAGCCGAACGGGTAAGGACGAAAGAAAGGAAATTGAGGAATGCTTTGCATTCCTTCGAAGAACATTTTCTGAGCATTCCAAGGGATCGCGCTCAAGGAAAACAAGCCGCGTTCGTACCATGGCTCGTAACTTAATTTCGGAATGTGAGCATATCCAAAATCAAAAATTGAGTGGAAGCGGGCGAAGTTGTATCCGGCGGTGGCGAGCGCTAACGCGGCCGGAATGGAAAGAAACTTGCCAAGAGTTCTCCAATCGAACGGACGAACGCCCGCGCGATTCTGTAGTAACCAGAAATAAATGAAAACCGGAAGCATGAGGATCAACTCGGTCCTATTGCCAAAGGCGAGCGCGAAAAATAATCCTGCCAGCCACGGCCGCGGACGCAGCAGCGTAAAATAGAGCGCGGCAGTTTCTCCCAAGAGCGCGAATCCGAGCGCGATCTGCCACGCGCCGGCGAATCCAAGATTACACCAGGTCCATGTGCCCAGGATTGGAAACGAAGCGAGAACAATTCGGCGTCCAAGCGAGTTATCGTTTAAGCTGGTTAGCTGAAAGAAAAAGTAAGTGCACGCACCGGTGAGGAGGGCGGCGAGAACGCCAGCGGGAAATTCGTTGAGCCAACCGGCTGCATGCAAAACCGCAAGCGGCATCACGGCCAGGACCGCGCCGAGAGGAAAGACGGAGTAGTATTCGCCTTTCATCGGCACCAGTTCGTTCAACCAGGCTGGGGGTGGAGGCAGAAGTCCCACGCGTCCATGCAACAACGCGCCGGCAATCCTGAAGGTGTAATCAAAATGGTGCTCTACTGGCTTCGTCGATAAAAAGAAGACCAGCGCCACGAATAAAGCCAGTGCCGGGGCAATCCAAAACTTCGTTCGCGTGTCGGAAGCGCTGGATTGCGTAGTTCCAGCAACTTGAGCAGACACCGGCTCAAACATCGAGATTCCGCACGTTGAGCGCGTTGTCCTCGATGAACTGCCGGCGTGGCTCAACGACATCGCCCATCAGGATGGTAAACATCTTGTCGGCATCGACCGCGTTGTCGTCGTTCAGATCAACCTTGAGCAGCTTGCGTTTCTCGGGATCCATCGTGGTGTTGAACAATTCTTTCGCGTTCATTTCGCCGAGACCTTTGAAACGTTTGATCTGCACGCCGCGCCGTCCTATCTCCAAAATCTTCTCGAGGATTTCCGGAATGGAAAATAAAGGATGCGTAACCGCGCGCTCGCCTTCCCCTTCGATCAATTCAAAGATTGGTCGATCGCTCGCGGAAAAATGACTTACTTTGAGTCCCTTGCGCGCGAGTTCCGCGATTAGCTTTTGAATCGTAGTCGCTTCGTGTAATTCAACGAGCTTGCCGCGACGACGGTTGCCGTTTTTTGGTGTGGCAACTGGTGCAGCACTCAGCGGTAACAATTCCTGACCCATCTCGGTGTCGAAAAGATTTAGATCGAGATTCTCCTCGTGGAATTCGCGCACGGCGCGCTCGTCATTGAAGTAATGCACGGTCTCATCATTGCCGTCGCGGACTTTGACCAGATACGCGGGCAATTTCCCCGACTTCGTGTTGCGTTTGGCAAGGAGATTTTCAAAATCGCCGCCATGCCGGCGAACGGATTCATTTAACTTCGCGAGCCTCTCGAGCGATTCGAGAATGTCTTTTAGTTGCGCGGCGCTGATCTCCTTGTCGTCGGCGAGATTTTTCAGGCGCACATCTTCCGCGCCTAACGAAATCAAAATCTTATTCAACTGCACGTCGTCATCGACGTACTCCTCGCGCTTCTTGCGTTTGATTTGGTAGAGCGGCGGTTGCGCGATATAGATTTTTCCCGCGCGCACTAGCTCGGTCATTTGCCGATAGAAAAACGTCAGAAGCAATGTGCGGATGTGTGAGCCATCAACGTCCGCGTCCGTCATGATGATGATGCGCCCGTAACGAAGTCGCGAGATATCGAAGCGGCCTTCATCCTTGCCGTTGCCATCTTCCTTCGGCTTACCAATGCCGGTTCCAATCGCGGTAATCATCGATTGGATTTCGTTGTTCTTTAAGAATTGATCTTCGCGCGCTTTCTCGACGTTGATCAGCTTGCCGCGAATCGGGAGAATCGCCTGATAACGTCGATCACGTCCCTGTTTAGCCGAGCCGCCAGCGGAATCACCCTCGACAATGTAAAGCTCAGTCAATTCCGGATCGCGCTCGGAACAATCCGCCAGTTTGCCGGGGAGGCCGCCGCCGGTAAGTGCACCTTTACGAATTGTCTCCCGCGCTTTACGAGCAGCTTCGCGTGCACGCGCAGCCGTGAGAACTTTATCGAAAATGCGCCGCGCAACCGGCGGGTTCTGATCGAAGTAAGTCATCAACCCGTCGTAAACGACCGAGTTAACGATGCCGTCAATTTCGGTGTTCACGAGCTTCACCTTGGTCTGCGATTCAAAGCGCGGATTCGGCAGTTTGACGCTTAAAACGCAAACGAGCCCTTCGCGTGCGTCGTCGCCGGAAATCGAAGGATCCTTTTCCTTCATCAAGCTATTAGACTTGGCGTACTGATTGACTGCCTTCGTTAGGGCGGTGCGAAAACCGGTCAGGTGTGTGCCACCGTCCGGATTTGGAATCGAGTTGGCAAAGGGAAGGATCTGATCGTTGTAACTGTCGTTATATTGCAGCACGACATCGATGAAGACCTCGTCGCGCTGTCGCGAAATCACCACCGGCTTGGGATGAATGACCTGTTTGTTCTCGCCGAGCTGCTTTACGAATTCCTCGATGCCCTGTTTGTAAATGAAGAGTTCTTTTCTCGGAGAGTCGCCGCGCTCATCGGTCAGTGTGATTTCAAGACCGGGATTTAGGAACGCAAGCTCACGCAATCGCGTCGCGAGCCGCTCGAATTTATATTCCGTCGTGATGGTGAAGATCGTCGGGTCGGGAAGAAACGTAATAAGCGTGCCGGTCGTCTTTTTATTCTTGAGCTCACCGATGACGCTGAGTTTCTGCGTCGTTTTGCCGCGCTCGAAGCCCATGTGATAAACCTTGCCGTCGCGCGAAACTTCAACCTTGAACCAATCGGAAAGCGCGTTGACGCATTTCGCGCCGACACCGTGCAAACCACCGGAATATTTGTAGGCACCCTGACCGAATTTTCCGCCGGCGTGAAGATTGGTCAGGACCAGCTCGACCGCAGGCATCTTCCATTTCGGATGCATGTCGACCGGAATACCGCGCCCATTGTCGCGCACGGAGACAGAACCATCGACGTGAACCGTGACTTCAATCTTCGTGCAAAAACCGGCGAGATGTTCGTCGATCGAGTTGTCGAGAACCTCGAAAACCAGGTGATGCAACCCGCGTTCATCGGGGTCGCCGATATACATGCCCGGCCGTTTACGAACGGCCTCGAGCCCTTCCAGTTTATCGATCTGTGCCGCGTCATATTTTTGACTTTGATTAATGGCGGCGGGCCCTCCGTGCGATGATTTCGAAGCGGAGATTTCAGCGGTGCTTTGCGGCATAAAGAGAGGGTCGAAGCGGGACCCAAAAACATAGGCGAGAAACGCAGCCGCAACAACTAATATATTGTGAGGGGAAAGCGGTGCCAGACACTATTGGTAGGGCCCACCGCTTGCCCCGCCTCGTAGATATTGTGGGTGATCCAGTTCGCCAAATTCCGGGAAATTCGTGTGTCAATCGCCGGAATCTTCCCGAAAAAGATTCGCCTTCTCGACAGAGAAATGCCGCCGTTAGGGCGACCACTGAAGACCGTAAAGACTTTCGATAAAGCGTTGATGGGCCTGCTCGAAATCGATGGGCGCCGCGATGACTTTGCAGCGCAATTGCTCGCGTTCCAGGTTTGCAAACAACACACTCATTCGGTAGCGCTGCCCGTGATTAACAAACACAGCCGTGAACTCATGGCTCTCACGTCCGTTAATGTGGACCGCGTTTGATTGTTCGGTAACCTCAATTTCCTCACTCTCCTTTGGAAGTAAGCTTAAGAAAATGGACTTAAGTTGCTTCAGCCCTTCTTCATCAAACTTTGTCGGAAGCAAGGGCAGGCCGGCCTCGATCTCGGCTTTCGTTTGCCGGGGGTTGGGTGGAAAGAATACGATCTTTTGTTTTCCCTGCGCGGAATAGGTCCAGCCGCGCGGTTGCTCGTACGTCACCTTTTTCCCGCTGTCGGAAAATTGCAGTTGTCGGAAGACCACGCCTTCTTGCGTTCGCTCGGAAATAGTGGGGGTTAGGCTTAGCTGCGCAGTAGCGCGCGTCGCTAAGGCAATGGCTGCGATAAAAAACACACTTTTCACGAAATAGACGAGAGGCGCTAGAATAGATGGCAACAATTACTAATCAAGGAATCGATATTTGCGACAAATTAGTGACGAATGTGGTCGATGCCTCGTTAGGTTGATTTGATTTCTGACGCGGAGCTCGAAAATCAGGCATCAACCGTCATTCAACTCGTTGAAACTTTTCCTGCGGGTAAAACGGATTGTTCGTTAGCTTGGCGCAGCGTCACCACGTCTCCACGATTTGTGCCGGACGAGCTGGTGACCAAATCGAGAATCGGTTGTACACCAACTGCTACGTCCCCAACAGTAACGCCTTGCTTGTCAATCAAGTAACCGATTGGGGTGGCGAACATGGCGTAAAGCAAAGAGATCTCCCAATTTTGCTGGAGAAGCACGGGAAAGGTCAGTTCAAGCTTCCTAATCTTTTGCAGATTCGTTTCCAGATCGCGCCGGCTAATCATTAGCACTTCCAGATCGCGCCGCTCGCGGTGCAAGCGCTCGAGATGCGGCGCCAGCTGGTCACACGGGCCACATTGCGGATCGGAAAAAACAAGAAGGACTCGTCGTCCGCGATAATCTTGCAGAGCGACTTCGCGGCCATTCAGCGACGGCAAACGAAACCCGGGTGCAACCGTTCCGGCTTTGAGCCCACTGCGGTTCAGACGACTGTCAGCGAGCGATTTGTTACCCTTGCCCGCGATTTCCGCACGGGCTTCGTCACCCGAACAAAGCGACAGTAAAGCATCTTCCCCCATCGCAAGTTCGCTTCCGACCTTGGACCCAATTCTCACCGTAGCTTACACCCTTGGTCTTAGCTGATCCGCTTGCGCCAGAGGGACCACCAACTGGTGTCCCGCCAAAGCCGCCACCACCGCCTCCCTGAAGCTTAGGCACAGATGCATCAAACGTTAGGTACGGCGTACCAGTATATAGGTTTCTGTTTGTGTGAACTTGACCAAATAAAGTGAATGGTGACGTAGAAGCGGGATGAAGCTCCAGGTCATCGTTGAAGAACATAAGGTAGTCCCACGGCTTAACTGACCGCTTCTCAAAGATTCTGCGCATCTTTGTAGTCACGTTACCGCCTGGAGTCGGAAGGGTAATGTCGGCTGAAGCGAGATAGAACCAGCTTTGATCCCGATCCATGCGCTCCTGCTGCCAGTTGTCTTCCACATACGCAGCAGGCGGCCGCTGCGAAGTCGGGATCGTGCTCAGTGGTGGATCGTAAGTAGTTAGTTTAAACGTAGGTTCAATAGCCTGAATCATGTAGTTGCTCACCGTTTCATTTGCGCCAGTCATAGCGCTGCGTGTGATCGTGAAGTTTGACACATTAGGAAACATTGTAGCCGTAGGCACCTGGATGGCGCTAAAAGAGCTAGTTGGCGGCGGGGTAAGGCGGGAATATTTATAAGTGTATGGAACGGTTGGCGACGTGGTGCTATGGGTTCCGTCGACATAGCTGTAAGGTTCGCTCGGCATTACCTGAGCGTCGCGGCGGCAGATTTGTCGCCATTCCGCATACATGAGCTCAAAGCAGCCGTCGCCGATAGCTTGGGCTGTAACATTAGTGCGCTCGCGTTGAGCCTGTCGTGTAACTCCTTGCGTGTAATTGAGAGCTGCCCCAACTATGGCACATAACGATGCCATCAAGATCAGAACCACTACTAGTGTGTTACCTTTACTATTCGACTTCATCCGGCGGGTCTTCTAAAAAATTGCCACCTTGGTCCGGTAAGGAGCCTGGAAAGTGAGCGACATGTTTGTAGCCTTGAAGCCGCGATTGTTATAGGCCGGGTCCCCTACGCTGAAGTTACCGCTAACCGTTCGGTTATTGACGAGGTTGAACGGAACGAGCGATGTGATGTAACGAGCTCGAACCCCGCGATCGATCCAGGCGAAAGCTCCGCCCGAATATGTTCGGGTATAAAAATGCAGCTCACCGCTCGTATTGACCACATAAGCAATTTTATCCACGATCACGACAGGCCTGATATAGCTCCCGGAGTTGGGACTGATGTTCTTCCAAAGATTGTTTTGGAATGTGATGTCGCTGTAGGCGGCGGTCGTTGCATTTGCTGCCACCAGCTTGATGTCGTCTTCGGTATTATCGTTGCCTGGGAGGTAGGCACGTTGGCCGGCACTCGGACGGGGCGACGGCGTCGCACCTGCAGAATTCGTATCGATTGTGATTTTGGCGGTGCCGCCGGCGCCACCAGTCGTCATCTTGAAAGGTTTTTGCCATGGAATCTGGAACGAAACTCCGGCGGCTGGTCCTGCAGCTACGACCGTGAAGCTCGTATCCAAAAGCTCGGGAGCGTCAATCGCAGCATGCGCGTCGCGCGTGATCCGTTGCACGGCCTTGAGCAGTTGCTGATGCGCGATATTGACCGAGGTATTTTTTGCGAAAAGATTTAAACCCGATTGAAGAGCAAGGAAAATACCGGTTCCAGCTATGGTTACTATCCCAGTCGAGACCATTAACTCGATGAGCGTAAAGGCCGTTTGGCGCAGATTTTTATAGCGGAGGATTTTCATCTTTCGAAATCCGACGTTCGAAGCGTGCTAGCCGAAACGGTATAAGCCTTACCCTTGAAGGTATAACTAAGAGTCACACTCAAGCTTCTAATATCGAGGCTATCGGCCTTACTGTTTGTCGTTTGCGTTAAGCCTTGGTCGGTTACCGTTCGGCTTAGTGTTCCTGTGATCGTGAGAGTTCCACCGCTTGCCGGATCGGTATAAATGGTTACGAGACCGCCGGTTGTCGGGGTCACGATCCCGGTAGAGAATGTGCCGGTAGTAAGAGCGGCCGGAATCAGCGGCGTCGCAGTCCTCGGGTAGGCTGTCCCGTCATCGGCAATGTGACGTGGACTGTAGGGTTCTGCCGAGAGAAATGCGTCGATTTCATTCTGCACGATTGTCTGCGCACAGGTGTAAATTCGATTAGTTGCGGCAGAAAGGTTTAGCTGAGTCAAAGACCAGCTAACGCTGCCCGCAACCAGCGTCAGCACCCCCAGGCTCACCAAAACTTCGATGAGCGTGAAGGCTCCAGCGGTGCTTTCTGCGTCGTAGCGCCGTGCTTGTTATGACCACGGCAAAATAGAGAGCAACGGATGTGCCGTGGGAGCGTTAAAAGAGCTTCGCTCCCACCTAACTTAAGGAGGAAACCTCAGGTGAAGCCCATCCCCAAATAGGCGCGGCGCACGCGCTAGCAGGGTGTGAGTGACCACTGATATTGGAAATAGGCGCGACTTAGGACGGGCCTCCTTCGCCGCTGAAATCCGACATTGAATTCAGCACGTGATAACTTCGCCCATAAGTTTTGGCGTAGTCTGCGTCGGACGATCTCACATCGAAGACAAGCTGCTCTGTGGGACTGTAATTAAAAAATGTGATGCTCTCGCGGTAAGGAGAACCGAATAGTTTGTAACTGAGCATGAACTGATGGTCGGTCCAGCCATTGATCGGAATAGCGTCTGTATTTTCCCCGGTAATCTGAACGTCAGTTGCTTGTGGAGGGACGTAGCTCCGCGCCGCCGCACGATATAATTTTAAGTTTTTCTCATCGAAAGCATTCTGCGGTGTCATCCCAGATTTCGACAATTTCATCGCGGCATCGTGGATGTCGGAAAATCGGAAAACTGCTTCGTTCGCCGAACCGCTTACGCTCATCCTGCCGTCAATGTGAAAGAGAAGGCGCTTCCCGTCGCCCTGGAAAAAATAACGCCGCACGGGCGGACCGTCTTTTTCAATCATGACTTCCTGTGGTTGCAGGCTCAGAGCGCGAGCGGTGCTTAAGCAGGCCGCGAGGGAAAAGACGAGGGCGAGTGATTTGTCCATGAGCAGGTAGTTAAAAGCGGGCGAGCGAGCCGCGCGAGATTGTGACGGCATCCAGGCTTCCGGGCGGTGGATTGTCGACAAATTGCGAATCGAAATTCCAATTGCGACGTGGCGGGACATAAATATTGCCGGTATCCCATTCGCCCATGGCAATCTTGCTCGTGAAAAGTTCGATCATCGAGCCGTTGTAGGTAAACGTATCGCTAGTCCAATTCTCGAGGAAACGTGGGAAATTGTTCAGACCTCCGGAATAACCGTACTGCGCGCCGAGCTCATTTACCCATCCTGAAGGGAGGAAGCCGGCGACAATGGCGGTGTTTACCGTGGTATTCGAGGCTTGTCGAGCGCTCAATGCAAAAGCAGAGGAGCTGTCGTTCCAGTTGTTGGACAGAATGGTCACTGCGTCCGCATAGACGGCGGAAGGCACCCGGTCGCTATAATCGCTCGTTTGGCCGGTATTGTAGTCGCCCTGAATGTAAACAGGATTTAGACTGGCCACGGTGAGACCCCCCGTCGGCAGGATATTGCCATTCGTTAGGCGCACGGCCTTCGGATCATCGTATGTGGAATCATCGTTGTAGATGTAAAGAATGTTGTTGAAGCTCGAATCTTCAAGAGGATCGCTATCCTTCGTAGCCTTATCCGTAGCTTTTGAGACATCGAGCGTCGTGACATCAACCCACTTCCCTTCACGCCGATCATATATGGTTTGTTGGGAAAGAGAATCCTTCAGCGCGGTTACCTGTTTGCTATTCAGGCTGGTGCCATTTTGTGTGCTCACGGTGTAAGTGGCGCCGCTGACCTTGATGATGATTCCTGCTTTGTTGTAGAGCCGGCGTTGAGCGATGGGAGTCGGATCGGGATAGGTTGCAGTGTTTGTGGGGGGCTCGATCAATTCTCTCATGCTGTCATTATTTGGATTAGCGTCTGCCGTACTCAAAACAGAAGCAGGATCGGTCCCGAGCGGTTCCATGCGATTGACCTGATGCACGGACCCTGTCATGCCGTTCGGGTAACTGGGTGCAAAGGCGGAATTCGCTGAATAACCGGACCACAAATAAGCCAGCGGCGGAGCCGCGTTGTCACTGTATCCGCTCACGTAGGAGACATTGCCGGTAAAGGTGAGAGACGGATTTGTAGTGGAAGAGGAGCTCACATAAGCGGTGCTGTTTGTGTGGACGAGCCCGCCGATAGTCATGGTCGCCGTTTTATAGAGTTCGAGGTTATCCTCGAAGAAGGCCGTCGCCTGAAAGAGAGGCACCACCGAATAATTTATCGCCCGCTTCGCTCCATAATTAATGGTCCGGCCACCATTCGTCGTTTCTGTTAGCCGCGCGCTAGCCAGATAGCCATAGTTTTTTCCAATCCAGCCGGCGTATCCCGGCAGGTTGACGAGCGTGTAGGCGGGCGAAGCGATAGGTGCCCCGTAACTATCCACCGGAGAGATTTTGAGCGGACCGTTCTGGGAAACGGGGGCGTAACTGCAACCGTTAAACGCAGGTACAGTCGTCATCGCTGCATTCAGTTGGGTTTGGGTAACTGGAGCGTAGTAACTGTTTACCGTTTTTGTCCAGACGCCGTAGGCGAAATCGAGTGCACCTTCTGTCGCGCTACGCAAACCGGAGAAATCGCGACTGGAATCGGCCTGCCGCAATGTGGCGGTCGTTAGGTACATTGCGACGCCGACAAAGGCGGCGATGAGAAACACAACGAGCATCGCGATAATGAGCGCGGAGGCGCTCCTGTCTGTTTTCGTTAATATTTTCATATCGAATTAAAGAAAGTTCCTGGGCCGCAGCATGGTATCGACACGCAAGAATGTGTTGAACTCATTCGCCTGCCGCGTGGCGAGGTAGGCGTTGAATTGGCGATCCTCCACCCGCATGGCGACGTTTAAAAAGCGAGTGCCGCCTTGCGTCACATAAGAGAACGGCGTGGCCTCCCCCGCAGCCGTCCCGATGTCGCGCGTCAAGACGACGTATGTCGTGACGTTGTTACAATTACTCGGATTCAGCGCTTCGGCGTTTTTGTAAAATCGTAGCTCCGCGCGGCCGTTAGCCAGCGCGACGATGATCGCTTCTCGATGAATCAAGTACGCTGTTTTCTGCACGTTGGTTGTCCAGGGTATATCTTTTCCGATTGCAGTCTGGAGCTGCACGGTCAGCGTTTGCAAACCGCCGGAAGTGGCGCTTGTGCAACTCTGGACGAGCGGACGCGTATTTCCGCCGTCCATAGAAACGACGTCGTTAATTTTAGGCGTAGCCGGGGAGGCGAGTGGATCAGTCGAGCACGTTATTTTGAAAGAGGTCGTCGCGCTGAGTAAGCCCGATGTTCCTGGATTCGTCACGATATACGGCCCGCCAAGGTAGCGGTCGAAAACTATTCCCGCCGCAGGTCCAGAGCTACTCGCGGCGACACTGCTGTCGGCGTCGACCAACGTAGGCAGGCCATTCGCCTGATTGACCTCCGAGTAAACGCGGTCGAGCGCGGCACGCAACGTCGTGCTCGAGGCATTGAGAGAAATATTCTTCGCCGCTAGCGTCGTTGCGTTAAGGAGGATGGAATAGGCAACTCCTCCTAAGATCATCAGGACTACGAGGCCCATCATCAGTTCGACCAAGGTGAAGGCAGGGACGGATTTGGGAGCTGATGTTTTCATTTATCGAGCGCGCGTATGGTTGTCATCTCGTAGCGCGCTGGGATGCCGAAGATGGAATAGTCCAGATGGAAAGTGACCCGACGCACATCTGCGTTCATGGCGTTGGGTTCAGGACGAACTATTCGCACAAGTTTTCCCGTAACCTTCTGTGCGCCGTCGCGACTGGTGTAGATCGTAATCAGGTTGTCCCCGCCACCATCATCGTCCCAGATTGCGCCCGCTGTTGCGGTCGTTTCGAGAATGGTGGGCGTACTGGTGGAAAGGAACGGGAGGCCGACCGCGGTCTCGATGTTTCGTTCGACGACCTCTTTTGCATTGGTCATTATTCGCGTCCGAACCGCGTTCTTGTTCAACGTGATAAAGGAAGCCAGCCCGCCTGCGGCCACTATGCCTAGCACGGCCACGCCGATCGCAATCTCGACGATGGTCATGCCTCGTCGCGAGTAGGAGCGAAGTCTTGTCATTGATTAAGGGTGTCGAAACCGAGCATTTTGATGGCCCCTCCCATTTCAGCAATCCGCACGCCACAATTATGGTTTCTATAGAAAGGTTACGTCTCGCTTGACCGCTCCACGGTGATGGGGAAAGTGCGACGTTGTTATGCGACTCCAAACCCTGACTGAAGCGCGCTGGATTTTCGCCATTCTCGCCGCGCTCGCCATTATCAGTTTTCTTTTTCAGCCCTGGTGGTCGCTCATCTGGCTGGTTTTGATCGCCTACACATTTTATTTTTTCCGTGATCCGGATCGTCCGATTCCTCAGGATCCAGCGGCGATCGTGGCTGCAGCTGATGGCGTGGTCGTAGAAATCGTAGAAATCGAAGAACCAGAGGTCGTGCACCAAACAATGCGGCGCATCGCGATCTTTCTTTCCGTGTTCGATGTTCACGTCAACCGCGCGCCGATTGATGGCCGCGTCATTTACCGTCTGCATCGGGAGGGCCGTTGTCTTGACGCCCGCAACCCCGAATGCTCGAAGAAAAATGAAGCGATGACTTGGGCTTTTGAAAATCCGCGCGCTACGATCGTCGTTAGGCAGATCACGGGTGCGATCGCGCGCAGGATTGTCGCTTGGGCGCAAATGGGCGATGATCTGAAAAAAGGTGAACGCTTTGGCATGATTCGATTCGGCTCGCGCACGGAGGTATATGTCCCGCTCGACGCCACCATCGTGGTGAAAGTTGGAGACCGCGTTGCCGGGGGCGCTAGCGTGATCGCCCGATTGCCTAACGAATGAACAATCACAGCCCCAGAATTTATTTGCTGCCGAATCTAATGACGGCGGGCAATCTCTTCTGCGGTTTCGCGGCCACGCTCAAGATCGTGCAGGGCGCATTGCTGCAGTCGTCAGATCCTGATTCCGCAGCGGCGCTCTTTCACGCGGCCATCTGGTTTATTCTCGGCGCCTGCATTTTCGATGTGCTCGATGGACGGCTCGCCCGGCTGGGTGGTCAGGACAGCACCTTTGGACGCGAGTTCGATTCGCTTTCCGACATCGTCTCGTTTGGGGTAGCGCCAGCCTTGATGGTTTACCGCATCGTGCTCATCGATTTTCCGCGCGTCGGCTGGGTCGTGGCCTTCGTTTATCTGCTTTGCGGCGCGCTCCGTCTCGCGCGATTCAACGCCGTCTCCGAAAGCGACCCGCCTGCAAACGCAAAAGAATTCTCCGGCTTTCCGATTCCAGCCGCGGCAGGTTTGATCGCGTCGATCACCCTCTTCATGCTTTGGTGGCTCGGCGAACGTGAGCACGAGATTGGCCGTTTAAAATGGGTATTGCCTCCGCTGATGTTGTTTTTGTCAGTCATGATGTTCAGCCGACTGAGCTACCCGAGTTTCAAAGCACTTAATTGGCGCACGACGCGTTCGCTC
The DNA here is from genome assembly GCA_038237805.1 of Chthoniobacterales bacterium. Lineage (GTDB taxonomy): Bacteria > Verrucomicrobiota > Verrucomicrobiia > Chthoniobacterales > UBA10450 > JBBQFI01. The sequence continues at coordinate 176,803 of JBBRYI010000001.1, read as the reverse complement.
CCGCGATTTCTTGTCATCAGTCTCATTCTCCTCTTTACAGTTTTGAATTATGAATGGATGCCCGCTGCTCTATTCCTTGGTTACTTACTTTACGGCTTGCTGCGACCCTGGTTTTCGAAACGGTGGCGCCGCGAGATCGAGGAAGAGATCGGCGAAGAAGCGGCCGAAGAAACGATGTAGCTGCCGCCGTCTCTGGCGGCAGAAACTCAGGCTGGAATTACAGGCTTCTGCCGCTGAGGACAGCGGCAGCTACATTTTATTAAGTTGCGCGAGAATTTCCGGATCGCGCACATCAGCCCACATTCCTTTTAGCTCGAGCGCCTGCACTTTTTTCCCGGAGAGGGCGAGCTCGCGAATCGCATCGGTCAATTCGTATTCACCCCGTGGCGAAGGTTCGAGCTTCCCGGTGTATTCAAAAATGCCGGGTCGGAACGTATATATTCCCGCGTTATACCAGCAACTGGTCGGCTCACCTGGCTTTGCCTTTTCGCGCAGATCGGTTAGCTCAAACCGCTCGTTTACAAAAACGGCGCCGCCTTTACTGCAATCTTCATCGTGCTTCACGCTGATGATCGCTTCGATCTCGTTAGGCAAAACAGCAAGACGCCGATAGTTTTCCGCGTCCACGAGGATGTCACCGTAACTCAAAATGAAAGGCTCCTTGCCCGCGAAAGGCTTGGCGAGTTCGACAACTCTCCCCGTCCCGTCTTGAACAACCTGTGTTTCGTAACTTATGCCCACGCCGAAACGCGCACCTTCGCCGAAAAAATCGCGAACGACATCCGCGTGCCAGCCAACAACAATAAGAAACTCCGAGACACCTGCTGCTTTCAATCCTTCAACAATATGAGCCAGCACCGGCGCCCCGCGCACCTGCAACATTGGCTTTGGCACATTACTCGTTAGGTCGCGCATCCGCGTACCGCGACCTGCCGCCAGCAAAACCGCTTTGGTAATTTGCGCTGACAAGAGAGCGCCAGCTATTTTTCCGGCTTGGCGCCGACCGACAGCGCCGGCAGATCGGCTTGCTTGACCAAAGCGTCCACCTTCGGCACGTCCTCGGTTTTGATCTGCGCCCACTTTTTCAACTGCTCATCCAAACGACCGCTGAGCGTTTGAAACACATCCTGCTGCGGTTTGGTTGGAGCCGTATCGGCGTATTCGATTATGTGACTGAAAGTATCGAACGCTTCGTTAAGCATGTTAGGAAACGCCAGATTGCCTTCCGAACCCTTCATGTTTACCTGCACCAATTGCTCTTCCACCACCGCCATCTTCTTGTTCAATTCATCCGCCGCGGCCAAAGCCGGCTTTAATTTTTCATCGTCGGCAAATCTTTTTCGCAGCGATTCGATCTGCCCTTTGACGTAACGAATTTCGTTTACCGCCTGATGCATTTGAGTAATGCGTTCGCGCACTTGCATCGCGAGCCCAAACTGCTTTTGCACATCGGCTTCGGCGCCTTTCGTGCGCGGATCGATGGCGAGATGCAGCGGCGCGGTTTGGCTTTTGCCTGCGACTGTCAGCTTCACCTGGTAATCGCCAGGAACAGCAAGTGGGCCTTCAGGTCCATTGTCGCTATAAAACGCCCCGGGAATCTGCACCGGTTCTTCATGGCGCAGGTCCCACGCAAACCGATTCATGCCCGCGGCCGCGGGAATGGTCTTCGGTTTTTCCACTCGATCCGGCCATTCCGGTGGTTGCTCATTTTCTTTTTTCTCCTTGCTTGAAAGATGCCTAACGAGTTTGCCTTGAGCGTCCAAAATATCGAGGGTCACTTCGTCCTTCGGCGCATCCTTGAAATAATAATCGATAATCGCTCCCGCCGGCGGATTGTCGCCGACAGGTCCGCGCTTATCGACTTCCTGCGGATAATGCAAACGCAGCGCCGTTTGCGGCTGATACAGAATCATATCGGTTGGCGCAGAATTCGCGCTGACCTGACGAACTGGCGTGAGATCATCCAATATCCAGAACGATCGGCCATGCGTCGCGACAACGAGATCGTCATCTTTCACCACCAGATCGTGAATGGGGGACTGCGGAAGATTCAACTGCAACGGCTGCCAGTGCGCGCCGTCATCGAACGAAACGTAAACGCCGAGTTCGGTTCCGGCGTAAAGTAATCCGCGGCGTTTCGGATCTTCGCGCACGGCGCGCACGTACGCGCCGTCGGGAATTCCAGAGACGATTGCCGACCATGTCTTTCCAGAATCCGCCGTCTTATAAATATATGGTTTGAAATCGTCGAGGCGATGGCGATCGACCGCGACATAAGCGATCCCGGCATCGAAGTGAGACGGATCGATTAAGCTCACGAGACTCCATTCCGGCATGTGCGGCGTAACGTTTGTCCAATGCGCGCCATCGTCGGTGGTCACGTGCAGAAGGCCATCATCCGATCCGGCCCAGAGCATTCCTTTTTTTAACGGCGATTCGGCGAGCGCGAAAATCGTGTCGTAATATTCGACGCTCGTGATGTCGTTAGTGATCGGGCCGCCGCTCGGCTTCTGTTTGCTCTTGTCGTTTCGCGTCAGATCGGGACTGATCTGCGCCCATGTTTTTCCTTGATCGGCCGATTTGAAAACAGCTTCGGCGCTTGTGTAAATCGTGTCGGGATTGTGCGGTGAAAGCAGCAAGGGCGAAACCCATTGAAAGCGGTGCACCAAATCTTCCGCACCGTGGCCCGAATGATCGAGTGGCCAAACACTGAGCTCTTGTGACTGCCCATTTCGTTTGTCGTAACGCACGAGAAAGCCTTCGTTGTTCGAATAAATGATGTGCCAGTCGCGTGGATCGGGTACGACAAATCCGCATTCACCGCCGCCCGCTTGGAACCAATCCTGCCGTCCAATCGCACCTTCATCGGAATAACTCGCGATGCCGACATTCGAGTTGTCCTGTTGCGCGCCGTAAATGTGATACGGAAAAGTATTATCAACCGCGACGTGATAAAACTGCGCGGTCGGCTGACTGTATTGCGAAGTCCAACTCTTGCCGCCGTCGATCGAGATCGTTGCGCCGCCATCATTCGCGTCCGCCATGCGATTCGGATTTTTCGGATCGATCCAGAAACCGTGATGATCGCCGTGTCGCGCCGGTAACAGATTGAATGTTTTGCCGCCATCAACGGAACGAAACGCTCCGGTGTTTAGAACATAAATGGTATCGAGGGCTTTCGGGTCCGCGTAAATTTTGCTGAAGTACCACGCGCGTTGACGGAATCGTCCGTCGTCATTCACCTTTGTCCATTTGTCGCCGCCATCGTCGGAGCGGAAAATTCCGCCCTCTTTTGCTTCGACGATTGCGTAAATGCGATTTGAATCAGCGCCAGAAACCGTCACGCCGATTCGCCCGATAATTCCTTCCGGAAAGCCGTTGCCTTTTATTTGTTGCCAGGTGGTTCCGCCATCAGTCGACCGATAGAGTCCGCTGCCGGGTCCGCCGCTGGAAAAAAACCACGGCTGCCGACGCGCCTGCCAGAGCGAAGCAAAAAGCATATTTGGATTTTGCGGATCGAATACAACATCGATCCCGCCCGTGTTTTCATCTTTGGCCAAAACTCTGACCCATGTCTTTCCGCCGTCAGTGGTGCGAAAAATTCCGCGCTCCTGATTTGGCCCAAAGGCGTGACCGAGCGCAGCGACGAAAACAATGTCGGGATTTCCTGGATTAACAATGATCGCGCCTATATGCCGGCTGTCTTTTAACCCCACATTTTTCCAATTCTTTCCGCCATCGAGCGATTTATAAACACCATCGCCGTAGGTGATGTTGCCTCTAACAGCTGCTTCGCCGCCTCCGGCGTAGATGATGTTGTGATCGGAACGTGAAACGGCAAGTGCGCCGATCGAAGGATTGGCTTTCGATTTGTCGAAAACCGGCGTCCAGTTTTGACCGCCATCGCTCGTCTTCCAGATTCCGCCTGCGACCGCGCCGAAATAATAAGTGTTCGGTTCGTCAACTACTCCTTCGACGGCGAGCGCGCGACCACCGCGAAACGGTCCGATTTGGCGCCACTGCATCCCGCTCCACAATTTTTCGTCCAATTGTGGTTTCGACTCAGCCGCTGGAGAACTCGTTAGGCTAAACCCGCTGGTCAAAATTCCGAGGGTGATTAAGATGACAGAACGGAAAGTTGGATTGCGCATCCGGTATTTTGAGTGGGTTGAGCGCAATATCAAGGAGGGGAAACCGCTGCTCCTTGTTTCGTGTTGCGAACGAGTCGCGGAGTTATGCAACCGTCTCTAACCGCGGGACGATTTTTGTCGCGCTGCGCGATGCCGCAGCGTTGGCGGGTTCGGTTCTCTCGTTAGGCGTTGCTCCGCGCAACCGGCGGGCTGCATAATAAGAACCGACGACTAACAGCGCCGCGATCGCTTGCGCGATCAGCGTTTCGTAAGTTGGAAAAACGGCAAACCACATTCCCACCCACGCCGGGATGATATTAACCAGCCACGGGATCTCTGTGTGTGAAATCCAATGTGCGAGTTGCATCTCCTGCGCTTGCTCGCCCACCATCACGAGCAAAACGATCCCTAAAAGAATGCCTGTCGTAATCAGCATCTTTCGATAGGGGAGACGCTGCTGCAGAACAAAGGTGAGAACCGCAACCATCCCGGAAAGAATTAATCCCAGCAGCGCTCCCTTCAGGACAACACTTCCGCCCAAACGCAAATTATAGCTTTGCAGGAAAAGCACGACTTCGAAACCTTCACGATATAGCGACGTGAATCCGAGCAGAATCAATCCCCATTGCAGATGCCTTTTTGAAATCGCGCCGCCGTTTCCATTTTCCACTAGCATTTTGCGGCGACGATTGTGCGCGCGAATCCAACCGCCCCAATAAATCTTGTGGAAAAACCAGTTCATAATCACGAGGAGAACGATGACCGCGAGAAGACCGGTCGCGGCCTGCAGGTCCAGCGCTGGAACGCTTTCCGTCAGTTGCCCAACAATTCCCACCGCAATAAACCACGTGATCAAGGTAGCGATGAAGGCAATGCCCGCGCCGAGCGCAACGGGACGACGATGCGCCTGCTTTGCACCAACCATGCTCGCGGTGATGGCAGCGAGCACGAGAATGCATTCGAGGCCTTCGCGAAAAACGAGAACGCCAATATCAAGAAATGCGACCGTCGGGCTGGTGTGCGGTTGGGTTGGGTCCGGCGCGCCATGCGCAGCAAATGCCTGCCAGATAATCATCGCAACGACACACACCGCGGCGGCGAATAGCCCTACCGCAACGGCCAGGCGCCGCGAGGATGAACGCGCAGTCACACTAAAATCTTATCACATCTATTGCGATTCGCTGACGTTCAGTTGCGATTTTTTAACGGACGGTTGCATGCTGAACTCGGGTAGGGGCGATTGACCTCAATCGCCCGCACGCGGCGCCCGCGGACGGTTCGGTGAATCGCCCCTACCTGGGCATCTTGTGATTCTCCGGTTAAGGCGTAACTTTTTCCATGCGACGTTGCCCCGCATTTACTCTAATCGAGATCGCCATCTCGGTTTTTATTCTCCTTCTCTTGATGTTGCTGGCCGTGCCGAGTCTTAGCGGCGTGCTGGCCGACCGCCGCTTGCATCGCACCTATGATGAATTCAACCGTCTGACCCAGCGCGCCCAACAGTTGAGCACGGAGGAACGTCGCCCCTACCTGATCGTGTGGCGTCGTGGAAAAATAATCTTGCAGCCGGAAGCTTTCGCGAAAGACGAAGAGAAAGCGGCGACTGAGGTTTTGGAAGCGGGCTCGAATGTGTTCACACTTACTCTTCCTGCGGCTCTCGCAAAAAATCCGCCACCGGAATGGATTTTCTGGCCATCGGGAAATTGCGAGCCCGCGATTGTCGGATTCAAAGGGCGGAATGGAACCTGGACCGCTGTTTATTCCGCGCTCACGGCGCGAGGAGACCTGACGCAGTATGCCGCGAAATAAATTTTACCGACGCGGTTTCGCGCTCTACGAAGTCATGATCGGCGTGACCATTTTCGTGGTCGGCATTCTCGCGCTCGGGCGTTCCGTGGAAAATTGTCTGAATGCGAGCGAGATCACCACCGATGAGAATCGGATTCGCACGATCCTCTCCAACCGCATGGCGGAAATTCAAACCGCTCCCGGAAACCCGGACGCCTCCAGAGAATTGAAGATCAAAAGCAATTTTGGGATGGTGCGCTTGATTCAAAAAAGTTCGCCCGCGGGTTTGAAGGAAGACGATGGAGTCGAGCTCGGCGGATTGCGTCGTGTGCTACTGACAGCGGAATGGTCGCGCGGTGGAATTAAGCAATCGAAACAAATCTCGTTTTATGTTTACCGCGCCGGGTAGAAACCGAATGCATCGGAGCGGTTTCACGCTCCTCGAGATCACGTTTGCGGTTGCGATCCTCGCCATGATGTCGATGGCGATTTACCGCTTCGTGCAATCGAATTTGATTTCGATGCGAGTTTCTTCCGAGACAAATGCGATCGACGCCACCTACGACGGATTGCGCGACCTGCTCACCGCACAATGGCAAAGCCTGCCCGCGGGTGACGGCAAGCTGACGGGCGAACCATTCAAATTCGATAATCGCTCTCGCGATGAGGTCACATGGGTTTCCACTGCGGGACCCGGGTTGATTACGCGTTACGCGCGCGGCGAGTACAGCGTGACCATGCGAATGCGGCCGTCGAAGAACAACAAAAAACAAATTGACATCGGTCTGACGCGTAAACCGCAAACCGAAGATGAAGGGGACGAAACCTGGTTTCCCTTGCTTTCGAATGTCCAGAGCATGCAGATACGCTATTTCGATCCGCGCCTGAACAGCTGGGTTGATCGGTGGACCGATACGGTTACGTTACCGCGACTCGTTAGGCTATTGGTCGCTCGCCCGAATGGTGCTCCGTGGGATGTGATCATTGCGCTTGGCCGGACGCCACTTTAAAAATGAAACTTTTCCGAAAGAGCAAAACGCGCGGTGCCGCGTTGATGTTATCGCTTTGGGCTTTGTTTCTTCTGAGCGCAGTCGTGATCAGCTGGGCGCTGGACATCGATTCACGGATTTCATTATCCGGAAATGCCAATCGCGCCCTCGAAGCGGAAGCAATGGCCTGCTCCGGCACGGAAATCGCGCTTCATCCCGCCGTCAAAGCCGGTTCGTCCGTGCTCAAGGGAAATTTTGGAAGGAATCAGCGATACGAGGTGCACATCACAGGTGAAGGAGGCCGCTTGAATTTGAACTGGCTCCTGGCCGGAGAAAATCCCGCGCGTCTGGAGGTGCTTCGAAAATATCTCGAGCTTAAAGGAGTCGATCTTAATGAACGCGATCACATGATCGATTGTCTGCTCGATTGGGTGGATCCGGACAATCTTGTGCGACTCAACGGTGCAGAAACGGATGGCGATTACCAACCGGCTAACGAATTGCTCACGCGCATAGACGATTTGAAAAAAGTTAAAGGCTGGACCGATTTTACTGCGACGCCGGACTGGCAGGATGATTTCACTCTTAATAGTACTGGCCCGATCGATGTCGTCTGGGCCTCGCGCACGGTTCTTCTCGCGCTTCCGGGAATGAACGAGCAATTGGTGGATCGTTTTCTCGCGGCGCGGCAGGGTCCGGATAAGATCGACGGGACCGCTGATGACCTGAAGCTGCAAAGCCTCGAAGAAGTGCGCATCGCCTTCGGCTTGTCTGCGCAGCAGTTCGGTGAAATTTCCGCAATGATCGGTTTCAAGGACCCGGTTATACGGATCACGAGCACAGGAAAATCAGCACAGGTCACGCGCGTGGTACAAATGGTGGTGCGTAAGACCGGTGACATCGCCCAATTGATCACCTGGAAGGAGATATAAATATCGAGACGGCATCGCAACCGGTCTTCATCATTCCCGCCGCGAACGGCTGGAACCTGATTCGTTCCGTCGATCAGAACGGCACTTGGGACGTGCGCGCGCTCGCGACGCTAGACGAGGCGGTGCCGCTTCTGCGCTCTCAGGATCGCTTCGTCCTTGGTCTGCCTATCAACGCCGTTCTCACGCAACGTCTGCGTCTGCCCACAGTCGATCCGGAGGAGTTTTCGGAAATGGTCCGGATCCAAATCGAGAAAGCCCTGCCGTATTCGACCGATGAAGTTACGAGTGATTACGAAATCATTGAGACAAGCGATTCCGAATCGATCGTTTCTGCTGTTGCCGTTCACAACGAAAGGCTTGATGCCTTGGTGGCGCCTCTTGTATCGCGCGGTTGTATTCCCAGTCAGGTCACTGTCTACGCCGCGCAGCGCGGTGCGACTCACGCCGCCGAAGGTCAGGCACTTTTGATTTACCACGAAGGCGGAACGCTCGTTTCCGCGATCACGGAAAACGGCAAGCTTAGTCTGACACGCACCCTCAACGGCGGCGAGGCCGGGCAACTGCAAATAGATTTGCCGCAGCTTGCCTTGAGCGCGGAGTTGCAGGGAATCAACACTTCATTTCCGAACGTTCTTATGGACGAGGACTGTCTCGCGCTTCGTTCCACGGTCGAACACGTTTTCACGAGTCGTCCCGAAATGGTCGGCGTCGAAATGCCGCCGGCTTCGACCAAGCTCAATCTCGTTCCCGAAATCTGGCGGCAGCGCCGCGCCCGACTCGTTAGGCAAACCGAATGGCGCAAACGGCTCGTCTGGGCAGGCGGCGCCTATCTCGGAATCCTCTTTCTCCTTTTCCTTACTTTTCTTCTCATGCGCTTTCAGGTCGGGCACATCAAACGTCAAATTGCTCAGGACGAACCCGCGGTTGAATTCATCCGCACCGCCGCGAACGATTGGAAGGCGCTCGCGCCCGCGATTGACCCTCACTACTACCCGCTCGAGGTCGTTCTCAATCTCTCGAAGAACCTGCCTTCGGACAATGTGCACATCACCGCCTACAATCAGTCGGCGCGCCAGATCTCCGTTGGTGGGGAAGCGAATTCGCCCGCTCTCGCTTATCAATTTGCGGAGAAGGTCAAAAAAAGTCCCGAGCTGCGCACATTTCAATTTGAAATGGGAACCCCACAAATCATGGCCAATGGTCACGCGCAATTTCGCCTGGAGGGTAAACCGCGATGATTTCCATCTCCGCTTATTATGAACGCATGAACCGCCGTGAGCGTATTCTTGCCGGAGTCGTTCTGCTCGCCCTTTTCGCATTCGTAAACCTGTTCATCTGGAGTGCGCTTCTTGGCGGGATCAAGAGTGCGCGGCACGAATTAGTCGAACGCAAGGCAGTACGGAAAACGCAGACCGTTTTTCTAAGAGAGCGCGATTTGTGGAAAAAACGGCAGGATTGGCTCGTCAAACATCAGCCTGTTTTACAAAACGCCGGCGAAGCTTCCACCTTGCTCGAGCGAGTAAAAGAAATTGCCGGCAAACACAAAATCCTCATCGAAAATCCATCGCTTGGCGCAGTCGTAGCCGCTCCCGATCACCAGTCGATTGCCATTTCGCTGGAAACGAAAAGTCCGTGGCCGGCGCTCGTACATTTTCTCTACGATGTGCAGCAACCGGAATCATTCATCGCGTTTGAAGATGTTGGTCTGTCCGTCGACGGCAGCGATCCAACGACCATGCGCGGAAGGTTCAGAATCGCCCGCTGGTTTGCACCGCCAAAACGCCAATGAAGATGAAGCAACTATTGTCAGCTTGTTTTCTCGCCATCGGTGCGCAGATGTTTTTGAGCGCGGTTTTTGCCGATGATCTGCCGAAAGCGCTCAGCTTTGCGCGTTATGAGTCAATTTTGAATCATTCACCTTTCGCCGTCGCGACCGCAGCGGCGGCGCCAACGACGGCGGATTTTGCGCGAGATCTCTTTATCGCCAACGCCGCTCATTCGCCAGATGGTGACTGGGTTGCGCTGGCGTCGAGCACGGATAACAACTTCCGCAAATACCTAACGACCAAACAGGGAATGGATGGCTACACGCTTTCCAATATCGAGTGGTCGGGCCGGGTAGGGGAAACCAAAGTGACGGTGAGCAAGGATGGACAATTCGCCACCCTTAGTTTCAATCAGGCGCTCTTGAGCCAGCCGCTTCCGCGCAGCGCGGCGATGCCCAACAATCCAAACGCCGCCGCGAATTTGAATGCGGACATGCCGGTTAATCGCATTCGTCCCGCGCCCATCCCGATGTTGCCGACACCGCCGCCGCGAGTGCGAGGTGTCATTCCGCGCAATCCTCTTGGGGGTGGTTACCAGCGAGGGCCGCAGCCGGTTGTGACACCTCAGCCTGAAGAGCCGCAAGAATAAAGCGAAACAATCGCTTTAATTACCGCCCCAATCGTCGTCTGCCGTATCCGGTCTGCGATCCTGTCCCGCAGAATAGAGATCGTAGCCGGTTGGATTTTTGCGTCCCGGGTTGATGTAGATGTAGGTGTTATTCCACGGATCCTTTGGCAGCTCTTTGTAAAGTTGATACCATCGCGTCGGCGCGGGATCGGAAGTGGGTTGAGTGACGAGCGCTTGCAGGCCCTGCTCACTGGTAGGGAAAAATCCATTCATGCTCTCGTAAAGTTTTAGCTGCGTATTGATCCCTTGAATATCGGAAGCGATTCGCACGTGCCGCGAGTACTCCACGTTGCCGCCCAGTTTGTAAATTGCCGCTCCGAGCAGGAGGGCAATGATCGTGACGACGAGCATGATTTCCAGCAGCGTGAAGCCGTCGCTATTTCTTTTCATAAAAACTTTTTTCCGGCTTCAGAACGTAGTCCGATTTCTCCCAGAGATATTTTAATTGCAGTTGCGTCGCTCGAATTGCCGAGACGGCGGTGCCTTCCCCGGCCACTACGATCAGATCATTTGTCCCCACTTTCAAACGCGCAACTGGCAGCAGCTTTTGCGCCCGTACCCAGCCGGTATACTGATATTGCATTTGCCTAACGAGTGATCGCATCTCACCGCGATAACCGGGATCGGCCAGGTCGGGCAGAACGAGCGTCGCCGGTCCCATGTCTTCACCGTTTAAATAAATATTGGGCGGCGCTTCCACTTTGGGGCTCGCCACTTCAAAAGTGAGCAACGCCAGCAGCGGCATCGATTCGACCCCAAACTGAAACGATGCTGATTGCTCGACACTCGGTCCCATCGGCACAGCTTCCGCTGCCAGCGGCGCGGTCACGGTTCCAAATAATTCCGTGTCGCCTTGAGCGGCGCGCAAAGGCACGCTGGCGCCAAACGGTTCCGGCATGATGTCGCGATGTTCGGCGTGGATCGGATGCACAACTTCGCTGCTCGTCATCCAATCAACGTAAGCGCCGCGAATGGTCGAACCGTCACCCGGCACTTCAACATCAAGCGAAGTGACGTTAATCATCGGGATAATGACGGTTTCCGAAGTCGGAAGGTTCAATCCCGCCCCCAGCGGACCGGAGCGAACCACTTGCGTGCCTGATTCATCCCAAGCCACAATCTCTGGTTGCGCCTTTGGATTGTCGTCGAAGAACAGGCGAAACATTAAAGCGTTCAGCTCCTTCTTCGGTTGTGAAACGCGAATTCGGAAAACACTTTTCACCGCGACCGGTGAATCGGATGCTCCCGGGCCCAGCGTAACCGATTCGACCCAGGAAGGAGCGCTTTGCGCTTTCGCGTTGGCGGCTGCAATCTGGCGCAAATCGATCCACGCACTTTCCACCTGCGTTGGTGTTTGTGCTGTGACGGGTTCGCCTAACGAAAGACGGCGATCAAAAGCTTGCTGTCCGTGTGAAGAAACGGCGGCAAGGAAGAGCAACGCAAACGCTGGAACGCGGGCAACCATGTGGGATGGCCGCAGAGATTATGTTAGTGCGGACGGAACTGCAAGCTATGCGTCATCTCGAAAACAGCGGAGAGAATGCTGTAGACAACGAAGCCGACGATGACCGCGATCAAAACGATAATGGCGATGGGAATGAGGGAGGAAATCAACTTGACCGTGCGTTCCAATTCTCGCTCATAAACGTCTGCGATTGTCTGCATCGCGCGCGCGAATTGTCCGGTTTGCTCGCCTACGCCCATCATATCCGTGAACATATCGGGAAATAATTTTTGGGTGGCGAGCGCCGTCGAGAGTGTCGCTCCATCGATGACCGCACGGCGCACGTCCGACAATTTCAATTCCAGATAACGATTGCCGGCAATCTCGGTTACGAGGTCGAGCGCGCGGAGTAGCGGGATGCCATTTTCCATCAGCGTCCCGAGTGTGCGCGAAAATTGCGCGTAATAACGGTGCTTCACAATGCGGCCGTAACCGGGAATCGATAATCGAAAACGGTCCCATGCGATCCGGCCTTCTTCCGTGCGAACAAAAGCACGAAAGCCCACGCCTGCGCCGATTGCGATGAGCGCGCCGAGCCACCAGTACGTCACCATGAGATGATTGACGCCGAGCAAAATCCGCGTCGGCAACGGAAGCGAACCGCCATTGGCAGACATGAAGCCCGTCAGTTGCGGCACCATGTAGGTAATGAAAACCGTAATCAGAATCACGCCTGCGACGGCGAGAGCGGCGGGATATATGAGAGCTTGCTGAACGCTATCGCGAAGATTTTTTGCCTGCGTCAGATGTTCAACCAACCGCGTAAGGATATCAGGCAGCGCGCCGCTCGCTTCCCCCGCCGCGACCAGATTCACGTAAATCGGTGGAAAAATTTTCGGGAACTCGCGCAGTGCTTGAGAAAAACTTCGACCATCCACCAGCGCCTGATGCAGTGCGCGGGTCATTTGTTGGACCCGCGGATGTTTCAAGCGTTTTTCCAGAATAGAAAGACCTTCATCGAGCGTCATTCCAGCCTGAAGCAGATGCCCAAGCTGTTCGGTGAAAACCAAGAGTTGCCCGTGCGGAATTTTTAAGTTTTGCGTCGCCGGCTGGGACGCAGCTGTCGCTCCGTCGACGACTTGCGGTTCCGCGCTCGTGGCCGCGACTGCAATCGCGTCAATGCGGATGGGAATGCAATTCTGTTGCTCGATTTGCCGAATGGCGACCGAACGATCGACGCAGTTCAACACTCCCTCAACCAAACCTCCCTGCGCATTACGCGCGCGATAAGCAAACTGCGGCATTCCGGTAAGAAACTAGAAGCCGAATCTATGCCGCAATCAGAATCCGTCCACCGCGGACCGCGCGGCACGCTCCAGTATTAGTTCGATCCGCCGGCCGGCAAACGTGCCGCCTTCCAATCCATCGCCATGCGGATGCGTGCGCGTCCACTCGGATGATCGAAAAAGATAAGCTCTTCGATTTCTCCTGGGTTCAGTTTGCGGTAAGTGCCGAGCTTGAGCGCAACCTTCGCCATTCCATCCGGCTCACGTGCAGTGTTAATGCCGAAAGCATCAGCTTCCCGCTCGGTCACGCGGATCACGGAGTTGCTGACCGGCGTGAGCAGAAAAGTGATTGTCGCGTAAATCAAAATCAGCAGCGGGAGCGCGGCCGGATCGGAAATGTCGCGCAAGCGCCACTTCGTGCCCTGGCGTCGAATCACAGCGTTGAACAAAACGAAGAGCAAACCGAACGAAACGAAATTGATAATGGCGGAATACATTACCAGTTTCGCGCCGTGATTGAGTATGTAGTGACCCATCTCATGCGCCATGACCACGCGAATCTCCGGCAGGGTGCATTGTTTGAGCAGGTTGTCGTTGAGCGAAATGCGCGTCGTCCCCAAAAATCCGGAGACGTTTGCGCTCACGCGATTGCTTTGGCGCGAGGCATCGAACTCGTAAACATGATCGACTGGTATTTCGTTGGCGCGCGCCATCTGCAGAATCGGGTCGCGCACCGCAGCATCGTTGAGCAGCTGATATTTATTCGTTAGGGGCGCGACATAAACCGGGAAGACGAAAGAGCCGAGCATCGAGAACAAAGCCATCACAGCAACCGCCCAAATCCACCACGTGCGCGGCGCGCGCCGAAAAATGCCGTAGAGAACAACGAGCAGAATAACGAGCGCGATCATGAGGACCGCGCCTTGTTTTACCTGATCGCTCAACCACGAACCAAAGCTTTGCGTCGACAAACCATAGGCATGATCACGTACGAACCCTTCATAGTAGGTGAGTGGAAACGTAAGTAGCGTGACGATGAGAATAAACGGAATCGCGTAAAGGAATGTTTGCAGGGTGCGGCTGCGCGTTGTTCGCTCCGCAAAATCGCGCAGTCGCACCGAAATTCCGGACACGAGCAGAAAGATCATGATGGCTGCGCCGAGGAGGTAATCCCAAAGGATTAACCAGTAACCTCCCTCGAAATATGCGTCCGATTTAGCGCGCTTGTCCGCCGGCACGGAATCGAGCCATGCCTTCGTCGCCGCCGCTGGATCTAATCCTTCGGTATGAGGCGCGCTTAATTCTGCCGTCGACGGTGAAGGGCTTTGATCCTGGCCGCGAGTGACGATGGGCAACACGCATATCGCGCAAACGAAGACAAGTAAGAGCCGGTGAATGCTCACGCGGAGTGGTCGTTTTGCGCTAACGAAAATTAACTCGTTAGGTTATGGAAGGATTTCCGGCGTTCTTTCGCCACAGAGCGTCAATGCTCCATGCGCCGGCGCCAGCTACAAAAATAAACAGGAAAATGAAACAATACGCGACGGCCAGTTCACCCTTATTTATGATCGGAAAAAGCGTCTCGGTCGTTGTCGGCGGCACATGCTGAATCGCTTTGCCGCTGGCATGGATCATAAAATAGGCGACCGCCATCTCCCCTGAGAGGATAAAGGCAGCAAGGCGCGTGAACAGACCAAGGACCAGCAAAAGTCCGCCCGCGAACTCGATGATTCCACCGATTCCCATTAAAGAAGTAACATCAATTGGCTGGTGCGGGCCTCCACTCGGAGGAAAGTTAAATAGCTTTTGCGTGCCATGCTCCATGATGAGCAACCCGGCCACGATGCGCAGAATGCTCAGGAAAACAGGGGACCAGCGATAAAAGAACGAACTTGGATTGTCCATAGGGGCGCGATCATTTCCGAACCGCGTCACAGTGACAAGCGCAAACGTCCTTTGTCTGTAGCGGCGGTCTGCGACTGTCGCACTTATGTAGTTCTCGCTTCGAAACTCTCGGACGCGCGAACAAACCGCAGCTTTTCTTAGAGAATGCGACGGTCATAGACCGCCGCTACAACTTACGGTTCCGCTGATGGAACCGCGGCCGTGTCCGGCAAACTCGCAGCCTTAACAAAATCGACAAAGTCGGTTTTGAATTTCTCCAATGCAGGTTTGTAGATATAAAGCATGTGTCCGCTTTCATAATAAGTGAGGCGGATGTTGTTTCGAATCGAAGGATCGAGGTTCATTTGCTTGGCCGTGTAAACAGCCGCGAAATACGGAGTCGCCAGGTCGTAATGCCCGCAACAAATCCACACTTTCAGATACGGGTTGCGACTCATCGCCTTGCGCAGATCCTCCGCGACATTGAGATACCGATTTTCATAATTCTTCCAGCTCCATGGCCGCACGTCGGCGATGGTTTCGTAAGGCAGGTCGCTTTCGAACTTTAACTCGCGACGGACGTAATCGTTGAACGTGGCAGTGAAAGGACCGGCGACGGCTTCTCCGCTCGGGTCGTACTCGGGTTCGTCGGTGCCGGGTTTGTAGCGAATGCCAGTGAAGCGGCTGTCCAAACGACCGACCGCGCGGTTCCGTTCGAGCAGAAGATGCGTGAAAAATAATTCATCGAGCACGCGAAGGTTGAGCTGATCGACATAATTCGCGGGTAATCCGATGAAGCTCGCCACCTGCGCCGCGATTTTTTTCTTTGTCTCGGCGTTCAAACTGTCTCCTTGCGAAAGCGCGAGCTGATAATCATGCGTCGCAAAATCTTCCGCTTGTTTGAGCACATCACTGAGCGGTTTGCTTTGCAATTCCGGGCCGAGCTTTTTGTGATACCACGCCGCCGCGGTGTAAGACGGAAGGAAAAGCGCGAACGGTTCGTCATTTCCCGGAGAAAAATCGAGCGTCTGAAAATCCAAAACCGTCGAGACCAGCACGATCCCGTTGAGGTAAATGCCGTAACGGTTCTGCAGGAAGTCGCTCAGGCCCGCGGCGCGCGTCGTGCCGTAGCTTTCGCCGGTGATGAACTTCGGCGACATCCACCGTTGATATTTCGTCGTGTAGAGCCGGATGAATTCGCCCACGCTTTCAATGTCTTCTTTATACCCGTGAAATTTTTTGGGATTCTCACCGGGCAAGGCACGGCTGTAGCCAGTCGAAACCGGGTCGATGAAAACCAGATCGCTTTCATCGAGCCATGAGTTCGCGTTGTCCTCCAAACGATAGGGTGGGGGAAGCGCTTCGCCGCGCTCGGTCAAAACAGCGCGGCGCGGACCGAGGCCGCCCATGTGCAACCAAACCGCCGCGGAGCCTGGGCCGCCGTTGAATGAAAACGTCACCGGACGTTTGGCAGTGTTTCCGACATCGTCACGCGTGTAAGCAATGAAAAAAACTTTCGCGAGCGGCTTCTCGGCTTTCTTCTTTTTATCTTTGTCGTCTCCTTTTTCTTCCGCGTCCGGCTTCTCTTCTTCTTCACCATCCTTTTTCTTTTCCGGCTTCTGCGAGTAATCTTTCAGAATCATGTAACCGGCGGTCGCTTTGTACTTCACCGGCTTTCCGCCGATCGTAACCGTGTGTTCGGTCACGGATAATTTTGGTTCCTCTTCCTTTTTCTCCTTCTCCGCATCGTCTTTTGATTTGTCGGAATCGGAATCCTCCGTCTCCGATTTCTTTTCCTTATCTCGCGCCGCGAAAGTCGGTGAAAACGAAACCGCGAAACTACAAACGAGGATGAACACCCAGCGCATTGATTTAATCACGGCGTGCATCTTGACGGAATTTCATTTTTGCGCAACAACCACACTCACGGGTCATCCCGAGCGCAAGCGAGCGACCTCGCGAGCAACGCCTTGATTTAATAACAAGCAGCGCGTGGCATTTGGTCGTGAGGTTCTTCGCTTCGCTCAGAATGACACGCGTATGTGACGAATAACCTGCGCCATTCGTTAGCCCTAACGAATCGTCAGAACGGAACTTTCATCCCAAGACTCTTTACAAGAAACGACCATTGATCGGTAACGTCTTCGATCTGCTTCGTGGTCGGCTTTCCTGCACCGTGGCCCGCGCGTGTTTCGATTCGAATGAGGACCGGCGCGTCGCCTGTCTGTGCGGCCTGCAAGGTCGCCGCGAACTTGAAGCTGTGCCCGGGAAAAACGCGATCATCATGGTCCGCCGTCGTGATCAACGTCGGCGGATATTTCGCCGGCTTCACATTATGCAACGGCGAATACTTATAGAGCGTTTTAAATTCCTCCGCATTGTCGGACGATCCATAATCCGAGGCCCACGCCCAACCGATCGTGAACTTTTGAAAGCGCAGCATATCCATCACGCCCACGCCCGGCAGCGTCGCGCCCCACAAATCCGGCCGCTGCGTTAAACACGCGCCAACCAGAAGTCCGCCATTGCTGCGACCGCTGATCGCGAGCTTCGGTGTGGAAGTATAATGATTAGCAATCAGCCATTCGCCCGCCGCAATGAAATCATCGAACACATTTTGTTTGCGCAGTTTCGTGCCGGCCAGATGCCATTCTTCGCCGTATTCACCGCCACCGCGTAGCGTCGCGACGGCATAGACTCCGCCCATTTCAAGCCACGTCGCAATTGCGGGCGTAAAAGCGGGCGTGATCGAAATATCGAATCCACCGTAGCCCGTCAGCAGCGTTGGGTTCTGATCATCCTTTTTCTGACCCTTTTTGTAAGTCACAAATATCGGTACACGCGTGCCATCCTTGCTTTGACAGAAAACCTGCTCGGTCGTGTAATCGCCGGATTTAAAATCGACCTTCGGCCGAAAGAGCACACTGTTTTGCCCGCTCTTGAAATCGTGTCGGTAGATCGTCGGCGGCTCGGTGAAGCTCGTGTAAGAATAAAACGTCTCGTTGTCTTTTCGTTTGCCGGTGAAACCACTCGCCGTGCCGAGCCCCGGCAATGAAATTTCGCCCGCGGCTTTGCCTGATACCTCAAATAGCTTAACGAGTGAATGCGCGTCCTTCAGATAATTTGCGATGAAAAGATTACCGACGAGCGACACGCTTTCGAGTTTGTCGCTTCCTTCCGGCACGATCTCTTTGATCTCCTCCGGACTCTGCACATCGATCGCGACGATGCGCGCCTTCTGCGCCGCGAGATTCGTTCGAAACCAGAAAAGGTTCCCTTCGTTTCCGACGAAGTCGTAGGTCGCATCCTCTTTGTTGAACAGCTCGATCACCTTGCCCCCGGGATGCAGCAAATCTTTGTAAAAGATTTGGTTCCTCGGATCGGTCCCGTGCGAAACGCTGATGATGAGATAAGCGCCATCTTCTGTGACCTCGGCGGAGAAAAGCCAGTCCTTGTGATCCTTGCGCTCGTAAATCAACTCGTCCTGCGACTGCGGCGTGCCGACTTTGTGGTAGTAGAGTTTCTGGAAGTAATTCGCTTCCTTCAGCTGCTCTCCGCCGCCTTTCGGTTCGTCGTATCGGCTGTAGAAAAACCCACTGCCATCGTGACTCCACGATGCGCCGGAAAATTTCACCCACTTCAAATCGTCATCACGATCCTTTCCGCTCTCGATGTCGCGCACCTTCCATTGCTGCCAATCCGATCCGGCGTTCGCCAATCCGTAGGCGAAAAGTTTTCCATCGTCCGGTACGGCGTAGCCACCCAAGGCGATTGTGCCATCTGCTGATAGCGTGTTCGGGTCGATCAGCGCGCGCGGTTCGCCCGGCAGTTCCGAAGCGGTGTAAATCACACTTTGATTCTGCAGCCCGGT
Organism: Chthoniobacterales bacterium; assembly: GCA_038237805.1. Classification (GTDB taxonomy): domain Bacteria; phylum Verrucomicrobiota; class Verrucomicrobiia; order Chthoniobacterales; family UBA10450; genus JBBQFI01. Next base: position 158,025 of record JBBRYI010000001.1, on the reverse strand, counting down.
ATTCTTCGAGAAGAAATAGCGGCCGCCTTCGCGAAAAGGGACACCGTACTTTTCGTAATCCCAAAGCGCCGTCAGTCGCTTGTTAATTTTTTCGCGTTCGGGAATGCTCGCGAGAAAATCGTAAGTCAGTTTATTTTCCGCTTCGATCCACTTCTTCGTCGGCGAAGAATCAGCGTTCTCCAGACCGCGATAAAGATCCGCCACTTTCGTCCCGAAATAATTATCAGTCTGATTGCTTTTTTGCGCCTTCGGATAAACGAAGGGATCTGCGCCGTTGACGAGAAGGGGAAACGCAAGAAGCGAGAGAAGAGCGAAACGTTTCATGGAGTAGAACGACTAAACGTTTCTGCGCGAATCGCAATTCTCCGCTTTGTAGCGGCGGTCTCTGACCGTCGCATTTTTAAGATCTACCGTTCACTTGCGAACTCTTAGCGTTAGATTGCAGTTGATCGGCAATGAATCGCGATTGACGATGACTCGACTGCTCTTAGCCTTATCGCGATAATTCGGCTCGTTGGGCGAGCGGTTACAATCTTTGCGCTTTGCATCGCGGTCGGCTTGCATTTGATCGCGCTGCAATCACTCGCCTGGAGCACCATGCTCCTGAAAAATGCGCAAATGACTTCGTTGCTGCAGGCGGCGCAACGCACGTTTGATGGCGCTCACCCCTGCGCCTTGTGCAAAGACATCAACACGACGCAGCACTCGCAGAAGAAACCGGAAGCGCAGCCAGCGTCACCAAAGCTCGATCTCATCTGCACCGTGCGACACCTTCGAATCATTTCGCCCGTTCCACGATTTTCGTTACCCGCAGGACTCCTTCCGAATTACTGAGCGCGAACAATCTCCGCCGGTTCCTCCGCCGCGCCTGACCCCGGCCTAACGAGTCAAGGTTTGCTGCGTGCGGGTGCACGTGTCGCAGCTTCGTCGCATTCAATCGGGCATCGCCGCGCTAAATTCGGCGATTTCCACAATGAGAGGATCAATCTTGAGAATCAAATTTTTGCTTTTTGTCATTGTGCTCTATTGCGCAATCGCTGTCCCTGGTCGCACCTGCGATCTCTGCGGCTGCTACACGCCGCAACTTGAAGCCCTGCCGCAAACCGCATCGGAAACTCCATTCGGTCAACCTGCGGGTATGGTTATGCAGTCGTGGCGCGACCGGCTTTATCTCGCGGTCGCCGAGCAGTTCACCTACTTCAACACCGTCTAGATCGACGGTCGCGAAGTTCCTAACGACACAAATCAATATCTCGCCAGCTCCATCGCGCAATTTGTCGCCGGCTACAGCTTCACGTCGCGTTTCGCGTTACAGGTAAACGTACCGTTCATCTACCGCTCGTTCGAGCGGCCGGAAGGTTTCGCAATCGACCGCGGCACAGAATCAGGATTGGGCGATGCATCCCTTCTGCTGAAGTCCGTGCTCTTTCATTACACTTCGCCCGCCCGCCGTGAAATGCGTTTCGAACAAGGCAACAAGTCGCCCGTCCCGATAGATCATGAGCCGGATTTTACCGCTTCGGTTATTTTGCTCACGGGCGTGAAATTTCCAACCGCGACAGCAGTCGCATCAAGGAGGAATTCAACGAACTCGAAATTCCTGGCGCGTCAGAGAGCGGAATTCACAGGCACGATCTCACACTCGGAACTGGTTCGTATGATGGAATTTTCGGCGGCCAGGGGTCTCTACGCTACCGAAACGTGTTTTTCCAAACCGATCTGCAATTCACGCTGCGCGGAGACGGACTTCATCAATATCATTTCGCTAACGACCTCACGTGGAGCGCCGGCCCCGGTTATTATTTCATTCGCGATTCAGACGCTATCCTCGGGCTGCAGTTTGTCGTTTCCGGGGAACACAAAGATATCGATCGCTTTCGCGGCAAAGAAGCGGAGGACACCGGAATCACTTCCGTCTTTGTCGGACCGCGCATCGTTGCCTCGTTAGGCAAACTCAGCGCTGAAATCGCCGCTGATTTGCCGGTGTCGATCGACAACACGGCTCTGCAAGTGGTGCCCGACTATCGCATCCGCGGCGGCATCGCCATTCGTTTCTGACGCTTGTCGCCTTGTCATCCGGAGTGGAGCCGGCGAAGCGCATGCGCTCGAGACCAATTGATCTTGTTGCCACGATATCGGGCTGTAAAATCGGGCCGCTTCGCTCGCGAAAAACAGAAAACACCAATATGAAAAACATCACTCGCCGTCAAACCGTGAAACGCCTGAGCGCTCTCGCTGCAGGCACAATCGTCGCGCCGATGATTAACCGCGGCTGGTTCGAGGTATTCGCACAAAACACGACGAAATACTCCGCGCGGGCGGTCGCGCTGCTTCAGCGCAGCACCGTTCTCGACATGCTTAACCCCTTTACCATGATCGGCATGCTTGCGCCGCTGAAAGGAGACAAACGCCCCACTTGGTTGACGCATCCGGAAACGTTCGCCGCGAGCGATCTTCAACGGTTTAAAGATTCGAGAATCGATGTCATGTACATCGGTGACAGCACGGTCGGTCCAAACGCTTACGATCAGGCGGTGCGTTTGATGGGAGTTTGGAATGGATTTATCGCGCATCATGATGAACATCTCATGCGCGTCGATGATCCGGCCCGGATCGATGGGGCAAAGAAGGCCGGTAAAATCGGTCTCATCCTGGGCCTTCAAAACGCGGAGCATTTTCGTACGGTCGATGACGTTGACTATTTCTACGAGCTGGGCCAGCGCATCTCGCTTCTCACTTACAACAGTCGCAACATGATTGGCAGCGGGAGCACGGAACGTCGCGACGATGGCATAAGCGATTTCGGTATCCGCATTGTCGAGCGTATGAACAAAGTCGGGATGGCGGTAGACGTCGCGCATTGTGGTGACCAAACCACGCTCGATGCCTTCGAGATTTCCAAGCTGCCGGTTTTGATCACGCACTCAAACTGCCGGGCGCTTAACCCTCATCCACGATGCAAAACAGACGAAGCCATTCGAAAAATGGCGGCCAAGGGTGGAGTCATGGGTATTACCGGTGTGCGTATGTTCGTTTCTGCAAAGGAACCGACCACGATCGAGGCGTTACTCGATCACTACGACCACGTGGCGAAGCTGGTCGGAGTCGAACATGTCGGCGTGGGCAGCGACTATGACTTGGATGGCTACGATGCCTTGCCGCCAGATTACACAAAATGGCTGCAGGCCCAATATCAGGCGAGCTATGCCTTCCGTGAGAAAACGGACACTGACGGATTCAATCATTACAAGCGCATGTTCGATCTGACGGATGGGCTTATTCGGCGAGGTTACAGCGATGCGAACATCGAAATGATTCTCGGTGGGAATTTTCGGCGCGTTCTCGGCACAATCTGGACCGCGAAAACCTAGTCGCATTGTCTGTAACATGGGCGCGTAGATCGCGATTCACCTTCCGTCTCTTGTCATTCCGAGCGAAGTCGAGGAATCTCTTGCCGTTTCTCGGATGGATTAATTTGAAAAACTGATGGGAATTCTTCGACTGGGCGTAAACATCGATCACGTCGCGACGCTGCGGCAGGCGCGTTACGCGACGATGCCTGAATCAAAAAATGCCGAGCCGGATCCGATCGCTATTGCGGGTATCTGTGAGCGCGCTGGCGCGTCTGGCATCACGGCGCATCTGCGCGCCGATCGACGTCACATCCAGGATCGCGACATCGAGCGATTACGCGAAACGCTTGTGACAAAACTAAATCTCGAAATGGGGAACACAGCCGAGATCATCGATTTCGCTTTGCGCATTGTGCCGGATGAAGTTTGTCTCGTCCCGGAGAAACGGGAGGAAGTTACAACCGAAGGCGGGCTCGATTTGATCGCGCATCAGGACGAGCTCACGTCCACCGTGAAACGGCTGCATGTCGCCGGCATTCGCGTGAGCATGTTCATTGATCCGTTGCGCGAACAGATCGATACCGCGGTCGAGCTCGGCGCCGAAATCGTGGAATTGCACACCGGAAAACTGGCGAACGCGTTCACCGAAAAAATTCAACATGCGGAGTTGGAACGTCTCGCCGATTGCGCGAAATACGCGTCGGGTTTGAATCTGCAAGTGAACGCAGGCCACGGAATCAATTACCGCAACATCGCGCTGGTCAATCGCATTACGCATCTGACCGAACTGAACATCGGTCACGCGATCGTTTCGCGGGCGATCCTTGTCGGCTTCGAATCCGCCGTGCGCGAAATGCTCGCTGCGATGGAGAACTATCGCGGATGAGTTTGCTCGGCATCGGCGTCGACCTGGTCGAATGCGCGCGCGTTCAGCATTCGCTTGATCGTTTCGGCGACAGATTTCTCCATCGTGTTTTTACCAAAGGCGAAATCGCCTACTCACAATCAATGAAATTTCCGGCACGGCATTTGGCAGCGCGTTTTGCCGCGAAAGAAGCGCTCTCGAAAGCTTTTGGCACCGGCATCGGAAAAGCGATGGGCTGGAAGGATATTGATGTGCGCAAGAAGCCGAGCGGTGAGCCCTATGTTGTTTTAGACGGCGGCGCGAAAAAGCTCGGCGATGATCGTGGCGTCACGAAAGTTTTGATCACGCTCAGTCACACCGACAATCACGCCATGGCGATGATTGTGCTGGAATCGTGACGAAATCGCGTTTCGCATTTCTTTTGCGATGAAGAAAAGCGCGCTGGCAAAATCCGCGCTTCGATTTGTTCTCGTGATCGGCCTCGTCAATCTGCTGGCCGATTTCACGTATGAAGGCGGCCGCTCTGTCGTCGGGCCATTTCTTGGTTCGTTAGGCGCAAGCGCGGCCGTGATCGGTTTCGTTGCCGGTTTCGGTGAGTTTGTTGGTTACGCATTGCGCTCGATCTCCGGATATTTCGCGGACAGGACGCATAAATATTGGCCGTTCGCAATTGCCGGTTACGCCCTCAATCAACTTGCCATTCCTGCGCTCGCGCTCGTGACCAACTGGCAAATGGGTTCGGCGCTCGTCATAGCAGAACGCACGGGCCGCGCCATTCGCAAACCGGCCATGGATGCGATGCTCTCGCACGCCGGCCAATCGATTGGCGCAGGTTGGGTCTTTGGCTTGAATGAAGCGCTCGATCAAGCCGGGGCGACGGCGGGTCCTTTGCTCATCGCGTATATCCTCGCATCACACGGCACGTATCGGATGGGTTTCGGATTTTTTCTCGTGCCAGCAATTCTTTGTATAGCGAGCGTCGGGGTGGCGCGGTTGCTTTACCCGCGGCCGCACGAACTCGAAACGCGCTCGGCCGAATTTTTACCGCCGACAACTTTGGCTGGGCCTTTTTGGATGTACCTCGCGGCCGGTGCGCTCATCGCCGCCGGTCTGGCCGATTTCTCGCTCATTGGTTTTCATTTTCAGAAAGCGAACACGATCGCGCGAAACACCGTGCCGATCTTTTACGCGGTAGCGATGGCAACCTCTGCGGTCAGCGGACTATTCTTCGGTCGCTTGTTTGACAAATTCGGGCGCGGCATTGCGCTGCTCGCATTTTTTCTTTCCGCCGGGTTTGCGCCGTTTGTTTTCTTCGGCAACGCAACGTTTGCGCTCGTGGGAATGATTCTCTGGGGAATCGGAATGGGGGCGGAAGGTTCTGTCCTCAGAGCCATGGTTACGGGTGTGATTCCATCGGCAAAAAGAGGGACAGCATTTGGGTTCTTTGACGCGAGTTTTGGAATCGCCTGGTTCATCGGCAGTGCAGTGATGGGATTGCTCTACGAAAAATCAATCCTCGCGGTTGCGATCTTCTCGGTCGTCGTCCAGCTCGCGGCGTTACCGATTTTCCTTCTTGCGAAGGGAGGGCAGCGCTAGTGAGCTCAGATTCTTCACGCCCCGAACACAGTTAGTTTTTCCCTCGGGAGTTAACTTCCCAGCGGTTAATTCATCGGCGATTTTCGGTTGCGCGGATTTTTTCCAATCTTCGAGAAGCCTTAATGGCGACTCACTTCAGTACATACACCTCAACAAGCGCCACGCCGGTGGTGTTATTTTTGCCGCGCACAATTGCGGTGTAGTGACCGGCGGCTAGGTTCGCCAGCAAGGCGGCTTCGGCGGCGTTGGCCGGTGCGAGGCCACTTGCTTGCAGGGCGGCTTGTTGCGTGTCCTTCCAGTTATCATTCGAAGCGATCAAGGCCCCGTTTCCGTTGTGCAGCTCGAGCACCGGGTCCGCCAAAACGCCGCTGACGTGCGAGACGCTCAGCGAAGGACCGAGCGCGCGCACCACTACTGGGATTTCTCCGCCACCGCCGCCGGATCTGAGAATAAAGCCACCGATCAGGACATCGTCGCCCACATCCACCCGGCCGCGCGTGGAGACGTTGAGAACCGCCGGAGCCAACGCTCTATTTAGATCGAAAGCGAAAGCTTCGAAAGGTTCGGCATCCACCTGGGCGGTGACGATATTTCCAATTAACTGGGCGATATAGAGCGTACCCGTTTTCGAATCCAGCGTCATGGAGGTCGGCTTGCTCAGACAGTTGGCGATCACGACCGGCGCGCTGGTTGGAGTGGAAAAGTGCGACAGAATCCCGGGGTCGTCCAATATATTCGCGGATGAATGTTCGAGGGTTAGATAGTTGGGTTGAACGCTATCGTTATCGCTGTTGGCCCTAACGGGGAGGAGGCCAATGGCAGTCTTGAGTCCGCGAATAAATGGCGCATGGCTGCCGGTCACTGGATCGACTTCTTCCACCCCTGATGTGCCGGCGGGAAAAGGGAAACCACGGAAGAGCGTGACCAAGAGTTTGCCATCGGAATAAACGATCCCGGTCGGGACAGCATCAATCACCGGCGGGCCAATCGGCGTGGGGTTTGGAATCGGTGGAAATGTCGCGAGTGTCGAAAACATTCCGCTCGTAAGATCGACTTGCCGAAGCGTGTTCTGTCCGCCATCGGTGACATAGAGTTGATTGCCGACCGCGACGAGCGCGAATGGATTTGAATTGCGAACGTTCGCCGGAAAGTCGGGCCGAGGGTCGGGCGTGTAATTGGGGAAGTTCGCGATTAAACGGATCGTAATTGTCTGGGCGCCGCCGTGAGACAACGTCACGGCCTGACCGCTCGCGAGTGTTTGTTGATTAGCACTCGTTAGGGTAAAACCGGTCGTCATCGCTTCGACGGCAACGCTGAACTCAACCGCGAGGACCGAGCTTAGGAGCGGGGAGGATGGGTTTGGATTGGGAATTGCCGTGCCGGGGTTGGCGCCGTTAAGGACAGCGTCGCCCACACCGATCGCGAGATAGAGGGTGCGGCCGCGCAAAAACAGACCGGCTGGACCGGACGGGTCGCCCTCGCCTTCCGCGCTGGCGCCCGAAGGAAGGCCATCCAAAAGGGTTCGTCGGTTGCCGCTCAGGTCCACGATGGAAATACGTCCGGTGTTGGGCGTAGGTGTTCCCTTTTCCGATACGATCAGGTTATCCTGTTTGGATAGAGTGATCCCGAGAGGGCCATTGAGGCCCGAAATTAGTACCGGAGCTGGGCACTGTGCTCTTGCGTTCGAGGGCACACATGCAAGTACAGCTAAAGTTACTACGATCAGCGCCGCAAATCGATTTCCCAGCGTAGTGGTATATGTCTTCATTGAATTGCGTTTCTTCTTTTTTCTTGGAGTTGATTTGACAGGTGTGTCCGAGTTAACCTCTCACCTGTCTTCTAACGGAACCAAGCCGTGAAGTTCCGAAATAGATTTAAGATTACGCTCGGATCCCCATATCTGTGCTCTTACGAATGGGGATGACCAAGCCCTCGGTCGGAATGCTTAGAAGCTATCGCTCTTTTGAAAAGCTCTGTCATTCCGAGCGGAGTCGAGTGTTTCGCTGAGGCGCGTTACGGCAATGCCGTGCCCGATTTTGATTTTGTCTGACTAACATCCGAGGCGTTCACTGAACCATTTCCGGTCACATCGCCCAGTAGCACGCCCATCGGAATGCTCACGTTGCTTGTATTCGTTCCGTCGCTGACTCCGAAGAGTGTGATGACAATTGTCTGAGCGTTGTATACTCCAGAAAGGTTAACAGTTACCTGCCCGCCTCTAACAGTGAAGTTACTCACACCGATGACGCCGGTGGTGACGCTTGCACTCGTTAGCTATCGGCAGATGAAAAAATAACTATCATTTGATGATTGTGATTCACGCTGCGACTCCGGCAGCGCCGCTCAGTAGCTTTGAAATCTGTGGCGCTCGGTGAATTTTGGGCCGACTCGAATTGGTATCAGTACACGATGATCCAGAAGGCGCTGTCGACAAAGTCGCCCGGATAAACAGCGAAATTTGTAGAGACACTTATAGAATTGCCACCATTGCCCCCATAAGCATATATATTTGCGCTTCTTGGCGAGGGCTGAGGACCTCCGCTGGCGGCGGACGTGGTCAGAGAGAAAAATCGGTCATTGACCTTAAACCCGAAGTCAATCGTGTATCTCCCTACGTCAGTCCGTGTGACTGTGAAACCCGAGGGCGGCGTGTTCGCGGCGCTGCCAGTCAGGAAGGAGTTGTAACTCTCTAAAATAGTGCCTTGGCCGTTGTAGAAGATCATCGCCTTGACACAGCCGCCGTTCTCGCGCGTTTGCTGGACATTGCCGTTGACCACGAGCGTTTGACCGAAGGTGCTTTCGGCAGCAAGGCCAGTGCCCAAGGTCGCCGCGAGAAAAAGAATGAAGGTGTAATATTTCACAGAGCGGAGATGCGTTGTTCGTGCGTAACCTCCATAAATGGTCTTCCTAAGGCAAAGCCGTGCCCGATTTGGATTTCACGATCGACACATCCGAGCTGTTGATGGAGTTACTGACAGTAACGTCGGTACGGAAATTGGAAGCATCGACCGCTTGACCCGATTTGGATTTTGTCTGACCAACATCGGATGAATTGACGATGCCGTTGCCGGTAGTGTCGCCGAGGAGCACGCCCATCGGGATGCCGATGTTGCTTGTATTCGTTCCGTCGCTCACGTTGGTGAGGTTAATAGTGAGTCTCCGCGCATTTACGATGTTGTGCAGATCGACGGTAACCACGTTACTGCTTACGCTAAAGGTAGCTGTCGACATGTCCCCCATGACACCGCTGGTAACGGATGCCCCGGCGACCGTAACAGCCTTCGCAAAAGTAACGATGACCTCATGATCCCTTCCGGCATTGGGGCCGCTGCTGTCGGCACCCGTGTTCCTGCGGCATTCAACTCCGGCAGCGCCAGTCAATGGCAAAGCTATGTCAAACGCTCCAGGCCCATGCACCTTGCGCGATACTATATTAATGGGCACGACCGATCCGCCAAACACGAGCTGGCCGACGTAGCCGCTCTTGTTCACTTCGGCGCCGGACGCAGTGCTGGCAATGCCACCGATCAATCCAGCGCTGCCAGCGTTTTGGTAGTTTGCACTGCTAGCAGTCACTCCGCCATAGTCGAGAGCATCCGTCAGGATGTTATAGTTGGCGCTGGTGCGCGGGCCAGCGTGCAGCGCACCGGCCGCGGCGCCGAGCGCGCTGACAAATAAAACGATGCATTTGGTGTTCATGGTTTCTCCTAGCGATGCCGCAGTGGACAATTCGACGATTGCATCAGCATAAGCTCATTGACCTATGGTGGCAGGGCCTCCTACAGAAATAATTGTTACCGAATCTACAAAGAGTTTTGGATAGAAGGAGTAACATATGTGATTCGCGCCAAGCTTTACTGGCCAATCGTGACGGAGCCTCCTTCAGCTGTTATGCTAGCGATGGTCTCAATCGTTACCGATTCATGATACATGCCTGAACGGATATGAAGGACGTCTCCGGGCACTAAGCCCCCCACACCCTGAGCAACCGTGACATACGGCCCAAAGTCGCCGAATGGTCCACAGCTTGAATAACCTACTGGGTATCGGCAGGTGCTCGTCTTATCCACGTAAAGGTCGCGTCCGCCCGAGTCGATTTCTACTGCGACGCAACCCCGGTAAATATTGTTACGATCCGCCGGGTTCCAACCTAAGGTAACCGCCGCTTGTCGCAGTGCGAGGTAAAGATCGTCCCAGTTCGCGCTCGGACCCAGGATGTTCGTCTGCACTTCGTAATAAAGCGCCGCCACCTTCGTTATTCCGAGGCCTTTGGTAGTCTGCCCGTTGAAGGTGTCGCCGTCGGTAAGAAGATAACAGAGTTTGTTGTTTACCCCGCTGTTAGTGTGGACGCCGCCGAAGTCGTTGCCGTCCCGGCCTCCCGTCGGATTGGCGACGGCAGGGACATAGAGCGGGCTGTTGAGACGATCTGGATTTGCATAAGCGGGGGGATTCTTCATACTTCGAATCGCGCCGCCGGGTAATTCTTCGCCGATAAGCCATCGGTTCCCGGCGGTGTCGTTTGCCGAACCGTTCGTTAGGTCGATGAATTCTCCCCAGACATCCGAGAATGACTCATTGATCGCGCCCGAAGCATTCGCGTAGTTTAACCGGGACTCCACTCCGGTCACGCCGTGGGTTAGTTCGTGCCCAGTGACATCGTCCGCCACGTTCCCCGCTCCGAAGTACATTCGCCCCCCGCTGTAGGAAGCTGTCCCTTCCATTGGACAAGTCGGTGGAGAGGGTGAAGGATTTGGAGAGCAATACCGCACTGTCGAATTTAAAGCTCCGCCGAGGCCATCGATTCCGTCCCGGCCATGATAACTGAGATAAAAATTGTAGGTGTCGCCGAGGAATTGATAGGCATTGTCAGCATCGGCAATACCGCAAGGGCCCTGACCTTCTGACCGCACCAGGGTGCCCGGTACAGTAGAGGTATTATTCGCATCGGAGACTTGTCTATTAAGGGCATGATAGAGGAGCGAATAGCGGCGCGCGACCTCTCCGGAATGAGCGTCGAGCAGTATGCGGACGTTGGCGCTTTCTAATCCACTTTCGCTCGATACCTCCATGTCCCAGACCAGTTGAATCGGTCCAGACTCGTGCATAACTGCCGGCACAAAAACTGTAAGTCTGGGCTGGTTGATTTTGAGATCAATCGCGCCGAGAGTGCGCACAAGGCTCGAACGCACCCGAGCAGAGGCATGCTCGGCAGAGATATCCGGCTTCAGGGAGAGGCGTTTCTCATCCAGATCTTTTACATCTCTTGCTATAGAGCTGAAGACCGCTTCGATGCCACCTTGCGAGCTTACCTGGACCATCATCTCCGCGGCAAACACCGGAAGGCCAGCATAGGTCTGTCGAAAGCGCACATTGCTGCGGTTGGCGCGTACATTAGTTTTGAGGTGCGCAAAATCGATTGCCGAGCTAGTAGCACCAAATAAGGCTTTCTGATCTCGAAGAAAATTTCTCGCGGTCTCATCAGGTTTTCCGAAAATGGCGCCCGCGAATGGAAGCTGATGCCTAGGCGGGGCACCAAGATACTTTAGATAACCATCCTCTGTTCTTTCCACTCTTACAGGTTCCGCTGGCCCTTTGTCCGTTTGAGTTGTCGCTGTTGCCAGCAACGGAACGGGCTGCACACCCAAGAGCAGGCTTGCAATCCTTTCCTCTTTGGAAGCTAGGTCGGGTTGAGCACCCACCTGGAGCGCTAGCGAGGCTACTCCGATTATTGCTAACTGGTAGCAGAGTCTCCTTGATTGTCCATCCAAGCTCATCGGACGTGTTCTACTGTAGGGTAACGAGCACCAGCACCATCCCCTGGCCTTTGCTCAGCGGACTCATCGCTTTGCCGATTACCGCGCCTTGTGCGCGAGCGTGGTTAGTTACCTTCATGGCGCGTCCCGGTATATTCGATGTAGTTAGTAAGTCGCCAGGCTCGATAGCGCTGTCGGACGCGTCGGCCTCCACATAGACGCGTCCACTCAGCGCAACATTCTCGCCGCTTTCCATCAGACCTTCTTGATGAAGAGCTATTCCGGGGTTAATGCCATTAGCTCCGCTCACGATTCCAGCTACGCGTCGATCGTAGGCCTGCGTGCTTCGTTTAAGTCGGCCGGGATGTTCTGCGTCAATAACTACGACCGAGCCTTTCTCTAGCTCTTCCTCTTTAATTTGGAATGGCTCCGCGAGGTCGGCTCCACCGGTGATGCGGAGCGTTTTCACCTCCGTGACCAAACCGCCGATAACCGTCTCCTGCCAATCGTTGCCAAAGTTCACCACTAATTTGTTTACTCCACCGAAGACAGCATCTACCAGGGCTCTACCAGGGGATCCCCGGCGGGCCGCATTGCCGAGGTAGAAATCGGCGACAGTAATTCTCGACGAGAAGCCATCGGCGGCCAGGGAAAAGCCTACCGGTAGGCCATTCCTTTGGATGTAGAAGTCATTGGTACCACCCCGCGAGGTGCCGACATTCCATAGGCCGTCCCCGTTAGCGAACTCAACCCTCGACCAGGAGTTGAGGCCGCCGCCCGTTTCAATTCGGTTACTCACAGAGTTGACCGCATCGTACAGGTGCAGTTTGGCTTGCGGAGTGGACCTTCCGATGCCGACATTGCCGGAGTCAGTAATGAACAAATCGTAAATGGCCGGACTGCCGGTGGTACCGAAATCACTGGCGGTGCGAAAGAAGGCGAACCCGCTGTTCGTGTGTCCCATTCCGAACCGTTGTCCCGCGGTGTTTGCCGGCCAGCCGATGGCATAACCATTACCCAGCTGGAGGGATCCCCCCCAACCATTAGAAGTCCAAATCGGTCCGCCAATTATCGCCAGACGGAGCGTCGGGGTAGTGGTGCCGATGCCGACGTTACCGCCATTATAGTAAGCGTTGGTGCCGTTGAGCGAAAAAACGCCGCCGCCCGGCGCTGTCCAAGTCAATCCGGTGCCGTTGAATCCAAGGACTTGTCCGGCATTCGGTGCGCCTGGCACTGCGAAGATGGTAGAGTCTAGCGAACCGGGAGTAATGTTAGTGTTATTGACGGCACCGGCAGCGATCTTCCCGGCCGTGATAGCTGCAGCGCCAACGCTTGCCGAAGTGACTGTGCCATCGGCTAGATACGTGGCCGGTGCGAGGCGCTGATCGGGAGTGAGAAGCTGTGAGCCATGGACGCCGTCGTTGAACCAGACTCGAAGGCGCACATCGGGATTGCTAAAAACGGTGCTCGGAATGGTAGTCATATTGGCGCCGAGCGCAGTGTCGCCAAGAAGCAAGGAATAAAGTCCTTGAGTAACTGTGAGTGGGACCGCGGCCGATGGCTCGCTGCCACCATTGCTCGTGCCGTTGTTACTCCAGTAGGTCACTGACCCATTCGCGTTGACAAGCGCGAACTTGAATTGACCGGTGCCGTTGAAGTTAACGCCATTAACGGCGACGCGGCCTTGATAGTTGACGAGCTTTGGCACTTGGGCGCGGAGCGAGCCGCTGACCAAGGTTGCCGCGAGAATAAGAATAAAGGTGCAATATTTCATAGTGAGAAGCTGCGTTCTTTCGTGTGTAACTTTCATAAGTCAGTTGAACCGCTGGCAGTGCCAATTGCTGCCGATCAGGAAGGGAGTAGGACAACCTCTAGGTCTATTCTTGGACGCTAAGAGCTTGTTCCAGTTAGTTTCGTCAAGGCTCATTGAATCAGTAAACAAATACAGTGAGATCGGTATCGTCAGCCGTGGTGATCGAAAGGACGTTCTGATTGGTTGTTCCTGTAACGGTACCGTAGCCGTAGCGAGCACCGATCACCGGCGCCGAGGGCGTAAAGGTGTTTACGAAGCGGTCATCGACGCGAAAGCCGAAGTTGATCTCATGGTCCTCATATGGGTTGCTGGGAAAATGGGGTACCGCTCGGACGGTAAAACCACACGGCGGCGTTGTAGCTGCATCACCGCTCAGGTAGGAATTAAAGCAACGCATGACTCTCTCGTCTGCGCCCTGAGTAAAGATCATTGCTTTGACGAAGCCGCCTTTCTCGCGCGTTTGCTGCGCATTGCCTCCGGTCACGAGCGCTTGACCGGAGATGCTTTCGATAAGGAAGCCAGTGCCCAAGGTCCCCGCGAGAATAAGAATGAAGGTGCGATATTTCATATTGTAAAAAGGATTGGCTTCCTCTTCTTCTAACGAAACGGAGATCCGAAGTTCCGAAATAATTTCGGGAATCGCGAGGAACGTTGATCTGCGGTTTTGGAGCGCGTCAGCACTCTTGGGCTTTTGCCTGGTTGCGGGAGTGGTACAACGGCTGGTGACCAGCTGGCCGCGTCGTTCAAGTTGCCGCCATCTGGGCCGATATACTGCGAATTGGTTTGCGCCGGCGCCATGCCGAAGGAAGCAATCAGCGCGAGGACGCAGATAAGCGTGCCGCAACGGAACTTTGTATTATGAGCAGAAGGGTTTTCGCTCATTCCTTCGGAGAAATTTCTACGGCGTTGCAGAATTTGTGGTGTAGGGCGTGATGGCTCTGTCGCGCCGACAAATTATTGGTTAGGCGCCCGACGATTGGTTTTCGTCAGCCGCTTGAGCGGAAGCGAAGGAAAGGGCCACGGTCAAAGCCGCATATGAACAGCGAGCCTGTGGAAGTAGTGGGGGTGCGAAGATTGATTTTCATATCCTTTGGTCCTTCTGTGGGGGCGCTTTCCTCGTAGACCCGTTATTGAAATGGGATCGCGACAATGCGCCCGCCGTCTTCGCTGAGGTAGAGTGTGCCCGTCTTTTTGTTCAGCGTCATCGAAGTAGGCGCTGTGAGACAATTGGCGATCACGGTCGGCGGACCGGCTGGATCATCGAAGCGCAAGACTAGCCCGGGTCCCTGAAAGAATGGCCCCGCCGAGGAAAACTGGAGCGCCAGGTAACTTGTCGCGCCTTCGTTGTCGCAGGCATCTTTTTCCTTTATGGGAAGGATATCGATCGCGTTCGTCAGCCCGGTGATGAATGGGGTATCGCTTCCCGTCGTCGGGTCAATCTGTTCGACGGTTGACACTCCTGTAAGGAACGGAGCGCCTCGGAAAAGAGTAACAAGGAGCTGGTTATTAAAAGAGGCAATGCCAGTTGGGACTGGTTGGATAAAAGGTCCCCCAAGGTTCGGGAAGAGAGGGTTTGGAATATTCGGGAACACCACCAGGGGCGAGAAAGCCCTTGTCGGAAGATCGACCTGCCAGACAAGATTGCGGCCGCCGTCTGTGACGTAGAGCATGTCATCTACCGCAACCAGTTGGAAAGGATTAGAGAGCTCAATGTTATTCGGAACATCTGGCAGCGGACGCGGGATGAAGTTTGGGAAATTAACGATCAGCTGAATTGTCATTTTATCCCAACCGCCATTTGAAAGTGTCACTGTATGGCCGTTGGCGAGCGCGGTCTGATCGGCAAAGGTGAGGGTAAACCCCGTCGTCGTCCTTTCGGTAGCGGCGCTGAAGTGAATCGCCAGAATCGAGCTGAAGATCGGCGAGGATGGCCCGTGCGGGTTTTGCAATGCTGTCCCCGGACGCGGCCCAGGGATTGCGACATCGCCATCTCCAATCAAGACATAGAGGTGGCGCCCACGCATGAAGAGCCCGGTTGGGCCGGAGGAATCGCCGACGTCGTTCAGTCCCGAGGGCAAACCTCTGAGAAGGGTTCGCCGGCGGCCATTCGGCTCGACGATGGAGATGCGGCCGGACGTGCGGGCCGAACGCAGCGCGGTGGTGCCGGTCTCCGAGACCAGCAAATTACCTTGGTTACTCAGGGCTGTCCCGAGCGGCTGCCGAAGGCCGGAGACGACTTCGGCACATTGTGCATTTGCCTGCGCAGCCGTGAGCGTAGTCACTACGGAAAGCGCAAGGGAGAATGCGATTGCGACGCCGCTATGGCGGATGGTTCTGTTTTGTCGGTTCGAGTTCATGTTATTTTGCCTTCCTATTGGGTTTTGTTTGGTGTCATTTTTCCGCATCGGTTTTGTCGCTCACCGGATGGCGTGAGATCGAGGTAGCCCAAGAGTTCTAACGGAACGGAGACGCGAAGTTCCGAAATAGGTTCAAGAGACTTCGGTTTTATTCTTGTAAAGAAGGGAAGAAGTTTTACATCCTTTAATTTGTGCACAGGGAAGCGCGGGCGATCGATTTAGCCGAGCCGCGCGTGTTTGCCACCACGCGCTGGAGCGTCGTTGTGTCCGCAGCCGGCTCCGACGAGCAAATGGCGCGGAAGGCGCTGGCCGAGCTTTGCCGAATCTACTGGCGGCCAATTTTTTCGTTTGTTTGCCGGCACGGTTACTCGACCGAAGAAGCTCAGGATCTCACTCAGGACTTTTTTGTCATGATTCTGCAAAGTGATTGGCTTCAGCACGCCGATCAACATCGCGGCCGCTTCCGCTCATTCATGCTCAAGTCGGTTCAGAATTTCCTCGGCCATGCAGAAGAAAGAAGCGCGACGCTAAAACGCGGCGGCAAGATAGACTTCATTTCCTGGGATGACTGGATGGCGGAAGCGCCGTCGCAATTAGCCATCTCAGCGCAAACGCTCGACTCTCTGCCGCCGGAGCGAATCTTCGATTTGCGCTGGGCGGCGACTGTCGTGGAACATGCCTTGCGGCGTTTGCGGGAGGAATGCGAAAGCAAGGGGCGGTTGCGGCTCTTCGAGACCTTGCGCACTCAGCTGGTAGCAGAGCGAAGCGACGTCTCGTATGCCGATCTCGCTGCTGTCCTGGGCATCGCGGAAACGGCGGTGAAAAAACAACTGCACAATCTGCGGCAACGTTACCGCTGGATTTTGCGCGATGAAGTTGCGCACACCGTCAACGATCCGATTGACCTAGACGACGAGATACGACATCTCTGCGCAGTGTTGGCTGCGGAAGGCGCGTGATTCTCGTGAAAGCGCAAGCTGTTCCCTCCCATTTACCAACTGGCGGAGTCGAGGCGGGAAGCGGCTGTCCGCGCTGCGGCGCCACGACGCACCTGGATGATGGGACTTGCCTAAGTTGTCTTCTCAAAGAAGGGCTCAACGCAGAGGGGGAAGCTTCTTCGCAAGCTTTTGAGAGGGTGCTCTCCGAAGCCGACGTGCCGGATACCCATTGGCGCCTTGGTAACTACGAGATCCTGGAGGAAATCGGGCGCGGCGGCATGGGCGTGATTTATCGCGCTCAGCAACGGCACTCGCGCAGGATCGTCGCGCTCAAACGCGTCATTGCTTACCAGGCGGATTCACGCGAGACGCTCGTGCGCTTCCGGCGCGAAGCGGAAGCAGCCGCCAGTCTCGATCATCCAAACATCCTTCCTATTTATGAGGTGAGCGAGAGCGAGGATGGCCTGCCGTTTTTCAGCATGAAATACGCGACGGGCGGAAATCTGCGCTCGGCCATCGCAGCGCTCCACCCCGTGCCTAACGAGTGCCTGCGATTGATGGCGAAGGTCGCGCGCGCCATCGCTTACGCCCATGGTAAGGGGATTCTCCATCGCGATCTTCAGCCGGGAAACATTCTGCTTGATGGAAACGGCGAACCGTTGGTGAGCGACTTCGGCCTGGCGAAATGGCTCGGCGAAAACAGCGATCTCACGAGGACGCTAACAACATTTGGAACCCCGGGCTACATCGCGCCCGAGCAGGCCGAAGACGCAGCCGGCAATATTACTCCCGCAGCTGACATTTACAGTCTCGGTGCAATTTTGTTTCACCTCCTCGCTGGCCGTCCGCCGTTTGTGGGTGCGAATGTCCTTTCCGTCATTCATCAGGCTGCCGCGACTCCTGCGCCCCGTTTGCGTTCGCTCGCACCCTCGCTCGACCGCGATCTGGAAACAATCCTCGCTCGCTCGCTGGAGCGCGATCCAAAAGCGCGCTACCAAACCGCGGGAGCGCTTGCGGAAGATCTTGAGCGTTGGCTCGAGGGTCGACCGATCGTAGCTCGCCGAGTTTTAGTTCCCGCGCGAATATGGCGCTGGTCGCGGCGCAATCCGGTCCTGGCATGCGCAGCTACTACATGTCTGTTACTAACTGTCGCTGTCACCTGGCTGATGCGCGGACAATTTCCTCCCGCACCCGAGGTACCGCTGCCGGAAAAGAGCATCGCTGTCCTGCCATTCGAGAACCTGAGTGATGACAAACAAAACGCCTACTTCGCCGCCGGGATTCAAGACGACGTGCTCACCAGCCTCGCCCAGATTCACGATTTGAAAGTCATCAGCCGCACAAGCGTAATGGCTTATCAAAAAGCCGACGGGCGCAATATGCGTGAGATCGGCCGCGAGCTGGGCGTGGCGAACATTCTCGAAGGGAGCGTTCGCCGCGCGGGCGACCATGTCCTCGTTAACGTCCAGCTCATCGACGCTCACAACGACCAGCATCTCTGGGCGGAGCGCTACGACCGTACTGTCGCCGATTCGATCGGCCTCCAAGGTGAGCTGGCCACGCAGATCGCCGCCGCCCTGAAAGCGACCCTCGCACCCGAAGAAAAAGCCCGCCTGAATGCCGGACCCACGACTAACTCAGAGGCGTATGTTCTTTACCTGACGGCGCTGGGAAAGGAAGATGAGATCGCGGCGGAGCAGCTTTGCGTCCAGGCCACGGTATTGGATTCCAAGTTCGCGTTGGCCTACGCGCGAGCGTCCCTACTCAACAGCGCTATCGCAGCCCGCGAAGAGCCTGGGGCGCGGAGGGCCAGAGCACGCGCTCAAGCTGAGGAAGCTTTGCGTTTGTCACCAACCTTGGCCGAAGGACATATGGCCTTAGGTCTCTGCCTCTATTGGGGGGATAAGAAATACGACGCAGCTCTGAAGGAGTTCGAAGTCGCCGCAGCGGCTTCTCCCAATAGTGCCGAGATCTATACCTATGTTGGAGGCATCTATCGGCGGCAGGGGCGTTGGCGCGAAGCGGTTGCAAGTTTCGATCGCGCTCTATCCCTGGATCCTCGTAATACGCACATTCTTCTTCCAGCAGCTAACAATCACCTCTTCATGCGTGAGTGGGCTGGCGCGGTCGCGGGTTACAACCAAGTGCTGAAGGTTTCGCCCGATTCGGTTTTTGCCAGGGTTGCGCTTGCTTACCTGGAGGTGTTTCGAAACGGCAATCCCGCTGCAGGCAGAAAAATTCTGCAAAACATTCCGGCCCGCCTTGATTCCGATGGATGGGTGGCTGTGACGCGTTGGGACTTGGCCATGCTGGAGCGGGACTGGGCCACCGCAGAAAAGATCTTGAGCGATCTCCCCGCGAAAGATTATAAAACGACGAGCGATTCCCCGAAAACCTTTTACCAAGGTCGGACCGCTCTCGCCCGCGGTGACATCGAGTCGGCCCAGCGTTATTTTGCTGCGGCGGCACCAGGGATCGAAGGTTGGGCCCGCGAAGACCCTGACGATCCGCAGCGCCACGCTCAACTCGGGTTACTCTATGCCTACATCCACAGAAATGAGGATGCCATCCGAGAAAGTCGTCGGGCAGTTGAACTCGGGCCAGAAAGCGAGGACGCCTTTCACGGCGCTCTTGGCGCGGCCAATCTGGCGCTGGTCTATGCACTTGTCGGTGAATCGGACCAGGCGATCACGCTGATCGAGCGTCTCCTTTCTACTCCCGGCGCGGTCTCGTGGCCGGATTTCCCGGGAAACATCACGCTGGCGGAGCTGCGTCTCCGCTGGGAATGGGATTCGCTTCGCAGCAATCCGCGTTTCCAGAAAATTCTCGTCGCGCCGGAGCCGAAGACTGCCATAACGACTAGAGCGCTGGCGAATCCCGGCACGATCCCTATTTCTATAGTCGCAGCGCGCTAATCGGGCGGCTTCAGAGCCACTCGATCGAAAGATTCTTTTCACAAAAAGCTCCAGGAGAATTTGAACAACCGCGTGGTCTGGGCGACGAATACAATCGTGCGACATGGGAAGTCACCTGCGGTGAGACGGACTGCGACGACCATGTTGATGTTCGTCGCCTGGTTCTCGCTGTCGAATCACTGCGTGCTCGGAGCCTCGCGCCCGAACGCCGATCCCGTCGAGAAGGGTTGTCCGATGCACATGCAATCTTCGGATAACGCTCCGGCGAAACATAAGGGTAGCGATCTGCCATGCTGTAAAACAGTGCGTGCGGTGATGTCGGCGAAAATCAACGTAGCCTCGAACACCGTCGATTTTGTCCTCACAAAATATTTCCTCACGGACACGCAGCCGGACATTTCGGAGCGATCACCGCTTGTATTGTCTCTCGACACAGGCCCGCCCGACGCACTTTCTTTCTCTGAATCTGTTTTGCAGCGGAGCATTCTCGCTCACGCTCCTCCGTTTCCTGCTTAGGTAGAAGACCTCGCGCTGCGATGTCTACGGACGGCTCGGAGAGTCGTCCCTACCAGGAGTCGTTAGGCACTCGTGCGACTATCATCGCACGCAATTCCAACTTTCAATCAACAACAATCAATTGAACAAACTAATTACATTTCTTTTCAGTATTGCAGTTTGCGCGACTTCGGTTTTGGCGGAGCAACCGGCTTCTTCGCATCAAAAGTACACCTGTGTCATGCATCCCGAAGTGGTGCAGGACAAACCGGGCGCCTGTCCAAAATGCGGGATGACACTGGTCCCAAAGAAAACGGAAGGGACGACTCCCCCAGCCGTCCGCGAGGACAAACAAAATAACGGCCACGATCACGACATCATCACCCATGAAGCTCAGCGGCTCGGAGCTCATCAGCGCCACGAGATGTCAAACATGCCGATGGAACATATGCCGATGCACTCATCAACCAACATTGCCGATCCCATGAATCGCGAGAGTTCCGGCACGGCGTTACCAGTTTTTCTGTTCGCAAAGAGTTCGGCGAAAATTTGAACGCGTGATTTGGCATGAATAACTCGAGGCGTCGACTCGCCAAATCTTTCATGAAAAATAAATCTTTCTGGGTCCTGGCAATCGGAGCGCTCGTCCTAACTAGTGCGGGTGCGCGCGCCCACGACGACGAGGAGGATCAGATCACGCAAATTGATCGCTACCACCACGCCGACGTGATTCATTACGATCACCACCATCGTTACGTCTACACTGACGAATTCGGAAACGTGATCGGCGACAGAACGGTGCACCATGATCATCACTACGTTCAGCCCCCGTTATCGTCATCATCACCGTCACTTCTGGTGGAATCGCGGATTCTGAGCCGGAATCCGTCCGTTAGGCTGATGCTGACGCTGGCCGTGTGTAGCGAAGTTTTCATCCGACCCCTAAGATAAAAGTTGAACACGAACGGTTCTGACGTGACTAAATACCTCATGAAGCAGAACCGACTCGTGCGCGTCGGAAACGTAGCGATCTCGCTTGTCGCGGCGGCCGCGTGGTTGCTGGCTTCAAATCATTGCGCAGTCGCCGCACTGACTCCACGCACAATCTCGCCCTCGGCGCACGAACACTGCCCCGGGCATCAGGCTCCTGCAAAGCACGATGACAAGGGAGAGATGGAGTGTTGCAAAACACTGACCGCACTTTCCTCTGCGATCAGCAAGAATTTCGTCGGCTACGAGAAGTCGGATTTTCTGCCAGTCGATTTTCCCATTCGTCCGCTTTGCGGATTGGCAACTGTACACGCGACGGTACGTTGCGAATGGGATACTGGACCGCCGGGCATCGCGTCTTTCGCAGAGTTAGTGCTGCAGCGCAGCATTCTTGCTCACGCTCCTCCCGTTTCTCTGAGCTAACGTCCGCGTTCTGCTTTCGCAGAATTCGCGTCCGTTCGCCCATCCGGCATGCCACGGCGTTTCGTCGCACCTGGGCGTGACGCTCATTCGGCTGCGCCGATTTGCGCAGTTATTTCAATTATTAACCACACAACTAGAACGCATAAAAAAATGAAGATACCGATTTACAATTTAAGAACGTTGCTTGCAGCAACCATCGCGATGGCAGTGATCGCGGGCTCCGCGCAAGCTGAAAATCTGTCCGACAAGGACAAACAGTTCCTTGCTGGCTACGAGAAAATCCACACCGCGCTTGTCGCTGATGATCTCTCCAGCGCGAAGGATGCGGCGAAAGAACTGGGCGAAGAAGGCAGTGACATTGCGAACGCCCAATCACTCAAAGATGCGCGGTCCGGTTTTGAAAAATTTAGCGGCCGCGCAAAGACATTGGTTGCCGGCCAACCCGGCTATCACGTTGCCCATTGCCCGATGCTGAAAAAGGATTGGGTGCAGACGAGCGACAAGGTGGCAAACCCGTATGGCGGCAAGGACATGCTCAGTTGCGGAAAAATGAAGAATTAACCAACCGAGCTTTCTCGGCACAACCAACAACATACATATGAAAATTAAATCCATCATGCCGCTCATTGCGGCTCTCACCTTAATCACTGCGACCGGTGCGTTAGGGCACAACCCGAACGGTAAGGTCGATCCGATGAATGCTGCACTCGAACCGCTCAAAGGCGCGGAGTTCGAGCAGAACTTCCTTGAACAGATGATCCAGCATCATCGCAGCGCAATCGACATGGCGAAGCTGGTCGGCGATCACACGAAGCGCGCAGAGCTTCGGCAGTTGGCCGACAAAATAACCGCGGCGCAGCAAGCGGAGATCGACAAGATGACCAGCTGGCTGAAGGAATGGTTCAAAGTTTCTCCGAAGCCGGTCGCGAACGAAGCGGCGGACAAGGAAATGAAGATGCACATGCCGATGTTGAGCGACAAACACGACGCTGACTTCGACAAGGCGTTCCTGCAGATGATGCCGCAGCACCATCACATGGCAGTCGAGATGGCCGAGCAGGCGGAGAAGAAGGCTACGCACCCTGAGTTGAAGGAGCTCGCGGCGAAAATCGCGAAGGATCAGCAGGAAGAGATCAAGCAGATGAAGAGCTGGGCGCAGTCCTGGTTCGGACCAGCCTAACGAGCGGAAGGAGAATCACTATGTCACACGAAAAATATCAACGCTGCATGCATGCGTGCATTGCTTGCACCGTGGCGTGCGAGGATTGCGCCTCAGAGTGCCTGCACGAGCAGGACGTGAAAATGATGGCTCGCTGTATCGAGCTGGATCGCGATTGCGCGGACATCTGCGCTCTCGCGGTGCGGCTGATGGCCCGCGGCAGTGAGTTTGCAACGCAGCTGTGCGGCGTTTGCGCACAGGTTTGCGATGCATGCGCGACCGAGTGCGAGAAGCACGATGTCGAGCATTGCAAGAAGTGCGCTGAAGCGTGTCGAAAATGTGCTGAGGAATGCCGAAAGATGGCGGCCTGATTTTGAGTGTTGCCGCCGTTTCGCGGCAGCGCTCGGAGGCCTAACGAATGAACTTCAACACACTTTGGCAGCATCTCAGCGATCCTGAGTACGTCCATGTCTTGATCAATCCGCTCCCTGTTTACGGACTTTCAATCGCCGTTCTCGCGCTCGCGCTCGCGCTATTTTTGCGCACGCGACGTCTCACCATTGCCGCGCTTGTCCTGGTTTTTGTCTGCTCGATTTCCGCCTGGCCCACCTATTATTACGGCGAGGCGGGCTACGACCGCATCAAAGCGATGTCTGATCCAGCCGGGGAGCAATGGCTGGATGAGCACATGGCGCGCGGCATGAAAATGATCTGGATGTTTTATGTGCTGGCCGGCGGCGCGGCTATTGGCGTGGTCGGAATTGTAAAATGGCCGCGCATATCATTTGCGGTGACCGTGGGAACGCTTGCCTGGGGCGCCGCAACCTTAGGCGCTGGTGGTTACATCGCGTATGCCGGCGGCCACGTTCGCCACAAGGAGTTTCGCTTCGAGTCGCCACCGCCGGCGCGAATGAGTGAGCACGAGCATGGCGGGATGAATCACGACGAAACTTCGTACAAACCAGCCGGAAACGAACAGGCGAAACCGATGGATCATGGCTCCATGCCCGGGATGGAAGCGAACAAGCCTAACGAGTCAAACGCTAAGCCGATGCCGCAGGAGGCACCGCTCACGCAAGAGCAACTCGAAGCCAGCCGCCTGCAATTGGAAGCCAGTCGGCTCCAGCTCGAAGCGAGTCGTAAACAATTGGAAGCTACCGACGCTGCCAAAGCGAAGAGCGTCTCGCCTGCTCCATCCGCCACGCCTTCTCCTCACAAAGAGGACGGGACCGAACCCAAACACTGAGGAGGAGATTCAATGCGCACATTTTTCGCTCTGCTTCTGTTGATCGCTTTCACTGGCTGCGCAACGAACTTCGAGCCGCAGCCGTTGTCGGCCGACCATCCCGCGAGCGCCCAAGCGCAGGAAGCGCCGCGTTCCGGAATGAAACGGTTGATCGCGACAGATATGCTGACGCGAACAACCAACGCGCAGCTCGCGCGTAACGAATTGCCCAATCCTGATTTCCAGAGCAGCGGAATGTCACACGACATGAGCAGCATGGGAGGCATGCAGCACGACAGGGGAAAGATGCAGGGAATGGACCATTCCAAAATGCCAGGGATGGACATGAGCAAACCGCCGGCAGGCGGACCGTCCGCCCAACCTGGAACGATGCAGGGAATGGATCACTCGAAAATGAAAGACATGCCTGCCCTCGGTGGATCTCCCGCAAATAAAGAAGCGGTCGAGATGGAGATGAAAAAAACTTCGGATGAAATGAAGAAGACTTCCGATGAATTGAAAAAGAGGTCGGACGAAGCGAAGCGCACGAAGCAAGCTGCCGGCAAATCCGTTAAATCATCGCCCGCGCCGACCATCTACACCTGCGTGATGCATCCGGAAGTACAGCAGCCGGTGCCGGGGAAATGTCCGAAGTGCGGGATGACTTTGGTGAATAAGGAAAATGCCGCGCCATGAGACGTTATCTTGTTTCGCTTGCCGTCGCGACTGGGATCACCGCTACGGCTTCGGCAGGACGGCCGGAGTCGGCTCGAAACGTGCAATCGAGCGTCAGCGAACGCATCGGCAAACGGGTCGAATGGAGAAAAGATGCGGCAGCTGACGCGGAGATTTCGCAAACCGTTCACGCGCTGCTTCGCGGAACGATTACTGCCGAGCGTGCGGTGCAAATAGCGTTGCTCAACAACCGCGAGCTGCAGGCGATCTTCGAAGAAATAGGAATTGCGAACGCGGATCTGACCGAAGCCGGACTGTTAAAGAATCCCGTCTTTAACGCGAGCGCGCGTTTCCCGGATCGACCACCTTCGGCGGCGAATCTGGAATTTTCAGTCGTGCAGGATTTTCTCGATCTCCTCATGATTCCGTTACGAAAAAATGTTGCGGCCGCCCAGCTAGCGCGCGCGGAACTGAAGGTGGGCGATGCAGTCCTGAAACTCGCCGCGGAAGTGAGGGCCGCCTTCTACACACTACAGGGAAAGCAGATGTTGTTCGGCCGGTTAGGTGAGTTGGGAATTACTTACGGCGCCGCGCTCGAGCTTTCGCAACGGCAGCACGAAGTTGGGAACATCAGCGATCTGGAGTTGGCGAATCAGCAGTCCACGTTTTCGCAAGCCAAACTCGACGCCGCGCAAGTCGCGGCGGAAATGCGGAGCGATCGGGAAAGGCTGAACCGGTTGATGGGCGTATGGGGCACGCAAACCCAATGGAGAATCGCGGATGAACTTCCCGGGATCGTCGGCCGGGATTTTCCGACGGACCGACTCGAATCGCTAGCCATGATGCAGCGACTCGATCTGGCGGCGTCCAAGGCGGAAGTCGGCGCGGTTGTCCAGAGTCTCGGCCTAACGAAGACCTATCGTTACGTCGGTGCGATTGAGTTCGGCGTCGATACCGAGAGCGAGACGGATCGGCAACGCGTGACTGGCCCAACGCTCAGCCTTGAACTCCCCATCTTCAATCGAGGCAAAAGCCGCATCGCGCGCTTGGAAGCGCAACTTCGTCAGGCAGAACGCCGGCTCGAAGCTCAAGCCATCGACATCCGCTCGGAGGTCCGCGAAGCGCGCGATCGTCTTCTCGCAAAAAAAGACCTCAGCATTTACTACCGCGACGAACTGGTGCCGGAGCGGAAGCGAGTGCTCGAACTCACGCTAACGAATTACAACGCGATGTTGAAAGGCCCGTACGATCTTCTGCTCGCGCGCCAGAACGAACTAGCCGCGGAGCGCGGATACATCGACGCGCTGCGCGATTACTGGATCGCCCGGTCCGATCTCGAACGCGCGGTGGGCGGTCGCCTAACGAGCAGTATGAAAACGCAATCCAGTTTCAAGGAAACAGGCACGCATCACTAACTATGTTTACACGACGAAAATTTTTCTCTGGCGCCGCGGCACTGCTCGGCGGAACTGCGCTGGCCAATCGCATTGCACGCGGCGCGGAGGTAGTCGCGGCGCAAGGTTCGCCTTCGCCGACGCAGGGTAACACTTCATATCTTCCGGTCGTCACGCCGAACGGGTCGACCTTGCCGTGGAAAATGGTGGGCGACGTAAAGGAATTTCATCTCATCGCCGAACCGGTGAAGCGCGAGTTTGCGCCGGGCATGATCGTGAACTGCTGGGGTTACAACGGACAAACCCCAGGCCCGACAATTGAGGCAGTGGAAGGCGATCGCGTCCGCATTCTCGTCACGAATCATCTCCCCGAGGCGACCTCGATCCATTGGCACGGTGTGATTCTTCCGAACGGAATGGATGGCGTTGGCGGCTTGACCCAAAAACATATTCCGCCGGGCGAGACCTACGCGTATGAGTTCACACTCAAACAGTTCGGCGTCCAAATGTATCATCCGCACTCAGACGAGACGGTGCAGATGGCGATGGGCATGCAAGGCTTCTTCGTCATTCATCCGAAGAGCCCGTACTCGCCGACGGTCGATCGGCACTTCTGCATCTTTCTAGCGGAATGGTTCGTCGAGCCGGGAACGTTTACTCCGAACCCAAGCGTGATGACTGATTTCAATTTGTTCACCTTCAATAGTCGCGTTTATCCAGGCACCGATCCGCTGGTGGTGAAACTCGGTCAACGCGTCCGCTTCAGTCTGGCAAATCTCAGTATGGATAGTCACCCGATTCATTTTCATGGCCATCGTTGGTGGGTTGTCGAAACCGATGGCGGCCCGATTCCCAAATCAGCCTGGTGGCCAGAAACGACGGTCAACGTTCCTCCGGGCACCACGCGCACCGTCGAATTTGTCGCCAATAATCCGGGTGACTGGGCTTTTCACTGCCACAAAAATCATCACACCATGAATGCGATGAACCACGGACTTCCGAACATGATCGGCGTGAATCAAAAGGAGACGAAAGTCGATAAGGTCGTTCCTGGTTACATGGCGATGGGTTCATCGGGAATGGGAGAAATGACCGAGATGAATATGGGCGCACCCAAAAACACATTGCCAATGATGACCGGCACCGGTCCGTTTGGACCGATTGGGATGGGCGGAATGT
Source organism: Chthoniobacterales bacterium (assembly GCA_038237805.1). Classification (GTDB taxonomy): domain Bacteria; phylum Verrucomicrobiota; class Verrucomicrobiia; order Chthoniobacterales; family UBA10450; genus JBBQFI01. The sequence goes on along the minus strand of JBBRYI010000001.1, from coordinate 130,895 downwards.
TTACCGTTCTGAAAATCCGCGATGGAATTACGAGCTACGACGATCCCGGCTGGTTTCAACAACCTGAAGGAACTGTCGCTGGTCCGGCAAGATGATTTTCATTTTCAAGTCATGAGAGGCAAGACGTTCTCTATCGCAGTCCTGTTCGTCTTGCTTGTCGTTAGGCCAGTTGGGGCCGGCTCCGTTCCTTCCGACACGGAAGCGATCACCGGAGTAGTGAATGGATTTCACGATGCGCTTCACCGCGGCGACAGCGCCGCCGCTTTGAATTTGTTAGTTCCCGACGCAGTCATTCTTGAAAGCGGCTCCGCACAAACTCGCGAAGAGTACGCTCGCGAACATCTTGCTGAAGATATCGCTTTTACTAAAGCAGTGCCTGGCACCCGCTCGAATCTTGTCGTGAAACAGGAAGGCACCGTCGCTTGGGCCACCGCCACAACTCAGTCGATTGGTACTTTCAATGGACACGAAATGAACAGCGTTGGTGTGGAACTCATGGTCCTCACAAGAGCAGGATCAGACTGGCGCATTCGGGCGATCCATTGGTCCAGTCACGCCATCAAGAAAGGTAACTGATTCATGGAGTGCAATCATGAACACGCCGGCACGGACACGGCAGCGGTTCCATCGGCGCCCAAAGGGAAATACTTCTGCCCAATGTGTGATGGCGTGGAAAGCGACAAGCCGGGAAGTTGTCCGAAATGCGGCATGGCGTTGGAGCCGGATCCGACTTTCCGCGAGCCGGCAAAGACCATCTACACCTGTCCGATGCATCCGCAGATCGAGCAGGATCATCCCGGTAATTGCCCGATTTGTGGAATGACGCTTGAGCCAAAGACGTCGGCTGGCGGTGCTGAGGAAGACAACGCGGAACTACGGGACATGACGCGGCGCTTGTGGATCAGTGCCGCGCTCACACTGCCAGTGTTTGCCGCTGCCATGGTCCATCTTTTTCCGCACGCACCAGCGTGGGCGAGTAGCGATCGGTCGCGATGGCTGCAATTTATTCTTAGCACTCCGGTTGTGTTATGGGGCGGCTGGCCATTCTTCGTCCGTGGCTGGAATTCGATCCGCAATCGCTCGCTCAACATGTTTACGCTTATCGCAATGGGCGTGGGCGTTGCCTACTTTTACAGCGCGGTTGTGATGTTGTTTCCGCGATTGTTCCCGCCGTCATTTCAAGAGCACGGCAAAATCGGTGTCTACTTCGAGTCAGCTGCCATTATTACCGTGCTCGTGTTGCTCGGACAGGTGCTGGAGCTTCGCGCGCGCAGTCGCACGGGGCGCGCCATCCGCGCGTTGCTCGATCTCGCTCCACAAAAAGCCCGCGTTGTGCGCAATGGTCAGGAAATCGACGTGCCGCTCGCCGAAGTACACGCAGGCGATCAGCTTCGCATCCGTCCAGGCGAGAAAGTTCCGGGGGATGGCAAAATCATTGAAGGAAAAAGCGCGATCGATGAATCGATGTTAACCGGTGAACCGATGCCCGTTGAGAAGCGGCCCGGTGACAAGGTTACCGGCGGTACTGTGAATCAGACCGGCAGTTTCCTGATGGTGGCTGAGCTTGTGGGTAGCGAAACGGTGCTGGCGCGGATCGTCGAAATGGTCGCGGAAGCGCAACGCAGCCGCGCTCCGATTCAAGCGCTCGCCGACAAAGTCGCAGCCTGGTTCGTTCCCGCAGTGATTGCGATCGCCGTGCTAACGTTTGTTGCGTGGGCATCGCTCGGCCCCGAACCGAGATTTGCTTATGCAATTGTGAATGCCGTTGCGGTGCTGATCATAGCGTGTCCGTGTGCGCTCGGTCTCGCGACGCCGATGTCCATTATGGTCGGCATTGGTCGGGGCGCGCAAGAAGGCGTGCTAATCAAAAATGCCGAAGCGATGGAGGTGATGGAAAAGGTCGACACTCTCGTCATCGACAAAACTGGAACACTCACGGAAGGCAAACCTCGCTTAACGAAGATTGTCGCTTCCTATTCGGTTAACGAAAGCGAATTACTGGCAATGGCAGCCGCAGTCGAACAACAGAGTGAACATCCGCTTGCCTTCGCCATTGTCCGCGGCGCACAGGATCGACAAATCACCGTTCCCAACGCTGCGAATTTTCAATCAATCACCGGTGGCGGCGTTAGGGGCGAAGTTGACGGTCGGTCTGTGCTCGTCGGAAAGCCGGAATTTCTCAAATCGCAGAATGTCGGCGGTCTCGAAGTATTCGAATCGAAAGCTGCCGAGCTGCAAGCGGAGGGACATACTGTGATCTTTGTCGCGATCGACGGACGCTCCGCTGGAATACTTGCCGTCTCCGATCCAATCAAGGAATCGGCACCCGCTGTAATTGAGCACCTGCATCAGCTCGGGATCAAAATAATCATGCTCACGGGCGATAATGAACGCACGGCGCGTGCTGTGGCAAAACAGTTGAGCATCGATGAGGTCGAAGCCGGCGTTGACCCGCAACGCAAACATGAGCGCGTGCGGCAACTGCGCGAACAAGGCCGAGTAGTGGCGATGGCAGGCGATGGAATTAACGACGCGCCCGCGCTCGCCGAAGCTGATGTCGGGATCGCGATGGGAACCGGCACGGATGTCGCAATGGAAAGCGCTGATATCACGCTGCTCAAAGGCGATTTGCGCGGTATTGAAAAAGCGATCCGCTTGAGCCGCGCGACGATGCGTAACATTCGGCAAAATCTTTTCTTTGCTTTTGTTTACAACGCGCTCGGCATCCCTATTGCGGCTGGCGTGCTCTATCCATTTTTCGGTTGGCTGCTCAGTCCAATGATCGCCGGCGCCGCGATGAGCCTGAGTTCTGTGTCTGTCATCGCGAACGCACTACGGTTGCGTACGGTCAGGCTCTAAGAGACTGACTTATTGCGGTGATGGATGAGACGCTAAATTCGCTCATGCACTCGCAGGACCCTTCCCGTTGGCGGCATAGCCATCAATTCGTCGGCGAATCTTCGTCCGCCGAGAAGAATACTCGTCGAGTGCTGGCGCTGACGGCTGCGATGATGGTGATCGAGATTTTCGGCGGGTTGAGATTCCACTCGATGGCACTGCTGGCCGACGGTTGGCACATGGCCACTCACGTGGCGGCGTTCGCGATCACTGCTTTCGCTTACTGGCTGTCGCGGCGCCATGCAGACAACGTTCGATTCAGCTTCGGCACTGGCAAAGTTGGAGTGTTAGGAGCTTACACGAGCGCCATCATTCTCGGCGGCATCGCGCTTTATATGGCTGGCGAATCGATCGCGCGGCTGTTCACTCCGCTATCCATTGCCTTTCGCGAAGCAATTCCAATTGCTGTCGTTGGTCTCGGGGTCAATGTCCTGAGTGCATTTCTATTGAAACACGATCATGGCGACCACAATCATTCCCACGGAGAACAGCATGGCCATGGCCGCCATCGTGATCTGAATCTGCGAGCGGCCTACATTCATGTCGTGGCAGATGCCCTCACTTCGGTGTTGGCGATCACGGCGCTTACGTTGGGGTTGTTTTTCGGTTGGCTCTGGCTCGACCCGGTAATGGGCATCGCGGGTAGTGCGGTCATTGCTCAATGGGCTTACGCTCTGATCAGGGATACCAATTCAATTCTGCTCGATACCGAACCGGAACACAGTGATTTGAGCGGCGAGATCCGCAGGGCGCTCGAAGCCTACGAGGACGTGGTCGTCAACGACCTGCACGTTTGGCAGGTTAGCGCTGGTAAATTTGCTGCGATTGTCTCGATCGCGACTCACGATCCGAAGTCTCCTGACGAGTACAAAGCTCTGTTCTGCGAGCACGAAGAATTGGTGCATGCCACCGTTGAGGTACACCGGTGCCAGCCAGAACCAACCCTTGCCAGCTGAGATCCAACACACTTTCGAGTCTTAGGAATTATCAAGTGCTGACATGGCCATGCTCGTCGGAAGTCATCTTCTTTTTTGTTATTTGCGCGATCGCAATTTGAGCGACGGTCAGAAACCGCCGCTACAAAGCGCTCGGTAGGGCGCGACGGCTCGTCGCGCCGACTTTACTTCCGTCGAGGTTTCATCAACCTGTAGCCGCGCATGGCTAAACCTTTCTACATCACAACGGCGATCGATTACACGAATTCGCCACCGCACATCGGTCACGCCTACGAAAAAATCCTCGCTGATGTTCTCGCCCGTTATCATCGACTGAAAGGCGAAGAAGTTTTCTTTCTTACCGGTGTCGATCAGCACGGACAAAAAGTACAGCAATCCGCGGAGAAGGTCGGAGTTTCGCCGGAACAGTTCGTTAGGGAGATCACCGAGAAATTCCAGGCGCTCTGGGCGAAACTCGATGTTCGCTACGATCGCTGGGCCGCGACGACTGATCCGCTGCACAAAAAATGTGTGCAGGGAATGCTGCAGCGTCTTTACGACGAAGGCCAAATCTACAAAGACAAACAGGCCGGTCACTACAGTGTCCGTCAGGAACAATTCCTAACCGACAAAGAGCGCGGTCCCGATGGCGAGTTTGGGCCGGAATGGGGTCAGGTCGAATTTCGCGAGGAGGAAAATTACTATTTCAAACTCAGCGACCACAAAGATTGGTTGCTTGGCTTTCTGCGATCGCACTCTGATTTCGTCACGCCCGATTTCCGTCAAACTGAATTGATTAATGCCGTCGAAAAATTATCCGGCGATCTCTGTATCTCGCGTCCGAAGTCGCGTTTGAGCTGGGGCATCGAACTGCCCTTTGATCGTGACTTCGTCAACTACGTCTGGTTCGATGCCCTAACGAACTACGTCAGCTTCATGTGCTACGATCCAACGATCAAAGATTGGAACGCGCAGCCAGAAGAGTTCCGCAAATGGTGGCCTGCGCTGCACGTCATCGGCAAAGACATCATGATTCCCGCGCACGGAATTTACTGGCCGATCATGTTGCACGCCCTCGGTTTTCCGGACGATGCAATGCCGAAACTTCTCGTGCACGGCTGGTGGAATATCTCCGGCGCGAAGATGAGCAAATCGTTAGGCAACGTCGTTGATCCCGATGCGCTCGCTGACAAGCACAGCGTCGAAGCGCTGCGCTACTATTTGATGAACGACATCGTCACCGGCAAGGATGCGGACTTTTCTGAGGAGCGACTTATTGAGCGCTACAATGCTGATCTCGCCAACTCCATCGGCAATCTTTTGAACCGAACCTTAAACATGACATGTCGGTATCAAGATATGAAGATCAGCCTAACGGAAGAGATCATGAACGCCGTATCGAGCAAAAGGTTAGCAGAGACAGTAGCCGGTTCTGTAAAAGCGTACAGATCGCATTTTAGTTTCGCTCGAGAGCTTCCGCTAACATTGCCCGCTACACTTGGCCCTTTTGTAGTCAATGCCGCGATCGGCAGCATTTTGGAAATCGCAAATCAAGGGAATGCCGAGGTTGAAAAGGGAGAGCCGTGGAAACTTGCGAAGAGTTCAGCTAAAGAAGCGGAGGTCCAGCTTAGATCCCTCCTGTATTCGCTTGCAGAATCGTTGCGCGTAATCGGGATCTTACTGTCGCCGGTCTTGCCGAAAGCGGCACATGGGATTTTCGATCAACTCAGTTGGAAAATGGAGTTGAGCGGAAAGGACAAACGTTTCTCGTTACGGGACGCGGAGTGGGGGAAGTTGCCGGACGGGCACGTCGTCGGAAAACCCACGCCGTTGTTTCCGCGCATCGAGACATGACTCTGGGGAGCTCTGACCGTCGCACTGATTCGAAGTTCGCTAACGCGTGGCTTAGCCGAGCCAGATTAATGCGACGGTCGGAGACTGCCGCTACACTCAAGAAGTTATCAGCGCATTTGCGCGCAATTCTTCCAACGTCGCAAACTCCAGCGCAGAAGAATGCGTTGCTTCCAAATCGATCGGCGCCGCGCGCCCCCGTCGCAGCGCTTCCACCCACCGCGTCACACATACGCACCATTTGTCCCCGGGCTTCAACCCAGAAAAGCCCCATTCCGGATGCGGCGTCACCAGATCATTTCCATCTAAGACTGAGAAATCCAAAAACTCGCGCGTCACCTGCACACAAACGGTATGCAGTCCCGTGTCTTCCGGGCCGGTGCGGCAGTAGCCGTCGCGAAAGAAACCTGTCATTGGATCGCGGCAGCAGCATTTCAATTCGGTTCCAAGAACGTTTGTCGGCATGACAAAAGATTAGCATCGCTTTTGACGTAGACGAGCGATAGCGTTCGTTTATTCCGTCAGCGGTTGGGGTCGCGAAGGGGCGTGCTCTTCGAAGTTCAGGACAGCGAACTTGAATTCACCAATTGTGAGAAAGGGAAAACACGTGTCGACTGAACGTAAAAAAATAGCCGTCGGATTTTGGCTGACTCTTGCGCGGCCCGAACGCGATCTGTTTGTGGAGATGATCCGGATTCTCGCGGCAGAATTAGGTGTCCCGCGATTTGAGCCGCACCTTACCATTTGCGTGGGATCGAATACGAGAACCGCGCGTGAAGCCGTAAGAAAAATCTCTGTTTCACCAATCCGCTTGCGAATAAAGGAGGTATCCGTTTCAAACAAATTTACAAAAACGCTTTTCGTTCGTTTCGAGCGAAGCGCAGCGCTCGACGATCTGAATACAAAAATGCGGCGCGCGGCTGGAGTTCCGAAAGAAGTTTTGCGCGATCCACATGTGAGTTTGCTTTACAAACGCATGCCCATGTCTTCAAAAAAAGAATTGGCTGCCACGATCCGGTTGCCGTTTAAAGACGTGCTTTTCGATTCCATCAGAGCAATACGCTCCGAGATGCCGATGAATAGGCCCACAGATGTAAATTCGTGGCGCATCATCGCGACGAAAAAGTTAAGGTAGGGGCGGTTCACGGAACCGCCCACCTCAATACACCAATTCGTCGGGCGATTGCGGTCAATCGACCCTACCTGTATTTTCCCGTCTGGGATCAAGGACGAAAATCTTCGGCGAGCATGATGAGGCGACGCTTAGACAAATCGAAACGTGTATCGCAGCGGGCGGCGAGCGCGGTGTGCTTTGCGCCGATGGACACAAAGGTTACGCGCAACCGATCGGCGGGGTTGTCGCGTACAAAGGGAAGATTTCATTGTCCGGTGTCGGTTTCGATATCGCCTGCGGCAATCTCGCGATTTTAACGGACGCGACCCGCGCGCAAATCGCACCGGCCCTGAAACAAATCATGGACGATGTCGTGCGCGACATTTCATTTGGCGTTGGGCGCACCAGCAAAACACGAATCGATCACGAATTATTCGAAGACGAGGCGTGGAAAATAAAAGCGTTGCAGAACTTGAAATCGACCGCCCTCGAACAGCTGGGCACGGTCGGCGGTGGAAATCACTACGTCGATATTTTTGCCGACGAGCAGGATCGCATTTGGGTGGGCGTGCACTTCGGGTCGCGTGGACTTGGGCATAAAACGGCGACCCACTTTCTGAAAGCCTTCGGCGGAAAAGATGGCATGGATGTGCCGCCCACTGTGGTAGAGGAAAAATCAGAAATCGGTCAGGACTATCTTGTGGGAATGCATTTGGCCGGGCGCTATGCATATGCAGGACGCGAAGCGGTCGCGCGTCATGTCGTTAGGGGAATCCTGCGCGCGAAGATTGCCGAAGAAATACACAATCATCACAACTTCGCCTGGGAGGAAGAACACGATGGCGAAAAGTATTGGGTCGTGCGCAAAGGAGCGACGCCTGCTTTCGCGGGTCAGCGCGGTTTTGTCGGCGGCAGTATGGGCGACGACGCGGTGATTATCGAAGGAGTTGATTCGGCGGTTTCGCGCGAGGCGCTCTTTTCCACCGTCCACGGCGCCGGCCGTATCATGTCGCGGACCGCGGCGAAAGGAAAATTCGTGAAGATCGATGGCAAACGGATTCGCCAGGATGGGCTCGTTAGGCACGACGAAATGAGGCGGTGGATCGAAGATAAGGGGGTGGAACTGCGCGGCGGCGATGTGGATGAAGCGCCGCAGGCTTACCGCCGCTTATCGGAAGTGTTGAAGGCGCACGCAGGAACTATTCGTGTGCTTCACACTTTGCAGCCACTCGGAGTCGCAATGGCCGGGCGAAACATCTTGGATCCCTATAAAGATTGATTCTTCTGTAGCGGCGGTCTCTGACCGTCGCATTACTTTCCGGCAAAAAGTGCGACGGTCAGAGACCGCCGCTACAGTAAAAGATGGACGATATCGTCGGCATTGATCTAGGCACAACCAACTCCCTCATCGGTGTGATGGAGGCCGGTTTTCCAATCTTGCTCGCCGATACAAATGGCGAACGACTTACGCCGTCCGTTGTCCATTTTCCGGCCCACGGGGATATCCTCGTCGGTGCGCCCGCGACGCGCATGCGCGTGTTTCGTCCTAACGAAACCATTTATTCGATTAAACGTTTTATTGGGCGGCGTAGCGAAGAGATCACGGACAAGGAATTCGAGGTTGCTTATTCACTCGTTAGGCGGCCAGGACAGACAGTAAACATTCGCGTGGCCGATCGGGAATTTTCGCCTGAGGAAATTTCAGCGCACATTCTTGCTAAATTGAAACGCGATGCCGAGCATGCTCTCGGAAAACCGATATCGCGCGCAGTGATTACCGTTCCGGCCTATTTCAACGACGCACAACGTAACGCGACAAAACGAGCGGGCGAGCTCGCCGGTTTGATCGTGGAAAGAATTGTCAACGAACCGACTGCAGCCGCGCTCGCGTATGGGCTCGATAAATTAAAAACGCGCGCCAAGATCGCGGTTTACGATTTTGGCGGCGGCACATTTGATGTCTCGATTTTGGAATTGAACGAGGGCGTCTTTGAAGTGCTCGCGACCAATGGCAATACGCGGCTAGGCGGCGATGACATCGATGCGGCGTTAGTCCATAACGTGCTGCCGGCCCGCAGTCTCCGGAAAGAGCGATTGCGCGAAGAATTGGTGATCGCAAAACACAAACTGTCGATCGACGAAGAAGCTCTCGTCAGTATTCCGTTTTTCGAAGGGCAAGAGGGCTTTTCACAAGAACTAACTCGCAAGGAGTTGGAACGAATCGCGCGACCGATTGTCGAACGAACACGGGCACATTGTCTGCGCGCGTTGGCGGATGCAAAACTTTCGCCAGGCGATTTGGACGACGTCATCCTCGTCGGTGGCGTGACGCGCATGCCGATCGTAAGACAACTCGTTAGGGAAATTTTCTGTCGCGAGCCAAACATATCGCAGAATCCGGATGAAGCGGTTGCGATTGGCGCAACGATTCAGGCGGGAATTCTTTCCGGTGCAGTACGCGACGTCGTTCTGCTCGATGTCACACCACTTTCGTTAGGGATCGAAACCTTTGGTGGTTTGATGAACGTGATTATTCCGCGCAACTCGACGATACCGACCAAGGCCGGCGAAATGTTTACGACTGCGGTGCACAACCAGCGTGCGATGCAGATCAAGGTCCTTCAGGGCGAGCGCGAGATGGCCCGAGATAACTGGCCACGGGGACAGTTCGAGATCGAATTTGAACCCGCACCGAAAGGCGTGCCACGTGTGGGCGTACAATTTGCGATCGATGCTAACGGAATTTTGCAGGTTCTCGCGCGCGATATTAAAACTGGCGCCGAGAAAATCCTCGAGCTCAAGAGTGCAGTGGATGTCTCGGATGAAGCAATCGAGAAAATGCTTTCCGAGTCGCTCGATCACGCGTTCGAGGATGTGAGCGAGCGGATGTGGACGGAGACGCGGTTAAAATCGGAGGAATTACTGCGCGCGGTGGATTCGGCCCTGCAATTGGCCGGCGAGCAAATACCGACCGCGGAAAAGGAGATCATTCTGCAATGTGCGACCGCGGTTCGTGAGGCATTGCAAACGCGGGAGACGAATAGATTGAAGGAGGCGAACGACGCCCTCGATAATGCGACGCAAACACTGGCGGCGATGATCGTTGAAAAAGCAATGGCCGAAGCTTCGAAGCAAAAGAACTAGCGGGCGCCAATCGCCATTGGCGGTTGCGACTCGCCCAACGAGATCAGACTTCATTTACTTCCAATTTTAACGAAGTGAACTCCGTGCACGATTGAGGTCTGAACGGCGCGTCTTCGATCTTTGTCATGTCGAGCAAAGTCGAGACATCTCACACCGTTACTCAAAAATGCCGCAGCAGTACAGTGAGAGATTCCTCGACTGCGCTCGGAATTACAGAATTGGGAACCGGCTAAAGGAATTGGCTCCCACTGATTCGGTGGCCGAGAAAAGTTGTAGCTGCCGCTGTCACAGCGGCAGAGTCGTCGGATCTGCCGCCAGAGACGGCGGCAGCTACATATGCTCACTAAGACGGCGGCGTGGCGGATGCGGACGGTGTGGGACTAACGACCGGCGTGGGCGATGCATTTGGCGACGGCGACGGAACCGCGGTTTCTTTGGCCCGCGCTTCTTCCAGCAATTGCTTTTCCTCGGGAAAAATCGGACCCTTTTTCGCCGCGTCGATATACTCCTTTGCCGCCTCGATTTGATTTTCATCGAGCAAAAGAACGGCCGCAAATACCGCGGCGTGCGGATCGTGCAGTTGTTCCGGCGTTAGTTTTTTCAATATCTCAATCCCCTCCGCAGTGCGGCCCTGGCCATAAAGCGAGAACGCATATGTCACGGCACAGTTCACATCGTTCGGCGCTTTGTCATACGCTTCTTTCGCGAGGCGATGACCTTCTGCGGCGTTATGTTCGATCAGCAGTGCGAGGCGCGCGTAATCAGCGGTTGCACCTGTCTCGTTAGGCGAGCTTTCGTGCAAGCGCTGCATGATGCGATAAAGATTTTGGAGATCGTTCTTCTGGCGGTAAATTTCGATCAGCGCATCGAGTGCTTCACGTCGCATCGGCGGGTTCTTCGATACTTGCAGCCATAATTGTTCGGCTTCAGTCGTTAGGCTCCATTTTGTCGCTAAACGCGCCAAGCCAGCCTGGCGCTCCGGATTATTCGCCGCCGCGTACTCGGCAGAACTCCAAAGCGAATCGAACTCGGCATCCGCGGCGGAAGCGCGCGATTGTCGCGCGGCATAGGCTTGATAGCCCAAACGCAAAAACTCCACGTCGCCCCAATCACCGCTGCGCGTCCAGCGTTTCAAGCGTGACCAATTTTTTACGGCCGCGAATGCTTCCGCGACCGCGACCGCGGGGGGCGGATGCGTTGTCTCTTCGGGCTTTAATTTTTCCACCCATTTCAGCACTTCCGCGGGAAGAGAACGCTGGTTCATCCAATTCATGAGCAAGGCGAGATCGTGTGGATTGCGCGCGGCTACCGGTTTCACTTTTTCGAGCAGTGCGCTGAACTTTTTGGCGTCGAGTTTTTGGTAAAAATCGAGGCAAAGAAGATAATCACCGAAAGTGACCTGCTGGCTCATCTGCAGTTCCTGCGCGAGCCCGTCCGCTGCGTTGAGATCGTTATTTTGCACGGCATCGCTCAGCAATGCGCGCAACGAGCCGGCGCGAAATTCGCCAACCTTGGTCAGACCTTGCAGCGTGCTTCTGGCAGCGGCGCTCTTCTTTTCTTCCGACGAACGGATTTGAATGACGGCCAGGTTAAACTGGTAAAGATTGTTTCCAGGTTCTTTTTCGACCGCGGCGGCGAAATGCTTTTCCACGTCGGCTTCATTGCCTTGCGCCCGCGCCAGCCAGCCGGCGACAACGTGATAAGCCGCTTTATCACGGTCGTTAGGCGGGACGTAATCCAACGCCTTGCGCGCGATGTCGAGCTGGCCGAAACGCAAAGCTGCCGAAGCCAGATTGAGTTGACTATCGAGATCCTGCGGCATCATGCGGGCGATTTGCGCGCGCCAGGCCACGGTCTCCGGCTGGTTTTCCTTTTCCGTCGCTTCTGCCAAAATGTAGAAAGCGGGCAGGGAATCGCCCTTGATCTTTAACGCTTCGTGTGCGGTGCGACTGGCTTCTGCAAAATTTTCGTTGCGCAACATCTCATCTGCCTTCTTGAGCAATCGCGATTCGCGCCAACTGCTGTAGACCGCCGGCGCGTAAACGATAAGGAGAACGGCAATGACGAGAAAAACGAAGATGGCTCCCACCAAGAGCGCAATGCGATTCGGTTTAAGAACCGGTTTGAAAGTGGAGGAAGACCGGACGCGTTTACGGCGAATGCGTTTGACGGTCTTTCCCATTCCCGTCTTCTATGCGTGCGCGGCGTGAGATTGCAAATGCTCCCGCCGCCTAACGACTCACGCTTCGGCCGTTTGTTCGGCCTCGTGCACAACCGGCACCTCTTCGATCGTCTCCATGACTTCTTCGCGCAAGCGACGGCCCCAGACATAGCGAGCGAGTAAAACTTTAATGGTGGCGGTCAGAGGAACGGCGAGAATTGGCCCGAGCAATCCACCAATTAATAATCCCCAGACAAAAATTGAAACAATAACCGTCATGGGATGCAGGCCCACGGAATTGCCGACAATACGTGGCGCGTAAAACAAACCTTCCAGGTTTTGGATGACGATGAAAATACCGGTGACGATGAGTGGATGTGTCCAATCGCCCCATTGCGCAGCGGCAATGAGCACCGCGGGAATCCAGCAAAGAAAGATTCCGACGTAAGGAATCATCGTCAACACAACGACCAGACAACCGATGAGGGGCGCAAAATTTAAACCAAAAATAAGAAGAGCGGTGCCGATGAGCACGCCATCAACGAGACAGACGAGCAACTGTCCGCGAAAGTAAGCGATGATGTAGCTGTTGATTTGCAAAAGGACGTCGGCAACTTCTTCTTTCAGCGCGGAATCGCGCAACGGCAGATACTCTTTCCATCGCCGCGTAATATTCGGGCGTTCCTTGAGCAGAAAAAATAAATAGATCGGGACCATGACGAGGCTGAGAAGAAAACCGGTCGCACCAAGAAAGCCGCCGATGCTTTTTTGCAGAAGGCGCCAAAGTTTGTCGCTCAGGTTCGGAATTTGATTTTGCAGATTGGGCAATTGCTTCTGCACCCAATCCTGAATGCGTTGACGCTCGGCCGAGGTGAGCTTGCTCGGCGCGGCCGCGATTTCCTCTCTTGGCGATGCATCCGCGGATGGAGTAGGGGACGCGGCGGCCGCGGGACTTGGCGACGGGCGGGCCGGCGCACCAAGAAGCCAATCGACAAAACTGGTCGTGGCGGAAGTTTTTCCCTTCGACGTCCCCGGCATTCCAAAAGTGCGATCATATTTATAGATGAGATCGACCAGGACATCGCGTGCCCGACTTGTGTACTCCGGTAGCTCCTTCGCCGCATTCGCGCTTTGCATGGAAACGACCGGCACCATCCACGCGAGCAATCCGCCGATGGCCAGAAATGCAACGGCAAACAGAAGAACAATCGCTTTCGTCCGCCCCAGGCCGCGTTTCACCAAGTGATCGACAACGGGGTCGAGCAAGTAGGCGAGGATCGCCGCGATCGCGACGGGAATGAGAATGGGCTGAAGAAAACCGATCGTATTCGCGACCAGCCAGATGATCGAACCGACGACGCCGACAAGAAAAACCACGAAGATCGCCGTGAGCGCAGCCCACATCGTTTTACGCTGCCAGGGCGTCGGATATTTTTTCACGCGATGATTTTCTCTGTCGGGCACGAAGTTACTGGATCGGGTTGGTCGTCGCGGGCGGCCCTTTGCTCAATTTCGTTTTCGCGCTTTCGATTTTAGCCGCCACAGTTTTGTTCGCCGGCTCGAGCAAAATTGCTTTCTGCCAATACTCGAGCGCTTGCGCGACGCGATTGAGCTTGGAGTAGGTGTCGCCGATGTGGACAAAAACCGTGGCATCGGGCTTGGGCACATTTTTCGCCGCGCGCAGCAAATGATCGAGCGCGTCGTTATATTTTGCTTCGCGAAAGTAAAGCCAGCCCATGCTGTCGAGATAGGCGCCGTTATTCGGATCGATTTCGAGTGCGCGTTTGATCATTTGTTCCGCTTCTTCGAGGTGCATGTTGTGGTCGGCCCACATGTAGACAAGATAATTGTAAGCATCTGCCGCGTTGGCCGGGTCGATTGCGATGGACCTTTTGAAAAGGTCAGCCGCCTTATCGTAGAAACCGGCCTGATCTGCGGTCGCACCGTAATCAAAATAAAAACGAGCGTTCACGATTTCCGAAGAAGAAAGTTCCGCTTCACGCAGCGCTTCTTCGAAAGTTGTGACAGCGGCTTGCGGCTGTTTCGCCTCCCGCAACGCGATCGCCAGATAATACGTCATCTCCGGCACATCGGGGAAATGACGGCGCGCATCGCGCAAAACACGAACGGCGCGCTCATTTTCTCTCAATCGACCCAGTAGCAGTTCGACGAGACGTAAATAATTCGTGGCGCGACCTGGATTAATGAGAAGACTCTGTTCGTAGTTTTGCGCAGCTTTTGCAAAATCCGCCTTCGCTTTTTCGGTTTTATTGTTCCGGTCGTCGGCGCGCGCTTCATCTTCATAGACTCCGGCAAGCAGTTCGTACGCTTGCCACTTTTCCGGATGCAACTTGATGATCTCCTCCAGCATCTGGATTGCCTGCGGCCATTGATTGGTGAGCACGAAACCAGTGGCGAGTTTTTCACGCGCACTTGTATCGTCGGGGGCGCGCTCGAGAACTTTCAGATAAAAAGGAAGCGCTTCTTTGATTTGCTGTGAGCTGGCGAAATAATCAGCCACATCTTTCAGAACAGATGCATCGTTAGCGCCCAACTCCGCTGCCTTGGTGAAAATGGAATTGACGCGTTCTACTTCTTCGGGCTTCGGCGTCGTATCCGATTTAAAGATGAGAGAAGCAAAAATTTTCCCGAGCTGCACCCAAAAAGCGGGGTCCATACTCTGGACACTGAGTGCACGATCTAGCGCTGCCAGTGCTTTCTGCGGTTGCCCAACCGCCATTTCTATTTCGTAAAACCGTTGATAGACCTCGATATTTTGCGGGTCTAAGGCAAGCGCCTGTTCGGCATACTTCATCGCCTGATCCATTTTTTTCAGGTCTTTCGAATAAATGGCGGCCAGTTGCAGATACGGCGTCGCAACTTTCGGGTTCGCCTTGATCGCATCTTTTAAGACATCGATCGCGAGCGGATAATCATCCTGACGAGTCAGGAGGTCGGCGACATGGAGTGCTAATTCAACCTGGCCAGGATCCACGTTCAGAACTTTTTGATAAGCCTCGAGCGATTTTTCCATTTCACCGAGTTCCTCCCAGCGTTCGCCCTCGACGAATTGCGCGAGCGCGCCCGCTTTGCGGATCGCGGCCGGTTGCAGCATTAAATCCGCGGCCGGGATGAGAAGCACCGAATCATCCTGCCGCTCGATCTTTTTTGCAGGCGCGGACGAGGGAAGATGCGGCGGCGGAGTTTTTACTCGTGGTCGCGCCAATCCAGACGCTATCGGCAAAAGCAAGGCAGCAGCGAAAAAGAGCGCGCGCCGCGCGTTCAGAAACTCTGCTCTTTTCACGTTTGCATTCTAACGGGACGAAAAGAAACGCGCAAACCGCGGCCGCTGCATCAATTCCGCCTAACGAGAAATGCGGCTCCCTGAAATTAAGATTTGTAACGTAAACGTTTCTTGTGGCGATTCTCCTTCATGCGTTTGCGGCGCTTATGTTTGGAGATTTTCGCCTTGCGACGTTTTTTCAGAGATCCCATGCGAGTTCAGTCTTTCGAGCAGGCGCAATGCAAGCACTGCTCAGAGCAAACTGCAACTCACTTCTTCATTTAGTACAGCGCCTGCGCCACTGCGGCGAAACCGCACGCGCGATCCAATTGTCAGTTTGAATGGACTTCGTGTCTTATTTCTCATCAAACGGTTTCCTCCGACGCCAGACTGCATTCGTGTTCGACGGTTTCGAATTGGAGAGTGGCGTGATGAATTTGAAATTGCAGACGCAAATCGCGGGCCGCTCTATTGAGTAACGCGCAATCGCAATCATCGACACTGCGAACCAGATGCGCAGTCAACGCGGTTTCGGTCGTGCTCATTGGCCAGACATGGAGGTCGTGCACCGCGGTCACGTGCGGCAAACTTGCCAGATACGCGCGCACGGCTGCGATCTCGATTCCTTCGGGCACTCCGTGCAGCGCGAGATTGATTGAATCGCGGAGCAAGCTCCATGTTCCCCAAACGATAACGGCGGCAATTACAAGGCTCACCGCCGGGTCGATCCATCGCACCCCGGAAACGAGAATCGCCCAGCCGGCGAGGACAACCCCAAGCGAAACAGCAGCATCGGCCGCCATATGCATGAAAGCACCGCGAATATTCAGGTCGTGTTTTCGTCCGGAAAAAAACATAAGCGCTGTCGCGGTGTTGATGACAATGCCGATCGCTGACACCCAGATGATTGTTTTTCCGGCAACATCAGGCGGGTTATGCAAACGGCGGACTGCCTCCCACGCAATCGCACCGACCGAAACAAGAAGAAGAATGCTATTAAAAAGCGCGGCAAGAATAGACGAGCTTTTCCATCCATAGGTACGCTTTTCCGTGGGCGCGCGTCGCGATAGCGCAGCGGCGCCCCACGCGAGTAATAATCCCAGAACGTCGCTCATGTTGTGCCCCGCGTCGGCGACGAGCGCGAGGGAGTGCGCGATAAATCCGAAGGTAACTTCGAGAATGACAAACGCGAAATTCAACGCTACCCCGATTGCGAAGGCGGACGTGAACGAAACGTTCGCATCGCCGTGTCCCATCGAGCAGTCGTGTTTTCCGTGCGTCATTTCTCAAATAAAATAATCAAGACGCCGATTACGCAAAGTAGAACGCCCATCAATCCACTCTCATACTTTTCCAGCAGGCCGAGTTTTATTCGGCGAACACCAGCGAGTGTGAGGGCCGTAAAGACCACCATCCCGGTCACACAACCGACGGAAAGAATCGCCGTGAGCAAGGCGAAGCCACTCCAGCCAAAGCGAACACCGGAAGCGTAAATCGGAAGAAATGCTTCGCATGGCGAAAAGGTCAGCATGGCGAGCAAACTCGTAACGGCGACGCGATCCGAAACGTGACGCCCGTGTTCGTGATGATGATCCTCCGACGCATGAGCATGTCCCCCTACCAAATGTTTATGCGCGTGACCTTTGTTGATCATCTGGCGAAAAATATAAAAGAGACCGAGAAGCAACAACACGCCCCCCGCGAGACGCGGAAACCAGTCGCCGATTTTTTCATTCAGCACGATGCCGAACCAGGCGATGAGCAACCCAAGCAGCGCGGTAAAAAGCACATGCCCGCTTCCCGCAAGCGCAGTGATCGCGAGCGTGCGCGCGTGACTCCAGCGTTGCGCTCTCCCCGTTAAAACAAACGGCAACCAATGCGTCGGAATCGCGGCATGAAAAAACGCCACCCCAAAACCAGTGATCGCGATGGTCGTTAGAACGGCCTCATTCATTGCAGCGACAACGTGATGGCAATTGCGAAGCTGACAATCGCTAACTCACTCACTCGCTAAATGAAAAACGTCGGGCTGCAGGGATTTGAACCCTGGACCTCCTGCACCCGAGGCAGGCGCTCTACCAAGCTGAGCCACAGCCCGAAGGAGGGCCACTACTTCGCGCATTTTTATTGCTGTGGCAAGAAGTACCGCCGACTCGTCTTTAGTTTGCGCTGCTCGAATTCGTCGAGAGACGTTTTACCGTCTTGATCGCGCAGCGCACGCAGTCGGCGGGCTCTTATTTCCTTGGGAGCGTGATCGTACGCCTAGGCAAATGAATTAACAAACCGTTTGACAAGCGTGCGCTTGCCTCGCAAAATTCCGATTCGCTTTTTGTCCACGATGCTCGTCTCCAACCTCGCTCCGTCACCACTCGCAGACGACTCGCCGACAATTCTTCACTTCCCCACGGAGGCGATTCGCGCCGTCCGCACCCTGCGCAATATGACCACTCAACTCCTTCAAGAAGCGGCCCTCGTGATCCCGAATCAGCAACTCCTGATCAACGTCGTTTCCAAGCGCGTGCGTCAGCTTGGCCTCGGGCATCGCCCCTTAGTTGAAGCGGGTCCGCGCGCTTCACTCACCGATATCGCGCTGAAGGAGATCATTGCGGGGAAATTGACCTTCGAGAAGATCGAGGAAGAAGCCGACGACGCCTAACAATGTCGAACAGGCGTCGAGCCTGTGAATTGTTCGCAGTTGTTCACGAGCGAGCCGCTTGTGCTACGGTGTGCCAATCATGGCGACCGAGTCGATTCTTAATCGCAAAGCGCTTCGCGATTTCCATATCCTCGAGCGTTACGAAGCGGGCATCGCGCTGAAGGGCAGCGAGGTCAAATCGATCCGCGCCGGCAAGGCAAACATCAGCGATGCTTTTGCGCGCATCGAAAACGGTGAGGCGTTTCTTTACAACGCAGACATTCAACCGTACGAGCGCGCCAGTCATGAAATCCCGGCGGCCAAGCGGGTGCGGAAACTTTTGCTGCATCGTGCCGAGATCGAAAAGCTTTACGGCCTGACAAATGTCGCCGGACGCACACTCGTTGTCCTCAAGCTGTATTGGAAAAATGGCCGATTGAAAACCGAACTCGGTGTGGCACAAGGAAAAGTGGCGCACGACAAGCGACAGGATTTGAAGAAGCGCGCGACTGATCGGGAAACGCAACGTGAGGTAGCGCGGTTCAACCAAAAGCACGGATGATGAAGCTGAATGATGACGGTGCGAGACGGTCCTGGCTATTGATCTTCGGCGGCATTGCCCTAACGAGCTGGGCCATTTCGCGCGCTCTGCGCAAAAGTTTTTCTTTCGATGGTAAGTCGGTCCTGATCACGGGCGGATCGCGGGGATTAGGGCTGGTGATCGCGCGGCGCATTTGCGCCGAGGGTGGTCGCGTCGCATTGCTGGCGCGCGATGGGAATGAACTAGCGCGCGCTCGCGAGGAATTGGCCGGAGTTGGCGGTGAGGCCATTACGATCGTGTGCGATTTGCTGGATCGCGCGCAGACGGAAGGCGCGGTTGAAAAAGTGATCAATCGCTTCGGCGCGATCGACGTCCTGATCAACAACGCGGGCGTGATCGAAGTTGGGCCTCTTGCGCACATGCAACGCGAAGATTTCGAGCGCTCGATCAATATTCATTTTTGGGCACCCTTTAATTTGATTCGCAAGGTTGTTCCGCATATGCGCCGCGCCGGCGGTGGTCGCATCGTCAATATCAGTTCAATCGGCGGTAAACTCGCGGTGCCGCACCTCGCGCCCTATTGCGCCGGAAAATTTGCGCTCGTTGGGTTGTCGGATTCTATGCGTGCTGAACTCGCGCTCGATAACATTCATGTCACAACCGTCACACCGGGATTGATGCGCACCGGTTCGCATGTGAATGCGAAATTTAAAGGCGATCACGCCGCCGAATATGCCTGGTTCTCCGTTTCCGCTTCGCTCCCGGTTGGATCGATCGACGATGAGCGCGCTGCGGCAAAGATTGTTGAAGCGTGTCGAGCAGGGCTGCCTTCACTGATCATGCCGCTTCCCGCAAGAATTGGAATTGCGGGCAACGCATTGTTTCCGAATCTGACCGGATATGCGATGAAACTCGTCAATCGCCTGCTGCCGCGGCCGACAAATTCGAGCGGCAATCAGTTGCGGTCCGGCTGGGAAAGCAGACCCTCGAAAAACGACAACGGCTGGCTCGGACGTTTTACCGATCGGATGGCGAAGCGAAACAACGAATCGTAACGAAACGACGA
This sequence comes from Chthoniobacterales bacterium, assembly GCA_038237805.1. Taxonomy (GTDB): domain Bacteria; phylum Verrucomicrobiota; class Verrucomicrobiia; order Chthoniobacterales; family UBA10450; genus JBBQFI01. Next base: position 111,267 of record JBBRYI010000001.1, on the reverse strand, counting down.
TTCGTTAGGCCAAACAACTGGCGATCTCAAGCGAACGGGAGATTCGCTTTGACGCGCGCCATATCGGTCTTATCGACAAGACCTGCTTTGCTTAGCTGGCGTTTGCGCTTCGCGTTTTTTGCCGACATCAAATGGCGGCGCGAAGAATGCGCGCGTAAAATCTTTCCCGTCCCGGTGATCTTGAAACGTTTCGCGACCGCTTTGCGGGTTTTGCTGCGCGCGATGGACTTTGGCATAGGGCGCGAAAGATAGTTGCGCACTCGTTTCTTACAACTGCTTTATTTCTATCTGTTGTAGCTGCCGCTGTCCTCAGCGGCAGGGACGAACAATGCTCGGGCCTCTTGCGGTCTTCTGCCTCCGTGACGGAGGCAGCTACAACAAGCAGCTACAACAAGGACGAAGCAACTACGCCAAACCCGATAACAAATATCTGGCGTCATAATTTTTCTCCTCCAAGCTTACGCCGCATGGAAAATGACGATGCAACACCGCCGCATGTCATCATTGTCGGCGGTGGCTTCGGCGGATTGGAAGCTGCAAAAAAACTCGCGGGCCAACCGGTGCGCGTGACGGTGATCGATCGCACCAACTACCACCTTTTCCAGCCGCTGTTGTATCAGGTTGCGACGGCGGCGCTTTCCCCAGCCGATATCGCCGCACCGATCCGCGCCATCTTGAGCAAATGCCGCAACATGGCCGTCATACTTTCCGAAGTGCGCGCGGTTGATGTCGAAGCGAAAAAAATTCTCACGACCGATTGCGAATTTTCCTACGACTACCTCGTTCTCGCGACTGGCTCGCGCCATTCATACTTCGGACATGACGAATGGGAGAAGCTCGCGCCCGGGTTGAAAAGTCTGGAGGACGCGATTGAAATTCGCCGGCGGATTTTGATGGCGTTTGAATATGCGGAAAAAATAACCGACGAAGCGGATAGACGCGCCGCTCTCACATTTGTTGTCATCGGGGGCGGCCCGACGGGCGTGGAAATGGCCGGCGCGATTGCGGAAATTGCGCGCTACACCCTCGACAAGGATTTTCGGCATATCGATCCTTCAAGCGCTCGCGTCATTTTGATCGAAGGCGATCGTCGCTTGATCTCGGGATTCCCGGAAGACTTATCGGAAAAGGCGCTCGCGCAGTTGCGCGACCTCGGCGTCGAAGTCTACACTGGGATACACGCCACGAATCTGACTGACGCGGGACTGAACATCGGCGACAAATTCATTCCCTCCCGCGTGAAGATTTGGGCAGCTGGAAATACGGCATCGTTCGTCGGACGCTCGTTAGGCGTCCCGGTCGATCGAGTCGGTCGCGTGATGGTCAACAACGATCTCACTATTCCCGGTCATCCCGAAGTCCAGGTCATCGGCGACCTGGCAAATTTTCCGCATCAAACGGGCTCACCACTTCCCGGGGTTTCGCCGGTCGCGATGCAACAAGGACGTCATGCTGCCAACAACATTCTTGCTATGCTCGATAACCGGAAGCCGCAGCGTTTTTGGTATTTCAACAAGGGCAGCATGGCCACCATCGGCCGCAACAAAGCGGTAGCCGATCTGAATTTCGTGCATTTCAGTGGATTTCCGGCGTGGCTCGCCTGGTTGTTCGTACACATTCTTTTCCTCGTCGGGTTCCGTAATCGCATCATTGTTCTCCTGCAATGGGCGTGGGCCTACGTCAGTTTCAACAAAGGTGCGCGTTTGATCACGCGGAACTTTCAGGCGGAAATGAGGCCACCAGCCTGAATGGCGAAGCATCCGCTGCCACAACTCCGCGTCGCTGTCGTCGGTTCCGGCGCAATTGGAAGTTATTACGGAGCGAAGCTCGCTTACTACGGGCGCGACGTGCATTTTTTGATCCGCCGAGATCGCGCCGTCATCCGCAAATACGGAATTAGCGTTCGCAGCAAGACCGGAAACTTTCGCGTGGCGAAGGTGAATTGTTACGCCTCCACGGGCGAGATAGGACCAGCTGATCTCGTGTTGGTCGCGCTCAAGGCGACATCGAACTCAGATTTGCTCGAGCTAATTCCGCCATTACTGCACGAGAAAACGATGTTGCTCACTTTGCAGAACGGTTTCGGTAACGACGATTTTCTGGCCGAACATTTCGGAAACGAACGCGTCCTCGGCGCTCTCTGTTTTGTTTGTCTCAGTCGTATCAAGCCGGGCGTGATCGAGCATTACGATTACGGACGGGTGGCGCTCGGTGAATATCGCGGATATCCGTTGCCTAGAACGCACGACATCGCTTGGGAATTCAAACGTTGCGGAGTTACCTGCACCGTTGTCGAATCTCTCGAGCTGGAACGCTGGCGGAAACTTGTCTGGAATATTCCATTTAATGGATTGTCGCTCACGGCTGGTGGCGTTGATACAGCGACGATTCTTGCGGACGACAAGTTGAGAGCGAATGCACTCGCGCTTATGGATGAAGTGATCGCGGCGGCGGGCGCGTGCGGACACTTTCTGCCGACAGCGGAAGCGCTCAAGCAAATGAAACGCACGGAAGAAATGGGCGACTACAAGCCTTCGACACTGATCGATTTTGAAGCGGGCAAACCTCTTGAAATCGAAGCGATCTGGGGAGAACCGTTGCGCCGAGCGAGTGCGGCTGGCGCGAATGTGCCACGGCTCGCGGCGCTTTATGCTCAACTGCGCGAGCTTGACGAACAAAACCGCGCGAAACCTGTTTTCGTGCCTAACGAGTCGAACGATGCGGCCCTCGATTTTGGTTCATAATCGGCAACGAGCGATTAAGATCGATATCGTTAGGCTGCAGAGTTTTGCCGAACACGCGCTCGAACTGTCGGTGAGATCGCGGGCCAAAGGAGCCCTTCCATCGAAATTATCGCACATTGATGTGATCCTGGTCTCCGATCGCCGGATGAGCGAATTGCATCGACGATTCCTTCAGCTCGATGGGCCGACAGACGTAATCACCTTCCATCACGGTGAAATTTTCATTAGCGTCGAAACTGCGCGACGGCAGGCTGGCGCGTTTCGCAGCGCTTTGTTGAGAGAAATTCAGCTCTACCTCGTGCACGGGCTTCTGCATCTGCGCGGATTCGACGAAAAGGTTCCATTTAAAGCGAAAGTGATGCGCACCCTGCAGGAGCGTATTACGCATATGGCCGCTACAACAGCTTTGAGCCGACGATAACGTATGTTAGCTTTGCGCCCATGAGCGGGCGGTTAGGGCAGGGGATTCCAGAGCAGACAATATTCGAATCAGCGGTCAGAAATCCCGAGCTTGAAGAGCTAACCAAAACCGAAGAAGCCGTCGACGTTCCCTGGCAAGTGGTGGTGCACAACGATCCAGTCAACCTGATGACCTACGTGACGATGGTATTTCAAAAAGTGTTTGGTTATCCACGCGAAAAGGCGGAGCGCCACATGATCGAGGTGCATCAGAAGGGTCGTTCGATTCTATGGAGCGGCATGCGCGAGCGCGCCGAACTTTATGTGCAGCAGCTGCACGGTTATCTGCTGCTCGCCACGCTCGAGCGCGTGAGTTGATATGGAGTTCCGACGCAAGGACGATGTTCTGGAGCTTTCCGAACTCGATCCTTTTTTAGCGGAACTTCTGCGGCAAATTCCATCCAGCACAAAATGCGACGACGCGGCCGCAGCCGAGCAACGCATCTTCAGCGAGCCGGCTCAGCCTAACGAGAAGGAAATTTGTGAAGAATGGAAAGTTTACGTGCAGCCTGAACTGCGTCGCCTCTTTCAATCAGCGACCGAAACCGTGGCGAGCGATCTGCAACAGCTCAACGGTAGCGAGAAACCGTTTGCCAACTGCACGCTGCGAATTCCGACCGAGCACGCAGATGACTGGCTTAATGCGCTCAACCAAGCGCGGCTCGTCATCGCCACGAAGAACAATTTTAACGAAGGCGAGCTCTGCGATCATTATCGATCCCCGATCGGGTCGCGCCGCGATCTGAGCCTTTTCCAGGTAAATTTCTACGGCTTTCTGCAGGAATTTATCCTGCGCGAAACCGGAGGCGCTTGATGCGCCACACCGTCACGGCTTGCGTTCCTTCACCATCTGCATGAGGCGGTCTTTCAACGCGGCCGAAGTTTTTGCCGGCCGCAGACTGAGGGCAAAGGCCTCATGCAAAGCATAACATTGGCCGATCGTTTCCTCGGCTTTTTGACCAAATTGCTTTCGCGCCTGCTCGAACTCTTCGGTCTCACCCGACTCCAGTGCGCCGATCACGTACAGTCGCGCACGGTTTTCGAATTCTTCAAAGCTCATCTTTCAACTCCTTGAGGCCGTCGTAGATTTTCTTCAGCCCCAGTTCGAGCCGAGTTTTGACAGTCCCTAAGGGTGTATTCGTATTAGCGGCGATTTCGCGCTGACTCATACCCCGAAAAAATGCGAGATCGATCGCTTGCTGCTGCGCGGGGGGGAGGGAATTAATCACATTCCGAACTATGACGCGGGTGTCGGCGAAGGTAATTTCTTCCGCCGTGGAATTGTGCACCCAGGCTTCCGGCTGTTGTTCCGTCTCGGCTTGTAAACGCTCTTCTGCACGCGCGTAAGCTTGTTTTTTCCGCAAACCATCGATTGCGCGGCGCCGCGCGAGCGTGACCATCCAGCCGAGAGGTTTTCCCTTTTGCGCAGAGAAATTTTTTGCCTGGTTCCAAATCTCCATGAAAATCTCCTGAAGCAAGTCTTCTGCCTCAGCTTCGTTATGAATCACGCGCAAGATCAGCGCTTTGAGTATTCCGTTGTACCGATCGTAAAGCTGCGAGAGGGCTTCTGGATTTTCCCCTTGAATAGCTTGCATCAGCTCCAGATCGGTCGGCGCGCCGACTTCTAACGACGGCGCGAGCGCAGGCAGAGTCACGGGCGTAGTCTTATCTTCCTCTACTTCTGCGCCATCGTTGGACAAACTCATGCGGGGTATGAGCTTTAGTGTGAATGACGCGCCTCGTCCAACGTATTCGAATCCTTAACGCGCCTCTTGACGCAGGAGCCAGTCCGCAAAATATTCCGCCTCGCGCTCGGGCCATTGCTTCTCAGCGGGAATCGGGATGAAACTCATTTGCTACGCCTTTCTAATCGTCGGCCTAACTCTGCCCATCTCTCTGCTTGCTCAGGATGCGCCGACCCGTCCACTGAAAGATCCGGCCTCGGATATCGAACCTACACCGCTGCCAAGGTCGAGCATCACACCGACTCCGGAAACCACAGCACCGAAACGAGCGGCGTCACCGGTGGCGAAACCAAGTCCGACCCCGACACTGCCGCAGCCGAGCGCACAACAAACGCCGACTTCTACGCCGGAAGAAACGCCGTCCACGCCGAAAGAAAAAACGACCGCTCTTAAAAAGAGGACGCACACTTCCGTCGCACCAGCTAAAACGAAGGAGAAGCCGGTAGCTAAAACCAAAGCTACACCTGGCCTCGAAGCTACGCCGCTTCCCCCACGAGACGCGCGAGCCGTGGCGGCGAAGTTGAGGGCGATGGAACAGCAATGGGAAGCTTCATTCAACGATCCGGCCGTGATTGAGAAATCGCTGGCGGACGATTTTGTCGGGACGTCGCCCAGCGGAAAGATCATGACAAAAAAAGCGCTTCTGCGCGAAACGAAGGAAAATATCATTCCGCCTGCAAAAACGATCGCGCACGATCTCGATGTGCTTTTCTATGCCTCCGACATCGCAATCGTCACCGGCGCCACGAGACAAATCTACACCAACCGCGCAGGCCAAAACATCGAGCACAATTATCGTTTCACCGACACCTGGGTAGAGCGGGACGGTGAATGGCGATGCGTCGCCAGCCAGACAATGCTCTTGCCGCGCCGATAGTTCGACTCGTTAGGCTTTTCTGTCCGCAACGACGCAATTGCGCCCCATCGATTTGTGCGCCAAGTGTTAGCCTCATGCAGGAACCGGAGACCGCACCACTCGCCGATCCGCTCTGGTACAAGGACGCGATCATTTACGAGCTGCATGTAAAGACTTTCCATGATAGCGACGGCGACGGGATAGGTGATTTCCGCGGCGCGATTGAGAAGCTCGATTATCTGCGTGAGCTCGGGATCACCGCAATCTGGCTGCTTCCGTTCTATCCGTCACCCTTGCGAGACGATGGGTACGACATCGCAGATTATTACGACGTCAATCCGAGTTACGGAAGACTGGAGGATTTCCGCGCGTTTCTCGATGCCGCGCACGAACGAGGTCTGCGCGTCATCACCGAATTGGTGATCAATCACACCTCGGATCAAAATCCGTGGTTCAAGAAATCGCGGCGCGCGGCGCCTGGTTCGCCGGAGCGCGAGATGTATGTCTGGAGCGATTCGCCGGAAAAATACAAAGAAACGCGAATCATCTTTAAAGATTTCGAGACTTCGAACTGGGCCTGGGACCCGGTGGCGAAAGCTTATTACTGGCACCGCTTCTATTCACATCAGCCCGATTTGAATTTCGACAACCCGGCTGTGCACGAAGCTGTGCAGAAGGTTCTCGATTTCTGGTTGAGCATGGGCGTGGACGGTCTGCGGCTCGACGCCGTTCCTTATTTATATGAGCGTGAAGGGACGATCTGCGAAAATTTGCCCGAGACGCACGTTTACTTGAAAAACTTGCGCGCGCATCTCGACGCAAATTTCAAGAACCGCATGCTTCTCGCCGAAGCAAATCAATGGCCGGAAGACGCTGTCGCGTATTTCGGCAACGGCGACGAATCGCACATGAATTTTCATTTTCCGCTCATGCCGCGGATGTTCATGGCGCTGCAAATGGAGGATCGGTTTCCGATCATCGATATTCTCGAACAGACGCCGCCGATCCCCGACAACTGCCAGTGGGCGATGTTTCTGCGCAATCACGACGAACTCACTCTTGAAATGGTGACGGACGAAGAGCGCGATTACATGTGGCGCGTTTACGCGAATGATCCGACGGCGCGGATCAATCTCGGGATTCGGCGTCGACTCGCGCCGCTTCTTGCCAACAGCCGGCGCAAAATGGAATTGCTCAATATCCTGCTCTTCTCCATGCCGGGCACGCCGGTAATTTATTACGGCGACGAGATCGGGATGGGAGACAATTTTTATCTCGGCGATCGCAACGGCTGCCGCACGCCGATGCAATGGAGTCCCGATCGCAACGCCGGTTTTTCCAAGGCGAATCCGCAACAGCTCTATCTGCCGATCACGATCGATCCGGAATATCACTACGAAGCGATTAACGTAGAAAACCAGCAGAAGAATTTGTCCTCGTTGCTTTGGTGGATGCGGCGCGTCATCGCGATGCGAAAAAATTTCAAAGCGTTTTCGCGTGGTTCGATTGAATTTCTGCTTCCGGAAAACGCCAAGGTGCTCGCCTTTCTGCGCCAGTTCGAAGGCGAGACCATTCTCGTTGTCGTTAATCTTTCGCGCTTTGCGCAGCCGGCGGAATTGGATCTGTCGCGCTTCGCGGGATGCGCACTCATGGAGGTGTTCAGCCAAAATTATTTCCCGCCAATCAAGGCCGCTTCTTATCCGATTATGCTAGGACCGCACGCGCACTATTGGTTTCTATTGCGTCCGCAAACGGCTGCTGCGCGCGCGTCTGATAAGCGCGTCGTGCCGACGATTCGAATAGAACCCAACATTGAAACATTGATCGCCAACGATCAGCGCGCGCTTTTCGAGCGCGAAGTTCTGCCGGGTTACATTCGCCATTGTCGCTGGTTCGGAGCAAAGGCGCGCACCATGCGCTCGGTTCGCATAGCGGAGGAAGTTGCAATTTCCACCGAAGCAAACGCGGCGCGAATTTGGTTTCTCGAAGTTAATTATATCGAGGGGCCGGCGGAAAACTACGCACTCCCGGTGCAAGTCACGTCCGGTGCGGCCGCCAGCCAGATTTTGCGCTCCGCGCCGCAAGCGGTGATCGCTCGCTTCAGCCGCGATGCGCGATTTGTTTTACAAGACGCCGTCTGGGACAAGCGATTTCGCGAAGAGCTTTTCCGCACGGTCACGACGCAACAATGTTTGAAAGGTGGCGGCGGCGAATTGTGCGGCATTGCTGGATCGCTTTTGAAAGAGACGGAAACTGCGGGCCTGGATTCTCAAGTGACCAGCGCCGAGCAAAGCAATTCCTCGATGCTCTTCGGCAATAAGTTTTTCGTGAAACTTTATCGCAAACTCGAGGACGGCGTAAATCCAGACGTGGAAATCACGCGATTTCTCACTGAGCGTTGCAAATTTCCAAACGTCCCGGAATTTGCCGGCGCCGTTGAATATCGGAGAAAGAAAAGCGAACCGACTGTGGTTTGTCTCGTGCAGCGCGCGGTGCAAAACGAAGGGGACGCGTGGGACCTCACGCTCGACACCGTCGGAAGTTATTACGAGCGCGTGCTCGCAAAGAAGGCTGAATTGCAAAATGCGGCAACGCTCGCGGGTACGGTGCTCGATGAATTGATTGGCGGCATTTATCCGGAGAAAGCCAGATTGCTTGCCCAGCGCACGGGCGAATTGCACCAGGCGCTCGCGTCCGATCAGGACGATCCAGCTTTTGCGCCGGAACCATTCAATGCCATGGCGCAGCGTTCCGTTTATCAAAACATGCGCGCATCATTGCGGCGCGCGTTTGCGTTGTTGCAAAAGAAGGTTCCCGATTTGCCTGAAAATTTCCGCGATGAAGCAACGGAAGTTCTGGCCGCGGAAAAAGAAATTCTCGCGCAAGAGCAGCGCATTCTCGAACAACGTTCCGGTGCGGCAAAGATCAGAATTCACGGCGACTACCATCTTGGTCAGGCGCTCTACACCGGAAAAGATTTTGTCATTCTCGATTTTGAAGGCGAGCCGGCGCGGCCATTGAGCGAGCGCAAATTGAAACGCTCGGCCTTACGCGATGTCACCGGCATGATGCGCTCATTTCAATACGCAGCTTACAGTGCGCTTTGGCAGCCATCGATGCGTCCGGAGGATATTCCCTTTCTGGAGCGCTGGGCCGACCTTTGGTATCGCCAAATCAGCAGCATGTTTTTGCAGAGCTATCTTACGACGACTGCCGGCGCCATTTTCATTCCCGAAGGCGCGGCGGAACTGCAGGTCCTTCTCAAAGCCTACTTGCTCGACAAAGCGGTCTACGAAATCGGGTATGAATTGAATCATCGTCCGAGCTGGGTCGTGATTCCGATCCGCGGCATCAAGCACATCTTGAAGTCTGCCTAACGAGTGACGCCCAGGGAGCCGCGCTTTTTGTTTCTCGCTCGGAAATATTGCGGTAACGAAGAAAAACTAATACGGTGCGAACCGATGAACACTCCGCTTGAAACAATTGATCGACAGATTTCCGCCAAGCACCTTCTCACTCATCCGTTCTACCTTGCCTGGACGCGTGGTGAATTAAGCAAAGCTGCGCTCGCAGATTATGCGCAGCAATATTATCACCATGTCGCCGCATTCCCGACATATCTCTCCTCCGTGCACGCGCATTGCGATGATCAACCGACGCGCAAGGAACTCCTCAGGAATCTCATCGATGAAGAGGCCGGCTCGCCGGATCATCCTGAGCTGTGGTTAAAATTTGCCGAAGGTCTTGGCGTTGCGCGCGATCAAGTTCAGCAATCACAAAAGCAGCCGGAGACCGAAAACTTGATCGAGACATTTCGCTCGGTTTGTCGCGAGCAAGCGACTGCAAAAGGCCTCGCGGCGCTCTACGCATACGAAAGTCAAATCCCCGCGGTGTGCGAGACGAAAATCGAAGGATTAAAGAAACATTACGCTTTCACGGATCCAGAGCATTATCGCTATTTCAGTGTTCACATTGAAGCCGATCGCGAGCATGCCGCCGCGGAGCGCGCCATGCTCGCGTCCCATCTCACCAATAAGGACGTAAACGGAGTTTATGAATCCGTGCAGCGCGTTCTCGACGCGTTGTGGGAGTTACTTTCCGGCGTGTGCCGCCGTCACGCGGTTGCGTGTTAATGTTGTAGAGGCGCTTGTGCCAAGCGCCTGAGTTTTGGTTTCGGCGCTCGACACAAGCGCCGCTACAATTGTTGTCGAAACGTGCGTATTATCGCTTATGCAGGAACAAGTCTTGGCCGGCAAGATCGGCGTCGTTTTCGGTGTCGCGAATAAGCGCAGCATCGCGTGGGCGATTGCGAAGGCGTGGGCGGGTGCGGGCGCGAAATTGATCTTCAATTACCAAGGCGAACGCCTCAAAGAAAACGTCGAGGAGTTGGTAGGCGAATTCGGTGAAGGAACGTCGCTGCATCCTTGCGATGTTTCCAACGACACGGAGATCGCGGATTTTTTTGGCAAGGTACGAAGCGAAACCGATCGGCTCGACCTGCTTTTGCACTCCGTCGCGTTTGCACCCAAGGAAGCGCTGGAAGGCGATTTCGTCAGCACAACGCGAGAAGCATTCCGTACAGCGCACGACATCAGTGCGTATTCCTTAGTCGCGCTCGCGCGCGAGGCGGCGCCGATGATGACAAACGGCGGGAGCATGGTTGCGATGACATATTATGGTGCTGAAAAAGTAGTCCCGCATTACAACGTCATGGGTGTCGCCAAGGCGAGTTTGGAAGCGAGCACGCGTTATCTCGCTTACGATCTCGGTCCGAAAAAGATTCGCGTGAACTGCATTTCCGCGGGGCCAGTGAACACGCTCGCCGCGCGGGGGATTAGCGGCTTTTCGCAAATGCTAAAACATTATCAGGAACGCGCGCCCTTGAAGCGTAGTTGCGATCCAGCCGAGCTCGGTGCAACGGGAGTTTTCCTCGCCAGCGATGGCGCGGCTGGTATTACCGGCCAAGTCATCTACGTCGATGGCGGATACCAGATCATGGGAATGTGATTGCCACATCTTTGCCCTCAAGGAGCGGCGGCTTCCACCTCGCCGGCCCTAGATAAAAGGGCGCTTTGGAAAGCGTCCCTCCTTGAATGCTTATGGCGGTCGTAACGGAACTTCGAGCTTTGTTAGGCGAGAGTGTTGTCGCCGACGACGAAGAAACGCGCTTCGCGAATTCTGGGGATAAATGGTTCGCGCATCATGAACCGGATGTCGTTGTCTTTGCGGAATCGACCGAGCAAGTCAGCGCGCTCTTAAAGTTTGCGAACGAGCGAAAGATTCCGGTGACGGCGCGGGGCGCGGGTTACGGATATGTGGGCGGTTGTGTTCCCGTGCGCGCTGGCATCGCGCTATCGCTCGCGCGCATGAACCGGATTAAAGAAATCAGTTTTGACGATGCGATTGCAATCGTTGAACCCGGCGTAATTACCGGCGAACTGCAGGCGAAGGTTCGCGATCAAAAATTATTTTATCCACCGGATCCGGCAAGCCTGCACAATTGCACCATCGGTGGGAATGTCGCGACCAACGCGGGCGGTCCGCGTTGTTTGAAGTACGGCGTGACGCGACACTACATCATCGGACTCGAAGCGGTGTTGGCCAACGGAGATGTCCTGAGGACGGGCGGACGCGTGCACAAGAACAAAACCGGATTCGATTTGATCGGATTGTTTGTCGGTTCCGAAGGAATGCTCGGGGTCGTAACTGAAATTACCGTCCGATTGCTGCCGCTGCCGCCGGCGCGCGCGACGTTGTCGGCTTCTTTCGGAGCCATGTCGGAAGCGGCAGCAACCGTGCAGAAAATATTTGCAGCCGGACTTCTGCCATCATCATTGGAAATCGCGGATCATTTCACGCTCGAGGCAGCGCGGCATGATGCCGCCGCCGGAAAGGTGCCGGCAGGCAATGCGCATTTGTTAGTGGACCTTGACGGTCAGGAAGAAACCGTCCGCGTTGAGATGAATAAATTGCGCGATCTCGTCGCGAGCAGAAAACCGACGTCACTCGAAATCGCGGCGAACGAATTAGATGGCGAGAAGCTTTGGGCGTTGCGGCGCGCATTCAGCAATTCATTGCGCGCCACGGGCCTAACGAAACTAAATGAGGATGTGGTCGTGCCGCGCAGCCGGCTTGTTAACCTGATTGAGTTTGCGGAAGGACTTTCCGCTAAGTCCGGTTTTCCGATCGCATGCTTCGGTCATGCCGGTGATGGAAACATTCACGTCAACATCATGGCGGATCGTTACAACCGTGACGCCGCAGTTCGCGAAAAGGTCGAACACACACTCGATGAACTATTCGCGCAAGTGCTGGCATGGGGCGGAGTGATCACCGGCGAACACGGAGTCGGTCTCGCAAAAAAACGCTGGTGGCCGCAGGCGGCGGGCGACACGTCACGAGCGCTACATCGCACGCTCAAACATGTCCTCGATCCCAACAATATTTTAAATCCGGGAAAATTCCTGGATTAGCACTTAGATACCTTGGGCGCCTAACGAGTAGCTCGAGCCGGAAGTTCGAAGACCGCTTCGATCGCGCGATGGTCGCTCGATTGCGGAGACGTGTTTAGAACGAAAGCGCGCTGCAAGGTAGCGCCGCGATAAAAAATGTGGTCGTCGCAGGCGGGTGGATAAAGCCTGTCCGGCAGCCGCGTGTAACGCTTTGCGAATGGAACATTCTGCCAAACCCAGCTGAAACCTTCAGTCCGTAATTCGGGCATGGTTTTTTCCTCCGCAAGTTTCGGATTGTCCGTTGAGGTATTGAAATCGCCGCCGACAATCCAGGCCAAATCGCCGAGTTTGCTGTAGGCCTCTTTCATAGCATGCATGTGTGCGATGAGTTGATGGATGGATTCTTCGCGAAGAGCGATGTTCTCGCGCAGCGTTCCGCGATTGCTCTTTAAATGCAGCGCATAGACGAGCAGCAATTGTCTCGGCGCGAGCTCGTAGGCGGCGAACGCAAAACCGCGCGGTGGCACAACTTTGCCGTCCGATTTCCACGCTTCGGCCCAGGCGCTCATGGCTTGCAGACGGCTCGCGATTGCAACTTGTTGCGCAACGTTTTGTCCTTCACGCGGTGGAAAATTCGAAATCACATCGACCTTGAAACCGCGCAACGGTTGAACTGCAATAGCGGCATTCGCGAAATCCCGCACTTCTTCCATTCCGATTATGTCGGCATCGACCATCGCGAGGTCGCGATGCACGGACTCTATCTGCGTCGCCTCTTCGCGCTGCCTGGCGTTAGGCCGCCGACCTGGAAACCATTGAATGTTCCAATATGCGGCGGTTAGGGATTTTTTTGGGGCCGGGGAAGGCGAAGGCGCTTCCTGCGCAAATAAGGCCGACGCAAAAAGTGCTGGAACTATCCAACGGGGGAAACGGAGCACGTCGCGAGATTACCCGCGGCGAATAATATTTTCGAGCTGATTGCGAACTGCTTGTTCTGCAGCTTGTTCTTCGTCGTAACCCCACGCGACGAGTTCGAGCATTTGCGCGCCGACTTCGCGCCTTCCTTCGCGCACCGCGCGCAATCGACCAGATGCGGTCCAGTTTTCCTGATTCATTGTCGCCGCTTTTGGAACTGTCCCATCCCAATAACAATAATAAACGTGCAGCGGCGTTCCGTTGTTATCGAAAACGTAAGAGCGAATGGGCAAAGGAACGCCGTTCACTGTGAATAGCTTTCGCTGTTCTGGACCGGTTTGCTTCATTCCGCTCGCGGGCAAACAAATGTCGGGGCGGTGATTTTTGATGAAGAGCCCGGCCGTGCGCCCCGGAAACCATCGAAAAAAATACATACCGAACTGATGCCCATCGTTGCTCGTCCAAGTGCCACCACCGCCTTCGTTGTAACGCAACAATTCCTGCGCCTGTTCCGCGACGGGAATCGATTTGAAGTCCTGCGCTTGCGATGGCCAAGTCACCGCCCATGCCGGCAGGCGTGAGGACGGGGATTCGTGCATGCGGTACCAAATTTGTGTTCCGACTTCGGCAACAAGCGTTGCCAGGAAAAGGCACAGAAGGAGACCACGCGGGATCCGAGAAGAGGCGACAACGTGAGAAGAGGTTGTGGCCCTAATAGGCGGCTTCGTTCGCAAAAAAATACTGAGACCCCACAGGATAAAGAGGCAGATGAACAGAATCGAAAGACCGGCTGGATCGTGCCATTTCTTGATCGTATCGGAGCCTTGCTGGGCGCCGAGAAGAACTAGCAAAAACGTGCGAGCCAGGTTGCAAACAAATGCGACGACCGCGCCGACCATTACGAGCAAAGCGCGTCGCCCCGTGCTGAAATCGTAAAGTTCGCCGAGAAAAAGTGAAACCATGAACGTTGCCTGAAGCGAGCGCACACCTGTGCATGCTTCATCAATCCCGACGAAGCCGGTGCCGATTTCGATTACATTCCCCATCTGCACGGCGGGAACATTGATTGCGTTGAGCACTTCAACATTGATAGCGGTGTCGGCGCGCATCAGTCCCTGAATGATGAACTGTTCCAATTGTGTCGGCCAGGGAACGGCGACGAGAAAAAACAAAATAGGGAAGGCGAAGTGCCGCAGCCATGGCGTTCCGCCCGCGAGATAAAATGCGCTCCCGCTGATGAGGACAACTGCCAACGCCATCGTCCAACTCATCAATCGCCAGTCGGGATTAGCTTCTTGAATCAAACGAACCGGAATGAGTAGGAGCGCCCCGGTGATGATCGCGAGCGCGGGAATGAATTTCATTCTCGCTGCCGCGGGCGGCGGAGCGGTCTCCCATCGCCGTGCGAAAATGAATGCAACCAGCAGAGGAACAGTCCAGCCATAGCCGTATTGCGGATTGACCGTCCACTCCAAGCGCAGCCGCGAGACAAGCTCGAGCCAAACCAAACCCATGATGGCGACCGCTCCCCAACTGATCGTTCGGCGGGAAATAGTGTGCCGCGTCGTCGCGACGTCAGATGCAATCATTGAAGGTGAATGTAGACCGGCTTGAGTTCTTTTTACGCAGCAAATTACGAGCCTGTGTCGTTTACGAAAAGTTTACGAATACACGCGCTCAAATGGTCGCGGCACTAAGGCCTCTTCCCACATTAAAGAACGCGAAGGTGAAAATGATTTCGCTTTCACGCTTAGCGAACGTTTGCACTTTGAGGAGGTTCGAGAAACGTTGGCGAATTGCAACGTTCTCATCATAGAAGCGAGCGATCGTGTTTCAAGAAGGTCATCTGGGTAATTGCAGCGATCGTCGTCGTTGCAGGCGTCGCAACCGTTGGATATCACCAGGTCCGCAATTGGCAGGTGCATCGTCTCAGCGCGGAAGGGAACGCGTTAGTCGATAAAGGTGATTTCAAGCGCGCAGGACTCGCGGCCCGTCGCATTTTACAAATTAATTCTGAGAGCGCAGAGGGGGCACGCATTCTTGCGCGTATCGCGGAACGTTTTAGATCGCGCACGGCAATCGAATTACGTCAGCGCGTTGTTTCGTTAGGCAACGCGAGCCCGGATGATTACTACGCTCTGGCACGTACGGCGATAATCTTCGGTGAATTAAAGACTGCGCAAGATGCGCTGGAGAAGTTACCGACGCCGGTAAAAAATACTGGCGAGTACCACGCATGCGCGGCTGATCTCGCTTTAGCACGCGGCGATGGGGCAGGAGTGGAACGAGAATTAAGCGAGGCAATTCGGCTCGATCCGGCAAACAAGGAGTTTTCGTTCCGGCGCACGTTGCTTCGGTTCGGCGCTTCCGACGCAGCCGTGCGCGACAAAGCGCGCGAAGATTTGAAAGCGCTACAGACCGATAAGAGCTTTCGGCGCGAAGCAACGCGCCAATTGGCGCGGGAAGCGTTGCAGCGAAAAGAGTTCTCGAGCGCTCTCGCTCTCGCGCGGCAGCTCAACGAATTTCCGGAACGAGATTTTAGCGATCGTCTTGCGCTTTTAACTACTTTCCGTGAAGCAGGGGATTCCGCTCTGCAGAACTCGCTCGCAGAAGTAGAGGCAGCCGCCGCCGGTAATCTGCAAAACATTGTCGCGCTGATGATGTGGCTGAACACGCACGGGATGTCGGCAGAAGCGGTAGCCTGGAGTAAGAAACTTCCGGCTGAATCGCTGGGGCAAAATCCCGTCTCGATCGCGTTGGCAGATGCATATATTTCCGAGGCCGATTGGACGAGCCTGGAGCGCCTAACGAAAAATAGCACTTGGGGCGAGATGGATTTTTTGCGCCTGGCTTTGCATGCCCGCGCCTTCAGGGAAATGGGCGATATGGCGAAGTTCAACGCGGAATGGAATGAAGCGGTGAAAAAGGTCACGCCGAACGGGGAGAAGGTCGAGATGTTATGGAAAACAGCCGAGAAGTGGGGATGGCGCAGAGAAGCGATCGCTTTGCTCTGGCTTGGGGCCAAGGATAGTACTCGAGGCGAGGCAGCGTTGCGCACGCTCTACGATTACTTCGCGAAGTCCGGCGACACTCAGAGTCTCTATCGCGTGCTGCTTCATTTGGAGGAACTGCACCCGGACAACCTCGATGTGCTGAATAACGTCGCGCAAGTGTCGCTTCTCTTGAGCCTAAACACCGATCGCGGCCAGACCCTAGCGCGCGATGTTTATGAAAAGGGTCCGAAGAATCCAACGTACGTTTCGACTTATGCGTTTGCTCTCTATTCGAAAGACGAAGCGCCAAAAGCGCGCAAGCTCTTCGCCGCCCTGACTGATGCGCAGTTGCACGAGCCCGCGATCGCATTATACTATGGCATCATATTGGCTGCAGTGGGCGATGGTGATCGCGCCGCTGAATTTTTGGATCTGGGCCAGAAAGCAAGCCTCCTGCCGGAAGAAAAAGCGCTGCTGGAAAAGGCACGCCGTTCTCTGGCGCAACGATAACCAAACCGCGGCACACGCGATTAACCAACTTCAGCCGAATCATATTATGACTTATTCTTTTTCGTTACGGCCATTTCCGGCTGTAATTTCTGACTCATGAAACCGGGAACCACTCTTCATACGATCGCCGTTTTGCTGTCATCGGTTTCGTCTCTTTTTTCCGCGGCCGCGCCGGTCCAAGCGCCCGCCACCAAAGTAAAGATAAGCAAGAAAACCAGCCGTTTGACGGAAGATATTTTATTGAGAGTCGACCCCATTGCCTACACGCCGCCGGCGACGAGCGGGATGGCGAAAGCAAAGGATGGCCAGCGTTACCCATGGAAAAGTAGCATTGTCACCACTGTTTTCTGGATTGGCGAGGATGCGAGCGGCAACAATCCCGTGCCCAATCATTCGAGTTCGTGGGACAAGAATTGGGGACAAAGTTATGGCGGTTTCGACGACCCGAATCCGACGCGTCGTGAAAATTATTTGCCGGTGAGATTTACCCCGCGGCAAAATCCGTTTTATTGCGCATTGCCTTATAACGACAAAGCGAACACCGGGCATCGGCCGGAAGCGTCGCGCGTCGTTCCATGGTTTAAGGAAGCATATCAGGGTCCCGCGTTTTCAGTCTGCAAAGACCGCTGGATCGCAATTCGTAAAGGCAACCGAACGGTCTACGCGCAATGGGAAGATGCGGGCCCATTTCGTACCGACCATTGGCAATATGTTTTTGGGAATGAGCGACCCAAGCCGAATCTGAACAGAGGCGCAGGCCTCGATGTGTCGCCGGCGGTGCGCGACTATCTTGGCTTGCAGGAAACCGATGTGACGGATTGGCGGTTCGTTGAATTTAGCGAAGTGCCGCGTGGTCCCTGGTCTCTCGTCGGCAACAACAATACTTTTGTCCTGAACGCGCGGAAATCGCAGGAACAGATCGCCGAAGAAAAACGGCAAACACAAAGCGTGGTTCGCTAGCGCGCGCCGCCTCCCTGTCATCCTGGGCGTCAGCGAAGGACCTCACGAATGTCTTCTCTGATTATGCGCGGTCCTTTTCTCCCGCCCAGGATGACGACGCTTTTCCTTGCATTTGTCTTCGTCGGTTCGACCTCACTCGCGGCGGAAACAAACCCGGAGCGCAAGTTGCTCACTGGCCGCGCGGCGATGGGCGATTCGACGAGTGATGCTCCCGGCGTGCGGCGCAGGATCACGGTGGATGACCTGCCTCCGCCTAACGAGACGAAGTCCGCCAGTAACAGCCCGACAGTTATCAAGCGCCCGTCCGGCGCGCAACTCAACGTTCCGCCCGGATTCAAGATCGAGGAGTACGCGCAGGGTTTTCGCAATCCGCGCTTTCTTCTCACCGCGCCGAACGGCGACATCTTTGTCACGGAAAGTCAGGCCAATCGGATCACGGTCTTGCGCGATACAAACGGCGATGGCAAACCAGATCGCAATGAGAGTTTCGGCGAAGTGGGTTTGAATCAGCCATTCGGAATTGCCTTTATCCGCCCGGCCCGAAGCCGCATTACCTTTATGTTGCAAACACCGATGGAATCGTGCGCTTTCCCTACACGAATGGCGACACACACGCGCGCGGCGAACCGGAAAAATTAAATGTCTCCTTATCTTCGGGCGGTCTTTTGCAGGGTGGCGGACATTGGACGCGGGATATTGTTTTTTCTCCGGATGGAAAGCGGATGCTTGTTTCCATTGGTTCGCGATCAAATGATTCTGACAATGCCGCAGAAGCAAACCGCGCGCGCATTTTCGAATTCAACCCGGAGGGAGCTAATCAAAAAGTTTTTGCGTGGGGCGTGCGCAATGCCGTTGGCATTACCTTTCGACCAGGAACCGACGAGCTTTGGATGAGCACGAATGAGCGCGACGGGTTGGGCGACGATCTGGTGCCGGATTACGTTAGTCGCCTGCAACCGGGCGGATTTTATGGATGGCCCTGGTTTTATCTTGGTAATCATCCTGATCCGCGCCACCGCGGGAAACATCCGGAGTTCGCCGGCAAAGTCATTGTTCCGGACGTTCTCATTCAGAGTCATTCAGCACCCCTGAATCTGTGCTTCTACAACGCAGAACAATTTCCGGCGGAATATCGTGGTGACATTTTTGCGGCGCTGCACGGCTCGTGGAATCGCAGCCGGCGCACCGGTTATAAAATTATCCGTGTTCCGTTCGATAAAAAAAGCGGCAAATCACTGGGAGAATACGAAGATTTTGTCACCGGGTTTGTTACGCAAGAGAGCAATGTTTGGGGCCGGCCCGTCGGGATTACCGTTGCGAAAGACGGTAGCCTTCTTTTCAGCGAAGACGGAAACGACACGATCTGGCGCGTGACCTACGTCAGCCGCTAGCTGCGCCGCTTTACCATCGAATCAATATTTCAGAAAGGAAACGACTGGGATCGGTGCGAGTTTATCGCGACCGCGCAGAAATTCCAACTCGATCAGGAATTGCGCTTCGAGCAAGTCTCCGCCAACTTTTTTGATCAACGCAGCGGCGGATGCGGATGTCCCACCGGTCGCGAGTAAATCATCCACCAATACAATTCGTTCACCCGGCGTGATCGCATCGATGTGTAGCTCCATCTCTGCTTCTCCGTATTCGAGCGAATACTTTGCGCTCTCGGTTTTGTAGGGTAACCGGCCTTTCTTCCGAAGCGGAACGAAGCCAACGCCGAGTTCGTACGCCACCGCGGATCCAAAGAGAAAACCGCGCGCATCAATTCCAACGATCTTGTCGATCTGCATGGCGTGACAACGTTCGAGGAACGCGTCGATCGAGGCGCGGAATAACGCCCCGTCTGCCAGAATCGGCGTGATGTCTTTAAAAATGATGCCGGCTTTCGGAAAATCCGGCACATCGCGGACCGCACCGCGCAATCGCTCGATCACATCTGTCATTAACGTCCGAGGCTAATGGCTGGCAGCGAAACGTCAACGGTGACGCCCGGCGGCAGGAAATTGTGCAGTATTTTCGAAACTTCACTCGACAAAACTCGTAGTTCCTCCTGGTGGAGTGTGATTCCTGGAGTCTCAAGCCCAGACTAGAGAACTTCTCCGGGTGACGGTTCGCTGGTGCGGTCGGACGCATGCGTAGCAGTTCTCCCCCGGCTCCGTGCCGGGCTGCGCTGCTGCAAGCCGGCCGCATCGGCATCCGCCAACTAGTGAGAGCAGTTCGCGAACCACAGGTTGCGAACGCCGGGACGCACTTTTACACTGATCGCTCGCGATGGACCGTTTCTTCGTCGTTCTCTCCACCTGCTCCTATTTTCTTGCAGTCATCCGCACGATCGTGACATTACGCACGGGCTTTTTGCAGCGCGGCCGGTTCAACTTCTTTGCCGTCGGAGCCGGTTTTCTTTTTCAGACAATCTTTCTTTCGGTTCGTGGGCACGCCCTCGGGCGCTGTCCGATTACTAACCTGTTTGAAGTATTCGTTTTTTTGGGGTGGTCGGTAGCCTTGATCTATCTCCTTATCGGTCCGGCTTACCGGCTCTCCCTGATGGGAGCGTTCACGGCACCGCTCATTTTTCTCATTCAATTTTTTGCTCTGCTCGCGCCGATCGATCAGCCTCATCGCGCCAAATTGGCGGTGAATCCCTGGCTCGAAATGCACGCTTCGATTTCCATCGTCGCTTACGGAGCGTTCGCCCTCGCTTGCGTGGCCGGGTTAATGTACTTGGTGCAGGAACGCCAGCTCAAGACGCATCAGTTGCACTCAATTTTCTATCACCTGCCACCATTGAGCGACCTGTTCGCCGCCATCACGCGTTTGCTTTGGGTGGGCTTTGTCCTTTACACGATCGGCTTGGCGAGCGGCTTCTTCACGGGCCAACCGCTGCCGCATCTCAAGGTTGTTTGGGCGATCGCGGTCTGGATTCTTTATGCCGCAATTTTGCAGGCCCGCCATTTGCGGCGGCTCGCGCCCAAACGCGTCGCGGTGCTTTGTGTCTTAGCCTTTAGCATTGCGATTTCATTGCTCTGGGGAATCACCTTCGTCTCACAGAAATATCCGGTTTGATGAATCTTTTTTGCGTCGGAATAAGCCACCACACCGCAAACGTGGAAACGCGCGAACGTTACACCGCCCGTCCTGTGATCGATCGTGAGTTGCTTGTACGGAACGGCTGCGCTGAAGCGATCCTGCTCACGACATGTAATCGCGTTGAAGTCTACGCCGCTTCCGCAAAGGCTGTTCCTACGAAAACCATCGCCGATTACCTCGCGCGTGAATCGGACCGTCGCGAAGATGATGTGTTTTATCGGTATGAAGGGGAGGAATGTGTGCAGCATATTTTCCGCGTAACATCGGGGCTCGATTCGATGGTCGTGGGCGAAACGGAAATTCTTGGTCAGGTCAAAAAAGCGTACGCGAGCGCGCGCGAATCGGGCAGCGCCGGTCCGTATCTGCATCGTCTTTTTCAACGCGCGTTTCGCGCTGCCAAGCAGGTCCGTAGCTTCACCGAAATAACGCGCGGTCCCGTCTCGGTTGGCTCTGTCGCGGTGGATCTTGCGCAGAAAATCTTCGGCGAGTTGAGCGGACGCAAAGTACTCATTCTCGGCGCGGGCGAGACTAGCGAACGAACAGCGCGCGCCTTGGTTTCTCGTGGAGTGAACGATTTGCGCCTAACGAATCGTTCAGACGAACGCGCCGCAAATCTCGCTCAGCTCGTCGGCGCGCGCGCGATTCCCTTCGAGCAATGGCTGGAGCAGTGTCGCGAGGTTGACATTTTGATTTCATCTACTGCCGCGGCCGAAACTCTCCTCACGCGTTCAAGGCTCGCGCCGATTATTCGCGACCGCGCGCATCGTCCGTTTTTCATCATCGACATCGCGGTTCCGCGAGATGTGGCGCCGGAGATAAACGAATTGGAAGGCGTTTATCTCTATGATATCGATTCGCTCCAATCGATCGCCCACCAATCGCTGTCGCTACGCCGGCAACAGATCGCGGCCGGCGAAGAAATCATCGCTGATCACGTCGCCGATTTTTGTGATCGAGTGCTGCGTGGCAATTCCGTTGGCCAGGGCTCCGCGGTCAATCCGATGAACGAAACGCCTGTCCGGGTTTTGGAATCGTAGCGGCGCGCCAACTCGCATCGATGCCCCAATCTCAGCGAATCGTGCTTGGCACGCGGGGGAGCGAACTCGCGCTGGCCCAGACGCGCCTGGTTGAACAAGCATTGCGCACCGCTTTTCCAGAATTGAATCTGGAGGTGCGAGTGATTGCTACGACGGGCGACGAAAGGAACGTTTTGCCTAACGAGTCGTTCGATCCTCGTGCTGGACGCAAGGGCGTTTTTACGAAGGAAATTGAGCAGGCCCTGCGCCGGAGTGAGATCGACGTCGCCATTCACAGCGCCAAAGATCTGCCGAGCGATACATCAGATGATCTGGAAATTAGCGCCACACTTCCGCGCGCCGCGGTCGATGACGCATTGATTATGCGACAAGCTAAGAACTTCAGTTCGCTTCGCCGTGAAGCGACCGTCGCGACAGGCAGCGTGCGGCGACAACATCAACTGCGTTGGAAACGTCCCGATCTTCGCTTTGCGGAATTACGGGGTAATGTCCCGACGCGGTTGCGCAAATTAGTCGATAGCGATTGGGACGCGATCGTCCTCGCGCGGGCAGGCCTCGAGCGGATCGGCTACGATTTATCTCGCGATACCGTTGAATTCGAAAACCGATCATTACACGTAGACCTGCTCCCTCCGGACATTTTTCTTCCGGCCGGAGGGCAGGGAGTGATCGCAATTCAGGTACGAAGGGGCGATGAAATACTGAAGGAGCGCGTGCGGGCAATCAATCATCCACCGACGCTTTTCGCGTTGGACGCGGAGCGAGAATTTTTGCGTTTGCTGCAAGCCGATTGCAATTCGCCGGTCGGCGTCCTCGGAAGCGTCGAATCTAAAATGATGACGTTGCAGGCCCAGGTTTTTGAACCACCGGCGGCCGAGCCCAGGACCGGCAACATTCAGTTCTCCTTGCAGAACAAGGAACCGGAAGATGTCGCGGCCGCGTTGCACGCAGTGATGTATGGGAAAAGATAAAATCGGAAAATGTTTTTTGGTCGGGGCAGGGCCGGGGGATTTGGGCTTGGTAACGCTGCGCGCAAAGCAATGTATCGAGCAGGCCGATGTTCTCGTTTACGACTACCTCTGCAATCCGGAAATGTTGAAATGGGCGCCCGCCGGCGCCAAGATCATTTTT
Source organism: Chthoniobacterales bacterium (assembly GCA_038237805.1). Taxonomy (GTDB): domain Bacteria; phylum Verrucomicrobiota; class Verrucomicrobiia; order Chthoniobacterales; family UBA10450; genus JBBQFI01. The sequence goes on along the minus strand of JBBRYI010000001.1, from coordinate 88,381 downwards.
GCAGGGAAAAAAGCCGGCGAACACACGTTGAGCCAGGATGAAATCAACGCGTTGCTGGTGGAAAACGCGCGTGCGGGAGAACAAGTCGTTAGGCTGAAAGGGGGCGATCCCTTTCTTTTCGGCCGCGGCGCAGAAGAGGCATTGTCGCTGGCTGCCGCCGGGATTTCGTTTGAAATCGTCCCGGGCGTTTCGTCGGCCAGCGCCGGACCGGCGTATGCCGGAATCCCGCTGACGCATCGCCAAAAGAATTCGAGCGTCACCTTTTTTACCGGCCACGAAGATCCGGAGAAAGAAAAAAGCTCGATTGATTTCGAGGCGCTTGCACGGCTCGGGGGAACGCAGGTCATGCTCATGGGAATAGAGCGACTGGAAACCATCACGCGCGAAATGCTCGCGCATGGAACCCGGCCCGATTTGCCAGCCGCATTAATTCGATGGGCGACAACGGGCCAGCAGCGAACTCTTGTCGGGACGCTAAGTGACATCGCTCAGCAAGCGCGCGAGAAGGATTTTGCCGCACCCGCGCTCGCTGTGTTCGGCGAAGTCGTCTCTTTGCGCGAAAAATTGAATTGGTTTGAAGATCAAGAGCTTTTTGGCAAAAGAATCGTAGTGACAAGAACTCGGTCCCAGGCAGGGATCTTGAGCGAACAATTACGCGGACTCGGTGCGGATGTTCTGGAATTGCCGGCGATTAGAATTGTTCCGCCGACTGATCTGCGCGCCTTTGCTGAACTGGTGCAGGATGCTCATGCGTACGATTGGATCGTCTTCACCAGTCCGAATGGTGTCACTGCGTTTTTCGAACTCTTCTACAAGTTGTACGATGACGCGCGCGCAATCGGCGGCGCGCGCATCGCCGCCATCGGTCCGGCGACCGCGCAACGGGTAAAAGAATTTCACCTCCATGTGGACTTGGAGCCGGAAGAATTCGTCGCGGAGGGACTCGTCCGCGCATTCCAGAAGGAGGGAAATATTGAAAACCTGCGAATTCTGTTGGCTCGTGCAGAGCAGGCGCGAGACGTGCTCCCCAAGCAACTCTCAAGCTTGGGAGCAATTGTGGACGAAGGTTTCGCTTATCGTACGGTAGCAGAAACGCGCGACATCACTGGCGCGCGACGGCGGTTCATGGAAGAAGGCGCCGATCTGATTACCTTCACCAGCTCCTCGACGGTGGAGAATTTCCTCGCGCTCGGATTGCAATGGCCGAAGGGGATGAAAATAGCGAGCATCGGTCCGATCACTTCAAAGACTGCTCGCGAGCGCGGGTTGCAGGTTGATATCGAGGCGCGCCGTCACGACCTCCCCGGATTGGTGGAAGCGATTCGAAACTTCTACAGGAAGGAAAGTTGACGGTGGAAATAGAAGCGACAATTGCAGGCGAGTTTGCTTCCGCCATGCAGCAACTGAGCGTGGAAGCGGAGAAGAATCTGCCGGAAGCCTCGAAGGAAAATCGCAACAGCAACACCGCCGTGGCCACTCTCCTCGCACAAGTCGTACGCGAATTTTATAATTTGAACGCGCGTATTCAGAATCTCGAAACGGGTCTGACTAACAAATTGGAAGAGTTGGCGGGCCCCAAATCGACGTCGGAGCTTTTCGATTTTGCGCGCCAGTTCAAGAAACTCGATACGCAAATGGATTCCATTCGCAGGGCGGAGGGCGTGAATCAGCGGCTCTTCGATTCCATGCATCAGGAGTTAAAAGAGTATCGCGATAATTTTTTGCGCGACTCGCTGCAGAAGCCATACATTCGCGACCTTCTTTTGCTGTTCGATGACCTGACGGCGCTATCAACGCAACTGAAGTCAGCGAGTAAGAGCGAAAGCAAGCGGGGCGCTTTTCGCCAGTGGGCGGAGAATCTGGAAAACACGATTCATGCGCTGGTCGAGATCTTGCATCGTCTCGAGGTGACGGAAATTCCTGCGAAAGAGAAAGTGGATCTGAAGCTGCACAAAGTGGTGAGTTACGAACCGGCGGAGTTTGCCGATGACGACGGCCGAATCGTGATGCGGGTTAAGCAAGGATTCTTGTGGCGTGACGGTGTTTTGCGCCCTGAAGAAGTGATCGCGAAACGGTATGCCTAACGCAAAGAGAACGCGGATTTTGCGCCGCGCGGATTTCCTCCGCCTTCGGCATGGAAACTGCACTTCTAGGAGGAAGCTGAGAGAAGCGCTTTTCCCAAATTCATTTTCATCACCCTCGCTATGACGCAACGAAAAGCAGTTGGAATCGACCTCGGAACGACATTTTCCGTCGTGGCCCACATCGATGCCTACGGAAAACCGCAGATCATTCCCAACTCAGAGAGCGAGCGAATTACTCCCTCGGTCATTCTTTACGACGGCGGTAGTGTGATTGTCGGAACGCTGGCGAAAAACAATTCGGTGGCGGAACCAGAGCGCATTGTGGATTTCGTGAAGCGCGAAATCGGCAAACCGAAAGAGCAATTTCATCGCGAATTCGACGGCAAGGTTTATTCGGCCGAAGAACTTTCCGCGCTCATCATCAAAAAGCTAAAAGCTGACGCGGAAAAATATTTGAAGGAACCGGTAACCGACGCGGTAATCACGGTGCCGGCGTATTTCAATGACGCGGAACGCACCGCGACAATTACTGCCGGACAGCTTGCCGGCCTCAATGTCCTGCAAATCATCAACGAGCCGACTGCGGCCGCGCTGGCCTACGGCCTCGACAAGCTCGATGAAGATCAAACCGTTTTTGTTTTCGATCTTGGCGGCGGCACGTTCGACGTCACGATCATGAAGATCCACACGCACAAGATTCAGATGCTGGCCACTAATGGCGACCATCGCTTGGGCGGCAAAGATTGGGACGATGTGATCGTTAATTTGGTTGCGGAAGAATTCGATCGCCAGCACGGCGAAAATCCGCTGCTCGATCTGGCAAGTTATCAGGATCTGCAAAGCCGAGCGCTCTCCGCGAAAATCCAACTTTCCAGTCGTGATCGGACGGCGATTGTTGCAAATCACAACGGCAAAAGTGTCAAGGTAGAGCTCACGCGCACGGATTTCGAAGCGAAGACGCGCCACCTCATCGAAAAATGCAAAATGATCTGCGAGATCGTCATGCAGGAAGCCAAAATGAGTTGGCAAGACCTCGACAAGGTCCTGCTCGTTGGCGGTATGACCCGCATGCCGATGGTGCGCGAAATGATTTCGCAGTTGTCCTCCGCGCCGCTCGTCGACGACGTTAATCCCGACGAAGCAGTGGCGATCGGCGCTGCCGTGCAAGCGATCCTCTCCTTGCTGCACGAAGAAGAAGTTTCGGGCTTGAAAGTTCTACCCGAAGACACGCGTCAGCAATTTTCTTCCCGTGAAGGCGGCCTGATTCAGGTAACGAATATCACATCGCATACGCTTGGCGTCGTGCTGTGGGATGAAGCGAACCTGGAGGAATATGTTTTTCCCATGATTCGGAAAATGAATGCGATTCCGGCAGTAGCGCGAAATTCCTTCGGCACGGCCAGTGCGAACATGCAGCGCGTGATCGTTAAAATCGTGGAAGGCGAAAGCACTGTTCCGGGAGAATGCACGCCTCTTGGCATTTGCGACGTGGAATTGCCACCGTTCCTGCCAAAGGGTTCGCCAGTGGAATTGAGTTACTCTTACAACACCAATCAGGTGCTCGAGGTCGGAGTAACCGCGGCGGGCAATCAAAAGAAGGTTACTATCGAGCGCAACACCGGCCTCGCACCAAGTGAGATCGAGAAGGCCGCCGCTGGAATTGGAGAAATGAATGTCGCCTAGAGATGATCAAATGCGATGCCCAATTTCCCATGCCCTTACCGGACGATCCCAGAAAATGGGAAGGCTGGAATAATTACAAGTCGACCAATCTTTACGAACGACTCTGCCTCGATCCGCGCACCAATCCGTCTAACGAGCTGATCGAGGAGCACTGCCGCGAGTTGTTGCGGTGGTGGCAAAAGAAACTCCCGCTTAAAAACCAGCCCAGCAACCCGCTGGCCCAGATTCTCCGTTCGGGACTGGAGGAATCGTCGCGCTATCTAACCCAGGCACGAGTGGAGCTGCTCGATCCGGAACGACGTCGCCAAATGGATGATGAACTGGCGAAGCAGGCGCACGAGGAAGCGCTGACAGAATTCCAAAAGTATCTCACCTTTGCTCTTTCCAGCGGCGTTTTGCGTAACGATGAAGAGGCGGCCCTGGTCCGTTTCGGTAAAGAGCTTGGGCTTGATGATGAGGAAATGTTGAAGCTCATCGAGGCGGAGCTCATCGATTCCGGGGTGCGAAGGGTTAACGAAGAAGAAGTCAAGGCGGCGCAGGCCGCGGAAGCGAAAAGGTCGGCAACACAACCCGCACTGAATAAAAAGGACGACTTCATGCGCATGCTCCGACTAAGCGCGCTCGATAGCGATGCAATGACGGACGATCAGCGGGATGCGTTCATCAATATGGCCGAAAACCTCGGGATCGACCCGGGTGAAGCCGAAGACATGGTCGACGTTTATCTCGAAGAAATTGAAGAGCGCTCTGATGCCGGCGCGAAGCCCCAGCCGGTTGTACGCAAGGTCGTACAAAACGCGGCAAAGAGTCCGGCCGCCGAGAAGGCGGAAACGCTTCCGAAAATTGTCATTAATGTCGCTGAAGAACGCGCGCGGTTTTCCAATTTCGAAAATTCAATCCGCGATCAGATGATCTTTATTCCCAGCGCGGAATTCATGATGGGAAGTGAGGCCGTCGATGCGCCGCCTAACGAACGTCCTGCGACGAAAGTGATATTGAGTCGCTTCTACATCTCGCGCCATCTCATTACCAACGCGCAATACGAAGAATTTGACCCTGCCCATGCGCGCAAACGCGCGGCCGGCGCGGGCGATCGTCACCCTGTCATCTACGTCAGCAGCCTCGACGCGACGAAATTTTGCCAATGGCTCGGGGCACGCGAGCGGCGCAAATACAGACTGCCGACCGAGGCAGAATGGGAATACGCAGCGCGGGGCAGCGATGACCGGAAATATCCGTGGGGAAATTACGGACGTCGCGGCGATCTCGCCAATTTTGCCGACCGCAATACTGTCTTCGCTTGGAGCGACCGTGAGATCGACGACGGATATGCTGAAACCTCCCCGATCGGTTCGTTCCCGGTCGGCGTCAGTCCATTTGGGCTGGAAGACATGGCGGGCAATGTCTGGGAATGGTGCCTTGATTATTATGAGCCCTATCGTGGAACGCCACGGGTAAATCCCCACGGGCCGGGCAACGGCACCAAGCGTGTCTACCGGGGCGGAAGTTGGAAATCTCGTTTCAACAGTTTGCGGGCGACGACGCGCAGCGCGAACGCGCCTAACTATAGCTGCAACGATCTCGGCTTCCGGATCGTCTGCGAATGCGAATTGTAGCGGGCGATTGGGTCAATCGCCCCTTACCTTAGGAGGGATTGAACCGAAATTTCGGGCGGCCGCGCTTCGCGTTTGCCTTGGCCTTGCGGCGACTTTTCTGGTTCGGCGTCTCGAACGCTCGCAAACGACGGACTTCTTCGAGAATTCCCTCGGCATCGAGCTTGTTTTTCAAGCGCTTTAGCGCGCGATCTACGGGCTCACCTTTGCGAACGATTACTTCTGGCATGATTCCTCTCCTGACTGGAAAATGTTTTAAAATCCACCGGCGACCCGCGAGCCTACGCAGGTCATGGGATGGCGTCAACTTTTGTGAATAACTTTCCTTAGGAGGCAGCCGGATTAGCCGCAGTCGCCTTCTGCGTAATCTCTCGACGGAGGCTCTTGGCACTGCCTCCGCGGGCTCTCGTCCACCAAAGGACGATCGGCGAAGCGATAAAGATCGACGAATAAGTGCCCACCACGACCCCGATGATAATGGCGAGTGAAAAATCGCGCAAAACGTCCCCTCCGAAGAAGAACAAACAGAGAATGGGAATGAGCGTGACCGTGCTGGTCAAAATAGTGCGGCTCAACGTCTGATTGATGCTTCGATTCATAATCTGCTCGATCGAGCCGCGCTGTCCGCTGGCCAAACCTTCGCGGATTCGGTCGTACACAACGATCGTATCGTTAATCGAGTAACCCGCGATGGTAAGGACTGCGCCGACCATGGTGAGAGTTAATTCCCGACCGAGGAGCGCAAAAACTCCTACCGTCATCAGCACGTCATGGAGAAGCGCGACGATCGCGCCGACCGCGAACGACAATTCGAATCTAAACGTGACGAAAATTAAGATGCCGACAATTCCAATTCCCAAGGCCCAAAGAGAACTCTTCGCCAGCTCGCCGCCGACAAGTGCGCCTACTCTCTCCGCGCGTTCGACTTTAAAGCCGGCATCGGGAATCGATTGCATGATTTGTTTTTCGATCGCTTCGCTCGTATTGAGCGGCCCCCGAATCGTGGCGTAAAACTTCCCGCCTTGCGCCGATTCCTGGATAGGCGCATCGGAAAGATGCAGCGGTTTGAGACTGTCGCGGATCTTTTCCACCGGCACTTCGTGCGTTGTGCTCAATGTGATGAGGTCGCCGCCCTTAAAATCGACGCCGAAGTTTTTGTCACCGCGCATTACAAACGCCGCTCCTCCTGCGACGAGCAACGCCAGCGAAATAAGCACAGCGATCAGACCCTTGCCCAGAAAGTCGATATTTTGTGACGAAATAAGATGGAGCATCGACACCCGCTTCACGCGCCCGGTATCAACAAACCAGCTGAATAGATTTCGCCCGACGATGAGCGCGGTAAAGAGAGAGGCGAGAATGCCGAGGCTAAGCGAAATCGCGAATCCCTTGACCGGCCCACTCGCCTTCCAGAACAAAATCGCGGCCGTGATCAACGTCGTCACGTTTGCATCGAAGATGGAACTGAATGCTTTTTCGTAAGCCGCCTGCACTGCAGCCTTGAGCGATTTACCCAGAGCAAGCTCCTCTCGCAATCGCTCGTAAATCAAAACGTTCGCGTCCACCGACAAACCGATCGTGAGAATGATGCCGGCAATGCCCGGGAGCGTGAGGACGAACTTGAACATCGTCAGCGCGCCGATCAGCAGGATGATGTTGATAAGCAGCGCCAGGTTCGCGATCAATCCCGCGAATTTGTAGTAGGCGAGAACGCAAACCATCGTGATCCCGAGGCCGATCAAGCCCGCGATGATACTCGCGCGAATCGAGTCCGCGCCGAGTGTGGGGGAAACGCTGCGTTCCTCTTCGATGCTAACCGGAGTTTGCAAAGGATTCTCGAGTACGCTGGCGAGTCCACGCGCTTCCTGTTCGGAAAAACGGCCTGTAATAACAGCGTCGCCTCCGTAGATCGCATCGCGAATCACCGGCGCAGATTGAATCGCCCCATCAAGCACGATGGCGAAACGGTGACCTTTATATTGCTCGGTGATTTTGCCGAACTGCTTCGCGCCGTCCCCGTCGAAACGGAGTTGAACAGTCCACCCTTCATTGCCGTAATAAGCATGGGATTCCTTCACTCGATCGCCGCCGAGATCGGCCTTCTTTTTCACAAGCAACCGTTCCTGCGCGGGCTTCTTGTCTCCTTCGGCATGCAGCGTATAAGTTTCGACCCGATACTCCGGCGGAATTACTTGCTGGCCCCCGTCGATCTCTTTCAAGCGGTCGCCGTTATCGGGATAAACCAGGCGGAATTCGAGTTTCGCCACCCGAGACAACTGCTGCCGCGCCTCTTCAATTTTTGCAGGATCGAGTCCCGGGATCTGAACAAGAATACGATCGTTCCCCACGGGCGTGATGACCGGCTCGCCGCCGCCAAAATAATCCACGCGCTTGCGAATGACTTCCACGGCCTGGTCGAGCATCGCTTTTGTCACCGTCTTGTCGGTTTCCTTCAGGCGAATAAGAAATGATGTCCCTCCCTGAATATCGAGACCGAGCGCAATCTTTTTCTCGGGCGGCCAGATCGTTGTGACGCTAAACACGACGAACAGCAACATCAGGAGCGTCGCCAGAACTCTTTTCCGCACACCGTAATCAGTGGCGAAATACCAGCCGAAAAGAATCAGCAGCGCGAGACCGCAGAGAAACGTGAGTGCGGGGTTCATACCAATAGTCGGCAGAGCCTATGCCAGGGCGAGCGAAGTCGAGACATCTCTTACGGTTTCGCTGCCTCCGATTTCAAAACACTTGTGACTGCCGATTTTTCAATTTCGATCTTAACATTGTCGGCCACCTTTAAAATCACGGTCGTATCTTTGACATTTGAAATCAGCCCGTGAATTCCGGACCCGGTGACGACGCGATCGCCCGTCTTTAACGCCGAGACCACGCGCTGCTGTTCCTTTTGCCGGCGCATCTGCGGCCGAAAAAGCAGGAAGTACATTATAACAAAGATTAGGATCAGCGGGATAAAGGACGCGATCGGATTCGGGCCTCCGGCCGCGGGCGACGCCGCTTGTGCTTGAGCGATAAATGCGTTTAACATTCGAAAAATAAAGCGAGTCGGAGCTTAAACAAGAAAGCCTCTGCCGCAATCCAATTGTAGAGGGCGCTGGTGCCGGCGCCTGTCTATCTAGTTCGGCGTTTGACACAAACGCCGCTACAACTTCACAGAATCGACCTCGCGCGTCTTATAATTCGAAACAAAATCTCTTCGAAACTCACCAAAGGTTTCATTTACGATCGCAGTGCGCGCTTTTTTCATGAGCTCCAGATAGAAGTGCAAATTGTGCAAAGTGATCAAACGTAACCCCAGAATTTCTTCAGCTTTGACCAGGTGCCGAATGTAACCACGAGAAAATTCCGTGCATGTCGCACACGCGCAGTTTGCTTCGATCGGATTTTTATCGAGAGCGAATTCCGCGTTCTTTAAATTGAGCGTCCCACCAGCAGTGAAGGCGGTTCCGTTACGCGCGAGGCGCGTTGGCAGCACGCAATCCAACATGTCGATCCCGCGCGCGATCATCTCGATCATTTGCGGCGGCGTGCCGAGGCCCATGGCGTATCGGGGTTTGTCGTTAGGCAAAAACGGCTCACTCGCTTCGACTGCCCGCATCATCTCTTCCTCCGGCTCGCCCACACTCACACCGCCCACTGCGTATCCATCGAATCCGATCTCGACCAATGCTTGTGCGCTTTGTTTGCGCAGTTCGTCGAACGTCGCGCCCTGCACGATTCCGAAGACGAGTTGCTTTGTTGTAGCTGCCGCCGTCACGGCGGCAGGATTCGAAGCGGCCAGCTGCTCTGCCGCTGAGACAGCGGCAGCTACAAAGTCTTTGCACCGTTTCGCCCAGCGCGTCGTCATCTTTAAACTGCGCGCGGCGTAATCATAAGGACAGGGGTACGGCGCGCATTCGTCGAGTACCATCGTGATGTCGCTGCCGAGCGCTGCCTGGATTTGCATCGCAATCTCGGGCGAAATAAAGGTCGGCGTCCCGTCGAGATGATTTTGAAAATACACGCCTTCTTCTGTTATTTTGCGCAACTTCGCGAGCGAGAAAATCTGGTAACCGCCGCTGTCGGTGAGAATTGGTCCATCCCAATTCATGAATTTGTGGAGTCCGCCAAAATGTCTGATCACATCGAGCCCTGGCCTAACGAATAAGTGATATGTGTTTCCGAGAATGATTTGCGCATCGAGCTCTCGCAGTTCGCGTGGACTTACCGCCTTGACCGAACCTTGCGTTCCCACCGGCATGAACGCGGGCGTGTCGATCACGCCGTGATTGGTCGTTAGGCGTGCGCGACGCGCTTTTGATTGCGCATCTTTTGCGAGAAGCTCGAACATTTTCGTCATCCTGAGCGAAAGCGAACGACCTCGCAAATTATCATCGGTTCCCACTCAAATGTGAGGTCTCTCGCATCCGCTCGCGATGACCCGCTATACAGCGCTAAAATATTGTTGCGACACCGGAATTCATTCCTATATTGGTCGCTCCCCGCATCAGGCGCGTGAGGAAGTGATTGCGCGACTGAGCGGATTTTTTGTCGCCCAAGCCTTTACCGGTTTCGGGCGGCGCTTTGTTTAGGAAAATGCCAACAATCAACCAGCTTATTCGAAAAGGACGACGCAAGGTGTCGGTGAAATCGAAATCACCGGCACTGACCGATTGTCCTCAGCGCCGCGGCGTTTGTGTGCAGGTGATGACGCGCACGCCGAAGAAGCCGAATTCCGCTCTGCGCAAAGTGGCAAAAGTGCGGTTGACGAATGGCCAGGAAGTGATTGCCTACATTCCGGGCGAAGGGCATAACCTGCAGGAGCATTCGATCGTGCTTGTGCGCGGCGGACGCGTGAAAGATTTGCCGGGTGTGCGCTATCACATTGTGCGCGGCACACTCGACTCGTTAGGCGTAGACGGACGCAGACGAAGCCGATCGAAATACGGCGCGAAACGTCCGAAGGCGGGCGGTGAGGCGGGGAAGGCCGCTCCAAAGGAAGCAAAAAAGTAACATCTTGATTAGAACGACACATGTCACGGCGGCGGAAAGTTTACAAAAAAGAAGAGCGCGTCGATTCCCGTTACGGGAGTCAGGCGGTCGCGCGTCTTATTTCCACCGTGATGAAGCGCGGCAAGAAATCGCTCGCGGAACGGATCGTTTACACCGCGATCGATAAATCGCGCGAAGGTTCCGACGCGGTTGATCCGCTCGAAGTCGTCAACAAGGCGCTGGAAAATGTTCGGCCGCGTCTCGAAGTAAAATCGCGTCGCGTTGGCGGTGCGACGTATCAGGTGCCGATGGAAGTAACGCCGGCCCGTCAGGTTTCCCTCGCGATGCGGTGGATCGTGCAATACGCCGACAACCGTCGGGGCATGCCAATGGCGTTGGCGCTCGCGCAGGAATTAAAAGACGCGGCGGCGGGGCAGGGCAACGCAATCAAGAAACGCGACGACACCCATAAAATGGCGCAGGCCAATCGCGCCTTTGCGCATTTCCGCTGGTAAATTTATGGCGACCGCGACTCTCGAAAAACCCACCGCGACGAAGAATCCAAATTCTCCGGACCGGAAGTTCCCGCTCGAGCGTACGCGCAACATCGGCATCGCCGCGCACATCGATGCCGGCAAGACGACGCTGACCGAGCGCATTCTTTTCTACACCGGCATGATCCACAAGATCGGTGAGGTGCATGAAGGCACGACTGTGACCGATTGGATGGAACAGGAACGTGAGCGCGGTATCACGATTACTTCCGCAGCGACCACGTGCACCTGGACGCAGAAAAAAGAAGAAGGCGTCTACAAGATTTTCGACGGCACCAAAATGCGCGTGAACATCATCGACACGCCTGGGCACGTCGATTTCACCGCGGAAGTCGAGCGCTCCCTCCGCGTGCTGGATGGGGCAATTGCGGTCTTTGATGCAGTCGCTGGTGTGCAGCCGCAATCGGAGACGGTCTGGCGTCAGGCCAACAAATACAATGTTCCCTGCATCGCCTTCATCAACAAAATGGATCGCGTCGGCGCCGATTTCGACATGTCGATCGACAGCATGCGGAAGAAACTCGGCGCGAATGCGTGGCCCGTGCTGATTCCGCTGGGCAAGGAAGATTACCTCAAGGGCCAACTCGACGTTATTAATAAGAAGGCGGTCATTTATTCCGACAGCGATCTGATCGGTTCGACCTACGAGATCACAGATATTCCTGACGAGTATAAAGAGCTCGTCGAAAAAGCGTACAGCGATCTTGTGACTGCGATTTCAGATCTCGATGATGAGGTCGGCACGGCGTTCCTGGAGGAGAAACCGATCACGCCCGAGATGCTAAAAGCCGGTATTCGTCGTCAGACGATCGCGAGCAAGTTCGTACCGGTTGTTGGCGGGTCGGCCTTCAAGAACAAAGGCGTCCAATACCTCGTCGATGCGGTGATCGATTATTTGCCGAGTCCGCTCGACATTCCGCCTGCTGTTGGGATGGAGCCGGACACACACGAGAAGATGCAAGCTCCGACGGACGACAACGGAAATTTCTGTTCGCTTGCCTTCAAACTCTGGAGCGATCCTTTTGTCGGGAAATTAGTTTTCTTCCGCGTCTATTCCGGAACGCTTTCGAAAGGCGACACGGTTTACAATCCGCGCACGAACAAGCGCGAGCGCATATCGCGGTTGATTCAGATTCAAGCCGACAAGCGCGAAGACATCGAGACGTGTTACTCCGGTGACATCGCGGCGATTGTTGGCATCAAAAACATCACGACCGGTGATACCCTTTGCGACGAGGACCATCCGATCCTGCTCGAACCGCCGACTTTTCCGGATCCGGTTATTTCAATGGCGATTGAGCCAAAAACAAAATTGGACCAGGAAAAAATGGCGATCGCGTTGCAGCGTCTCGCTGAGGAAGATCCGACGTTCCGCGTTTATACGCACGAAGACACTGGCCAAACGATCATCGCCGGCATGGGCGAGTTGCATCTCGAAATCATTCGCGACCGCATGTTCCGCGAGTTCAAGGTTGATGCGAACGCGGGCAAACCGCAGATCGCGTATCGCGAGACAATAACAAGCAGCGCGCATGGCGTTGGGAAGTTGATCAAACAATCCGGTGGTCGCGGTCAATACGGCCACGTCGAAGTGGATGTGCGTCCGGGGGCCCGCAGCACAGGTTTGGTAATTGATAACAAAATCGTTGGCGGCACCATTCCGCGCGAATACATCCCGGCGGTGAAAAAAGGAATCGAGGAAGCGGTTTTGAATGGCGTTCTCGGCGGTTACCCCGTTGTCGATATTGAAGTCGACATCGTTTATGGAAGTTTTCACGAAGTCGATTCGAACGAGCTTGCGTTCAAACTCGCCGCGATCTTTGCGATGAAAGACGGCTTCAAACAGGGCAAACCGATTTTGCTCGAGCCGATCATGAAGGTGGAAAATCTGACGCCGGACGATTATCAGGGCGACATCTGTGGCGATTTAAGCCGTCGCCGCGGCAGCATCGGCAGCATCGAAACGCGCGGACACCTTGCTATCATTCACGCTGAAGTTCCGCTGGCGGAGTTGTTCGGGTATGCCACGGCAATTCGTTCACTTTCCAAAGGCCGATCGAGTTACTCGATGGAGCCTTCGCACTTTCAGCAAGTCCCGCAGCAACTCGTCGCGGCCATCCTCGACCAAAAGGAGACAAAGTAATTTTATGGCCGACGGACAACGCATTCGTATTCGCTTGAAAGCATTCGATCATCGAATGCTCGATCAATCCGCGGTCGACATCGTTGAGACGGCGAAGCGCACCGGCGCACGAGTAGCCGGACCGATTCCGCTGCCGACGTTAATTGAAAAATTTACCGTGAACCGTTCGCCACACGTCGATAAAAAATCGATGGATCAATTTGAAATCCGCACGCACAAGCGCTTGCTCGACATTATCGAGCCAACCGCGAAGACGGTTGATGAGCTGAAGAAGCTAAACCTGCCGGCGGGCGTGGACATCACGATCAAGATTTAGTCCTCCTCAATTTGCGAACCCATCACCATGAGCATCGGATTACTCGGACAAAAAATCGGCATGACCAGCGTCTACGACGCCAATGGCAAGCTGCATCCGGTAACCGTGATTGCGGCGGGCGATAACGTGCTCGTTCGCCGGCTAACGAATGAGAACGACGGGTATTCCGCGGTGCAGGTCGGTTTCGGTGCGCAAAAGGAATCGCGCTTGAGTCGCGCTTCGTTAGGCGGATTTAAGAGGGCGAACGTCGAGCCGAAAAAGTTCGTGCGCGAGTTTCGCCTAACGAGTGATGCGCCGGAAGGCGAGATCAACTTGAACGTGACCCAGTTCCAACCGGGCGATTTTGTCGACGTGATCGGACGCTCCAAGGGCAAAGGCTTCCAGGGCGTGATGAAGAAACATAACTTCCACGGCCAGGGTGCGGCGCATGGTTCGAAGACGCATCGGCGTAACGGCGCAATCGGCAACCGATCTACGCCGGGCCGCATCTGGAAAAACATGGGCATGCCGGGTCATCTCGGTGATGAGCGTGTGACCGTGCAAAATCTTCAGGTCATGCAGGTGCGCGAAACGGAAAAGATCATTTTAATTAGTGGAGCGGTTCCAGGCGCGAATGGCAGCTACGTAGTCGTTAGGCCGGCGATAAAAAAGCCGAATAATAAATGAGTGCGAAAGTTTTAACGAAAGCCGCTGCCAAAGAAGCCAAGATCGAGTTGATCGAAGGCGGACGTGGAACGCAGGCGTTGCACGAGACGGTTGTCGCGATGCGCGCTGCGCGCAGGTCCGGTTCGGCCAACACGAAAACGAAAGCAGAGGTAGCTTTTTCCGGCGCGAAACCGTGGAAGCAAAAAGGAACGGGTCGGGCACGTGCGGGTTACAAATCTTCGCCGTTGTGGCGCAAGGGCGGCGTCGTTTTCGGTCCGAAGCCGCGCGATTATTCGAAAAAGATTTCCAAGACTGTGCGCAGGCTCGCCTTTCAAAAAGCGTTAAGCGAACGGATTGCCGCAGGGGATGTAATGACGATCGATGCGTTCGCTGTCAAAGAACTGAAGACGAAAGCGTTTGTCTCGTTAGTCAAAAAACAAACCGACGCGAGGAAAGTCTTGCTCATCTCGGATTCGTTTGACGACAACACGTATAAGTCGGCGCGGAACGTGAAGCCGGTACGCCTAGCGACGGCGAGCGATGTGAATGCGGAGCAGTTGCTCGCGTTCGACAAGATCATTGTCACGCAAAAGGCGCTCGAGCATTTGGCGGAAAGGACGAACGGAAAATGAACGAGCCATACGATCTCATCCAAAACGCATCGCTCACGGAGAAGGCGACATTGTTGAGCGAGAAACAGAACAAATATGTTTTTCGCGTCAGTCCGCGCGCAAACAAGATTCAGATCAAGCACGCAATCGAGCGTTTGTTCCAAAAAAAGGTCGTGTCTGTGAACACGTGCAATTACGCCGGCAAGAAAAAACGCGAACGTCGCGCGGATTACGGCCGCAAGCCGCATTGGAAGAAAGCGATCGTGACTTTGGCGGAGGGCGAGAAGATCGAACTTGTTTAATCGTATGGCCCTCCGAAATTTTCGTCCACTAACGCCAACGCTGCGGTTCAAGACGCTTCCGACTTTTGACGAAATCACGAGCTCGAAGCCGACAAAACGTTTGCTCGAGACGAAGAAGCGAAGCGGTGGTCGAAATAATGTCGGCCGCATGACTGCCCGCCACATCGGGGGTGGTCACAAACAAAAATATCGCAAAGTGGATTTCAAACGTCGCAAGCGCGGTATTGCGGCGGACGTGACGGCAATTGAATACGACCCGAATCGATCCGCGCGCATCGCTCTTATTAAATATGAGGATGGCGAGCTGAGTTACATTCTCGCACCCGATGGATTGAATGTCGGCGCACAGGTAATGGCGGGCGAGGATGCGCCGCCGGAAGTCGGCAATGCGCTGCCCTTGAGGGCAATTCCGCTCGGCGCCAACATCCATAACATCGAACTGATGCCAGGTCGTGGCGGACAAATTGCGCGCAGCGCAGGACAGCAGGCGACTTTAAACAACCGCGAAGGCGGTTACGCGCTCGTAAAACTTCCTTCCGGCGAAATTCGCCGTATTCACGAAGAGGCTTATGCGACGATGGGTCAGGTCGGCAATGTCGATCACATGAATGTCTCGAGCGGAAAAGCGGGACGCACGCGATGGAAAGGGCGCCGATCGCACGTACGCGGTATGGCCATGAATCCGATCGACCACCCGATGGGCGGCGGGCAGGGTAAGTCGAAAGGTGGCGGCGGACGTCACCATCCGGTGAGTCCCTGGGGTCAGCTCGCGAAAGGTTTCAAGACGCGCACGAAACACAAGCCGAGCGATCGCTTCATCATGGAAAGGCGCCGATCAAAGAAGAAACAAAAGTAATTTGATTTTATGGCCAGATCATTGAAAAAAGGACCCTTCGTCGAACCGCATCTTCTCGAAAAGATCGACAAGATGAACGCATCGGCCGCGAAGAAGCCGATGAAAACCTGGTCGCGACGCTCGATGGTGACGCCGGATTTTGTCGGCCACACTTTTTTGGTGCACAACGGCAAAACATTCATCTCGGTGTTCGTGACCGAGAACATGGTTGGTCACAAGTTGGGTGAATTTTCGCCGACGCGGATCTTCAAGAAGCACGGGTCGCATACGGCGAAGGTGACGAAATAATTGAGGAAAATTTTTGCAGTGTTGGGCTGCGTAACGTTAGCCGGACGGCTGGCGGCAGAGGGAAATAGTTCTTTGTCAGAATCTAAAAAAGTTGAATCAGCGGAAGCGAAAGTGACCGCGGGTGCGTTGTTGTCGCAAAATGAAGAATTGCGCCGGCAGCTTTCGTTGCAGCAGGAATCGGTCAAGACATTGACCGAGAGTCTCGCGGAATCGAATGTTGAGGCGGAATTGTTGCGGCGAAAGTTTTCCGATTTGCAATTGCGGGTCGAAGCGCTCGGATTGGCGGGAACGGATAAGGACCGCGCGAAACTCGAGCAACGGTTGCTGAACGCGGTGAGTGATCTGCAATTGTTTCAAAAAGAGCGTGAGCAATATCGCGATCAGATGCTGCGATTGACCGAAGCGGTTTTGCGTTTCCTGAAAACAGCGGAGAGTAGCGACCCGCAAGCACGCATGGACGTGGAAGCGCAGGTGCGCAGCATTAACGAGTTGATCGCGAAGTCCGGCAACGATGCGACGCAAGCGCAGCCGAGTTTGATGGACGGCAGCGTCATTAGCGTGAAGGAAGAATGGTCTCTCGTGGTCGGCAACATCGGCGAGCAGCAGGGCGTGAAAATGGGAATGCCACTGCGCGTGATGCGGAACGACAAGGTGATCGCGACATTGAGAGTAGTGGACGTGCGCCAGAAAATTTGCGGCGCAGTGATTCAAGAAATGGATTCGAAGAAGGAAAAAATAAAGGTGGGCGATCGGCTCCAGGTCGATGCCCGCCAAAGTGTGACTTTAAAATAAATGGAAGTGAGAGCGACATATCGGTATGCGAAGATTTCGGCGTTCAAGGCGCGCGAAGTCACGCGTGAGATCCAGGGTCTGCCCGTTTCGGCAGCGCTCGATATTGTCGCGTTCAGTCCGAAAAAGGCGGCGGCAATGATCAACAAGACGTTGAAGAGCGCCGTGGCGAATGCGGAGAACAACGCGAACCTGCGCGTCGATGGGCTCGTCGTGAAAGAAGCGATCGTGGGCGAGGGCCCGACGATGAAACGGATGATGGCTCGAGCGCGGGGAAGCGGTAGCCGGATTTTGAAACGCAGCAGTCACATTCGCATCGTGTTGACGGACGAGATCGAAATTAAAAACCGCCAGACAAGGAAAGCGGAACAAAAGAAAGCGAAGAAGGGCGGCGCAAAAGGAAAGAGCGAAAAGGCTCCTGAAGCAAAGCACGAACATCCGCCGAAGAAATCCGCTGCCAAAGAGGACGCGAAAGCGAAGAAATAATTTTATGCGTTGTATGAACGGAGAGGAAAATCTGGGGAGCGCACGCGCCTCGCGTGCTCATTGCGGCGCCTCGCCGCAATGCTCTTCCAAAAGTTCGCGATGGCGAGGCGCCATCGCCAGCACGCGAGGCGCGTGCGCTCCCCAGAGGAGAAAATAATTTATGGGACAGAAAGTTAATCCGATTGGATTTCGCCTCGGCGTGAATCGCGACTGGCGTTCGCGCTGGTACGCCTCGCCGCAGGAGATGCCGGCCTTTTTGCATAGCGATCTGGAGATCCGGGGTTACGTGAAGAAGAAACTTCAGTTTGCGGCAGTTTCGAAAATCATCATCGAGCGCGCTTGGAACAGCATTCGTGTGACGATTCACACCGCCCGGCCTGGCATCGTGATTGGGCGCAAAGGCGCGGAGATCGAAAAGATGACAGAAGAGATTTCGAAAATGGCGCAGGGCAAACAGGTGAAGATCGACATTCAGGAAATCAAAACGCCGGAACTCGACGCGCAGCTCGTGGCGGAAAATGTCGCCCTGCAGATCGAGCGCCGCATCGCTTATCGCCGCGCCATGAAGAAAGCGGTGCAGACGGCGATGGATTTTGGGGCGCAGGGAATTCGGTTGCGCAGCTCGGGTCGTTTAAACGGCGCGGAAATTTCGAGATCGGAATGGTATCGCGAAGGCAAGGTGCCTCTACATACTTTGCGCACAGCAATTGATTACGGATTTGCCGAAGCGAATACAGTTTACGGAAAAATCGGCGTGAAATGCTGGCTTTGTAAGAAAGAGGAAGCACCGACGGAGCCGGCCATGCCCGCCCCGCCGCCACCGGCACCTGCCGAAGCCTAATCTTAGTCAGGATTTGTTATGCCATTGATGCCGAAACGCGTGAAGTATCGCAAGACCCAGCGGGGTAGCCGCAAGGGGACTGCGTCGCGCAATTTGCGAATCGATTTTGGCGAGTTCGGGCTGCAGACGCTCGAGCGCGCCTGGATCACGAATACGCAGATCGAAGCGGCGCGTGTCGCGCTCACCCGTAACATGAAGCGCAAGGGAAAATTGTGGATCCGGATTTTCCCGGACAAATCGGTCACGGGCCGTCCGCCAGAGACGCGCATGGGTAAGGGAAAAGGACAACCGGAATATTGGGTCGCGACAGTACGACCGGGGAATATTTTGTTTGAGCTCGATGGCGTGACGGAGTCCGTCGCGCGCGAGTCGTTGCGGCTGGCGGCGGATAAGTTACCGGTGCGCACGAAATTCTTAACGCGCCATCATGTTGCCGCCTAACGAGTATGAAGATCAAAGAAATTATTGAAATGAGCACGGACGAGTTGCTGACAAAAAAGCGCGACTTGCGCCAGGAGAGTCTGCATCTGCGTTTGCAACAGCAGAGCGGTCAGCTCGAGCAACCGAGCCGATTGCGCTTATTGCGTCGTGACGTAGCCCGTATCGAAACGATTCTTTCCAACCGCGGCAAGGAGCCGGCGAAGAAATAATGGCGGACGAAATTCAAGCCGGTGAAGCGCAAGCGTCGAACACGAGGACGGAAGAGAAACGCCCAACGCGCAAAACGCGTGTCGGGGAGGTGATTTCCAGCAGCATGAACAAGACGATCGTGGTTCGGACCGTGACGCGTGTGCCGCACGCCAAATTCGGGAAGATCGTCAAACAAATGAAGAAATTTTACGCGCACGACGAAGAGAACAAAGCCAAGCCGGGCGATACCGTGCGCATCATGGAGACAAGACCGCTGAGCAAATTGAAGCGCTGGCGTCTGGTGGACGTGGTGCAGAAGTAACCGAACAAAGGACAGACAAATGGTTTACCTAAGATCGAGACTCGACGTGGCCGACAACAGCGGCGCGCGCATGGCGACGATGATCGGTGTAATCGGGCAGGGGACTGCGCAATCGGCAGGTATCGGGGATGTGATCACGGCGAACGTGAAAGAAGCGAGCGCGACAGGCACGGTGAAGAAGGGCGAAGTGGTGCGCGCCGTTTTGGTGAGAACGAAGCAACCGATTCGGCGCGATGACGGTTCGCTCCTGCGTTTCGACAACAACGCGATCGTCATCATCGACAAAGATTTGAATCCGCGAGGCACCCGCATTTTCGGGCCGGTCGCACGCGAGTTGCGCGAACGTAATTTCATGAAAATTGTTTCGCTCGCTCCGGAAGTTTTATGAATCGAATCAAGCTGCACGTTAAGAAAGGCGACCAGGTCGAGGTCATTTCCGGGAACTTTCGCGGTTCTACGGGAAAGATCCTCGAAGTGTTGCCGCGCAAGCAGCGTGTTTTGATCGAGGGTGTGCGAATCATTAAGCGTCACCTGCGCAAATCGCAGGACAATCCGCAGGGGAAAATCGCAGAGCGCGAAGGTCCCATTCACATTTCAAATGTGCGAGTAGTCGAGCGCGACGAGAAGGCGACGAAGAAAAAGGGCGCAGAGGCGAAAGCGAAGAAAGAGAAGAAGAGTAAGTGAAAACGGATAACGAATTTTATCGTGAGTACAAAGAGCGGGTAATGCCGGCGCTGCAGCAACAGCATGGCTACAAGAACCTGCATCAGATTCCGAAGGTGGAGAAGGTGGTCATCAACACCTCAGTCGGGTCGCAATCGGACGTGAAGCAGGCGTTGGAAGATGCGAAGACTGAACTGGCATTGATTACCGGACAGAAGCCAGCGGAGACGCGCGCCAAGAAAAGCATCTCGAATTTCAAATTGCGCAAAGACCAGGCGATTGGCGCGAAGGTAACGTTGCGCGGTTCGCACATGTACGAATTTTTGGAGCGCTTCATCAAAGCTGCTTTGCCGCGCATCCGAGATTTTCGCGGTGTGTCGCCGAAGGGTTTTGATGGCCACGGCAACTATACGCTCGGCGTTTCCGACCAGTCGATTTTCCCCGAAGTCGAGCTTGATAAAATCAAGCGCAACATCGGTTTTGATGTTACAATCGTCACCACCGCGCGGACGAACGAAGAAGCGAAATCGCTTCTGAGCGAAATGGGAATGCCATTCAGCGATCGCGCGAAGAAACCGGCCGCACCAGCGGCCGCCTGATTTTAATGAGTACTGTTACCGATCCTATCGCTGACCTTCTCGCACGTGTGCGCAATGCCGCGGCGTCGCAGAAGCCGGAGATGTTTGTGCCCTATTCCAAAATCAAGAGCGACGTAGCGCGGATTTTGAAAGAGGAAGGCTATATCACGGATTACGCCGTCGATACGGAAGCAGCGCACCCGCGCATTAAGATCACGAATAAGTTCGCGAATACATCGAGCGCGATCACAGGATTGAAGCGCGTGAGTCGTCCTGGTCTGCGGCGTTATGTTGGCGCGAAAGAAGTTCCACGAGTGCTGGGCGGGATGGGAATTGCAATCCTTTCCACGCCGCGCGGCGTGCTCTCGGGTCGCGAAGCAAAAAAACAAAACGTCGGCGGCGAATTGCTCGCTTACGTTTGGTGACGCCTAACGAGTTATGTCGCGCATAGGAAACAAACCAGTCGAGATTCCCGACAAAGTGAAGGTGAACATCAGCAATGATGGCGCCGTCGCAGTGGAAGGCCCGAAAGGAAAGCTGAGTTGGAATTTGCCGCGCAATATAAAGGGCACCGTGAAGGAGAATCGCATTTCAATCGCGCGCGACGCGGAGACGCGCAGCGTGAAAGCATTGCATGGCCTGTCGCGCAGTCTCGTGCACAACATGGTGCAGGGCGTGAGCGAGGGTTTCACCAAGAATCTCGAAATCGAAGGCGTCGGTTTCAAAGCGGCGGTGCAAGGTCAGAACTTGAATCTAAGCCTTGGATTTTCGCATCCGATTCTCTTTCCGATTCCAAAGGAAATTAAAATTACGGTCGCGGATAACACCAAGCTTACGATCCAGGGCATCGACAAGAAATTGGTCGGACAGGTGGCGGCGGATATTCGCCGGTTCTATCCACCGGAACCTTACAAGGGCAAGGGAGTGCGTTATGCGGGCGAACAGGTTCGGCGCAAGGAAGGAAAGACGGTCCAGTAATGATTGCCGCAACTGATCGAAAGAAAATCCGGCATCGCATTCACGCTCGGATCAGAAAACGCGTGAGCGGAACTGCGGAACGTCCGCGATTGGCAGTTCATTTTTCCGGCAAGCATGTCTACGCCCAAGTAGTCGACGATGATGCAGGCAAAACCTTGGCGTCGGCTGCAACAACGGAAAAAGATTTGCGAGGAAAGGGAAAAGCTGCGGCGAATCGGGCAACAGCGGAGCAGATCGGAAAAACAATCGCAGAGCGTTTGCTCGCGAAGAAAGTGGACAAAGTCATTTTTGATCGCGGCGGTTTTCTTTATCACGGCAAAGTCAAAGCTCTCGCCGATGCGGCTCGCGAAGGCGGATTAAAATTTTAGGAAGAACTTCATGGCACAACCTCACGGCGGCGGCAGACGCAGCGCAGATCGAAACACGGATAAAAGTTCCGCAGCAAGGGGCGATACGACTGAGAAGGTCGTTTTTATCAATCGTTGCGCGAAAGTCGTGAAGGGCGGCCGTCGCTTCAGCTTCAGCGCGTTGATTGTGGCGGGCGATCATGACGGAAGCGTGGGCGTCGGTTTTGGCAAAGCGAACGAGGTTGCGGAAGCGATCCGCAAAGCCTCGGAAGCTGCACGCAAAGGAATGGAGAAAGTTTCATTGCACGAAAATACTATTCCGCACGAAACGATCGGAAACTTTGGTGGTGGTCGTGTCTTGCTGCGGCCAGCGTCGCCCGGAACCGGCGTCATTGCTGGTGGTGGGGTGCGCGCCGTTGTCGAAGCCGCCGGGATTCGCGATGTGCTGGCGAAGTCGTTAGGCTCGAGCAATCACGCGAACGTAGTGAAAGCGACGATTGAAGCGCTCCGCTCGCTGCGTCGGCGTGATGAAATTTTGAAAGTGCGCGGCATTCGCGCGAACGACGGAAAGGCTGAACAGCAGTCATGATTCGATTGCATAATTTGCGGCCGCGCCCTGGTTCGCGTCATCGCGTGAAGCGACTCGGAAGTGGTGAAAGTTCCGGGCACGGCAAGACGAGTGGGAAAGGGCACAAGGGACAGAAGGCTCGCTCTGGCGGAAGCATTCGTCTTGGATTTGAGGGCGGGCAGATGCCGCTCATTCGTCGTTTGCCGAAACGCGGTTTCAACAACGCGGCGTTCCATAAGAATTACGCAATCGTAAATCTCGACTCACTAAACAGCTTCAAAGCAGGCACGACAGTAAACGAAGAATTGCTGCGCGAGTCGAAATTGATTCGCGGGAACTTCGCCGGAATAAAAATTTTAGGCGATGGCGAGTTGAAGCATGGCCTGACGATCGAGGCCGACAAATTCAGCGAGTCTGCGCGGGCAAAGATTGAGAAGGCTGGCGGCAGTATCGCGTTACGCGAAGCCCGCCCAAGGCCGAGCGATGATGACGCGCCAAAAGAATCCGAAACCGCGCCCACCGCGGAAGCAAAACCCGAAAAGCGCGTGGTAAAGAAGAGCGCGCAGAAAAAGCCTGTCGCAGAAAAGAAAACGCCTGCGAAGAAAAAGAAATCCGCGAAGAAGCGCTAGCATTGCTATGATCCAAGCTAAAGTAGCGCAGCAGGAATGCTGGGGAGCGCACGCGCCTCGCGTGCTGGCGATGACGCCCTCGTCATCGCGAACTTTCTCCCTAACGAGAGCATTTCGGCGAGGCGCCGAAATCCGCACGCGAGGCGCGTGCGCTCCCCTGAGCTGAAAGTCTCATGGTTTCGGCGTTCCTTAACTCGGTTAAAATCCCGGAACTGCGGCGTCGAATTTTATTCACGCTAGCAGTAATCGTAATCGTACGCCTTGGAGCAGCGATCACGACCCCCGGTGTGAATCAGGCGGTGTTGCAAGATTGGTTCCGCAGCGCGTTGACCGAAAAATCGGGCGGAAGCGTCGCGGCGCTCTTCAATTTGTTCAGTGGCGGTGCGCTTGAAAACTGCGCCATCTTCTCGTTAGGCATCATGCCCTACATCAGCGCGTCGATCATGATGCAGCTGTTGACGGCAGTGATCCCGCGACTGGGGCGATTGGCGCGTGAGGATGGCGGACGGCAAAAGATCATGCAATACACGCGCTACGCCACGGTCGTGTTGTGCATCTTTCAGGGCTATCTGCTCGCAGTTTCATTTCAACATCCGGAGTCGTATCACACGATGTTGCCCGGAATTACGGAGACAACGGCGAAACTAGGAATTCCGCTGGTGGATAATCCCGGACTTTCATTTCGTCTCATCACGGTCCTTTCGTTAACGACCGGAACTCTGTTTCTAATGTGGCTCGGTGACCAGATCACTGAGCGAGGTATTGGGAATGGGATTTCGCTTATCATTACCGTCGGAATCGTCGCGCGACTCCCGGCTGCTTTGGCGCAAGCGTGGAAAACTTTCGTGCCTTCGGCTGAAACGGGAACGAGTCAGGTCAATCCTGCGATCCTCGTCTTAATGGTTGCGTTCTTGTTCATCGTCATCGCGGCGGTAATCGCGGTCACGCAAGGGGTGCGTAAAATCACGGTCCAGTACGCGAAACGTGTCGTCGGCAGAAAAATGTACGGCGGACAAACCCAATACATGCCGCTGAAAGTGAATTATGCGGGCGTGATGCCGATCATTTTCGCATGGGCGCTTTTGCTTTTTCCCACCACGATCGTGAGCGTTGCTTTCAAAAACAGCCCCACCGCGCGGCAAATTTCCGAAATGCTTTCAAACGGTTGGCTGCATTACGTGGTCCTCGCGGCCATGATTTTCTTCTTCAGTTACTTCTGGGTCGCGACGCAGTTTCAACCGGCGCAGATTGCGGACGACCTGAAAAAATACGGCGGCTACATTCCGGGTGTGCGCCCGGGCAAGCCGACGGCGGATTTCCTCGATTACACCATGACGCGGCTGACTTTTGCCGGCGCGATTTTTCTGACAATGATCGCTGTCCTGCCGAGTTTACTGAGTCAGGGGTTGCACGTCCCGACGATCACCGCGCAATTTTTTGGCGGCACGAGTTTGCTCATTATTGTTGGTGTGATGCTCGACACCATGCGGCAGGTGGAAACACATTTAATTCAGCGGCATTACGATGGATTTCTGCGCAAGGGCCGGATTCGCGGACGCAGTTTTGATCGCGCATCTTACAATCGCGGCGAAGCCGCTGGCCATGGAATGCTCATGTGGCTTTATGTTGGAATCGCGGTTTTGGTCATTGGTGGCGTAGCCATTTTTCTTTACGGTCGCTAGGTGAAACGACGACTCGTGCTTCTCGGCGCGCCGGGTTCCGGCAAGGGAACTCAGGCGGAAATGATCACGCGCCAATTCGGAGTTCCGGTGACTTCGCCGGGCGCGATTTTGCGGCGGGAAAGGGATCTCGGAACTCCGCTCGGATTGAAAACGGCGGAGACGACGCAGCATGGCGGACTGGTTTCAGACAAAATCATCGTCGGGCTGATCGAGGATTGGCTGCGTTTGCACGGCGGCTACGGTTTTGTCTTCGACGGGTTTCCGCGCACGATGCCGCAGGCGCGCAGTTTGCAAAAAATTTTGGAGCGGCTGCATACTCCGCTCGATCTGGCGATCTGGCTCGACGTTTCGGAAGACACCGTGCGCGATCGGATCGCGAGTCGTCTGCAATGTCAGGGCTGTGGATTCACGACAAGCGTGACCAGTGCAAAATTCGCGGAGCGTCCGGTATGTCCGTACTGCGATGGATCACTCGTTAGGCGAAATGACGATGATATCTCGGTGTTGCAGAATCGCCTCACGGAATTCAACGCCAAGACGCAGCCGCTGGCGGAATTTTACGAAAAGACGAGCTCGCTACGGCGCATTGATGGAAATCGTGAGCGCGACGCGGTCTTTAGCGACATCTCGCGCTTGATTGAGCAGCAACCCGCATGATTCCGATCAAAAGCGGAAAAGAGATCGAAAAGATGCGGCAGGCCTGTCGCACTGCGAGCGAGATCCTCGATCGCGTGAGCGAACTTATTCGTCCCGGCATCACGACAAAAGAAGTCGATCAAGCGGCGGCGGATTTCATGGAAGAAGCAAAGGTAAAGAGCGCGTTTCTCGGCTATCGCCTGGGGCATCGTGTTTTTCCCGGGAACATTTGCATCTCGCTTAATGACGAAATCGTGCACGGCATCGGCAGCCAGCGGCGTATCCAGTATGGCGACATCGTGAAACTCGATATCGGTGTTGTGCAGGATGGCTGGGTGGGTGATACGGCAACGACGGTGCCGGTGGGCGTAATTGACGATCGCACTGAACAACTATTGCGCGTCACGGAAAAGGCGCTCTCGCGCGCCATCGCCGCAGCGTTTGAAGGTGTCCGCCTTGGCGATTTGTGCGCGGAAATAGAAGAGGAAGCGATGCAGCATCATTTTTCGGTAGTGCGCGAATTTGTTGGTCACGGCGTAGGCCGGAAATTGCACGAAGAACCGCAGGTTCCTAATTACGGCAAACGCGGCAGCGGACCGAAGTTAAGAGCCGGTATGACATTAGCGATTGAGCCGATGGTTAATTTGGGAACAGCGTCCGTCAGGCTGCTCGAAGATGGATGGACGGTTTGCACGGCGGATGGAACGCCCTCCGCCCATTTCGAGCACACGATCCTGATCACGAGCGACGAGCCAGAAATCCTGACATGGCGCGGAAAGACGCAATTGAAGTAGAAGGCACAGTCGTTGGTCTTTTGCCGAATACCATGTTCCGGGTGGCGTTGCCCAATGGGCATCTTGTGCTCGCCCACATCTGCGAAAAAACGCAACCGCAGTTCATTCGTATCTTGCCAGGCGACAAAGTTATGCTAGAAGTTTCACCCTACGATTTGTCGAAGGGGCGAATTACTTTTCGCCAGAAGTGACAGCGCGGAGATCACTCCGCGTTTTTCGTTGAATATGAAAGTGCGACCATCCGTAAAAAGACTTTGTGAAGCGTGCAAGATCGTGAAGCGCAAGAATGTTGTGCGCGTGATCTGCAAGAATCCGCGCCATAAACAGCGCCAGGGCTAAAGCATTGAGCGATTTAGCGAGTTAGTAATTTAGCGAATCATTTATGCCACGATTACTTGGAGTAGAAATTCCGGCGGAGAAACGCATCGAAGCGTCTCTCACTTACATTTATGGAATCGGGCCGAGCACGGCGAAACGCATTTTGGAACGGACCAATATCGATCCGAACTTGCGCGCGAAAAATCTTACGCCGCAGCAGGTGAACGAGATTATTCAGACGATCACAGCCGGCAAAATGAAGATCGAAGGCGATCTTCGTCGTGACGTGCAAGGCAATCTGAAACGGTTGCAGGCGATCAATTGTTATCGCGGCATTCGTCATCGGCGCGGTTTGCCGGTGCGCGGCCAGCGTACGTCGACTAACGCGCGCACACGCAAGGGCCCGCGCAAAACTGTAGGCGTGATCCGCAACAAGGATGCGAAAGCCGGTAAGGTGTAATCCAGAAACCGATTTATCTCATGCCAGACAAAGAGACAAAAAAGCCGGCGAAAGCGGCGACTAAAGCCAAAACCACGAAGTCAAAAGGGCCGACGAGCGAAGCGACCCCCGCGCCCGCAGTGGAAGAAGTAGTGGCCCCAGTCGCGGCTCAAGCAGCGCCAGAGGCTGCTGTGGAAGAAGCCCCCAAGGCGGCAAAGAAACCGGTTAAAGCCAAGAAGGAAGAAGCTGCTGCCCCGGAAGCGCCCAAGGAAAATCTATCGCTCAATCCCGATGATGTTGAAAAGCCGAAGATTATCAAAGCGAAGGGCAGCAAGAATATTCATGCCGGAATCGCGCATGTGCTTTCCACTTTCAATAATACCATTGTCACAATTACCGATCTGAGGGGAAATGTGATTGGCTGGTCGAGTGCTGGCAAGGTGGGCTTCAAGGGCTCGCGTAAGAGCACCGCTTACGCGGCGCAGATGGTCGCGCAGGACGCATCGCGCCAGGCGATGGGACACGGATTGAAAGAAGTCGAAGTATTAGTGAAGGGGCCCGGCGCGGGGCGCGAATCAGCCGTGCGTGCGCTGCAGGCGATCGGGCTCGATCTCACTGTAATCCGCGACGTCACGCCGGTGCCGCACAATGGTTGCCGGCCTCCGAAACAGCGGCGCGTTTAACCTCAACATCGAAATCGAACTGGAACTTTAAATGGGCAGATACACTGGACCGAAAACCAAAGTGAGCCGCCGTTATGGCGTGCCGCTCTTTGGACCTTCCAAATCACTCGAACGCAAAAATTATCCGCCGGGCATGCACGGACCGAAAGGTTCGCGTCGCAAGCAGTCCGATTACGCGGTTGCGCTGGGGGAAAAGCAGAAGCTTCGTTATCAATATGGTCTGCTTGAACGGCAATTCCGCCGCATTTTTCAAAACGCTTTACGTAAGCGCGGCGTAACGGGCGAGACCCTGCTGCAGTTGTTGGAGACGCGGCTGGACAACGTGGTCTTTCGCCTTGGTCTCGCAAATACGCGCAGCGGTGCGCGTCAGCTCGTTTCGCACGGGCACGTGCAGGTTAATGGCAGAAACGTCAACGTCGCGTCCTTTAACGTGAAGGCAGGGGATGAGGTCACGATCAAGGACAAACCGAAATCGCGCCAACTCGTGCTGCGCAATCTTGAGCTAACGCAGATCGCGCCCGTGCCGGATTGGCTGGTGGCGAACCGCGATGCGTTGAGTGGCAAGATCGCCCGCATCCCGTCGCGCGAGGAGATGCAGCCGATGGTCAACGAACAGTTGATCGTTGAATTGTATTCCCGATAAGCTACTTCTCGTTAGGCGAATCGGCTTCAAGAAATTCCAAAGCTTTGCTGTAGCTGCACCGCGCGAGGTAATGTTGCAGGCGCGGGTCAACCGGTGTGGGCAATTTCGTCGCCAACTCGCTGATGCGTTCGGATACCTGATGCAAGCGCTCCATATGTTCCGGCGCATCTCGCCGGCTATCTTCGTCGGCAATGAGATCCAGCCGCTCGCGCAACGCGTCTCTCATTTGAGCAATGGCATCTTTCATATTCGTAATAATCTCCAAAACAAAGCTTGAAACCATCGGGCGACTTACGCAAGCGTCTCACTCGTGAATGGTGATCCGAAACGAATTCTTGTAGTCGACGACGATGTAGGACTCATGCGCGTTATGCGCGAAGCGCTCAGTTCATTCCTTCGTTGTGAAGTCGATTCCTCGCCCACACCGGAATATGGTTTCGAATTAGCGCTCCAGAAAAATTACGACCTGTTTATCTTCGATTTTTCCATGCCGATGATTGACGGCGCGATGCTCTTTTCCCTTATCGGCAAAGTTTACGCCCATGCCGAACCGCCCCGAACAGTCCCGCCGTTAGTGCTCGTTTCTGCGAGAGGCGACGACAAGCGCGCGCAAGAGCTCCTGCGCGAAGCCGGCGTTCATGGGCTGCTGCCCAAACCGTTTGCGATTAATCGGCTTCTGCAAAAAGTGAAGGAGTGCGTGCCCGAAATTGAATCAATCGCGTGAATGGGCCAGCGCGAGCACGTTTCTCGGCGCTCAGAGACCGGCTTCTTCAACTGGCGTTTCGCTTCGAGCCAGTCGCTATTGTGGTCGCCGGATATTGAATGTAGAGCGCGCTTCTCCGCGATTAGATATGCCCGCAAACGAATCTGTTCGTCAGAAGGCGGGGCGGGTTTAGCTTCCACTCCGGATTTTGCAGGCGTCTTCTTGCGCGTACGAACGCTCTTGGGCGCCGTTTTCTTTGCGCCAGGTTTGTTTACGCGCGAACCGGTGCCGTTCGCGCTTTCGGTTTGGACATCTTTGGATTTTTTCGGCACAGATTAGGCTAAGTTTGAAATCGAATTTCTCGTGACCGAAAAATTTGGCAAGGAGTTTTCTCCCAACAGACATAAGATACCGCAGCCTAACCAGTATTTCTGATGCGACATTTTGTTTTCCGCTGGGCCATAACCACGATCGCCGTGATGATCGCGGCTTCGGTCATTCGAGGAATCCGCTACGACACTGCCGGCGCCCTGATCCTGGCTGCGCTACTCCTTGGAATCCTGAACGCTTTCATTCGTCCAATCCTGCTGATTTTGAGCGCACCGTTGATCCTGTTGACGCTCGGTCTGTTCATCCTGGTAGTGAACGGTCTGATGCTCTACTGGGTTCAGGGGTTGGTTGGCGGATTTCACGTCGATAGTTTCGGGAGCGCGTTTTGGGGCGCGATCTTGATCAGTATTATCAGCTGGGCATTGAGTGCGTTTTTCCGCGGGAGCGACGGACGCGTGCATGTGCTCACACATCATACAAAAATACGCCAAGTCTCCGGCCGTGTGATCGAACCGGGAGAACCGCGATGACCTATTGCCTCGGAATGCTGTGCAAGCGCGGCGCTGTTTTTCTCTCCGACTCGCGCACGAGCGCGGGCATGGACAACATCACGATGCGCAGCAAAATGCGCATTTTCGAAAAGCCGGACGACCGCGTCATTTGCATAATGGGCTCGGGAAATCTTTCGCTCACGCAAGCGACGTTGGCGCGCATCGATGACGATTTGTTGCTTGCTGGTAAGGACCCGGAAAAGCCAAACCTGCTCAACAGGCAAACACTTTATGAGACTGTGCGTTATGTCGGATCCAAAGTGCGCGAGGTCGAAAAGCGCGACCGCGCCGCATTAGAGGCCGACGGGTTCGACTTTAATATTCATCTAATCGTCGGCGGTCAGATTGCGGGCACGCAGCCAGATGTTCATCTAATTTATCCCCAAGGAAACAGCATCCACGCGACACGCGATTGTCCTTTTTTACAAATCGGCGAGACCAAGTATGGGAAGCCCATTCTCGATCGCGGTTTTAGTTACGAGACGGATCTTACCGATGCACTCAAGATTGGCGTCGTCTCCATCGACGCGACGATGAAGAGCAACGTTTCAGTTGGTCCCCCGATCGATATTTTTTGTTACGAGACCGGATCGCTCCGCGCAAATTTGCGCACTCGGCTCGACGAAGACGACCCGTATCTTCAAGAACTCAGCCACAAATGGCAGGACGGGCTGGTAAAATTGGTGAACGAAATGCCCTCACTCAAATTCACCAAGCCGGTCGGTTACGCCACCGCGGCGTAAGGCGAGATAAAGATCAGTCCGTCGCGGTTTCATCCACGCGAGAAAGTCCGGAGAGGGCTGGTCTGCTTCCTGCTTTAGCCCCTTTCGCACTCTTCAACTCTCTGATCATACTATGGCAAATTTGTTCAAACAGTTCGTTTGCGGGTCGGCGGTGATTTTTGCGTTGTCCGTTGCCGAAGCGCAAGTCAGCACGCGCGCGCCCTCCGCTAACGAAACAGAAAAGCAGCCGACGCCTACGCCTCCGGTCATGCAAGCGCAGAGCGTCCATACGACAGCTCCCGCGGCAGCCGAGCCCAACGATTCTTCCATGGTGTTGGTGCAAGCGGCGCCCGGCGGTGCTGCTACTCCGGCGCCGAAAACCGCGGCAACGCCGGCTACTCCCGGAATTGAAGATGCGAGTGCTACCGATAATGGCGGAGTCGGCGTGCGCGAGTTTCAGGGCGACGATGTCGGCCAAGTGCTGCGTCTGTTAGCGCGTCAGTCGAAAATCAACATGGTCGTGAGCGACGCTGCGGCTTTATCTGGAACCGTGACGGTGCGTTTGGAAGATGTCACCGCGCTGCAAGCGATTGCCATTATCGTGAAAGCGAAATCGCTCTTCATGGTCACGATCGACAACGTCTCGTACGTCAAAACCGCCGCCGAACAAGGCACGGAGCCGACAGAGAGCGATCATTTTCAATTCGGTTACGCTCGCGCGAAAGAGGTGGCACCACTACTCAAATCGCAGTTGGTTAGCAAAGGCGACCCACAGATCGATGAGCGCACGAACACGATTTTCTACGCGGAGACGCGCGGCAACATCGACAACATTCGCAAGATGCTGGTGGAAATGGACAAACCCACAAAGCAGGTGATGATCGAAGCGCGACTCGTCGAAGTAACCGCAAACCCGAGACAAAGTTATGGTCTCAATTGGGCGGGAGTATTCGGCAGTTCGACCAATCCGCAAACGTTCAAGTTCGGCGGGTCCAGTCTCGGCACGCCGGACACGAACAAACTCGTCCCTGCGCAGACCGTCCTGAATCCTGGCACCGCTACGCAAGTCACCGTGCCAAGATTCGATGCTAATGGAATTCCGATCCAAGGTGTCACTACCGGTACCTTGGGTACTCCGCCGCTCGCGGGCTTTGATCTCAAAAACTTTCTATTCGACACGGCCGGGGCGGCGATCGGCGGTCAGTTCGCCATCCTCTCGGCGCCGCAGATGTCGGTTACCCTGCGCGCACTTAATGAAGATGCTGACGCCGAATTCCTAGCCAATCCGCGCATCGTTACGGCCGACAATCGGGAAGCAGAAATTAAGATTACC
Source organism: Chthoniobacterales bacterium (assembly GCA_038237805.1). Classification (GTDB taxonomy): domain Bacteria; phylum Verrucomicrobiota; class Verrucomicrobiia; order Chthoniobacterales; family UBA10450; genus JBBQFI01. Next base: position 56,632 of record JBBRYI010000001.1, on the reverse strand, counting down.
CGAGCTCAACCAGTTCCGCAGTTGAACTTCAATGAACAGACTGCGACAGCAGTCTTTGGTGGATTTCAGGATAAAGAATTTGGCAACACGCTCAAGGTTACTCCCTCGGTAAATAAGGATAACTTCGTTACGCTGAATGTTAAACCGAAGATCAGTAACAGAATAGGAGATCAGACTTTTGTCTTCGCTGGCGCTACCGTCGCCAGCCCGGTTATTGACACTCGTTCGCTCGAGTCGAATGTTTTGATCAAAAGCGGAGATACGCTCGCTATCGGCGGCCTTCTTCAAGATGAGCAGACGAAGGCGCGCAGCAAAGTGCCAATACTCGGAGATATCCCGCTTCTCGGTTACTTCTTCCAGGAAAAGTTGAATGCACGAACCAAACGTAATCTGCTCGTTTTCGTTACACCGACCATCATCGACGCGCGCTATGGAACGGGATTGGAAGATCAGATTAGCGGTTTACATCACAGCGGCGAGGAGTATGCCGATCCGAACGGCTGGCGCAACAACGCCAAAGGCGCCGTGCGTCTGGTGCCGACCTCCCAGCGTCAGTTGGCCGCAGATTATCCAAAGCCCGGCATTCCGCCTGCTCCTGAAGAGTCCGCGCGCAAAGTGCGCTTCATGAGCACAGCGAAAGATCGCGATTTTTGAAAATTTAGAGAATGTGGGGTTGAGAGGGGGCGAACGCTCGCAAGAGGTTCGCCCTCTTTGCTTTTCCTGAACGTGTAAATGCAAGATGCCGAAACCCCAATAATTTTTGCGCAACTGTGCGTCTAGTAAGACAAATTTCCTCCTCCCCGTCATTACGGTTTCTACAGCAGCATTTGGCGCGGTTGAGACGAGAAATAATCAATATGCCAGGCTACCGCTCGGTGAAGCCTAGCTGCGTTGGCGAGAGGCACACCTGCTGCTGTATTCGAACCAGACCTACGAGAAATAAACCACGAAAATACTTAAAGGAAACGCTATGAGATCTGTTACCAGCATGATAGCAGCAGCCGCGGTTGCTCTCGCATGTCCGAACGCTAGAGGACTCGGCGACCATACAATAGTCGGCACAGTATTGCGGAAGATCGAGATCGAGAGGAATTCGAATTCTGCGAACAAATTCGAGATTGGAGTTTTGGTCGATGGCAAAGTGACGATCTCCTCGTCCAGTAAGGCCGGTGAGTGGCATGGCATCGTGTTCCTGAGTGGCTACCCCGATTTCGAAAAGCTTTTCGACGGCTCGCCCATCAAATGTAAGTGCGAGCTTTTCGACGGCTCGCCCATGAAATTCACAAATGGCGGCGTTCTCAAAGACGGGACTTATGAATACACAGACGTTTTCGGTGCCCGTCGCACAGTGCAAGCATTCACATTTTCATCATTAGACACCAACTAACCTACGTGTTGCTCCTAGGAGCTCGTTCAAGTTGTCCAGATCAATCGTCTGTGCAATCAGGATGCGTACTAACGAGTAACAGTCAGAGCTGGAATGATAGCAGAGCGTTCCGCACCTTCGGAGAATGATAGGCGTCATTTTCGCATGCAGCCGCGTCGGTTCCTTCGTCGTCTAAGCTAACCATAATGTAGGCCTGAGAACCGGTTCATTTCGCTTCCAGATCGGCAAGAAGGGCCGGTCACGGAAAAATGTGTGTTTCAATGACTCGTTCATGCTTAAACGATCGCATTTCAAACAGGACTGGCTCGTCAAGTCAGCATGTTTCTAGCTGCCTATTTAAGCGTAATTAGGATCCATGTTAGCGATGAAACGAACCGCGGCCTTTTGGTTGAGCTTGTCGACATTATTGACAGTAGCTCGGCCGATTGCAGAAACGCGTGGAGCCGGGCTAGTTCTTGAAAACGACTACGACTACGGGTCAGACGAAGTTTCGAAGGTTACGCCGTTCACGACGGAAATCGGACGCGGGCCGAACGATTCGGGATACAAACGGTATTTTACTGACAGGAGCGGCAAAACACTAAGCATTGATATCAAGTATATAGCTGGAATCCTCACATTTTCCGATCCGAGAGACTTTCAAAATATCACGAACGCATCGACCATAGCTCTTCTTGTTTCAAAAAAAGCAGAACTGGAGGCTATTGCTGCGAAAGTGCCGCTAGCACGGCCGTATGTTCGTGAACCGGTAGGAATGCTTGAAGGAGAAGTTAGAAGGTTTCGCTCCGGCCAAAGGAAGGTCAGCGGTAAATGGCTTACCGAAACAGAGTACGCGAAGCTTAAAGTAGTTATTGATGGCGTATATTACGGCAACGTTCAGTTACTATCGGCTGAGGGTGGGTCCGCAACGTTCCGGTACGGCGACCAAGGAGAAATCGCCCACATCAACCTAACGAAACTTACGCCGGACCAAATCGCGTCACTTAATGGAACGTCACAGAGCGTGCACATCGATTCGAACTGGCGACAGAGGGCCGAACAATCGGCACGAGAACTCGCAGCTGCGGAACAACAGCGCATTGAGCATTGGGAACAGACAAAGGCCGAGAAAAAACGTTCTGCTCTCGCTGATGCCCGTATTATGGAGGAAGCGGCGCGGTACGACGAAGCGCTAGAACTCTACAAGAAGGCCGGTGCGCAGGGTGAAATACGCCGTCTGTCCCAAAAATATGCGGTCGAATTAGAGAGGAAAGGCAACTTCGTCGATGCAGAAGAGCACTTCGAAGCAGCAGGGGCGTCCGCAGAAGCGGCCCGCGTTCGGCAAGCCCACGGGTTAAACGATGCGCAAATTTTCAAGCGAGTGGCCCCTGCTGTCGTCGAGGTTGCGGTAAAGAACGGCAACGAGCGGGCACATGGCTCAGGGTTCTTTGTTCACTCAGGAGGATATGTGATCACAAATAATCATGTCGTTGAAAATATGACGGACGTTACAATAATCGATGCCAATGGACAGCATCACGCGGCGTCCGTAATTGATCACACGAAGACACCGGATCTAGCTCTTTTAAAGGCCGAAGTAACTGGTCACAAAATCTTGGTTTTGGGCGATCCAGACAGAATCCAACCAGGAGACCACGTTGTCGCGATCGGATTTCCTATTTTGGAAGGCCAATCTGCTACGATAAATTCAGGTGCGATAAGTAACGTGGATCGGACGGCTTTCGGTAATAAGGTCTTCCAAATTGATGCCACAATAAATCATGGGAACAGCGGTGGACCCTTGGTGAATGATCACGGCGAAGTGATTGGTATTACAACTTTCGGATTCGCCGCTGAGGGCCTTGATCGTTTCAATTTCGCCATCAAAATCAGCGAAGCGCGTTCCTTAATCGAAAAAATCCACCCATAAGGATCTCGCGTGAAGCTTCGAGTACTGATTTCGATAATAACGTAGCGATGTGATGTAGTTGAGAGAATCTCCGCATGTTTTTTTGATTCGATCGGACATCCTAAGCCCATTGCTGTTTTTGTTGCAACTCGGCCCGCCAAGTGCATCATAACTCGCGCTTTTGATGTCCATCCTGCTTCCATGAATCATTCATTGATCCCGAAGGAACTTCGACCGATCGCGGAGAAAATCGAAAGCGGGCAACGTATCTCGGAAGGGGATGCTTTAAACCTTTACCGGTCGAATGATCTTAACGCCGTGGGGATTATGGCTAGCGCAATCCGAGAGCGGAAGAATGGCAATGTCGCGACTTATATCCTCAACCGTTACATCAATTATTCGAACGTCTGCATTTTGTCTTGCCAGTTTTGCGCGTTCGCAGCGAAGAAACGGGACGCGCACGCTTTCGAACGCGCGGTCGACGACATTGTGGCCGCCGTGCAGGACGCGCTCAGCGCCGGAATAACCGAGGTCCACATGGTTGGCGGGTTGCATCCAACACTGAAAAAGGAGTGGTATCTCGAATTGCTGCGGAGTCTGCGTGCGCTCGATCCGCAGTTGCACATTAAAGCATTTACCGCGATCGAAATCCGGCATCTGGCAAACCGGGTCTTTCGGCTTCCAATTGCTGAAACGCTCGAGATTCTGCGCGCCGAAGGGCTTGGATCACTCACTGGCGGCGGAGCGGAAATTTTCGATCCAATTGTGCGCGACGAACTCTGCCGCGGGAAGGAGACCGCGGCTGAGTGGCTCGATGTTCATCGCATCTGGCACGGAATGGGCGGGCGCAGCACGTGCACCATGCTCTATGGCCACGTCGAGACGTACGAACAGCGTGTGGATCACCTTCGCCAACTGCGCGGCCTCCAGGATGAGACATCGGGCTTCACTGGATTCGTTCCCTTTGCCTTTGAGCCGCAAACAACGATTCTCGCCCACGTCAAACCCGCCTCCGCGTTCGAACAGCTTCGGAATCTCGCCGTCAGCCGGATCTATTTGGATAATATCGATCATCTTACCGCTTATTGGGTGAGCATGGGCCTTCCGCTTGCGCAGGTTTCGTTGAGCTATGGTGTCGACGACCTTCACGGCACCATTATGGAGGAGAAGATTTTCCACATGGCTGGCGCAACTACTCCGCAAGCCCAAACAGTCGCGGCACTGGAACACGTCATTCGCGAGGCTGGCCGCGAGCCAAGACAACGCGATAGCCACTATCATCACATCTCGCCGCGTGCCGGGTTTGGTCCGGCGCCGAAGCCATCGCCCGAGGCGGAACTGGCCTGCGCTTAACGAGTGCAGGATTGGCGCTCCGTTCGTCTGGGCTGCGTTAAATATCTTAACGCTCGCCCGCTGATTCGGGGCTGGGCCGGTGAGGTTGTCTTCGACCATCCCGCAGTTCTAAGCGATCAACTTCAGCGCGGGGAGCTGCAGATTGCGCTCGTCTCCAGTTTTGAGTTTCTGCGCAATCCTATTTATCGGATTGTTGACGGCGTTTCCATTTCATCGGACGGACCCGTTTATAGCGTTGTCGTCGCGCATCGCGGAGAAATTTCCGGGATCGAAGAGATAGAACTCGATCCGGCCTCGTTGACGTCGGTATCTCTTCTCCGGTGCCTGTTAGCGGAAATTCAGCTTACTCCTCGGCTCGTTAGGCGATCGACCCTGGAAATTTCGGATCGACGCCGCGCAACTTTGTTGATTGGCGACCAAGCAATTCGCTTTCGCGAGAAGCATGCAAAGGAGTTTGAATTGTGGGACCTCGGAGAGCAGTGGAAAAACTTGTTCGATCTTCCATTTGCCTACGCCCTCTGGCTCATTCGACCCGAAATGTGCGACGCAAAAATAGTCGCTGATGAATTACGAGGATTGCGCGATGCAAATACCGCGAACATCGACGAGTTGATCGCGGAGGAGAAAGAATTCGAGCAGGATTTTTGCCGATTCTACTACCGCGATTGCGTCCGGTTCGATTTCGGTGAAAGAGAAAAAGAGGGGATGCAGAAGTTTCGGACGCTTTGCGAAAAACATAAAATTCTGCCGCACGCGCCGGAGCAATTGCGAATTGTTTAGGTGGCAGCACGGTCAAAGTCCGAACTCCGCATCGGAATCTCAGGTTGGAATTATGCCCCGTGGCGCGCCGTCTTTTATCCCGCCGATCTCCCGCATCGGCGTGAATTAGAATTCGCGAGCAGGCAATTCAATTCTATCGAGATCAACGGTTCCTTTTACTCGCTGCAGCGACCCTCGAGCTATCAGCGCTGGTATGACGAGACGCCTGAGGACTTCGTGTTCAGCATAAAGGGCGGCCGATTCATCACGCATATGAAGCGCTTGCGCGATATCGACATTCCGCAGGCAAATTTCTTCGCCTCCGGTCTTCTCTGTTTGCGCGAAAAACTTGGGCCCATCCTGTGGCAGTTCCCGCCGATGTTTCGGTGGAATCGGGAAAAATTCGAAATGTTTTTTAATTTGTTACCGCGAAATACCGTCGACGCCGCGCGCCTCGCTAAAAAGCACAACGAGAAACTCAAGGGCCGCGCGTGGACCAAAACCGATCGCTCGCGCCCAATTCGTTATGCGATCGAGATTCGACACGACAGTTTCATGGTCCCCGAATTCTTTTTGCTCCTGCGCAAATATAGAATGGCATTTGTCTTTTCAGATGCCGCGGCGAAATGGCCTTATGCGGAAGATCTGACGGCAGATTTCGTCTACTGCCGATTGCATGGCGCAGAGAAACTTTATACGAGCGGGTATGATGATTGTGCGATCGAGAAATGGGCGGACCGGGTTCGGAAATGGCGCGCGGGAAAGCAGCCGCGTGACACGGTCCTGGTAACGCCACGGAAACTAACCCAACCGGGACCGCGCGATATTTATGTATACTTTGACAACGACGCGAAAGTGCACGCCCCATTCGATGCGCAACGGCTGGCTAAGCAGCTGGGCGTATCGGTGTGTTCGAAAATGCTTGACGCTCCCGCGCGCTGATTTCAAACACAGATCAATATGAAATCTACAAGAGCACGCGCGCGAATCTCAAACAACGGCGATTCGAAAACTTCAGTCGATCGCGATACGACGACGAATGGCGTGGAGCCCACGAAGGCTGCTCAAATTACCTCAATAAGTGGCCTGGTTAGTGAAATGAAATCGCGTCTGCCGCTTTCCAAAGTTTTGGTCAAATGGGTGCTGAGCAAATCTGCGCGACGCGTCACGCGTCGAGTTGAACTCGGCTCAGCGGAAACGAACGACCAGGGACAATTCTTTATTGATGCTGGAACAAATGAAGACTCAAAGCGCGCATTGTTTTGCGATCAACACGGCGCAAACAGCAATCGCTTCAAGAGCTTTCTCTATCTTGCGGAGCGAAACGGAAAGATCATCGGCACTCCATTCGAGGTCACGAATAACGCCCGGGAAATTTCGCTGCATCCGCCGAGCCGTAAGAAAAACGCTACCAAGCAACAGTGGAAGGCGTTGGCAAATTATCTCGAGACGAATCGAATGATGTTGGTGCGTGACGTTATTCAAAACGTCGCGCGTCCGTATGCTGACAGCCCGATGAGCAATTGGGATGTGCCGACAAGAGCATCAGCGTTGCGCTCCTTGTTCGATGCTATTGCGGCGGAGGACAAAAAATTATCCGAGCAACTGGACCTGTTGGACCAAAATAATTTTGTCGATACGCGATCGTTAGGGACGGGGAACATTCGGCGCGCGGTCACTTACTTTAGTGATGTCGCGAATCTGGAAAAATATGCCGGCAGGATCGACAAAATCTTTCCCTGGTTACCTGAGAGTGATCTCTCACTTTACCGCGATTATCTCCGCGGTGTCTGGATCACAGCTGCGCAAAAGATGTATCACGACGAGGCAGGCGGCGTAACTCCGTCGGCTACATTGCTCGAGCAGCAGCTTGACGAAAGATTCCTGCAGGATTTTCACACCAATAACGATGCCGCGAAGCCAGCTGCGAAATTATTAATTTCATTGCTCGTCAAGATTCTGCTGCGAGACAGGGCGCGCGGTGGTTTCGGTTTAAAGGCGGCAGAGATTCCGGCACAGGGCGCGCTGAGCGATGATGACTATCTGCAAAGTCTAATCCCGTTGAGCAAAGTGAAGGCGAAGGAAATTCGCAATCGCTTTCGTGTTTCCTTGGAGCGCAGTCCTGCCGAAACAACCAGCTTGTTGCAATTGAATGTCGAAGCTCTGCTGGGACTGCTTTCAGATACCTACCAATCGCCGGAGGAGCCTTTCAACGCTTTACCCGTAGCATTCGAAAACGGTAAGCCACTGATCTTCGGGCCCTACATCGGGCGCGCCCCATTTTTTCTCGAATACGAAGAATGGCTGGAACGCCAGCGAACTTTTTTCCCGGAAAACATTTACGACATTCGCAAAAACATTCCGGGCTTCGACGCCGACTACCGCACCAGCATCCAGACGCAAAAAGGATTCACCGGTGCGGCGCTCTATCCGGGCGAGGGTTATTTCGATGACTACACCGGCGAGCGCGCGAAGTCCGGCGCCTGGATCGAGCGCATGTTTGCCGTCACCGACAAAATCCGTGAAGGGCTCGGAAAAATGGACGCGCAGCTCTATCCCGACGCCAAGGCGAAGCTGAAGGAAGCGACCGATGAACTCTGGAAGATGGCGCACGACTACGAGTCGAAGTGGGTGAAAGACAAGTTCTGGTGGCAATGGAGTTGGGGCGCGTGGAACAACACACCGGCAGCAGGCAAATCGTATTCCGATGTGTGGATCAGCCTGAAAAATCGCGCCCGAATTCGCGTCACCGACCCGGACGAGTTAACAGGCTTCGAGAAATTCTTCGACGCGCCGTATTACCCGGTGTGGACCGGCAGCTTCGACAGCTACAATGAACAACGCGAAGAGGCGCTCGCGAAAGGGCGGTCGCTTTATCTCTACAATATTTTTTATCTCTATCACGTGCTGATCCCGTACGTGCGATCGCAAATTGATTTTGCGTCCGGAGATTTCTCGCACTCCATCTACTCGCTCTCGTTGTTGACTGGCTACCGCGTCGGTATCGCTGAATCGATGAGCGCGCCGGGTTACGATGTGAACGCACAAAGTTTGGGCAGCAATATTCCGGTGCTCTATAAAGAAAGCACGCTGCCGTACACAACGCTCGTCGGATTCGAGGAAAACGTCACTTACACCGACTTGCCGGCAATCTTTAATGAAGACGGGATGGGGATGAGTTCGTCGTACGGACGGCTGGCTATTGCTCCGTTCGAGTCTCGCTTCTTCAAGCTGGCGCAAGGCGACGTAATGCTCGCGTGGGCCGATCAGCTTTATCGCAACGACGACCCATCATCGATCCGCCGCGCGCGCGAGCTTTACAAGGGCGTCCTGTTCATGCATGGCGAAGACCCCGAGATTGCGCCGCATTTTCCCCGACGCGGTCGGTTTGATCTGATCGCGCCTGGCTTTGATCCCTTGTGGAAGTATCACGAAAATCCGGCGAAAGTTTCGCAAATCACTCGCGCCCGACTTGCATTGTTCCAGATCGAACAAGGTCTGAACGTTTACGGCTACCGCGAAGACATGGTGCCGGTGCTACGCTACAAACCGCTCAAGCAAGCCGCAGATCTTTTTGCGGCCTCAGCGAAATTCGCGCAAACGGATTTTCTGAATTACATGACGCGCTACGAACAGGCGCTCATCGAGCTTTGGCAAACGCAATCGCTGGTAAAAAAAGCACAGGCGAGCAGCGGCATCGCGAGCGAGCACGTGGCCATCGCGCAGGCCGGCGTGGGCAAGGCGAAGGAACAGGTCGCGGCTGTCGAGGCGCAAATCGCGGCGAAGAAAAAAGAAATCGCGGACAAGAACAGTTTGTTCGAACAATTTTCGGATTATCTGAGCGGTGCGAAGGATGCGCTAACGGGCATGGTGCCGCTTGCCGAAAAGGTGATGGCAGAGGACGGCGCAGCCAGTAGCAGCGGCGTCACAGGCGGACAGATGATGGACATCTTTAGCAAAGGCGCGAGCGGCGGCGCCGGCGGAGCCGAGGACGCCGCCGGCGCAGCGTTAGGGGCCGGCGCGGCGTTCATGGTTGGCTACGGCGCGTTTGTTTATGCGAGCTACACCTCGATGGAAGGGATGGCGTCGGCAGCCGCCAAACGCGATGGCGAATTGAAATCGCTGCAGACCACGTCTCTCGATGCGGCTAACGCGCAGGTGCGCTTGAAGCAGCGCGACGTTGCCATCGCACAATATGAATCGCAGATCGCTGCGGCGGATTTGGAATTCGCCAACGCGCTGTTCCGTTTTCAGCAGGACCGGTTCCTGAACGTAGATTTCTGGAACAAGCTCACGCTCTTTGCGAACCGGCTAATGCGGCGCTACGTCGAACTCGGGGCGCGCACCGCGTGGATGGCAGAACGCTCGCTGGCCTTCGAACAGAACCGCACCGTTCGTATCATCAAACTGAACTACCTCCCGGTTGCTTTGCGCGGCGTGACCGGCGCCGATCGTTTGCTCGCCGACCTCGCTGAACTGGAAGCTAATCGCATCCAGGGCACGCGCCTGACGACACCCGTCAAACACACCGTCTCCCTCGCGCGCGAGTTTCCCATTGCGTACGGTCAGTTAAAAAAAACCGGACGCTGCCGTTTCCGCACACGCGAAACCGATTTGCGCCGCGCCTATCCGGGCACCTTCTCCTATCGCATTCGCGCGATCACTGTTGCCGTGCATGACACTGACGGTGCGGCGCCGCGAGGCGTGTTGCGCAACGGCGGCGTCTCGGCGGTTTCATCCGAAGATTTGACTGACAAAGTCCTCGTGCGCTATCCCGATGCACTCGCGCTGTCGGAATTTCGATTGCACGATGATTTGTTTGTCTATGGTTTGCCGGGCGAAACGCTGTTGCAGTTTGAGGGCAGCGGATTCGAGACGGATTGGGAACTGGAATTTCCTGTGGACGCCAATCCGAGAGGGTTCCGTTCGGTCGCCGACGTGCTGATTATGTTTGACTCGAACGCTTATTACTCCGACGCCGTCGCTGCCAAACAAACCGCACAAGCTCCGGCTAATGCCCAGCGTTCGATTATGTTCGCGGCCAGCACTCTCGATCCAAACGGACTGGACACACTCAAGGCCGCGGCGGGCGCTGCGCGCATTACGTTCGATCCGACGAAACTCGCGTTGCCGGCGCAAGAGACCAAGCGACAGATCACGAACCTGGCGCTCATCTGCGTGGGCAAGACGACTAAGAAATACAAAGCGAAACTCAGCGCGACGAAGTCTGCCAAGACTGCGTCCTTTAACTTCGATGACGGCATCGCATTATCGAATGCCGGAACACTTTTGGGCGCCGCTGCCGCCCTGCCATTGAATAGCCTAACGAGTTTGAATCTTAATCAGCCTTTTATACTCGAAATTGAGCGCCCGGGTGTGAATGACGAGCTGCAGAAACTTTTCGATATCGTTTTATATCTCGAATACACCGCGACCTTTTGATCAGAGGTCGACTGCGCCTTGTCAGTTCCGCAGCTCGGGAATAAAATGATAGGTGGATAGGCGTTGGATTTTAGCTGCAAGCGACGGTTTAGATAACGCTGCAATCCCGTGGTCGGAAATTTGCGATGTCTCGTGCATTGCGCGCTTGCTCATGCGAAAAGGATTCGCCAGCGCAAAGGAGGTCAACGCCTTTCTGCAACCGCGGTTGCGCTCACTCGGCGATCCATTTGTTCTTCCTGGAATGCCGACGGCGGTAGCGCGCATTTTGCAAGCGCTCGATGCGAAGGAACGGATCGTTCTCTTCGGCGATTACGATGTTGATGGCGTCACTTCTTTGGCGCTGCTTGCGGAAATGCTGCGCGCCTACGGAGCCGCGCCAGAATTATTTTTGCCGCTGCGCATGGAAGAAGGATACGGACTCAGCCGCGAAAGCGTGGAACGCTGCTGTGAATTGCATCGGCCACAGCTTTTGATTGCGATTGATTGCGGCACGGCTTCGATTTCGGAAATCGCCGCGCTTAAAAAATCAAAAGTCGACGTTCTCGTGTTCGACCATCACGAACCGAAATCCGATTTGCCCGATTGTGTTGCGGTCGTGAATCCCAAGGTTTCAGGCGATACTTCCGCGACCTATTTGTGTAGCGTCGGCATTGTTTTCAAGTTGTGCCATGCGCTTCTAAAAACGCGACCCCTCCCTGATTTCGATTTAAAGAGCCGCCTTGATCTGGTCGCGTTGGGTACAGTCGCCGACATCGTCCCGCTTCATTTGGAGAATCGAATACTCGTTAGGGCGGGCGCCCATCAGATCGCGAAGTCGCGACGACCGGGCTTGCGAAAACTGATGGAGATCGCCGCTGTCCGTGCGCCGATTGCGACCGAAGACATCGGGTTTCGCCTTGGCCCGCGCTTGAATGCTGCCGGACGTCTGCACACGGCCGAGAAAGCATTGCGGCTCCTTTTGACAGAAAACGAAGATGAAGCGGCGGAGCTGGCGCAAGTGCTTGACGCTCAAAACCGCGAACGGCAATCAGTCGAAAAAGAAATTTTCAACGCTGCCGAGAAGCAAGTTGCCGAAGAGTTCGATCCCGTCGCGCACGCAGCGATTGTGGTTGGCGCCCCAGATTGGCATCCCGGCGTCCTCGGAATTGTCGCCTCGCGCATCGCGCGAAAATATCATCGGCCGACAATCATCGTCGGTTTTGACGAGGTGGGAGTCGGCAAGGGAAGCGGTCGAAGTATCGAAGGTTTCTCTCTCGTGGCGGCGTTGAATCAATGCAGCGATTTGCTGGAGAAATTTGGCGGGCATGAGATGGCTGCCGGCCTAACGATTAGTGAAAATAATTTCCCAAGTTTTGTGACGACGTTCCGTCAAGTCGCGCGCGACACCCTATCGGATCATCATCTCCACCCACGCTTGCAACTGGATCATGAGATATCGTTTGCGGAATTGAATTTTGATCTGTTGCACTGGCACGAAATGTTGCAGCCATTCGGCAGTGGAAATCCTCAACCGATCTTTTTTGCGCGAGAAGTCGAACTCGCAGCCGAACCGAACGTGATCAAGGAGAAGCATCTCGTTTTGCGTTTGCGCCAGCGGGGTCGAGTGCAGCGAGCGATTTTTTTTGATGGCGCAAGCGAAACGCTTCCGACTCCGCCGTGGGATATCGCGTTTCAGATCAAGCCGGACGAATACGAAGGACTGGTTTGTTTGCAGTTGCACGTCCGCGCTATTCGCAAAGCCGAACCGATCGAATGACGATAGAATTTTCGCAACCGCTTGCGGACCTGGAGTGGGTGCCGCGCGCGAAACTCACACCACTCCGCCGGCTGGAAATCGAAACCGTCGAGGATTTGCTCACGCATTTCCCGCGGCGTCACGAAGATCGAGGTGAGTTTCCGCGCTTTCCTCATGAAGAATCTTCCGTGCCGATTTGCTTGTGCGGCGAAGTAGTCAAAACGCAAGTCCGCCGGTTTGGCGGCTGGAAAAAAATCTTCGAAGCAACCTTGGAAGAATCGCAGGCCAATGCACTGAGTCAGCCGATTGTCTGCCGCTGGTTCAATCTCCATTACGTGCAGAAAATGATCGCCACCGGTCAGCGACTGGTAATTTTCGGAAAACCGAAACTGCGGGGAAAACGCATTTGCATCGATCATCCCGAATTCGAAGTGATCGAGAACGACGAGGAGATTTCGATTCACTTCCGCAGAATTACGCCGATCTATCCGGCCACAGAAGGATTATCGCAGCGGGTCTTGCGCAGCCTCATTTATCGAACGCTCCAAGAAATCGATGGCACGGCGATCGAATCTATTCTGCCGGATGAACTGAATGATGGATCGCGCGCGACTGCATTGCATGAAATTCATTTCCCTGAAACGATCGAGACACTCGCGAGCGCGCGTCAACACTTGGTGCTATCGGAATTTTTCGCGATGCAAATGGTGATCGCGTCGCGCCGGTTCGAATCATCGATCAGGAGCGGCCAGGCGCATTGTGGCCCGGGTAAATTGCTCGAGAGGTTTTTGTGCGCACTGCCGTTTGATCTGACGGATGCGCAGCTGCGTGTCATCGAAGAGCTGCGCCACGATTTGAAATCGCATCACCCGATGAATCGATTGATGCAAGGCGACGTTGGCTCGGGAAAAACCGTGGTTGCAATTGCCGCGATTCTGCTGGCCGTCGAAGCGGGATTTCAAACAGCTTTAATGGCGCCCACGCAAATTCTGGCGGATCAGCATTATGAGGTTCTTCGCCGCTGGCTCGAGCCGATCGATGTGAAGATTGCATTGCGCACAGCCGCGCGAAGCGAAGAAAGTTTTCTCCCCTTGATAGCGGGCGAAGAGAAACCGGACGTTATGATCGGAACGCATGCGCTTTTGTATGATTCTGTTTCTTTCGAGAATCTCGGACTCGCAGTAATTGATGAGCAACATAAATTCGGCGTCGCACAACGCGCGCGCCTAACGAGTCGGGAGCCGGCGCCAGATGTTCTGGTCATGACGGCTACGCCAATTCCGCGCACATTAACGATGACAATTTACGGCGATCTTGATGTTTCGACGATCGATGAAATGCCGCGCCACCGCGGGAAAATCGTTACGGCGGTGCGCGAAAGCGCCAAGTTGCCAGAGGTGCTGACATTTCTCCGGAAAGAGCTGGAAGCTGGCCGGCAAGCCTACGTGATTTATCCCTTGATCGATGAAAGCGAAAAGTTGGATGTGAAAGCTGCGGCAGCCGAATTTGAGTTGTGGCGAGAACGGTTGCGGCCATTTCGCTGCGAATTGTTGCACGGTCGCATCGCATCACAGGAAAAGTATGCGACAATGGAAAGGTTTCGACGCGGCGAAACGAGCATCCTGATCAGCACGACCGTAATTGAAGTCGGTGTGGATGTGCCTAACGCCAGCGTCATGATCATTGAAAACGCGGAGCGCTTTGGTGTGGCGCAGTTGCATCAACTGCGCGGGCGAATCGGGCGCGGCGAACACAAGTCCTATTGCGTTTTGTTGAGCGACGATGCGTCCGAAGAAACTCGGGCCAAGCTCAGCGTGCTGGAAAAAACCAGTAACGGCTTCGAGGTCGCGGAAGCCGACTGGGACTTGCGCGGTCCGGGCGATTTGCTCGGCACGGCACAGAGCGGACTGCCGACTCTCAAGCTGGGGAATCTAAAAACGGACGCGGCGTTGATGCGCCGTGCCCGCGCTGTCGCGATGCAGATTTTCAAGGAAGATCCACGGCTGGAATCCACGCAAAATCAACGTTTCCGACGATTGATTGTCGAACAAGAGGGACGAACCTTTTCCCACGTGAGCTAATGAGAAATCTATTTAAATTTTTCTTCTTCGTTGTGGTCTTGAGCCTCGGAATTTCCGCGCTCTACGATTATCAAATCAAGCACGGACGGTTGCCGCTGCTGGCGCGGGTAGGACCGGAACCCTACACATTAGCTGCCAGCTCGAGCGTGGACCCGAAATCGGTCCCGACTCTTGCGGCGCTGGATCGCGAACGACGCGCTCTTGTCAGCACAATCCTACCTTCGGTTGTGAGCGTGAAGACTTCGCGCAAATTGCCTGTCCGCCGGCAGTACGGGCTCGATCCATTCGAATTTTTCAACCGTAATCCACGAGGATATCGCAATCCAAACGATGAGGCGATGGTTCAGAACTCGTTAGGCTCGGGGGTGATTGTAAGTAACGAGGGACATATTATTACAAACAATCACGTCGTCGATCAGGTGGATGATATTGAAGTGCAATTGAGCGACGGACGCACGAAGAAGGCTCGTCTGGTCGGCGCGGACGCGGTGGCCGACCTGGCGGTCTTAAAAGTGGATGAGCCCGGTGTGAAGCCGCTCAAGCTCGGCGATTCGGATTTAGTCCAAGCGGGCGATTTCGTCCTCGCCATCGGTAACCCATTTGGTTTCGAAGAGACGGTCACTGACGGAATCATCAGTTCCAAAGGACGGCCGAATCGGGTGGATGGTTTCGGCGATTATTTGCAGACCAACGCCGCAATCAATCCCGGCAACAGCGGTGGGCCATTGGTGAATTTGCAAGGCGAAGTAATCGGCATCAACACCGCGATCATTTCGCGCAGTGGCGGATCGCAAGGTATTGGCTTCGCGATTCCATCTAATACAGTGCGCGTCGCGCTGGAGAGCTTGCTTAAGAACGGCCGCATCATTCGCGGGTATCTCGGAATCCAATCGCGTGCGGGGCTGCCCGGGCAAGGACTGCAACCCGCGCAAGGTGTGGTCGTTGATGATGTCGTGCCTGGTTCTCCGGCGGCTGAGGCACAAATGCAAAAAGGCGACGTGATTTTGCGCTTCGACGGCCATGACGTGAGAAGTTTTCCCGAACTGCGATCGCTGGTTTCGCAAGCACAGGTAAACAAAAAGATAGAATTGGAAGTCCAGCGCGATGGGAAACCGGTGAAGTTAACGACTGCGATCAAAGAGCAGCCGCAGAATTACCAGACGGCGCGCGCAGTGCCGGCTCCGAATCAACCACAGGGGACGCCTCCGCCTAACGAGGAACAGCCGGATGAAAACGATGCGTTAGGTTCAGTGGAAGTGAGCGAGCTGACGCCCGCGCTGATTCAGCAACTGGATCTGCCGAACAATGTTCGCGGCGTTGTCGTGACAGGGAACGATGCTGCAAGCGGCGAGTTGCAAAAGGGCGACGTCATCGAGGAAATTAATCAACGCCCAATCCGATCGATTGATGATTTTAAGAAAATGGTGACCGCGCTCGACCCCAATCAGACACACGTCTTGTCGGTTTGTCGCCATCGCACGCGCTCGTTTGTGGTGGTGCGTCCGCGCTAAATACTCGCTTCTTTTTTTTAGCGAAAAACGCGCGGCCGGCGTGCAGCCTCCGAATTTTAAGGAGGCGTGAATAATCGTTAGGGGACCCCGGTCTAACACGAAACTTCCGTGTCAACTATGAAACGAATACTCTTAGCATTGGCGGTCTTGACGTTGATTTTGCCCGCGGCCCAAAGGGTTTGCGCGCAAAGCGAAGTCTCGATCGATTTCTTTTACAATAATCTCAACGACGGCAACTGGGTTGAGGTAGCCGATTACGGTTACTGCTGGCAACCGAATGTTTCGAGCAACGCCGATTGGCGACCGTACACGGATGGCTATTGGGCATACACCGATGTTGGCTGGACTTGGGTGTCCAACGAAGATTTCGGCTGGGCAACCTACCATTACGGCCGCTGGGTACGTCTGGAGGAGCAAGGCTGGATGTGGGTGCCTGGTTACGAATGGGGTCCGGCTTGGGTATCATGGAGAACCGGCGGGGATAGCATCGGCTGGGCGCCACTTCCACCAACCCGCGAGCGCGTTTACGAGGGGCGGGCCATCAATAGTCAGGTCGACGTAGAATTCGATATTGGGCCGTCTTACTACAATTTCGTGGACGTTCGCTATATCGGCGAACCGGTTTTGCGCGATCGAATCTATCCGACGTCGCGAAACGTCACCGTTATCAATCAAACGGTTAACGTGACGAATATCACGTACACCAATTCGACGGTCTACAATTACGGGCCCGACTACAATCAAGTAAACCAATATTCGACTCGGCCAATCCAGCGGCTCACGCTCGAGCGTGAAACTAATGTGAATTTCACGAGCGGGATCCGCGGTACTGACATGACGAAAGTTCAGGGGGATAGGCTTGTAATCGCGGCGCCTGTGAAGATCCAAAGATCCGCGCAGCCTGCCGCGCCAAAGATTGTAAAAGCGAAGATTGCGCAGGCGAAAATCGAGCATGGCTGGTCGGGCGTTACCGATCCGAAAGCCAAGACTCAGTTAGTCCAGAAGATGAAAGCGGAAGACTCGAAGAAAGTTCCGCCGCCAAGTTTCGCTCCGAATCAGAAAGCCGCAGCCGGAGCATCGCCGGCAACAGGGGTCTCACCCGCCGCTGGCACTTCACCAATTGCCAGAACAACGCCGGTCGCGTCCGCTACACCCATCGTCTCTGCCACCCCCGCGACGACCGCGGCGCCGTCTGCAACTCCGGCGATGGCACCTGAAAGAGGAAAACAAAAAGACAGACGCGGTGAGAAACCTGCGACGACACCATCCGCCGCCGCTTCAGTCGCGGGCGAAGAACAACCTACGCCTGTAAAACGAGGGCGGGGCCGTCCCGAGAGACCGGCCGATCAAGTAGCTCCGACACCAGATCGGGTGATTGAGAAACCGAAAGAAGAAACGCCAAGCGCCTCGGAACGTAACAACGCTTCAGGTCTCGCGCCCGAGGAACAGACACAAGGAAAACCGAGGAGCGGTCGTGGTCGTAATCAAATCACGCCTGTCCCTTCCGAGTCGCGGCCGACACCGAACGAGGCGGGCCAAGAGAGACGTCAAGGACGGAACGAGCTAGCGCCAACAGGCGAATCGAACAACGCTTCAGGTCTCGCGCCCGAGGAAGAGGCGCAAGGAAAACCAACGAGCAGTGGTGGTCGCGATCAAACCACTCCTGTCCCTTCGGAGTCGCATCCGACACCGAACGAGGCGAGCCAGGAAAGACATCAGGGACGCAACGAGCTAGCGCCAACAGGCCAATCAGACAATCCAGCGATCCGGCACGACCGGCGGAACGCCCCCGAAGGCCGGGCGCAAGGTCAGCCTGCTGGCGGGGAAGGAAAGAAAGAGGGCGGCCAGAGTAGAAAGGGCGGGGAGGCATCGCCTTCGCCTTCACCTACGCCTTAAGAAGAGAATCGAATTCAAATCGAGCGGCCTCGGAGAAATCCGGGGCCGTTCTTTTTGCTCTAGTCGTCTCGAAATGCGCGGTCATCCTGAGCGCAGCGAAGGACCTCACGAAAAATCTTGATCGTGGCTGCTCAAAGGTTCTCGCACCACGACGCTCGTTCATGTCATCGTGAGGTCCCTCCCTGCGCTCGGAATGACAGTGGGTAGCGTTAAAGAAGTTCGGCGATTTGCACCGCGTTTAAGGCGGCGCCCTTAAGGAGTTGATCGCCCGAGACCCAAAAGGCGAGACCATTATCAAACGCGCAATCGCGCCGCACGCGTCCCACCTGGCAATTATCTTTGCCCGCGACATCGAGCGGCGTCGGATATTTGTTCGCATGCGGTTCATCCACCAATTCCAATCCCGGCGCTTTGGCCAAAACTTCGCGCGCCTGTTCTACTGAGACGGGACGTTCGAACTCCGCGCTTACGGCCACGGAGTGCGCACGATATACCGGAACACGGACGCAGGTCGTGGAAGCGCGGAAATCCGGATGGTGCATGATCTTGCGCGATTCATTCTCCATCTTTTTTTCTTCTTTCGTGTACCCGTCCTCTAGGAAAACATCGACGTGAGGCAAGACGTTGAACGCGATGAGATGGGGAAAAACGCTCGCGACTTGGGGCAAATTCTGCGCGGCTGAATCAACCTGTTGTTTCAGTTCCGCAATCGCGCGCGCACCGCTTCCGGAAACAGCCTGGTAACTTGCAGCAAAGATCCGGCGAACATGAAACGTTCGGTGTAGCGGATATAGCGCCATCAACGCGACTGCAGTGGTGCAATTCGGATTGGCAATCAATCCACGATGTTGCCGCACGTCTTCACCGTTAATCTCCGGAATCACAAGCGGCACGCCCGGCTCCATACGAAACACGGATGAATTATCGATGACGATGGCGCCGCTCTTGCGCGCCGCGGGAACAAAACGACGCGAAATATCACCACCAGCGCTGAAAAAAGCGATGTCGATATTATCGAATGATTGCTCGGATAATTCTTCAACTGGGAGGGATTTGCCTCGAAACTGAACCAGCCGGCCGGCGGAGCGCGATGAGGCGAGCAGCCGCAGGCTGGCAACCGGAAATGAGCGCCGCTCAAAAACAGTCAGCAGTTCGGCGCCGACTGCCCCGGTGGCTCCCACGATTGCGACACGGTAACTCTTGTTCATCGGCTGGGGCAGTTTATCGTCCAGCGTCCGTCATGCAAACGCCGCCAAAGAGCCTTCACATTTCGGTACGCGATCAGCGGCTCACGGTTAAAGCTGGTGAAGAGTCCATTCGCAGTTATCCGATTTCCACGTCGCGATTCGGTCTCGGCTCCGAGGAAGGGAGCATGAAGACGCCGATCGGACAATTCCGTATTGCACAAAAAATCGGAGGTAATACTCTCAACGGCACTGTGTTCAAAAACCGAGAACCAATCGACCAAACCGAACAGTCGTCGCCGGACGATGATCAGGTAATGTCGCGCATCTTTTGGCTCGATGGCCTGGAGGAGCACAATGCGAACACGCGCGATCGTTACATTTATATTCATGGCACGAACCACGAAGATCAGATTGGTGAACCTGCCAGCCACGGCTGCATTCGCATGACAAGCGCCGACGTGATTGAGCTTTTCGATTTGGTCGACGAACAGACGCCCGTGGTCATCGAAGCCTGAGCCTGTTTTGTTTATCCTGAAAAAGGTGGAGAAAAAAATCGTTGCGTGGATGATCTTCTCCGCCTAAAAGACGGCAGCAACCAGCTAGGGAAGGAGGCGAAATATTAGTGAAATTACTCAAAGCGATCATGATCGTAGCAGTGTTGGCCGGTGCCCTTAGCTTGGGTGCTTGCGCACAGAAAAAGGAGACGATGTCGACTAGCACAAACGCTTCGACAACCGGCTACTCGAAATAGTTCGAGTCGTGCGTCCCTGGATAACTTTAACTTAGGCCAGGCCGTTTCGTCGGCCTGGCCTTTCCTTTTTTTGACCTCAGTAGTATCTAAGTTGCGATGATCGAACTAAACGGCCGGCCGTTATCTCTCGCTGAGATTGCCGCGGTAGCCATTAACCATGAGCGTGTGCAAATTTCCGCGGGGGCGCGCCCACGCATCGACAAGTCGCGGCGTGTGGTCGAGGACATCGTCGCGCGCGACGCTGTGGTTTACGGCGTGAGCACCGGTTTCGGCAAACTTTCCGAAGTTCACATTGCGCACAACGACCTTCGTGATCTGCAACGCAACCTCGTCCGAAGTCATTCTTGCGGAGTCGGAGTCCCGCTTTCTGCTGCGGAAGTTCGCGCCATGATGCTGCTGCGCGCGAATGTCCTGACGCTCGGATTCAGCGGAATTCGATTCGAAGTTATCGAGCTGTTAATTGAAATGCTTAATCGCGGCGTGCATCCCGTTGTTCCGGAGAAAGGTTCAGTCGGAGCGAGTGGTGATCTCGCACCGCTCGCGCACCTCGCGCTCGCGTTGATTGGAGAAGGCGAAGCGTTTTACAAAGAAAAGCGTTTGCCCAGTCTGGAAGCATTGAAGCAAACGCGCCTTCAACCGATACAGCTCGAAGCGAAAGAAGGTCTGGCGCTTTTGAATGGCACGCAGGCGATGCACGCTGTCGGGGGGCTGGCTCTGCACCGGGCGCTCTCACTCGCGCACGTCGCCGATGTTGCCGGGGCTATGACACTCGAAGCTCTCAAAGGCACGCCGGCCGCGTTTGATGCTCGAATTCACAATGCGCGTCCGCATCCCGGCCAGATGGCTGTCGCCAAACATTTACTCGAACTCTTGGCCGGAAGTGAAATTCGCCAATCTCATATGCGGGACGACCCGCGCGTGCAGGATGCTTATAGTCTTCGCTGCATGCCACAGGTGCATGGAGCAGTCCGCGGCGCGCTGGCGCATTGCGAGGAGATTTTGCGCGTGGAATCTTCTTCGGCGACGGATAACCCGCTTGTTTTTTCTGATAACGGAGACGTGATCTCGGGCGGTAATTTTCACGGGGCACCGCTCGCCCTCGCTTTGGATTACGCAGCGATCGCGGTGACAGATCTCATGAGCATCAGCGAACGGCGCACCGATCGTCTCGTTAATCCAGATTCGAATGAAGGTCTTCCTGCATTTCTCGCGCGACGACCTGGGATCGAATCCGGCTTTATGATTGCGCACGTTGTTGCCGCGTCGTTGCTGAATGAAGCAAAAGTTTTAGCGCATCCGGCGAGCGTCGATAGTGTGCCCACTTCTGGCGGGAAGGAAGATCACGTTTCCATGGGAATGACCGGCGCGCTAAAGTTTCGCACCATTGTGGACAACGCCGAGAATGTGATTGCGATTGAATTGCTCGCGGCCGCGGAAGGACTGGAACATAGACGGCCACTCAAAGCAGGCGTTGGTGTCGAACGCGCTTTCGGTGTGCTGCGCTCCATCGCCCCGCCGCTTATGGAGGACCGCGCGTTATCCAATGATATCGCCCGGGTAGCGACCGCCATCCGCGAAGGAAAATTCGATAACAGAGAACCATGAGCACAAGTCGGGTCGTACGCGCACCGCGCGGGAATCAACTGAGCTGCAAAGGTTGGCATCAGGAAGCCGCCATGCGGATGTTAATGAATAATCTCGATCCCGATGTCGCCGAGAATCCCGGCAAACTGATCGTGTACGGCGGGACTGGCCGCGCCGCGCGCAGCTGGGAAGCGTTCGACGCCATTGTCCGTTCGCTGCGCGAATTGGAGAACGATGAAACATTGCTCGTGCAATCGGGTAAGCCGGTTGGCGTTTTCAAAACTCATGATGAAGCGCCGCGCGTCCTTATCGCAAATTCAAACTTGGTTGGACAATGGTCGAACTACGCTGAGTTCAACCGACTCGAACGACTTGGCCTAACGATGTATGGACAGATGACCGCCGGCTCCTGGATTTACATCGGCAGCCAGGGAATCGTGCAGGGAACATTCGAGACTTTTGCCTCCGCGGCAGAAAAACATTTTGGCGGATCGCTCGAAGGAAAATTTGTCGTAACCGGCGGACTCGGTGGCATGGGTGGAGCGCAACCGCTCGCCGCAACAATGAACGGCGCACTTTTCCTCGGCGTCGATGTCGATCGCACGCGGATCGAAAAAAGATTGCAGAGCGGCTATTGCGATAAGATCGCCGAATCGCTCGATGAAGCCTTGAATTTGATCGAGCAGGCGCGCAAGAAGAAGCACGCGGTGTCGGTCGGACTCGTCGGCAACTGCGCGGATGTTTTGCCTGAAATGGTGAAACGCGATGTCGTTCCCGACATTCTCACGGATCAAACCAGCGCCCATGATGCGTTGAACGGATACGTGCCGCATGGAATGACGCTGGAGGAAGCGCTACAACTGCGTGCGAAAGATCCCGACCAATACATTGACCGATCCATGCGCTCGATGGCTGTGCACGTAGAGGCTATGCTCGCATTGCAACGGCGCGGCGCAATCACGTTCGATTACGGCAACAACATTCGCACGCAGGCAAAAAAGGCTGGCGTCGAGAACGCATTCGACATTCCCGGTTTTGTTCCGGAGTACATCCGCCCGCTTTTTTGTGAAGGCAAAGGTCCCTTCCGCTGGGTCGCGTTAAGCGGCGACCGGGAAGACATCGCGCGCACCGACAAACTCGCTCTCGAAGTTTTTCCAAAGAACAAGATTCTCTCGCGTTGGATGAAACTTGCGAGGGAACGAATCCATTTTCAAGGTTTGCCCGCGCGCATTTGCTGGCTCGGCTACGGCGAGCGCGCGGAATTAGGCCTTGCCATGAATGAACTCGTTAGGCGCGGCGAGATTAAAGGTCCCATCGTGATTGGGCGCGATCATTTGGACACGGGATCGGTTGCTTCCCCATTTCGCGAAACGGAAGCAATGCTTGATGGCAGCGATGCAATTGCAGATTGGCCGCTTTTAAATGCTCTCGTGAATACAGCAGGTGGCGCGTCGTGGATTTCGATTCACAATGGCGGGGGAGTTGGAATCGGGTACTCGCAGCATGCGGGCATGGTAATCGTCGCAGATGGGAGTGAAAATTCTAAGCACCGCCTCGAGCGCGTGCTAACCAGCGATCCCGGCATGGGCGTAATTCGGCATGCCGATTCTGGTTATTCCAAGGCAATCGATTTTGCGAAAGCTCACGACGTAAAGATCCCGATGCAGCCGCGCGCGCTCGATTGATCATGCAAAAACTCATCGAATGTGTGCCGAACTTCTCGGAAGGCCGCGACCTCAATGTTATCCAACAGATCACGGCTGCGATTGAATCCGTGGATGGTGTGTCGTTGCTTGATGTTGATCCCGGGGCGAGCACGAATCGCACAGTCGTAACGTTCGTAGGGAATCCCGAGGCCGCGGCTGAAGCAGCGTTTCGTGGCATTCAAAAAGCCACAGAGCTTATCGACATGCGTAAGCACACGGGCGCGCATCCGAGAATGGGTGCGACCGATGTTTGTCCTTTCATTCCAGTCAGCAATATTACATGGGAAGAAGCGATCGCCTGCGCGACGCAATTAGGAAAACGAGTTGGCGAAGAACTGAAAATTCCAGTTTATCTCTACGAAAAGGCTGCGAAGGAATCGTCGCGTTCCAATCTTTCCATCATTCGTGCCGGAGAATACGAAGGTTTTTCTGACAAGATAAAACAACCGGCATGGAAACCGGACTTCGGTGAGGCGGTGTTCAATGAGAAATCGGGAGCGACCGCAATCGGTGCGCGCGAATTTCTTGTCGCTTACAATGTAAACCTGAACACGAAGGCGGTGCGAAGAGCGAATTCAGTCGCATTCGATATAAGAGAACAAGGCCGGATCAAGACGGAAGACGGCGCGCCTCAGGGGAAAAAGGTTCTCGATGAGAAAGGTGAACCGATTCGCATTCCCGGAATGTTGAAGCACGTAAAAGCCATTGGCTGGTACGTCGAGGAATACGGAATGGCGCAAGTCTCGATTAACCTAACGAATATTGAAGAGACGCCCTTGCATGTGGCTTTCGATGCTTGCAATGAATCCGCCGACAAACGCGGTCTTCGCGTCACCGGATCGGAAATCGTTGGGATGGTTCCGAAGAAATCTTTGATCGATGCCGGAAAATATTTTTTGCGCAAACAGAAATGGTCGGAAGGCGCGTCGGAAGAAGAGCTCATCGATATGGCGGTTCGCTCGATGGGATTGAGTGAGCTAAAGCCTTTCGATCCGAAAGAAAAGGTGATTGAGTTCAAGATGGAATCCGCCGCTTCAAAGAAATCGCTCGTGAAACTAAATCTGCGCGAGTTTTGCAATGAGACGTTAAGCGATTCTCCTGCGCCCGGCGGTGGTTCGGTCGCTGCTTTAATGGGCGCGTTAGGCGCTTCACTTGGCGGAATGGTCGCGAATCTGTCGGCCGGGAAACGTGGCTGGGAAGATAAGCTCGCCTACTTCAGTGATTGGGCCGTGAAGGCGCAGCAACTAAAAGATGAGCTGCTGTTTTTGGTCGATGAAGACACGGCCGCTTTCAACAAAGTTATGGCCGCGTTCGCGCTGCCGAAAGAATCGACCGAAGAGAAAGCAGCGCGCTCAGGCGCAATTCAATCTGCCAACAAATATGCGGCGGAAATTCCGCTGCGAGTGATGGAAACGGCGGCCAAGTCTTACCAGCTTCTTGCCGAAATGGCCGAGAAAGGTAATCCCGCTTCTATTTCGGACGTTGGGGTTGGTCTTCTCGCGGTGCGTGCCTGTATCGGTGGCGCTGGAATGAACGTCAGAATTAATCTGGCTGGATTGAAAGACGAGAAATTCAAATCCACTCTTCAAGACAAGCTCCAAAGGATCAGCGCGGAATCCGAATCGCGGTTTAAAGAAATCAATCAGTTAGTCGAAAGCAAACTGGGCTAGCGAGGAATTGAAATGCTTGCTGTGCTTCATGCCTCGCAGCTAGTCACCCTCGCGGGCCCGAAACGCGCGCGTGTTCGTGCGGAGCTAGATGAGCTTTCGATCATTCCAGACGGCGCGATGCTGATCGACGAGGGAAGAATCGTTGCCACGGGAATGTCGACCGAGATCGAAAAAGAAATTTCTGGCAAGACAGAAGTCATAGATGTGACGGGCAAAATCGTTTTACCCGGTTTTGTCGATGCGCATTCGCATCCTGTCTTCGGGGGGAATCGTGTCGATGAATTCGAGCAACGATCAAAGGGTGCGACATACGAGCAGATCGCGGCGAGCGGCGGTGGGATTCGCTCAACCGTGCGTACAACTCGCGCCGCGACGGAACATGACCTTTTGCAACAGGCGTTGAAACACGCGCATTGGTTTTTGCAAAGCGGAACGACAACCGTTGAAGCAAAATCCGGTTACGGTTTGTCAGTTGAAGATGAGCTGAAGCTCCTGCGCGTCATACGGACGTTGAACGCGGAGAGCCCGATCGAATTCATCCCGACATTTCTCGGTGCGCATGCGGTGCCGGAAGAATTCCGCAATGCACCCGAGCAATATGTTGCTCTGGTCATTCACGAAATGTTGCCGCGCGCTGCAGAAGGACAGTTCGCCGAGAACTGCGACATTTTTTGCGAACGCGGGTACTTTGAGATTGCCGACTCGGAAAAGATTCTCAACGCGGCAAAAGAGTACGGACTGCGCCTTCGAATGCACGTCGATCAGTTGAGTGATTCGGGCGGCGCGTTTCTGGCAGCGAGACTGCGAGCACAAACGGCCGATCATCTCGAGCAAACGAACCCCGCCGGGATTGCTGCGCTGGCCGAAGCAGCAGTGCAGCCGATCCTGCTGCCGGGCTCGGTTTACTCGTTAGGCAAAAATCGTTATCCCCGGGCGCGGGAAATGATCGACGCTGGATTGGCGATCGTCCTGGCTACGGATTTCAATCCTGGTTCGTCGCCCACAACCTCGATGCCGATGATTTTGTCGCTCGCCTGCACACAGATGAAGATGTCGCCGGCGGAGAGTTTGAGCGCGGCCACGATCAACCCGGCTTACAGTTTAAATCGTGGCGACAAGATTGGATCGCTTGAAGTTGGAAAGCGCGCGAATTTTTGCGTCTTCGATTGTGCCGACTATCGGGAAGTTGCCTATTATTTCGGGATCGCCCTGACGCATTCGGTTTACATCGGCGGAAAAGAAATTCCCTTGTAGCGGCGGTCTCTGGCCGTCGCACTTCCCGCGTTCAATTCGAGCGACGGTCATAGACCGCCGCTACAACAGAACGAAGACGCAAATTTGCGCATCGCATTGCACGCCGTTAACGTCGCTCCTTCATGAAGGTGGAAGTGGAACATCAACCGCAATCGATGGCGACGTTGCGCATCGAGTTGCCGGCGGAACAGGTCTCGAAGGAATGGGACGCGATCGCGGAGAACTACGCGCGTTACGCGCGGATTCCCGGTTATCGACCCGGCAAGGCGCCAAAGCGTGTGATCGAAGCGAAGTTCCGCAAAGAAATTCAGGACGAAGTGACGAAGAAACTTGTCTCGAAAAGTTATCATGATGCAATTGCCGAGAAGCAATTGCGGGTTGTTTCCCTAACGAATGTCGAAGAGGTCGAGTTTGCGCCGGATCGCACTTTGAAATTTTCCGCCACCGTAGTGACGGCACCGGAATTTGATTTGCCCGACTACAAAAATATTTCGGTGCAATTGCCCGACACGAATGTTTCCCAGGAAGAAATCGCCGCCGCACTGGAACGCTTGCGCGATCAATCCGCCGACTTTGTCGATGCAGCGGAGCGCGGTTTGCAGATGGAAGATTTTGCAGTCATCGATTTTGAAGGATCAGTCGACGGGCAACCGATTAGTGAGCTGGCGCCGGAAGCGAGCAAGAATTTACACGGCGGAAAAAAATTCTGGTTACGACTCGCGCCGGGTAATTTTCTTCCCGGATTTTGCGAACAACTGGTCGGGCATAAGCGTGGGGAGACGCTACTCATCCAGGTAAAGCTTCCCGATGATTTTGGGGTGAAGGAACTTGTCGGGAAAACGGCGAACTACGCCGTAACGGTTAACGAAATTAAAGAGAAAGTTTTGCCGGCATTAGATGACGCCTTTGCCGAAAAAGTTTTGCCGGGCAAAAAGCTCGAGGAATTGCGCCACGAGATGGAACACAATCTCGAGCACGAAAAAGAACACGAAGTAGAACGCGCGAAGGAAAATCAGATCGTCAAATTTTTACACGAACGGATTCAATTCGATCTGCCGCCGAGTTTGCTCACGCACGAGACTCGGCGCGCGTTAAGTGAGTTGGTGCAGCGCAATCGCGCGCGCGGCGTTCCCGATGAAATGCTGAAGAGCAAAGAAAAAGAACTGGTGGAAGGGGCAGGTGGATTGGCGGCTCATCGGTTGAAGACGAACTTCATTCTTCATCGCATTGCGGAGCAGGAGAAAATCGAAATTACGCGCGAAGAACTGGACAAAAGCATTCGTGAGCAGGCGGCCCAATACAACGTTTCCGTAGATAAAATGCGCAAACAACTTGAAGAAAATGATGGGATTAATGGGCTCGCGGAGCAGCTCTTGCTGGGTAAGAGCCTTGATTTCCTGAAGGCGAATGTTACCGTCGAACGGGCGGAAAAATCGCCTGCTGCGACGGTTACTTCCGAACAAAAACCATGACGACATCGAACGAAAATTTGTCCCAAGGTGTGCTTATTCCAATGGTGGTGGAGCAGACCGGACGAGGGGAGCGCAGTTACGACATTTATTCGCGGCTGCTGAAGGATCGCATCGTTTTTATCGGTACGCCGATCGACGATCACATCGCCAACCTTGTCATCGCGCAGTTACTTTTCTTGCAAATGGAGGATGGCAAAAAGGACATCAACATTTACATCAATTCACCCGGCGGATCGGTTACTGCAGGCCTCGCGGTTTACGACACGATGCAATTCCTAACGTGCGACACGACCACGTATTGCCTGGGAATGGCCGCGAGTATGGGCGCGGTGCTTTTGTGCGCGGGGACGAAAGGGAAGCGGTTTGCCTTGCCGAACTCCGACATCATGATTCATCAGGTCTCGGGCGGCGCACAAGGGCAGGCGAGCGATGTCGAGCGTCAAGTCGAGTACATGTTCAAGCTAAAGAAGCGCCTTATTAGAATCATTTCGCAACACACGGGCAAACCCGAAGAGCAAGTGCGGCTTGATTCGGATCGCGATTACTACATGTCAGCCGCCGAGGCAAAAACTTATGGATTGGTCGATGAAGTGATCAAGTCGCGAAAGGAAATCAAGCTGCTTGACGGCGCTATTCCGGACCGTTCTACAGCAATCGCGGAAGCCGCTTTACCCAGGAAAGTGGAGGAATAGGAACTGCTCTTTTAGGACCGAAATTTATGGCGCGCGCCTCGAACCTCACAATGTGTTCCTTCTGTGGCAAAAGCCACGCTGAGGTGCGAAAGCTGATCGCCGGTCCGGGCGTTTATATTTGCGACAGTTGCATCAACGTTTGCAAAAGCATCCTTGATAAAGAGCTAAATGAAGATGCACGCCGGCAGTCGTCGACCATCCGCGTTCCGAAGCCGGTCGATATCCGGCGTTTGCTTGACCAATACGTAATCGGTCAGGACACCGCCAAGAAAACGCTCTCGGTCGCAGTCCACAATCATTTCAAACGCGTTCTGCAGTCGAGCGCGACGCCGGCTGATACTTCCGCCGCGTTTCAGCCGGATCCATTGGCTGAAGTCGAAATCGAAAAGAGTAACATCTTGCTCATCGGACCGACCGGTTCGGGAAAAACATTGCTGGCGAAGACGCTGGCGAAGATCCTCGATGTTCCATTTTGCATCGCCGACGCGACTACGCTGACCGAAGCCGGCTATGTCGGTGAAGATGTCGAAAACATCATTCTGCGTCTGTTACAAAATGCTGATTACGACGTGAAGCGCGCCGAGATCGGAATCGTTTACATCGATGAGATCGATAAGATCGGGCGCAAAACCGACAACGTCAGTATTACGCGGGATGTTTCCGGCGAAGGTGTGCAGCAGGCGCTGCTAAAGATTCTTGAGGGTAGCACCTGCAACGTTCCGCCGCAGGGCGGGCGCAAGCATCCGCATCAGGAATACATTCAGGTCAACACCGAGAAAATTCTTTTCATCTGCGGCGGCGCATTCGTCGGGCTCGACAAAATTATCCAGAAGCGCATCGGACAAAGAACAATGGGCTTCGGCAGCCCGACTCTGGAAGTCGAGCAGGCGCTGGCGAAGCAAGCGATTCGGCACGTCGAGCCGGAAGACCTGCTCAGCTTCGGCATGATCCCGGAATTTATCGGGCGCTTGCCGGTGGTAAGCGCGTTGGATGCGCTCAGCGAAGACGAAATGGTTTTGATTTTGACCGAGACGAAGAACGCGATGGTGAAGCAGTACACCAAACTTTTCTCGATGGAAGGTGTTCGCCTGACGGTGACGAAAGACGCTTTGCGAGCCCTTGCCGCTCAAGCGGTCACGAAAGGGACTGGAGCGCGTGCTCTGCGTTCCATGCTCGAGCGCATCATGCTCGACATCATGTACGACGTTCCGAGCCGCGAAGACATCGCCGAAGTGACAATCAATCGCGCGGTTGTTGAAGGCAAAAAGGTCCCGCTCATTCGCAAGAAGCAGGACAAGGACGCGGCGTAGTACTTACTGCGCTACAAACTGTGGCGCAGCCGCGCAAACAAAAGCGCGTTAGCCGACAACGAAGCAACAGCGGCGATCGAATAGGTCACAGCGCATCCATAGCGCGCGAGCATCGCCCCGACGATCAAGAAGAAAACGGCAAACGAGAAAGAAGCGAGCACCACGCTGCGCAAAACACGCTGCGCATCACGCGTACCGAAATGCCGGTGCGCGAAGATCGCGAGGACTCCGCCGAAAACCGGAAATGGTGAAACCAGGCCTGTTGTTTGTGGTCCAAGTTTCGGCGCGACTGCGGTGAGCAGAAATACCAATCCAGTCGCCACTCCGATGCGCAAGGGCAGGTCCCATTTCGGCGCAGCCAAAGCGGTGACGTTCGCGCCGCCAATTGCTTTCGGCATCATCCTCAAGACTATCGCCTGGAAGAGAACAACGATGATAAAGGTCGCCACCAGATTAAGAGGTGTGAGGGCGAGCAATGATGCGGATACCAGGAATGCCGCGATGCCTGTGAGCGCACTAGCGATCCAATTTCTTCGCGATGCTGTGAACGCGTATGCAAAACAAAACGCACCAACTGCAATTAACCCAACAAGTGTTCCTGTTGCAGCGCGCGCTGCGAAATCTGTTCCCTGTTCGAGCGCGAGAAAGACGGACACAGGGGCTGATGTTAAAGGCAGGCCTGCAACGGCACCGCTGACAGCCGGTCCCCAGCGCCTGCCGATTAGAGTCAGCGCCGCGATGAGCAGCGGCGTGAGCAAAAGTTTGATCAGTAGAATGTCCATCACTTCCGTGCAGGTTATTTCGGTTACAGGTTCGGATAGCAAATGAGAACCATCATGATCAATACCGGCACTGAGCTTTTGCTCGGTGATGTTCTCAACACGCATTTGAGATTTATCGCGCGCGAGATTTTTCCACTGGGTTTGCGGATCGATCGGCAGGTCACGGTCCCCGATGGGAACGGAATAGGTGAGGCTCTCGCTGAGTCCTTGCTTGCGGATTTAATATTCGTCACAGGAGGCTTGGGACCAACCAGCGACGACGTCACACGCGAGGCAGCTGCGGAGCTTCTTGGGCTCAGGCTGGAAGAAGATGAAAGCGTTGCAAACGCGATCCGGCATCGACTTGCGAGCCGCGGTTGGAAATTGACGGATCGCATTTTGCGGCAGGCTCTTGTTCCAAAGGGTGCAGTTGTTCTACCTAACGGCTACGGCACTGCTCCCGGGTTATATCTTCGCGCGCATGTGAGTTCGGCCAGCCATTCGCCTCATTTATTTTTGCTGCCAGGACCACCGCGCGAATTGCAGCCGATGTTTCTCCAATCAGTCGCGCCGATCCTGCGCACGATAAGCCCGAGTGTTACTCAGAAGGAGCAGCGCACCTATCGCATTACCGGGATGGGCGAGTCTCTCGTTGAAGAAGCAGTCGGAAAAAGCATTCTGGCAATCCCGGATATCGAACTCGGCTACTGCTCGCGTCCGGGCGAAGTCGATTTGCGTATCATCGGAAATCCCACCGCCGTCGCGCAGGCGGAATCGATCTTGAAGTCGACGCTCGGGAATTCAATCTTCTCCTCCGGCAAGGAAGAATTGGAGCAGGTGATTGTGCGTTTGCTGACCCAGCGGAACGAAACGGTGACCACAGCAGAATCGTGCACCGGCGGCCTGCTCGCACATCGCCTAACGAATATTCCGGGCGCGTCGAAAATATTCGTGGGTGGATTTGTTACCTATGCGACGGAAATGAAGATAGCGGCGCTTGGTGTCGACGAATCCCTGATCAGCAAGCACGGCTCTGTCAGCAAACCGGTCGCGCAGGCGATGGCCGAAGCCGCTCGCGCGCGAACCGGCGCAATTCATGCACTTGCGACAACGGGAATCGCCGGACCAACCGGTGGATCAGAAAAGAAGCCGGTCGGCACGGTTTACATAGCGCTTTCTTCCAACAACGCCCCGACACTCGTTAGGCATTTCAATTTTGCGAGCGATCGCGAGACATTCAAGCAGCTCGCCACGCAAGCCGCGCTCAATCTTCTACGTGAACGATTGCTGACGGAAGACTAGGGCGGCTGCACTTCCGCAGGAGTGCCAACCTTTACATGCGCGTAAAACAGCTCGGCCGCTTGAGATGGCATTCGAATGCAACCATGAGAAGCAGGATACCCCGGAAGAATTCCGACATGCATCCCGACGCCATCGCCGGTTAGGCGCATAAACCACTTCATTTCCGCGCCGACAAAATGCGTGCCGCTCGGCGCGGCATCGATCCGCGCGCTCACACCAGCCCGCACAATGCGTCCATGTGAGTCACGAAAGTCGCCGTAGAGAGTGGAGTGATGACTCTTATCTTTTTCGAGAACGGTAAATTTTCCGGTCGGTGAAGAATGGCCGCGTTTTCCCGAGGAGATTGGACTATCGATGACCACTTGTTCGCCGGTCATGAGATAGGCGCGCTGCTTCGGAATGGAAACGATGATGTGCATATCATCGGGGCTTACCTTCGCCAGGAGTTGCTGATTGATGCTGATCGGGTCCTGCTTGCGAATTAAATCCGTCGCTTTGCGAAGAGGCTGCGAAGCTGCGCGCGCGGGTTGACTGGGGGCGGGCGCCGGAGGGCGGCGAATTTGCGCCGATGAAAACTGTAAGCCGGCCAGGATTCCGGCTATAACCAATAAGAATCGCAGGGCGACACGATGCACACTCATTCTTTCGTATAACTATGAATGCGATTCAACCATCCCGGGAGCCAGCGTGATTCGTTCCGCTGGGGAGGGGAATCGTGCACCCGGCGACGTAAAACAGTTTCGGCCGAATGCGCGAACTCGTCCAGAGAAGGCTGCCGCATTCCTTCGAGAACTTGTAGAAGGCCCCATCCCTCGCCGTGATAACGTTCGCTGAGCAAAGTCCCTTCGCCTTTGAAATTCACGTAATCAACCAAAGCGTAACAACCATTTGGGGTGGATCCGAGATTGCTAAAATTTCGCTCTATTTTTGACCGCTCGGCCGATGGCGCTTGCGCGAGCATCTCGGGCAATGATTCCTGTAAACGCGCGATCATGAATTGCGTCTGCAAATCGACCGTATCGCCGAGAAAGCGGCGCAATTGCTTCATTTTGGTCGTCTCTTGGGCATTAAGAAATTCGCGACGCGTCGGCCATGGGCAAGATAACTCGTTAGGCGCAAGGAGGAGAGTGGGAAATTTGGCCCCGTGCCGTGAGATAAAATTGACCAGCTTCGGGAAGCTTTCATCGAACGGACCGCGCACGCCTTTGGGATACCAGATGAAGTGACCGATTCCAAGCGAAGCGAAGTTTTCGCCCTCATTCCAGGAAGTGAGTCCGGCAACCGTTCCATTGCATTCATTTTGCCAGATCTTCCTGCCGATTAGGTGCGCATCGGCGTCCGACAAGGTCAAAGCGGAAAGCGCGCCGGCTGCGTTCAGGAACCCTAGCGCCAGGAGACAGAGACAACTTTGCCTAACCACCAATAAACGAAGCGACCGCCTTGACGCCCGTCGCTTATCCACTAGCGTGCAGACTTCCGCGACCGAAGCCCAACTCGCATTACTTATGAAAAGTCTATCCATTGCTATTATTGCACTCACTTTTGTTACCGCCGTCTCGGCGGAAGAGAAACCGGCGTTAAAAGATTCCAAAGATAAAGTCAGTTACAGCATCGGTCTGGATATCGGGTCGACGTTGAAAAAGCAAAACATTGATATCAATGCGGACGTTTTGTCTGCCGGACTTAAAGACGCCCTTTCCGGCGCAAAGCCTCAGCTTACTGAGGAGCAGATCAAGGAAACGATGACCACCTTCTCGAAAGAGCTGACGGAAAAACAACAGGCGAAGATGCAAGAGGCGGCGCAGAAGAATGCGGCCGAAGGCGAGAAATTTCTCGCTGAGAACAAGACGAAGCCCGGCGTGAAGACAACAGCCAGTGGATTGCAATACAAGGTCATGAAAGAAGGCAGCGGCCCATCCCCGAAGGAAACCGACACTGTTGTAACTAATTATCGCGGGACGCTGATCAACGGCACGGAATTCGACAGTTCTTATAAACGCAATGAGCCTGTGACGTTCCCGGTCAATGGAGTTATCAAAGGCTGGACGGAAGCTTTGCAGCTGATGAAGAAAGGCGCGAAGTATCAACTCTTCGTTCCTGCTGGGCTCGCATACGGACCGCGCGGCGCCGGCCAGGAGATCGGGCCGAACGCGACTCTGATCTTTGAAGTGGAGCTGGTGGACATTAAACCGGCGCCATCAGCAAGCGCGCCGCCTGCAACAGCGCCGGCACCGACGACTTCTCCGACTGCTTCCCGGAAGCCATAGCAATTAATTTTGCGTAGCCATCGTTTCCCAAGCGATTCGGGGGGCGTCGCCCCATAGATCTTCGAGGCTGTAAAAGGCGCGTTTTTCCTTGTGAAATACGTGCACCACAACCTGCATATAATCGAGCACGATCCATTGGCTCGCCGGAAATCCATCCACGGCGGCGGCGCGGATTTTGTGATCTTCCTTGAGCCGCGCTTCGATTTCGCCCGCAATCGCTTTTAGTTGCGGTTCCGACGCGGCGGAACAGATCACGAAAAAGTCTGTGAAGGTCGAGATCTCGCGCAGGTCGAGCACCACGATCTCCTCTGCTTTTTTATCCGCAGCCAGCTCGGCGCAACGTTTTGCTAAATTTTCCGCTTCGATTATTTCGGCTCCCTGTATAACTGCTCGCGGCTGATGATTTCCTCAACCGCACGCGGTACGAGATAGCGAATCGAACGGCCTTCGGCAACTCGTTTCCTAATTTCGGTGGCCGAGATGTCGATATGCCTTCGAATCACGGGGTAATCAGTTTTGCTTTTGAAATCTCGCCGGTCGAGAATTACGAATTGCACCATCTTCTGCAATTCCGGAAACCGATGCCAACTCGTTAGGCTAGAAGCGTTGTCCTCGCCGATGCAGTAAAAAAATTGCGCGCCTGCTTCGCGTTTCTGAATGGTTTCGACTGTATCGATGGTAAAAGAGGGCGGATCGCGACGCAGTTCGCAATCATCAACTGCAAATCGTGGCTCACCCTCAATTGCCTTGCGCACCATTTCCCATCGAATTTGAGGGGAAGCTGAGGCCCTATCAATTTTGTGCGGTGACGCGGCCGCCGGAACGAAGATCATTTTTTCCAGATCGAGCGTCTCACATGCGTCGCGTGCGAGGATGAGATGTCCGTGGTGAATCGGATCGAATGTCCCGCCGTAGATGCCGATTTTTTTCAATGGAGCCGCTTCTACTGCCTAGTTATATAGTAAATAGGCACTGCGTTCCCGTCGAAAGTTTTGCACGTTGTTTTGCCATGCGCCGACGATGCGCTCGGGCGAAACGCCTCGTTCGATTTGCGAGCGAATCGAGGAGCCGCCGTAAACTTTGAAAAAAATGTCGAGCTTGCTGCGCGGGGTTCGCCGAAAAAGATCCGGTTTCGCGTAGCGATTCATTTCCGCGAGCATGTAAACTCCGAGCGCAGTCAGATCGGCGCCCGCGTGTGGCTCGATCTTCAGCGCCGTTCCCTGGGAGCGACCGCTACGAAATTCGCTGAAGTAAACTCCCGGCATGTCCAAAGACCGCAGGTAGCGCGTGAAACTGGTCGCGTTCAAAAATCGCGCCGAGATGCTTTCGAACGGTGCTGATGCCCCCACACCGCATTCCGGTCCGCTCAATTCGCCGACGGTTCCTGTCGCGGCGTAATAAAGCGGCGAAGTGCCATGCGGAATGTTTGGTGACGTCGGAATCCAGCGCAATCCAGTGTTTGCCCAAACGTAGTTACGAGCCCAGCCCCGCATTGGCACCACGGTCAGATCGCAGCGCGCCGCCATCCAACCTTTAGCGTTCACCATTTTGGCGAGCTCGCCGACCGTCAGACCGTGGACGGCGGGAATCGGGAACTGACCGACGAATGAAATCCATTGCGGTTCGACCGAAGGCCCTTCGATGCGATTTCCACCGAGCGGATTCGGACGATCGAGAACCACGAATGGAATATGATTTTCGCCCGCTGCTTCCATGCAACGTCCCATCGTGCTGATATAGGTGTAACCGCGGCAACCGATGTCCTGCATGTCGAAAACAAGCACTTCGATTCCGCGCAACATTTCCGGCGTCGGTTTGCGCGTCGGGCCGTAAAGCGAATGGGCGATCAATCCAGTGATCCGATCGCGCCGCGATTTTACATAACGTCCGGCCTTTTCCGTCCCGTCCAACCCATGCTCCGGTGTGTAAAGCGCAACGAGATTGCAATGCTTTTTCAGAAGCACGCGGGTACGGACTCCGTGCGAATCGATGCCGGTCTGGTTTGTGATGAGGCCAACGCGCTTGCCCGCAAGAATCGCGTAATCGCGCTGCGCCAGCACATCGATGCCAAGATCGACTGTCGCTCGAGCCGTGGCGCAGCAGACGAGCGTTGCAATGAAAAGAAGAATGCGTTTTTTATTTTCGCCGCGCATGATCGAATTTAGTTTGGCGACAGTATGAATGCCGATTCGCTCGGTCAACTGATCCTTACCGGTGTGCCCGGGCCGGAGCTCGACCATGAAAGCGCTGAGTTGTTTCGGCGGGTGCAGCCAGGCGGCTTCATCATTTTTGGTCGCAATATTAAGAGCCCGGCACAAGTGCGCCGGTTGCTCGGCGATTTGCGCGCGATCAGCGAAGTGGAGCCGATCATTACGATCGATCAGGAAGGTGGACGCGTTTCACGTTTGCGCTTGATCGGGAACGAACCGCCTAATGCGCAGCAATTGCGCGAGAAAGGCGACGTCGAACTCGTTAGGCAACACGGCGATATCACCGGCCGTCTCCTCCGGCTTTTCGGATTCAATCTCGATCTCTGCCCTGTGCTCGATATTTCGTTCGACGATGAAGCGGACAATTCTTTGCGCGGCCGTTGTTATGGCAAAACTGTCGAAGAAGTCGTTAGGCTGGCAGGCGCATTCAACGATGCGATGCGGGAGCAGGGGATCGCGAGCTGCGGAAAACATTTCCCCGGCTATTCCGCGGCGACGCTCGATGCGCACCACGAGCTGCCGAAAATCGAGCGCACCCGCGACCAACTAGATGCGGAAGAACTAGCGGTATTTCGCGCATTTATGGGTAGGGGTGGTTCACCCGAACCGCCCGCGCCTTCGAGCGAAGCGACGCCGCGGGCGCTTGAGGTCAATCGCTCCAATCTAAGGAAAGTTGATAGCATGATGATTTGTCATGGGTGGTATCCGTCGTTCGAGCCACGCAAAATGCCGGCTTCGCTTTCGCATCGCATTGTGACGAAATTATTGCGCGAAGAGTTTGGCTTTGATGGCCTGATCATGACCGACGATCTCGACATGGGCGCGATCCTCAATGAATACGATCTCGACGAAACAATTCAGCTCGCGCTCGCGGCCGGTAATGATCTGACGATGATTTGTCACCGCGTAGCCGCCATTGACAAAGTGCACGCGACGTTGAGGAGATTGCCGCATTCGCAAATCGATCGCGCGCTTGAAAGTGTCGATGCTTTCAAAAAGAAACTGGTGAAACCGGATCCGTTTTCCGAGGAGTCCTTTCGAAAGATAAATGAGGAGATTTGGAATTTGCGCATCGCAGTATTGGGTGAAGAGCGGGCGAAAATTCTCAGCGTTGAAGATGCGAGCCGGTCGCCGGTGGAGCTTTATTAACTATATGAGCGAGTCGGGAACAGTGCTTGCCATTTATATCGCGCCCAAAGCGGAGGAGTTGCCTCGCGCGGTTGAACGCGTGCGCGCCTTGCCGGGACGCGGCCTCGACGGAGATCGTTACGCCGCTGGCATCGGCACGTTTTCAAATCATAAAGGTCAGCGCGACTTGTCGCTGATTGAATCGGAAGCGATCGAAGCTTTTGAGCGCGAGTCGGGCACATCGCTGACTGCGGCGGAAAGCAGACGTAACGTTCTCACGCGTGGCGTGCGTCTGAATGATCTTGTCGGCAAGGAATTCAAAGTCGGCGATGTGCGCATGCGCGGACTTCGCTTGTGCGAACCATGCACGCACCTGGTGCGATTAACCAGGCAACCCGCCACTTTGCGTGGCCTCGTGCATCGCGGCGGCTTGTATGCAGCGATTCTCAACGAAGGCGAAGTTGCCGTCGGCGACTCGATTGACGGGCTCGGACAGAGCCCATAACATTCGCGCGTGCAATCGGAACTGGAGCAACTCCTCGTACTGCAAGATCGGCAGCAAAAGATCAGACAAATCCAGAACGAAACCAAGACGCTGCCATTACAACGAAAGCATCTCGAGGAACAGCTGGCGGCAAACGCGGCCGCACTGGAAGCGATTAAGCAAAAGGCGCGTCAGGTCGAGGTCGACCGCAAAAGAATGGAACTGGATGTCGGCACGCGCACTACGAGCATTGCGCGCCTGAAGACGCAGCAATACGAGACACGCAAGAACGATGAGTTCCAAGCCCTGGGTCACGAGATCGAACGCTACGAAAGAGAAATTCAACAGATCGAAGATCAGGAACTCGAGTTGATGGAGCAGGCGGACAATCTTAAGACGGAGATTGCGGCCGAAGAAAAAAAGGCGGGTGCGGCGAAGGAATCGATCACGCGCCAGCTAGCCGATCTGGATACAAAAGGAACAACGCTGCAGGGACGCTTGGCGGAATTGACAACGGAACGCGGAGAGATCGCAGCGAAGATCGACGAAGATGTCCTCAGTCGTTTCGAGCGACTTTTCGCGAGTAAAGGTGATGCCGCCATCGTCGCGCTCGAGCACGAAGTTTGCACTGGTTGTCACATGAAAGTGACAACGCAAACTGTGGTGCAGGTAAAAGCCGGCAAAGAAATTGTGAGCTGCGAGCAGTGCGGCCGGATTCTCTACATCGCGGAATAAATGTGGGAGGGACCTCAGTGTCCCGACGAACACGGGCTCGCGGGATGCTTCCACTTTAAAGCTCGCGGCACTGAGGCCGCTCCCACATTAAAGAAATCAAACGTTGAAACGAAATTCTACGACGTCACCATCTCGCACGACATATTCTTTGCCTTCGATCCGCAGCTTGCCGGCTTCGCGCGCTTTGGCAAAAGAGCCTAACGAGACGAGATCGTCGTAATGCACCGTTTCGGCTGCGATGAAGCCGCGCTCGAAATCGGAATGAATGACGCCGGCCGCGGCGGGCGCCTTATCTCCTTCATGGATCGTCCAGGCGCGCGTCTCTTTCTCGCCAGTCGTTAGGTAAGTTCGCAGGCCAAGCAAATGATACACCGCGCGAATCAATGCACTGACTCCGCTGCCCGTAACGCCGAGGTCGCGCAGGTAATCGTGCGCTTCCTCTTCGCTTAAGTCGACCAGCTCGCTCTCGATTTGCGCACTGATCACTACGGCTTCGGTTGCGAAATGATTTCGAGCGTACTCTTCAATCGACCTCACGTGCTTTCCCGCAGGCGAGTCATCGCCTTTGGAAATCGCGGCCAGATCTGATTCTGCAACATTGCACGCGAACAATGTTGGCTTTGACGTGAGCAGGAAAAAATCGCGCGCGATGATTTTTTCTTCCGGCGTCATCTCAAATGTAATGGCTGGTTTTCCGGCGTTGAGATGCGGCAGCAATTTCTCCATGAGGACGCTCTCTGCTTTGGCCGCTTTCGATCCTGCGCGCACTTCTTTCTGCAAACGGTCGTGACGCTTCTGCAGCGACGCGAGATCAGCGAGCACAAGCTCGGTGTTGACGACTTCGATGTCGCGGATTGGATCAATTGTCCCGCTGACGTGATGGATATCGGCGTTTTCGAAACAGCGCACGACCTGCACGATCGCGTTCACTTCCCGAATGTGACTGAGGAATTGATTCCCAAGCCCTTCGCCCGCACTCGCGCCTTTGACCAAGCCGGCGATGTCGACAAACTCAATCGCCGCCGGAATAATTTTTTGCGAATGCGATAACTTCGCCAGCGCGTCGAGACGCTGATCGGGCACAGTGACCACACCGAGATTGGGATCGATTGTGCAGAAGGGATAATTAGCAGCCTGGGCCTTGCGCGTGCGCGTGACCGCATTGAACAGCGTCGATTTTCCGACGTTCGGGAGTCCGACGATTCCGGCGCTCAACATAAGGCGCGCAGGTTAATGCTTAACATTCATTGTAGCAATCGGACCGGAGAAGCACCACAGAGACACAAAGATCACAGAGAAAAGACAAAATAAACTCTTCCTCTGTATGCTCTGTGACTCGGTGGTGAATTATTCTTAAATCGGGCCGGCGGGATTCGAACCCACGACCTCTTGAACCCCATTCAAGCGCACTACCAAGCTGTGCTACGGCCCGCGATGTCGCGCACTATTCACTAAGAGAAGAAAAATCGCCACCGGTGAACACGAATTTTCACGGAGGTTCGTGTCCGCCGCTATCCGCGGCTGGATTTTCCCAACCGTTGAGAAAGGCATCGATCAATTCGGGTAATTCATCGCTGTAGCCACCTTCGAGGATTGCACCACCCGGAACATCACATTCCCGCAACCATTTCCCGAACGTTCCAAAGTCTTCCGCTTCCAAGCTCATCTGCACTAAGGGATCGCCTGAATAAGCATCAAACCCCGCGGAGACGAGAAGCAGCTTAGGTTTAAAATCGAGCAGTGTTTGCAACGCGCGCTCGACTTCACGCATGTGCTCGGCGCGCGGTGTGTACGGGGCGATAGGAAAGTTGTGGATGTCGTCAAAGGAACGCTCGCCGGTTCCCGGATACGCGGGAAATTGGTGAATCGACGCAAACGCGATTCTGGAATTGTGCGCAACGATCGCCTCCGTGCCATTACCGTGATGCGCATCAAAATCCCAGATCGCGACGCGTTCGGCACCGTTCGCCAAGGCATCAAGCGCAGCGATTGCGAGATTACTGAAGTAGCAAAAGCCCATCGCTCGATCGCGCGTGGCATGATGTCCTGGCG
This sequence comes from Chthoniobacterales bacterium, assembly GCA_038237805.1. GTDB lineage: Bacteria > Verrucomicrobiota > Verrucomicrobiia > Chthoniobacterales > UBA10450 > JBBQFI01. The sequence goes on along the minus strand of JBBRYI010000001.1, from coordinate 16,015 downwards.
GTCGCATCAGACTGAAGGCCGTACTTCCTTTGAGTGCTTCTCGCGAAACATCAACCGCAGCGCCCGCGGCACGCAGTGCGTGATCGTAAATCTTCGGATGCGCTGGAGTATCGACATCGAAATCATCCGCCGCGGTGCGGACGCGGGCGAAATGTTGCGCCGAGTGACCACGCAAAAGCATTTCCTCGTTAGCCGGATTGGGGAGACGCCACTCCCAATCTTCGTGGCGCTCCTTCAACAGCGGTGCGCTCGTCAGGATTCTCGCCGGTCGTTCCGGGTGACCGGGCATCGCATATTCTGTGCAGCGGGGATCGTGGAAAATAATCATTGCTCAAACCTTCCGCTCCCATGCCATTCCGATCAACAAAACCGTTTATGTTTGCGCGTGCGATCGTGTCGCCGTTCAAATAACAATCAGTCCAGGATGAAAACGTTGCTTTGCGCTTTTGTGCTGTTTCCGGCTTTCAATCTCACGGCGGAAAATGTTGAACCGGACTTCGATGCCGCCGCGGCGGCGCGTTTCGCCAAGCTGGCGCTTGCTTGCATCAATAAAGAGTTTCCGAACCATATAAGCCATGTCCTGAACAGCGACGCGGACGTCGCTCCTCCGCGCAGACTCACGCCGGCCTTTTGCGGTTGCTACGATTGGCATTCATCGGTGCACGGGCATTGGCTACTCGTTAGGCTGGTGCGAAAATCTCCGGATGCGCCGTTTGTCGCCCCAGCGCGCGATGCGTTGCGTAAGAGTCTGAGTGCAGATCATCTCAAACAAGAAGCAATTTATCTGCGTGGAGAAGGGCGCGATAGCTTTGAGCGTCCCTACGGGCTCGCCTGGCTGCTGCAGTTGATCGCGGAACTGCGCGAGTGGGGCGATCCCGAAACGCGCGAGATGCTGGCCAACCTCCATCCGCTCGAAGAGGCCGCACTCGAAAGATTGAAAGTGTGGTTGCCGAAATTGTCTTATCCGGTTCGAATCGGCGAACATGACCAGACCGCTTTTGCGCTTGGTCTCATGCTCGATTACGCGCGCGGCGTGGACGATAAGCGTTTCGGCGACATGCTCGCCGAAAAGGCACGCCAATTTTTTCTCGCCGACAAAAATTGTCCGCTGGCATTCGAACCGTCCGGCGAGGATTTTCTTTCACCGTGTCTGGCTGAAGCAGACGTAATGCGTCGCGTGCTTTCGACGGATCGATTTGCCAGGTGGCTGCATGACTTCATGCCGCAGCTACCGACGAAAGGAAATGGTGACTGGCTGCCCGTCGCCATTTCGCCCGATCCCAGCGATCCAAAGCTCGCGCATCTCGATGGATTAAATCTGAGCCGCGCTTGGATGCTCGAAGGGATCATCTCCGGTCTCCCGGCGAAGGATACGCGTCGGGCCGCGCTTGCCGCGGCAGCCGAAGCGCATCGGTGCGCTGGTCGTGACCGGCGAACATTACGAGGGCGGACATTGGCTCGGAAGTTTTGCGGTTTATCTAGTAACGGAACGCGGAATTTCCCACGAGAAACGTTAGAGCTCATCGAAACCCCCTAACGAGTGAATTGTTTGCGGTTATTTTTCTACGGAGGGAACCGGAGAGACGTGCAAATCCGTAACATCTGTGATGTCCAATGGGCCGGCATGTCATGATTAGCGGCGTGCCCTCTATGAAAACAAACAGCACATCCTATCCACAGCCGCGGTTATGTGACCGCTCGTGTTTCTTCTCGTCGCTGCCGCCGCAGTGGCGCTGTGGTCCCTACTCGGAACCGCTTACGGACAAATCTTCGTCACAAGTTTTTCCGACAACTCGATTGGCGAATACGCTACCTCGGGTGCGACCGTGAATGCCGCGCTTGTGACAGGGTTGAATCATCCGTTTGGCATCGCGGTGTCCGGCACGAATCTATTTGTTTCGAACAACGGCAACGGAACGATTGGCGAATATACGACCGCAGGGGCGACGGTGAACGCCGCGTTGGTTATGGGTTTGAATTTCCCCTCAGGCATCGCGGTGTCTGGCACCAATCTGTTTGTCAAACCTTGGGAGTGAAACGATTGGCAAATACACCACTTCAGGGGCGACGGTAAATGCCTCGCTTGTTCCGCAGTCAGGATTAAGTACCCCTGCTCACGTCGCGGTCTCTGACGGGTATCTGTTTGTCGCGAACGCTGGCAACGGTACCATTGGCAAATACACCACTTCGGGGGCGACGGTGAATGCCTCACTCATCTCGGGGTTGAACTTTCCATACGGGATCGCCGTGTCTGGAACTGATCTGTTTGTGACAAATAATAGCAACGGCAGTGCTGGCACCGGGACGATTGGCAAATACACCACTTCGGGCGCGACGGTGAATGCCTCGCTCATTTCGGGGTTGACTGACCCAACAGCGATCGCTGTGTCCGGAGGGAATCTGTTCGTCGCGAGCCGTCCTTCCTCGACCATGGGGAGGATCGGCAAATATACTACCGCGGGCGCGACGGTGAACGCCTCGCTCGTCACAGGGTTGCATGAACCGTATGGCATCGATGTCTTGCCGCATCCGCTCCAGCTTGTGAACGCGTTTTCGCGCAAAAGACACGGTGGCATGGTAACCTTTGATATTGAATTGCCGATCACTGGCGAACCTGGCGTCGAGTGCCGGACTGGAGGCGATACTCAGAACTTTATCTTCTCCTTTACGTTCAACAATAGCGTGGTGAGCGGCAGCGCGGGCTTGACCAGCGGTGTGGGAAGCGTTTCGGGAAGTCCCATCTTCTCGGGCAACACGATGAGCGTTCAGCTTACTGGCGTCGCCGATGTGCAGAAGATCACGCTCACTTTGCACGCTGTGACAGATAAGTTTGGTCAGGGTTTACCGAGCATCGCAGTGAGCGCGAACATGCTCATTGGTGATACCACGGGGAACAAGATCGTAAATTCTTCAGACGTCTCGCAAACGAAAGGCCAGTCCGGTCTGGCGGTGACTGCCATGAACTTCCGCGAGGACATAAACGCGAGCAATTCAATCAATTCCTCCGATGTGTCTCTGGTAAAATTACACTCCGGATCTAGCGTGCCCTAACTCGTTCTGGGGAGGAAGCGGTGTGAGCCCGCAGCTGCCGGCAACACTTTCGTCGCCAGCGAATTCTCAAATGGGACCAGCGTCTCGGCAAGCTGCCGAGACAGACAGGCTGGCAGTCTGTGCTCCCCAATCCAAAGAGTGCGCGACTCAATGCATCTGGTAAACTCAAAGACGCAATAAATCGGTTACGACCAAATCAAATGAAGTCGAAATACGACGTGGTTATCCTCGGCGCCGGCCACAATGGGCTTGTCGCTGCGACTTACCTGACGCGTGCGGGATTAAGCGTCCTGATGCTCGAGAAGAATGACTACATTGGTGGTGCGACAACATCGCAAAAAGTATTTCCTGATTACGACGCGTACCTGTCGCGATATTCCTATCTCGTTAGTCTGTTCCCGGAGAGGATCGTTCGCGATCTCGGCTTGAATCTCGAGCTGCGCCGCCGCGCGACCGCTTCATTCACACCTTACGTGAAAGACGGGCGGCATGACGGTCTGCTCCTGAGCAACGTCTCCGAAGAAGTGAGCCGGCAATCGATCATCAATCTAACCGGAAGCGACAACGAACACGAACGACTGAAGAAGTTTTACGCTCTGTCGCGCATTTTTGCTGAGAAAGTTTGGGACACGATGCTCGAGCCGCTCGCATCGAAAGAAGATTTTCGAAAACGGTTCGATGCGGATGACACGCATCGCGAAGCCTGGCGCAGTTTGACCGAAGAACCGCTCGGCGTCGCGATTGAATACTATTTGAAAAACGATTTGCTGCGGGGCCTTGTTTTAACGGACGGGAAGATCGGTGTCTTCACGCATCCGCACGATCCGTCCCTATTGCAGAATCGTTGTTTCATTTACCACCTTATCGGCAACAAGACTGGCGAATGGAAGGTACCTGTCGGAGGCATGGGCCATGTCGCACGCGAACTGGAACAGGCGGCGCGCAGCAGCGGCGCCGAAATGTTCACGCGCGTCACTCTCGGCGCTCTGAATGTCAACGGAACACGCAGCGTCGAATTTGAGTTGGATGGCAAATCGCAAACCGTCGATGCGCGTTTTCTTCTCGCGAACTTTGGGCGCAACGTGCTCGCGAAGTTTATCGGCAAACCGTATCAGCCAAATGCGACGGATGAAGGTTCGGTCTTCAAGATCAACATGCTCCTGCGCCGATTGCCGAAGCTAAAAGCAAAACGCTACCAAGAGACCGAGGCGTTTTGCGGCACATTTCACATCGATGAAGGCTACGAGGAAATGAACGTCAGCTATCGCGAAGCGTCGCGGGGCCAGTTGCCTAACAAGTTACCGAGCGAGGTTTACTGTCACACGCTTACTGACGACAGCATCCTTTCGCCCGACCTGCGCGAAAGAGGTTTCCACACCATGACGCTCTTCGGACTCGACACACCGTGGAGTTTGTTTTCCCGCGATAACAAAACGATGCGACAACGGGCCGAGAAAAGATTTGTCGAAGGATTAAACCGCTGGCTGGCGGAACCTCTCGAAGATTGCCTCGCCGTCGCGGGCGATGGAAGTCTTTGCATCGAGAGCAAAAGCCCGGTCGACATCGAAGACTCGTTAGGGCTTTATCATGGCAACATTTTTCAAGACGCCCCTTCGTTTCCTTTCGCTCAGACCAAACATCAAGTCGGCACGTGGGGCGTCGAAACAGAATTTGAAAACGTCTTCCTCTGCGGCTCGAGTGCTCAACGCGGCGGAGCTGTCAGTGGTATTCCCGGTCACAATGCCGCGAAAAAAGTATTGGAGCTCCTTTGAGTTTCGCCCGGGCGATTTTACATAACCCTTCTATGATGGATTAGCCTTGTTGTATACTTTGGCGATCGCTAGACGGGACTGCACTCTATGAAAACAAAGAACATTGTTTCCACCCTCAGACCGCTCCGGTGGATTCTTTGCGCACTACTTTTCGCCGCCGCCATCATCGCCCTAGTCGGAACTATCACGCCGTTGCGAGCGGTGAACGACTTCGGTGGCGCCGATCAAAAGAGTGTATTCGGTAAAATCGCACCGTGGGTGTTGCAGCGGACTGCGAATGGAGCGGAAGCGGAGTTCCTCGTTGTCTTGACCGATCAGACTGATCTGTCTGCCGCGAACAAGTTGAAGACGAAAACAGAAAAAGGTCGCTACGTGCGGGACGCGTTGTTGGCAAAAACGCAAGCGACGCAACGACCGATTTTACGTTGGTTGCGCGATCACCGCGTCGAGCATCGTTCCTTCTACATCGTTAATTTGATCTGGGTGAAAGCGAACCGGGACATCGCTTCCGCGTTGGCGGCACGGCCGGATGTTTTGCGAATCGAAGGCAACCCGCGAATTCGGAATATCGAGAATCCTGTTCCCGCGGCGGAGTCATCGTCGCAGCCGAATGCGATAACGGCGGTCGAGCCAGGCGTTAGTTACACCCGCGCGCCCGAAGTTTGGGCGCTTGGTTTCACGGGGCAGGGGATCGTCGTCGCTGGCGCGGATACCGGATACCGTTGGGATCACGATGCTCTGAAAAATCACTATCGCGGCTGGAACGGACTTGTGGCCAGCCATGATTACAACTGGCACGATAGCATTCATTCCGGCGGCGGATCATGCGGCGCTGACTCCGCGCAGCCTTGCGATGACAACGGTCACGGAACTCACACCATGGGGACGGCGGTGGGCGATGATGGCGTTAACAATCAGATAGGCATGGCTCCCGGCGCGAAATGGATTGGATGCCGCAATATGGATGAAGGCGCCGGCACACCGGCCAGCTATCTCGAATGCATGGAATTTTTCATTGCGCCGTATCCCGTGGGTGGCGCGCCTGCGCAGGGCGATTCAAGTAAAGCGCCGGACATTACGACCAATTCATGGACTTGCCCCGCGGACGAAGGTTGTTCTGCAAACACTTTGCACGCCGGCGTCGAAGCGCAGCGCGCGGCTGGAATCATGATGGTGGTCGCCGCGGGAAATTCGGGATCAACGTGTTCCACCGTTTCCGATCCTCCATCAATCTATGACGCCGCCTACACCATCGGGGCATTGAACAACGGCACCGATACAATCGCTTCATTCAGCAGCCGCGGCCCGGTCACATCTGATGGCAGCTCTCGTCTCAAACCCGATCTCACGGCTCCAGGCACAAACGTCCGTTCGTCCACTCGCACCTCCACCAGTTCCTACGGCAACCTCAGTGGCACTTCCATGGCCACTCCGCACGTCGCCGGAGCGGTCGCGTTATTGTGGTCCGCCCGCCCGACGCTCCGTCACGATATCTCCGCCACTGAAGCCGTGCTCAACGATTCCGCGGTTCACATTCTCTCAAACAATTGCGGCGTTGGAACCGTTTCGCCTAACAACGCCTACGGATACGGTCGCCTCGATATCAAGGCAGCCGTCGATCATCTCCTCCTGACCTCAGCCGTTTCCCGCAAGATTCATGGCGCCACCGCCTTCGATATTCCAATGCCACTCACGGGTGAACCTGCGGTGGAATGCCGCAGTAGCGGTGGGAATCACACGCTTGTTTTTACTTTCGACAACAATGTCGTGAGCGGGAACGCGGGTGTGACTTCCGGCGTCGGCACCGTTTCCGGCACTCCGACGTTTTCCGCCAACACTATGACGGTGAATCTAACGGGGGTCGCGGACGTGCAGAAAATCACGGTAACACTGAGTGGTGTAACTGACACATTAAGTCAGGTATTACCCGACACCGCCCTCAGCCTGAATATTCTGGGCGGCGACACTAACGGAAATAAAACCGTGAATTCCACAGACGTCTCGCAAACCAAGACGCAATCTGGCGCGGCAGTTAGCGCCGCGAATTTTCGCGAAGACGTAGTAGTCAACGGCTCTATCAACGCTTCCGATATTAGTTTCGTGAAATTACGCTCTGGGTCCAGCGTGCCGTAATAGCTTCGACGGTCAGAGCGAGAACCCTCGCAGATCGTCAAATGTTACTTCAGTGCGGCCCATTTCACTTCTGGCGATTCTCCCCGCAATGGATTCCAAGGACACACTTAAGGTAGAAGGCGACTCGTTAGGCTATTTCCAAATGCAGCGATGCATTCGATCCCGCCTAACGACAAAGCTCAGCTACCCCGATCCGATGATCAAGCTCTGGAGTGATGTGGGTGGCGAGGCCGGACGTTCGTGTGAAGGCGTGGCAGCGGTTGGCTGCACTGCATGGATGGGCCCGATTACTTTGAATGTCGCGCACGAATCACCAACCAAGTCTTCCGCGCGATGAATATGTAAGTTCGCGACCTAAATGTCCATTGTTGGAGTTGGAGGAGCGCAAAAGTGGACAATTAGGTCGCGAACTTCCACATTTCCCAAGGCAGATGCGATGGCATAGGCCTGCTCATAATCATTTCCGCCGACAAAGGTAGAATATTCCAATGTCTGTCCGTCCGGACTGAACTTCGTCACATACGCGTCATAGACACCGCCGCCATAACTCGGTTGGTATGCGTGAATGATCGGAAAATTCAACGAAGCCGCCATCCCCGTCACGTAGGCGTGGCCCGTACTATCGACGGCGACGTCAAATCCGTAATCGAAATCTCCTCCGCCGAGATAGGTCGAGTAGAGAGCGTCGAGCCGGAGGGATCAAGTTTTGACAGGAATGTGTCACTTCCACCACCGTGCTGCGATTGAAAAGCGTTTACCGTTGGATAGGTGGTCGAGTAGGTATTGCCGGTAACGTAAGCGCTGCCCTCAGCGTCAATGGCGAGGCTCATCAGCAAATCGTTGTCGTTTATGCCGCCACCACCGCCCAGGTAAGTGGCGTAAATCAATTGCGATCCGTTTGGGCTCAGTTTGACAACAAAGCCGTCGTACCCTGTCGATTTTACCGGTTGCAGAGGATTAGGCGTCGGGAAATCCGTCGAAGTCGTTAGGCCGGCTATGTAAATGTTGCGTGACTTATCTACGGCGATTTTGTAGATGGCGTCATCGGCACTGCCCCCCAGGTAGGTAGAGTAGATCAGCGTGGGGTCGATTATGAGCGGGTAAGCTCGATCGTAATTGCCTAAGGCGAAACTGATGCGGCCGTCGATTCCGCACTCGTAGCCGACATTGACCGGCGTTCGCCGACCCCCTTTCTCCTGCCACGCGATTGGCGCTTTTTCGATTAACCTGCGTCCGCCTCCAGCCAAACTGATTTGCAAATTGCCGGCCGCATCGATCGCAATATGGTCCGCCCTTCGTAGCGCCAGGAAATGCGCGCCGGATCCGCCTCGGCCGAGACCAGGTAGGTCCCTTCGAGATGCTGTTCGTCGTTTCCGTAAATCAGATCGACGCCAGAATAAAGTTGGTGGTAAGTGATGCCGGAAAAGGTCGGGACATTGCTGTGCCAGCGGCTCCGGTCATTTCCGCGGAAGTAATTTACTTTTCCGCGAAACTTGTCATGCCCAGAGATGGTGGTTCCGGCGTTCGCTCCCAGGAAATGCAAGCGCAAGACCGTCAAGCGGTCGGGAGCGCGGGCGAAAACTGACCGGTGTAATTCCGGGATCGCTTTCGACATCGTCCGATTTTTTCGGGTATCGCCAAAACAATTTCCCCTTTTGCAAAATAGATTGTGCCCCCGCGATAATGCGCCAGAAAACGCACAGCGGGATCGGTCTGCCCGACATTTGGTTCGAACGCGATCGGCAAGCGGCCGAAGGTTGAGAAGCCGGCAGAGCGGTTGTTCCATTCGACTTTCATACGGTCCAGGTTGTCCGCGTCGCCGACCGCGGCTGGCATGTAAGGTTCCAAACGATCAGTAGACCTAGGTGTCTCGTGACTGATGCGGACGGCACTCAACACCGCCAGGAGAACGCCAACAGAGAAAAGAAAGAGAGCAAGTAAAACGGGCGGATTGAAGCGCCCGGATTGAGAAACAGAATGTTTTTTCATGGGGGTTTCCCTTTGGATTCTAGGGGTCGAGAGCATTCAGCCGAGGGTTGTGGCAGTTCTAGCTTGGTTTTTCAAGAATTTTAGTTGCCGTTAGCCGCGAGAAGAGAACTTGGTTCGCGCGGTTATAGCAGAGCCGTGCCTGACTTCGATTTAATGGTTGAAACATCTGAACTTTTGGCCAGTCCGCTTATGGTCAGGTCTTAACGCAAGAGGCATACATTTGCGCAAAGAAGAATTCCTTCGCAATTTTTGCCAGGCCGCTGTTTCAGAGTGCCGCAGCTACAACTGCACCTGAGGAACCGCAACCGTCCGGCGCGACGCAATTTTGATGAAATCCTAATACTCGTTAAGCACCCTGGTTTACGGAAGCGCTGTTCCCGACTTGGATTTTACGAGTGAGATGTCTGCGCTGTTGATCAAACCGCTAACCGTAACGTCTTCACGGAAGTTGCTGGATGTGGCGGCAGTACCACTTTGCGCTTTGGTATCGCTTATGTCCGAACTGTTGACGGCACCGTTGGCGGTGGTGTCGCCGAGGAGCACGCCCATCGATGCAGATACGGCGCTGCTGCTGTTCCCAGCGGAGTCGGTCACATTACTTAAACTAAGCGTGATAATCTGCGCGTTAGTTACACCGGTTAGGTTCACCACGTATTGATGGGCATCGTTGCTATCAATCGCGCTGCTGCTTATCGTCCCAGTCCCATCCGTGACGCTGGCGCCACCCACACTCGCCAACAGATTTCCGAAGGTAAAGACCAGTGTGTAAACTTTGTTCGTGCCGCCGCTGCGGCATTCAATGCCGCGCGGCCCAGTGAGCGGTAAATCAATATCAAACATCCCAGCGCTGCCGTGGGTTTTCCGCGAGACAACGCCAATCAGGGCCGGTAACTCCGTAATCTTCGTAATGAAAGCATCGGAAGGTCCGCCACCGTATTGTGATTGAATGGGGTTGACGGTCGGGTAGTTGGTTGAGCGAGTGAACCCCGTGACATACACGTTGCCCACTCCGTCGGGTGCGACGCCCAGACCACCCTCACCGCTGCTGCCGCCCAAGTAGGTCGAGTAAACCAGCGCGTTCCCTGCGGCGTTTAGTTTTGTTAAAAATGCATCCGTGGAACCGTTAAGGGAAGCCTGAATGGGATTGGCTGTCGGGAAGTTGGAGGATCCCGTCTGTCCCGTGACATAGGCGTTTCCAGCAGCGTCTACTGCTATACCATAGCCATAGTCTGTTCCCACGCCGCCAAGAAATGTAGAATAGACCAGAGCCGCGCCATCGGCTCTCAGTTTGGTTACGAACGTATCGGTCGTGCTGCCGATAACCAGCTGGTAGGGATTGACTGTCGGAAAGTTAGCCGACTGCGTGCGGCCGGTAAGGTACACATTTCCCGACGAGTCTATTGTCATTGCGTTAGACTGCTCGTCCAGAATGCCTCCGATATAGGTCGAGTAGACAAGCGCGGATCCGGACGGATTCAGCTTGGTGACAAAGACGTCCCTATTGCCGCCGATCAGGGACTGATAAGCATTGGCCACGGGGAAGTTGAGCGAAGCAGTCACGCCGGCGATGTAAGCGTTGCCCGCTGCATCTACGGCGATGCCATACGCCTGGTCGAAATCGCTGCCGCCAAGATAGGTTGAGTAGATCAGCGTCGAGCCGTCTGCGCTCAACTTGGAAACGAACGCGTCAGTTGCGCCGCCACCGTAGTTGGACTGAAAAGCGCCGGCTAACGGAAAATTGGAAGACAGAGTATATCCCGTGACATAGGCGTTCCCGGGCTTATCTACGGTGATACCAAAACCGGAATCGCCATTACCCCCACCAAGGTAAGTCGAATAGACGAGGGACCCGGACGAATTCAACTTGGTAACGAATATGTCGCCCGTTCCACCTCCGTAATTGGGTTGGAAGGCGTTAAGGGTGGGGAAGTTGGTTGAGTAAGTTACACCGGTAACATAAACATTTCCCGTCGCGTCCACCGCCATGCCGGTGCCCCCACCGCTCGCGACCAAATCGTTAACGCTGCCGCCAAAAATTGTGTTGTATAGTATCGCCGACCCCGAGGGATTAAGCTTCACCACAAACACATCATAGCCGTTGCTTACGTTTGTGGGGTTGTAGAGCCCACTAACATAAATGTTCTTCTCCGCGTCAACGCCAATATTATAGGCGGGCTCATCTCCACCAACACCGAGGTAGGTGGAATAGGTCAAAACCGGATCAATCGTGAGTGCGTGCGTCCGATCATGGCTGCCAAGTCGGAAGCTAATGCTTCCGTCAGCAGCGATCGCGTAACGGGCCCCCACTGGCACCCTGTTTCGGCCGATCGCCTGCCACGCCAATGGTGCGCGTTCGACTAGTTCGCGTCCACGTCTGCTACCAACATCAGGCGACTGAATGTGCAGGTTGCCAGCGTCATCCAAGTATACTTTCTCCGCTCCTTCATAGCGCCACCTGATGCGCGACGCATCAGCTCTTGCCGCCACCGTGTAGGTGCCCTCCAATTGCCCACCTATGCCGTCATAGCTTAAGTCAATCCCGTGATACAGGCCCTCGTAGGTGATGGAAGAATGGGTCGGTAGATTCGTGCGCCACTTATGAGAGTCATTGCCTGCGAAGTAGTTGACTTTCCCCGGCAGCATCTTTCCAGCCGTGATGGCCGTTGCCGAATTGCCTCCCACGAAACGCAAATGCATCATGTGCGGTGGAATCCCGGAATCGCCATTCTCGGTGCAGGCTACATCGGTCGCGGCAGCTTGTACCCCACTCTTCCTGGGCACATGGGGCCTGTTCACCGATAGGGCGATTTCGGAAGAGGCAAAGTACAATGTGCCTCCCGAAGCATGCGCCATGAAGCGCCAGTTGTGGTCAATCTGCCCGGTGTTGGGCTCAAACGAGAGTGGAAGATTGCCGAACACGGAGAGCGTCGACTCAACGCCCCCGAATATTGAAGTAGCCGCGACTGCGACGAGAGTGATGATAAGACTGACGTATTTTTTCATGCAGGGTCTATTTGCGGAAGTTATGGGAGAGCAGTGCCGGATTTTTGCATGGTAACTTTTCGCTTGGATTTGCTGAGGATGGGTGGCGTGGAGAGATGAGTTTGCTACGCTCGATCAAGGCAAGCTCGAGCCGGATTGCGCTTTGATGGTGCCGATATCGGAGCTGTTGATCACGCCGTTGACGGTGACGTCGGTGCGGAAGTTGGAGACGCTCGTGGTCTGGCCGGAATTCGATTTCGCCTGGCCGATATCGGAGGAGTTGACGGTACGGTTGGCGGTGGTGTCGCCGAGGAGGACGGCCATCGAGATCGGGACGTTGCCCGAGTTGGTGCCATCGCTCACGCCCGTGAGCGTGAGGGTGAGCGTCTGCGCGTTGGCGACGTTGTGGAGGTTTACCGTCACAATCTGATTGGTCACGATGGGCGGGTCAGCGGTCGCCCGGCTGTCGCTGCTCGCGACGCTGGCCCCAGTGACCGTAACCGGAAGCGCAAAGGTGATGACGACGGTGTGATCGCCATTGGCCCCGCTGCTGCGGCATTCGATCCCCGGGTTGCCCGCGAGCGGCAATTCAATATCGAAGTCACCGGCGGTCCCGTGTGTCTTTCGCGAAACAACACGCGTCGGTATCGGCGGCGGGAGTGCCGTGTACTTTTCCGTAAGCGTCTGATAACCGGTGCCCGTGGCGTAGTAGCCGACGGCCCAGCACTCGAACGTCGAGACGCACCTCACGGCATCGACGAGGTTGAACTGCGTGCTGCTGGTGTTGGGGGAGGTGACGATGGCCCACGAATTCCCGTCCCAGCGCTCGATCAGAGTTTGATAGCTGGAGTTAGCGTTAATGTAGTAACCGACTGCCCAGCAGTCGGTCGGCGCGGCGCAAGTGACGCCATGGAGGGCGTTGGTCTGCGTGCTGTTGCTGTTGGGCGAGCTGATGATGGCCCAAGCGTTCCCGTCCCAGCGCTCGATCAGGGTCTGATAGTTGCCGTTAGCATTGATGTGGTAGCCGATGGCCCAGCAATCGGACGTCGAGACGCAAGTGACGCCAAGGAGGGTGTTGGTCTCCGCAGTGCTGGTGTTGGGCGAGGTGAAGATGGTCCACGAGTTCCCGTCCCATCGCTCTATCAGGGTCTGAAAGGTGGCGCCGGCGTTGGTGTAGATATAGCCGACGGACCAGCAACTGGACGCCGACGCGCACGTCACGCCATAAAGGAGGTTGGCCTGCGTAGTGCTGGCGTTGGGCGAGGTGACGATTCTCCACGAGCTCCCGTCCCAGCGTTCGATCAGGGTCTGAGCGTAGAAGCTATCGTTGCTGGCGTAGCCCGCGGCCCAGCAGTTGGACGCCGACACGCACGTCACGCTGTAGAGGAGGTTGTCGCGCGTGGCGCTGGTGTTGGGCGAGGTGACGATGGTCCACGAGTTCCCGTCCCAGCGTGCGACCATGGTCTGAAAGGTGGAGGTGACGGTGCCGTTGATGGAGTAGCCGACGGCCCAGCACTCGGACGCCGACACGCACGTTACGCCATACAGAAAGTTCTGATCGAGGAGAACGTTGGGGGAGGTGACGATGGCCCACGACGTTCCGTTCCAGTGCTCGATCAGGGTCTGAGCGACGATGCCGACTTTGGAGTAGCCGACGACCCAACAATCGGACGCCGACACGCACGAGACACCTAAGAGGTAGTTCTCAGGAGAGTTGGTGCTGGGTGAGCTGACGATCGACCAATCACCCTGCGTCGTTGTAGCGAACGGCATTCCCGCAACTCCAGTCGCCGAGTTACTGCTTGCGTGGTCGCCCTGCCCGGGGACAGAGAATTGAGCGCCCGCGGGGAGCGGCACTTCTGGCGGGAGACGATTGGCGTTGCTGCCAAATGTGCGCAGCAAAGTTGCGGAATCAGGCGGCAGGATGGTATTCGGGCGCAGCGTGTCGACTGGTGGTGTCCCCGCGAAACTGAGCATCGCCAGGAAGACGCCGACTGAGCAAAGAGCAAAAGCAAGTAAGACGCGTGGATTGAAGGTGCCGGATTGTGAAGCGGGATTCTTTTGCATGGTAGTTTTTCGTTTGGATTGCCCGCTCGCGAAGGCTTTCGGAGTTGGGGAAAGGGTGGCGTGGAGAGGTGAATTTTGTACGCTCGATCAAGGCAAGCTCGTGCCGGATTGTGCTTTGATCGTGCCGATGTCGGAGCTGTTGATCACGCCGTTGACGGTGACATCGGTGCGGAAGTTGGGGGTGGACGTGGTCTGTCCGGAATTAGCTTTTGCCTGGCCGATATCGGAGGAGTTCACGGTGCCGTTGCTCGTGGTGTCGCCGAGGAGAACGCCCATCGTGGCCGCGACGCTGGAGCTCAGATTGCCGGCCGAGTCGTTCACATTCGTTAGGCTAACGGTGATGGTCTGAGCGTTGGCGACTCCGGTGAGATTGACGACGTATTGATGCGTGTCGGCCCCGATCGAACTGCTGCTCACTGTCCCAGCCCCACTCGTTACGCTCGCGCCTGCGACACTTGTCAGAGTGTTGGCGAAGCTAAAGACCATTGTGTAGTCGCCGTTGCGGCCGCCACTGCGACATTCAATGCCGGGATCGCCCGTGAGCGGTAAACTAATATCGAAGGTTCCTGCGTTGCCATGCGTTTTACGTGAGACGGCGCTTAGTAGCAGTTGCGCGATGTTGATACGGAAAACCGTGCCGTTGTTGGCTGCACCCCCGTTTAGCGTCGTCCCGTAGAAGTTTCCGTCGCTCCCCTGGATCAGCCCGGCGTAGGGATTCGCCCCATCCAACCGTAAAAACCCCGCAAAGGAATGGAGCGTCGTCACGGCGCCCGAGGAATCCATCTTGAAAACCGTGCCATTGTTGTACGTGCCGCCAAGTACCGTCGTTCCGTAGAAGTTTCCATCACTCCCCTGGCTCAGCCCGGCGTAGGGATTCGCCCCGTCGCTCCCCGCAAAGGAATGGAGCGTCGTCACGACGCCCGAGGAATCCATCTTGAAAACCGTGCCGTTGTCGGTCGCACCGCCGCTCCACGTCATCCCGTAGAAGTTTCCGTCGCTCCCCTGCATCAGCCTGGCGAATAGATACGCCCCATCGCTCCCCGAGAATGAATGCAGTGTCGTCAGAGCGCCCGAGGAATCGATCTTGAACGCCGTGCCGATGTTGGTCGCGCCGCCATATGACGTCGTCCCGTAGAAGTTTCCATCACTCCCCTGGATCAGCCCGGCGAAGGGAGTCGCCCCATCGCTGCCCGCAAAGGAATGGAGCGTCGTCACGGCGCCCAAGGAATCCATCTTGAAAACCGTGCCCTTGTTGCTCGCCCCCCCGCCACTCGTCGTCCCGTAGAAGTTTCCGTCGCTCCCCTGGATCAGCCCGGCGTAGGGACCCTGCCCGTCGCTCCCCGCAAAGGAATGGAGCGTCGTCACGACGCCCAAGGAATCCATCTTGAAAACCGTGCCCTTGTCGGTCGTGCCGCCAATTAGCGTCGTCCCGTAGAAGTTTCCGTCGCTCCCCTGGATCAGCCCGGCTTGAGGATTCGCCCCGTCGCTCCCCGCAAAAGAGTGGAGCGTCGTCCCGACGCCCGAGGAATCCATCTTGAAAACCGTACCCTGGTTGGTCGCGCCGCCGACTAGCGTCGTCCCGTAGAAGTTTCCGTCGCTCCCCTGGATCAGCCCGGCCTTGGGATTCGCCCCATCGCTCGCCGCAAAGAAATGCGTCGTCACGGCGCCCGATGAATCCATCTTGAAAACCGTGCCCTTGTTGGTCGGGCCGCCTTGAACCGTCGTCCCGTAGAAGTTTCCGTCGCTTCCCTGGATCAGCCCGGCGTAGGGAGCCGTCCCATCCAACGGTGGCCCCGCAAAAGAATGGAGCGTCGTCACGGCGCCCAAGGAATCCATCTTGAACGCCGTGCCGTTGCCGGCGTCGCCGCCAAATGACGTGGTCCCGTAGAAGTTTCCATCGCTCCCCAGGATCAGCCCGGCTCGGGGATTCGCCCCCTCCAACGGTGGCCCCGCAAAAGAATGGAGCGTCGTCACGAGCGTCGTCACGGCGCCCGAGGAATCCATCTTGAAAACCGTGCCCT